>JAKSMV010000014.1 GCA_024400425.1 Bacteroidales bacterium
GCTCTTTACTGCAATTGAGATTGCCATTGAGATTGCTTGCGGATTTTAGGAAAATAAAAAAAAGAGGACTAACGCCCTCTTTTTCTTGTTGTATGACATTCTCCTATCAGAACTTCAAAGTAATGCCAGCGTTCAGGTAAGGAACATAGTAGCTTGAGACACATGCTTCAGCCGAAACACCAAAGTTTGGTGTGAAGAAATAGCGGCAGCCTACAAATGTACCATACTCGAAACCATAAGTCCTTACTGCATCAAAATGTTCGTTCAATACATTACTGGTGTAATAGGAATTAATGAAACAAATTCCCGTCATCACTCCTGCATGGACTTCGAAGTCCTTGGTGATGTTCAGTCCATAGGTTGCACGAGGCAGTACACTAAAGCTATTGCGATGGAAGCGAGTATTGACTCCATAATACGAAGTACCATTGCTATAAGTAACGCCATTAACATATCCACCAACAGTGAAGTGACCCTTCCACCAACTGTTGACAAGGACATAATCGGCTGAAACACTGCCACCTATGCCAGGAAAGAAACCCACATGTGCATTGGCAACAATTGTTCCCGTGTTCCAAGGATTTTCGATAGCTTGAGCCTTGAAGCTCATACCAAGCGTCATGATAGCCACCATGACCACAACATAAATTTTCTTCATAGATTTAATGATTTAAGTTTTACAAATGTACCTTTCAATCGGCAAAAATAAACAATTAATCATCATCATTGCCAATTCTTATTTTTTCTCATTCTTCGTAAACCACATTGACAATCAAGTTGCCCACCATTTGCAAAGTCGCCGGGTCGATATGGTCGATGTTGTCGTTGAGCGTATGCCAAACTTCCGGAAAACTGCCATTCGAGCTTTCGGGTTGCAAGTCGATGATGTCGATGGTTTGCAATCCGGCCTCGTTAAGCGGAATGTGGTCGTCGCTGATGGGGTCGCCAAGTTCGGTGGTGAAATAGTTGCGATAGCCCAAATCGAAGGCCTTGCGCCAAACCTTGTTGACGACTCCACTGGCATAAGCCTGCGAGTAGTATTCCTTCTCGAAGTTTGGATTGCTGCCGCCCACCATGTCGAGCAAGATGCCGTAATAGGCCTTGTAGCCATAGATGTGCGGATGCTTGGACCAATATTGCGAACCCAAAGCCCAGTGGTTGACATCTTCGTCGTAATATTTCAGTGCTTCATCTTGGCGCGGGCCATAGTCTTCGAGGTCGAATAGGATGATATCGACACCCAGTTTCTCGTTGAGTGGCTGCTGCTTGAAGAGCCGGGCACATTCCATCAGCACGCCTACGCCGCTGGCACCGTCGTTGGCACCATCGATGGGCGTGTTCCAGTTGGCTTCGTCAGGGTCGTGGTCGGCAAAGGGGCGCGAGTCCCAATGCGAGCAAAGCACGATGCGCTTGGCGGCTTCGGGATGGAACGAGGCAATGATATTTTGGCCATTCATGCCATTGCCATTGAAAATGCGGGTACGGAAATCCTGCACAAACACCGTGTCGGCATATTCCGAAAGGCGTTCCACCAACCATTGTGCACAAAGTGCATGTGCCTCGGTTTCGGGGACACGAGGACCGAAATCGGTTTGCGCTTTCACGAACTGATAGGCCGAATCGCCACTGAATTGTGGAACGATGACATTCTTCTTTTCTTCTTTCTTATTTGCCTCTTTTCCAGTATTTTGCTTCTCGCCACACGATGCCAGCACAAGGACTGCCAATATGGTGATAATGTATTTCTTCATTTTCCGTTTTGATTTGAGGCTGCAAAAGTAGTGTATTAATAATTACGTAACCATTCAGCAAAGAAAAAGTCATAAACGCGATAGCCTTTTTCGGTGCGTGTAATCAAGTCTTTTTCCAACAGGCCTTTTAATGCCGATTGTACGGAACTGGCCGAACTAAGCCCATATTTCTTTACGAAACTGCCCGACATGGCATTTACCGCTAATTGTTCTTTGGCAAGTGCCAGCAGGACAGGTTTTTGCTTGGCAGGAACTTGCTGCAGCATTTCCTTGTAATTCATTTCCTGCATCGTGATGACGTTTCGTTTGGCTGTTTCCAACATCCCGATTTCGCATTTTTCCCCTTTGTCAGTAAGGGCAAACAATTCGTTCATCATCATTTGCATGTACCAGGTCGTGCCTTCAAATTCGTCATAAACCATTCCGACAAGGGCAGGGTCGATGTCTTTGCCGTATTGTGAGAATTGCTTTTGGGCAAAACTGATGTAAGTTTGCCGTTCCAAAGGTTTCAAGTCTGCTGAAATGACGCTTTGGTAGAATGGTTTGGAAGGCGAATGAAACATTTGGCTCATCAAATGCCGTTGGCTTCCAGAAAAGATAAACACGGTCTGTTTACATTCCTGTATTTTCGTGCGCAGCAAGGCCTCGATGTTTTTTTCGCCGTATTTCATGATTTGCTGAAATTCGTCGATGGCGACGATGCAAGGTTTGTCGGCAGCTTCCAAATAGGTGAAAATCTCGTCGAGCGTGGTTTGTGGCTGTTCGATTTCGCCGATTCCAATGTCGAAAGTCGGTTCGCCAGTCACGGCATCGAGTTTGAAGCCTGGGCGCAGCGATGCCATGATTTGAAAGAACTTTTCCGCCCATTGGGTGCGAAGCGGTTTCAATTGCTTGTAAATGGTGTTTCCAAACAGATAGGCAAACTCTGACAATGAGCTTGTTGCATAAATATCAATGAAAAAGACATGATAACGCTCCTTGATTTCGTTTTGTGCAAAAAGGTGGTGCATCAATCCTGTTTTTCCCAATCGGCGCGGTGCTATCAAAGCCGTGTTGCGGCCATTGTCGATTTGTTTCTTTAGGAAAGCGGTTTCTTCTTCCCTATCGCAGAAATATTCGGGGGCGACATACTTTCCAACCACAAAAGGATTATTTATTTCATTGTCTTTCATACATTTAAATAAATTATTATTCGGATAATAATTGCAAAAGTAATAATTATTCGGATAATAATGCGAAAAAAGTGATTTTTCTTTTTTTACATCAACTTGAAAATGACTTCCAAACTCACATAACGGCTGTTGGTTCGGTTGGTGCTGTAGGAATTATAGGTCGGACTGAAGATGTTGTTGTTTTCCTTGTTCCAGTTGAAAATGTCGTTGGCGTTGAGCAACACCGAAAGACGGTTTCCGAAGAAGTCGGCACGCAGGCCGCAGTTGATGCCGTAGGCGGTCTGGTTCAAGGTGTAGAGGGTCTGCGTGGGCGAATTATAGTAGGCGGTGCCCATAAGCTCGAGTTTGTTCCAAAGTTTCGTCCAGGCGTTAAGGCGGAAGTTGTAGCACAGCATCTCGTTTTTTTCAACATGGTCGTTATATTCCGTCTTTAGGTACGAGTCGTAGATGTTGGCATCCAAACGGATATTGAGCATCGCGTTGGGACGGTAGGTCACGTTGAACTCAAAGCCTGCATCGTAATATTTTCCGATGTTGTAAGGCTTTGATATGCTGATAGTTCTACCGAATATTGGGCTGAAAACCGATTCGGTGACCGTGTTGATGGCATCTATCGAGTTTTTATAGTAGCCTTTCACGCTGACCGAACCGAAAGCGTCCCAATATTTTGCCCAGCCGCCTTCAAACACATCGGTGGTCGTGGGCAGCAAATCAGGATTGCCGGTGCTCATCGACTCTTCCGAATAGTTGATGCGCTCGGTGAAGTTCCTGACCCAATCGACCGTGTTCTTGCGCGTGTAGCTCAAATATAAGTTGTGCATCGAGGAGGTCCGATAGGAAAGGTGCAACGAAGGACGCCACTTGGGGAAGAATTTCGTCGTGTTGAATTCTGGCGTGTCAAGATAGGTGGCCTTGATGCGAATCAGGCCATAGGTGATGCCCGGGCGAATCGTGAAGTTACCGAAACGCTGCTGGAAAATCAAGAGGCCTTCGGTCTGGTTGATGTTGAAATAGCGATGTTCGGAGCGCAGCCAGTCGGTGATGCGTTCGCCGTTGGGCGCCAAAGTGTCGTAAGTCTCCAAGTTGTTGTCGGGATGGAAGTTGTTGTGGAAGCCCAGATACAAATCGCTCGTCTTGCCAAGTGGCAGGTTATAATCCACTTTCGCGTCCCAGCCAATATCGGTGAAGCGGTCAGTTTTGAGGATGTCGCGGTTCAGGTTATCTTGGTTTGCAAATTCGCGTATTTCGGAATGTCGTACATCGCCGAAATCGTACTCGCTATTGAGGTTGATGGAAAGGTTGTGCCCGTCGTCATTGAAGCGGTGCTGGAAATAAGCTCCCGCCGTGCCGAAAAGAACGCCTTCGTTGCCGCGGTTGGTGATGGTGTAGTCGTAAACTCCGATTTCGTGAATATATTCCCGCCGCAAGGTGTTGTTCACCGAAACGCTTCTCGAGCGCGAAGGATTGAGGGTAAAATAGGCCGAAAAGTCGTTCTTGCTGTTGATTTTGTAGTCGAGCTTCATCAAGGCCGTGATGCTGTATTCCTTGGTGGTGTCGTTTGAACGGAAAATGGTGTAATTGGCTGTATCAAAGAGCATTTGTCCTTCACTGCCTGAAATGGAATCAAAAGAGCAGTTCCATCCGGTTGAATTTTTGATGGTGTTGGAAAAGGTGCCTTTCACGTTGGCGGTGAAAGTGATTTTGTCGTTGCTCCAAAGATAGGAAATGCGCGGCGAAATGTGCGGGTTGGTGTTGGCTTGCAAGCCGACGCTCAGCGACTGCGTGTTTTGCTTCTTGTTGCTTGTGATGATGTTGATGATGCCCGTGTCGGTTTCAGAAGTGTAGCGTGCCGAAGGATTGGTGATCACCTCGATTCTCTCGATGGTAGCGGCTGACGTTTGTTGGAGATAGCTTTTCTGGCCTTCTTCGTCGAAGTGTGACGGGCTGTCGTTTATCCAAATCTCCACGGTGCCGACACCCCTAAGCGTGACGTTTCCCTCGGTGTCAACCTTTACTCCCGGGACATTCTGCAAGACATCGGAAACGGTTCCCTCCTGCGCCGAAGCATCTTGTGCAACATGATAGACAACCTTCTCGCCATCGTTGACGAAAGTCTGTCCAAACAGCGTGACGCACATGAAAAACATGCACAAAAACAACAGAAAACGTTTCATTAGCGTATCCATAACTCTCGCAAAGAAAAGGAAAAAAGTCGTAAGATGCACTTTCGAATCACTTTTTTTAAGTCTCTTATGGAAATTTGTCGTACTTTTGCCTTTTCACATCAATCATTATAAAAATAAATCTAAGAATAATATCATCTTAAATGAAACGCACTTTTCAAATCTTAGCATTGCTTTTTGCTTTCTCCATTTCCTTCAATTCGTGCGACACGCGTGTCGATTTGTACGCTGAGTATAAAGACATCCCAATCATATACGGCCTCTTGGATGCTACGCAAGACACCAACTACGTGAAAATTGTCCGTGCATTCTCAAACAACAACGAGAACCCAGTCTCAGCCACCGACATTGCCTTGATTGCCGACTCGAGCAACTATCCCGGCAAACTCGATGCCCGCCTCATCGAAATCGACAGGACTTATGGAAACCATTACGAGCCGACAGGACGCGTCATCATTCTCGACACGATGACCTTGCACCACAAGGATTCAGGCGCTTTCTATTATCCAAACCAAAAAGTGTATTACACCCGCGAACACCTGAGGAACAACTCGAATAACCACGACTACAAATATCGTCTGCAAGTGATAAAAGGCACCGACACCATCACTTCCACAACTGGAATGGTTGGCGGCGACAATTTCAGGATCAGCAACGCAAACGTCGTCTTCGACCCCAACTCGACCGAAACGAAGAAGTTTGCGTTCACCCCAGCACAAAACGCATATATCTATAGCGCAAGAATGCGTTTCGAATACACCGAGAGCTTGCCTGGCCAACCTCTGACACAAAAAAGCATCGAATGGTCGCTCGGCTCATATCCTGCCTCCGAACTCCAAATCGAGGATGGCTTCTACCACATTAAATACATAGAAAATTCATTGTTCAACCTATTAGGCAGAGCCATTGGCGGCGACACCCTGAATGCCACTCGCTACATGGGCAACTTCTACATCATGTTGGCTGCCGGAGGCAACGAACTCTACAACTACATCGAAATCAACTCCCCTTCAGGAAACATCTCGCAAAACATTTCTGACTATACCAATATCAACGGAGGATATGGCATTTTCTCCTCACGCATCAACCTCAAGAAAAAGGTAGATCTCTCATCGCAGACCAAAACCAAACTCATCGGCATAAGCAGCTGGGGATTTAGACAGGGAAAATAGTTTTGGAGTTGAGAGTTGAAAGAGAATTAAATAGAATAAATTGAATATCAATATTTTAAACTAAAACATAATGGAAGAAAAAAAGAAACTTTTTGAGGAATTTCCACCAGTCAGCACCGAGCAATGGGAAGCTGTCATCGAGAAAGACCTCAAAGGCGCCGATTACAACAAGAAATTGGTGTGGAAAACTGCCGAAGGTTTTCCAGTAAGGCCTTATTACCGTGCCGAAGACTTGCAGCACATCACCTGGATGGGTGTCATGCCTAACCAGTTCCCGTTTGTCCGCGGCAACCGCAGCCAGGAAAACAACTGGCTCATCCGTCAGGACATCGTCGTGAAGAACGTGAACGAAGCCAACCGTCAGGCTATCGACGCCATCAGCCGCGGCTGCAACAGCATCGGTTTCAAGCTGGAATACGACAAGGTGTATGACGCCATCGAAATCTCCACCTTGCTGAACGGCATCGACCAAAAGCAAGTTGAAATCAACCTGTTCAACAACAAGTATCATCTCCCTCTGCTGGAAATGATGTCGAAAGTGCCTGAAGTGAAAGGTTCACTCAACTACGACCCACTCACACGTTATCTCCGTCGTGGCACTTGGTATGTGAGCGAAGCTACCGATATGGAACTGGCCTACATCATGGTGAAAGCCGAGATGCCTGGTTTCCAGACCATCGGCGTCAACAGCCACATCCTCACCAACGCTGGCGCTACCATCGTTCAGGAAATGGCTTGCGCTTTGGCCATCGGTGCCGAATACCTCGACCAACTGACCGAGAAGGGCCTAACCGTTGATGAAATCGCTCCAAAGATGCGTTTCAACGTGGCCGTCGGCCAGAATTACTTCATGGAACTGGCCAAGATGCGCGCTTACCGTTATCTGTGGGCCAACATCGTGAAGGCTTACGGCGGCAAGGAAGAAAACGCCAAGATGCACATCCACGCTTTCAATGCTGAAATCGGCATGAGCCTGTATGATGCTTACGTCAACATGCTGAGAACCACCACCGGCACCATGTCGGCTGTCCTCGGCGGTGTCGATTCATTCTGCGTCACTCCATTCGATACGCCATTTGAAAATCCTACCGATTTTGCCAACAGAATCTCACGCAACCAGCAGCTTATCCTGAAGGAAGAAGCTCATTTCGATAAGGTTGCCGACCCGGCCGCAGGTTCATATTACATTGAAAACCTCACCGATTCCATCGCAAAGGCTGCTTGGGATCTGTTCAATAAGATTCAGGACGAAGGCGGTTATCTCGCCGCTGTCCGCAAGGGCTTCATTCAAGGCTTCATCAAGGAAAGCGCTGCCAAGAAGTTCAGCAATGTGGCAACACGTCGCGAAACCATCCTCGGCACCAACCAGTTCCCGAACTTCACCGAAACGATGAAATTTGCTCCTGAAGCATGGGTCTTCGAAGCCAATGACCGTCGTGACGAAAATGCTGAAATCGAGACTATCGTGACCTTCCGCGCTGCCCAGCAGTTTGAACAGTTGCGCTATGCTACCGATGTCTATGCTCAGAATCACAAACGCCCGGTTGCTTGGATGTTCACATACGGCAACCTCGCCATGCTGAAGGCTCGTTCC
This sequence comes from Bacteroidales bacterium, assembly GCA_024400425.1. Taxonomy (GTDB): domain Bacteria; phylum Bacteroidota; class Bacteroidia; order Bacteroidales; family F082; genus Limimorpha. Next base: position 7,873 of record JAKSMV010000014.1, read on the forward strand.
AACTTTGCTTCCAACTTCTTTGCTTGCGCTGGCTTCCAAGTCGTCGATAACGCTGGTTTCAAGACTTTGGACGAAGGCATAGCTGCCGCTCGCGAAGTGAAGCCTGAAATCGTGGTCATCTGCTCATCGGATGAAGAATACGGCGAAGGCAATGCCCTCAAGATTTACGAAGCCCTGAAGAACGACACCATCGTGGTTTTGGCTGGCAATCCGGCCGGCACCGCCGATGTGCTGAAAGAAGCTGGCTTGCAGTATTTCATCCACGTGAAGAGCAACGTCCTCGAGACTTTACAGGAATTCCAACAAAAATTAGGTATAACAAAATAATGAAAGGAGATTTGTAAGATGAAACCAAATTATAAAGACATCAACCTTAACGTTGTACCTGAAAACAATGCAACTTGCCCACAGGGTGAAAATTGGGAAACTGCCGAACACATCATGGTGAAGCCTGCCTACACCGAGAAAGACCTCGAAGGCATGGAACACCTGAACTATGCTGCCGGTATCGCTCCTAACCTCCGTGGACCTTATTCAACCATGTATGTGATGCGTCCTTGGACCATCCGTCAGTATGCCGGTTTCTCCACCGCCGAAGAATCAAACGCTTTCTATCGCCGCAACCTCGCCGCTGGTCAGAAGGGTCTGTCGGTCGCTTTCGACTTGGCTACTCACCGTGGCTACGATGCCGACCACGAGCGCGTGATGGGCGATGTGGGTAAGGCTGGCGTGAGCATCTGCTCGGTCGAAGACATGAAGGTCTTGTTCGACCAAATCCCGCTGAACCAAATGTCCGTTTCAATGACCATGAACGGTGCCGTTCTGCCAATTCTGGCTTTCTACATCGTCACGGCTTTGGAACAGGGCGCTAAATACGAAGAACTGCAAGGTACCATCCAGAACGACATCCTGAAGGAATTCATGGTGCGTAACACCTATATTTATCCACCAGAGTTCTCAATGCGTATCATTGCCGACATTTTTGAGTTCACTTCCCAAAACATGCCGAAGTTCAATTCCATCTCCATCTCCGGTTACCACATGCAGGAAGCCGGTGCAACCTCCGACATCGAAATGGCTTACACCTTGGCCGATGGTTGGGATTACCTCCGCACTGGCGTCAAGGCTGGCCTGGACATCGATGCCTTTGCACCGCGTCTGTCATTCTTCTGGTGCTCGGGCATGAACCATTTCATGGAAATCGCCAAGATGCGTGCCGCCCGTATGCTGTGGGCCAAGATCGTGAAGACCTTCAACCCGAAGAATCCTAAATCACTGGCACTGCGTACACATACCCAGACTTCAGGTTGGTCGCTGACCGAACAGGATCCATTCAACAACGTGGCCCGTACTTGCGTCGAAGCAATGGGCGCTGCTTTGGGTCATACCCAGTCGCTGCACACCAATGCTTTGGACGAAGCCATCGCTTTGCCAACCGACTTCTCGGCTCGTATTGCCCGTAACACCCAGATTTACATCCAGGAAGAAACCAACGTCTGCCGCGTCGTCGACCCATGGGCTGGTTCCTATTACGTTGAATCGCTCACCAAGGAAATCGCTGAACGCGCTTGGGGTCACATCATGGAAATCGAAGCCATGGGCGGTATGGCAAAGGCCATCGAAACGGGTCTGCCGAAGATGCGTATCGAAGAAGCTGCTGCCCGCAAGCAGGCTAAGATTGACTCAGGCCGTGAAATCATCGTCGGTATCAACAAATACCGCCTCGACCACGAAGACCCAATCGAAACCCTCGAAGTGGACAACACTGCCGTGCGTGACGCTCAAATCAAGCGTTTGCAGCAACTCCGCGCCAACCGCAACGAAGCCGATGTGCAGCGTTGCCTGGATGCCATCACCAAGTCGGCTGAAACCGGCGAAGGCAACTTGCTGGCTCTCGCTGTTGAAGCCGCAAAGGTGCGCGCCACATTGGGCGAAATCTCCATGGCTTGCGAAAAGATCGCTGGCCGTTACAAAGCAGTTATCCGTTCAATTTCAGGTGTTTATTCTATGGAAACAAAAGACGATGCAAAATTTGCCGAAGCCGTTGCCAAGGCTGATGAATTTGCCAAGATGGAAGGCCGCCGTCCGCGCATCATGATTGCCAAGATGGGTCAGGATGGTCACGACCGTGGCGCTAAGGTTGTCGCTACAGGTTATGCCGACATAGGTTTCGATGTCGATATGGGACCTCTGTTCCAGACTCCAGCCGAAGCCGCTAAGCAGGCTGTCGAAAACGATGTCCACATTCTCGGCGTCAGCTCGTTGGCTGCCGGTCACAAGACCTTGGTGCCTCAGGTCATTGCTGAGTTGGAAAAGCTCGGTCGTCCCGACATCATGGTCACCGTGGGTGGCGTCATCCCTGCACAGGACTATCAGTTCCTCTATGATGCAGGTGCCGTTGCCATCTTCGGACCTGGCACCGTGGTCAGCGAATCAGCCATCAAGATGCTGGATTTGCTGATTGCTGCACGTCAGTAATCACATCTTCTATAAACTGAAAAAGGCGTTCGTAAGAGCGCCTTTTTTCATTAAAAACGATTGCTTTTGTAACAAATTCAGATTCTATTCGTCTCAATAATGTGATTTAAATGAAACCAGCATGACAACTGAGATATTCAAACGGACTTATCTTTCTCTAAATCCTCTTATTTATCGTGTGGCGATACATTTGCTAAACGATGAAGAGGCAGCAAAAGATACCACTCAAGATGTTTATGTGAAGTTGTGGGCGTCAAAAGACAAATTGGATAAAATTGACGACCCAAAATCATTTGTCATCAAAGTGACTCATAATTTATGTATTGATAGAATAAGGCGCAATAATTTGCGAATTGAAGAACGACCTAGTGACATGGAAGAGCTTCCGAATATCGGTATTGAAGATAATCCCGTGATGAATCGCGACACTTTAAGACATGTGGTAGATTGTATCAATAGGATGCCGAAAAAGCAAAAGGAAATTATGCTTTTGTTCGTTACGGAAGCTTTGGATTACAAGGAAATAGCAAAAAGAACCGGATTGACAGAATTGAATGTAAGAGTGACAGTTAGCCGCTCAAGGAATCAAATCAAAAAAGAACTGGAGGAACTAATATGAACTTGAATGAACTTGAAGAAATAGCCAACGATGAGCACAAACAAGTCCCATCAAATTTGGAGCACGATATAGATACATTAATTAACACTCTAGCTTTTACCGAGAATTTGAAAAGCGGGAAAGAGAGCCATAAAGCAGGAAATCAACTGAAATGGCTTAGTGCAGCTGCAACCGTTGTCTTGATGATTGGTTTGGGCTGGCTTCTGCTATCAAAACAAAGCGAACCTAAAGACACTTTCAACGATCCTCAAGAAGCGTATGCCTATTTTTCTTCAACAATGAACCGTATAGCATCAAAAGTCAATGACGGGATGGATAAAGCCGATGCGGCGCTTTCCACTTTAAAAGCCGTATTGCCGAATAAAACCGAATAATTCAAATCAATTTAAATCATAGAGAAATGAAAAAGTTAGTTTTTTTGATGTTTGCCTTTATTATTGCAAGCAGTAGTCAAGCCCAAGTCGGCAAGGAGTTATACAACAAGTATTCAGATTCAAAAGGTGTTGAAACGACTTTTATATCACCAAGCATGTTTAACATGATGGGATCCCTTCAAGTTGATGATGATCTTAACAACATCTTGGATTCTTTCAAATCTTTTCAAGGCATGTATGTCATCGACTGCGATAACTCTGCCACAATCAAAAAGATTAAAAAAGATATTGATTCGAAATTAAGCCAAAACGAGCTTGAACTTATGGTTGAGAATAAGGAAGATGATGAATCTACCCGTATTTTCACGGTTAAAAAAGGGACGGAACTTGTTGGCATAATAATTATTGAAGAAGAACCGGAAGACATTAATGTTGTTTGCATTGATGGTGTCTTGAAAAAAGAGGCTCTTGAAAAAGTATTTGGCGAAGATTGATTCTTTATCAAATTCAGGCCGACCGGAAACTTCCAGTCGGCCTGAATTGATTTTGCTGAAAATTGGAAAACTTATTTCAAGCAAGCATAATGATAAAACTGCTTGCGCAGTTCCGAGTCGATAGGGAAACAGTCGAAATGGCCTTTCTTTAGGTCGCAGTCGAACAAGGTGTCGATTTGGGTGATGAAAAGGCGGTCGTAGTGCTTTTCCAGATCCCGTTGTGCTTCCGTCACAAAGCCTATGATTTCGTTGACCTCTTCTGCCACCAAATCATAGTTGGTGAACACATAAAGACCGAATTCATTGTAGTTTCCATAGAAACCATTGCTCACTTTCTGAATCTTGCTCAGCAAGATACGTTTCATGGGAAGTGCCAAAGCCCAATAGTCATACTCGCGGTTGCCCATCGAGTAGGTGCTGTCGAGACCGAAGGAATAGCCGCTTTCCTGAATACGTTTCAAGTCATCAGGATCAATCTTCATCACGGGCTTTCCGGCCATGTCGTTGATAAGCGCATGGGCATCCACCTTATTCTCGCTGATGGCGCGCGTGACTTCGATGCCAATGCCATTCTCATCGTCCTGCAAGTCGGGGCGGTCGGAACACGTGAGGCCCAGATAACGAGAGCCAAAAAGCTTCACAAGCGAAAACATGGCGTAACGCTCGAAAAAGCAAGTATCGAATTTCGTCTTTCTTTTCGTCATAGATTCTTGATTCTATCAGGGTTTTGCGCAATAAACTGGCTCCAGTCGGGCTTGCGGGCAGCCTTGGCTTTCTCGGTGGTATGCTTGGTGTAGTTCACGTCCTTGCCCTTGTCGATGGCATGACAGACAGCGGCAGCCACAGCATCGGTGGCATCGAAAAACTCAGGGTCTTCGTCGAACTTCAACATGAAATGCAACATCTTGGCCACCTGTTCCTTGGTGGCGTTGCCATTGCCTGTGATGGTCTGCTTGATGGTCTTGGGCGAATATTCGAAGATTGGAATGTCGCGGTAGAGGGCGGCAGCCATGGCCACGCCTTGGGCACGGCCCAACTTCAGCATCGACTGCACGTTTTTACCAAAGAAAGGTGCCTCGATAGCCAGCTCGTCAGGATGATATTCGTTGACGATTTCCAAAACGCGCTCAAAGATTTTCTTCAGTTTCAGCGCCTGGTTGTCAAGTTTTTTCAAGTTAATGACACCCATTGTCAAGAGTTCCATGTTCTTGCCCACTTCCTTGATGACGCCATAGCCCATCACCATGGTGCCCGGGTCGATGCCTAATATTATTTTTTCGTTTTCCATTGTTTTATTTTCACCCAAACAATTCCCCAGCCAAGTCGTAAACCGAAGCCACGGGCACAACTTGTATCTTGAAACGCTTGGTATCTAAGCCTTTGGCGTTGTATTTCGAAATGAAGATTTTCTCAAATCCCAACTTGTCGGCTTCGGCAATGCGGGCATCGATGCGCGTGACGGCTCGGACTTCGCCCGAAAGACCGATTTCAGCAGCAAACGTGTAACCCGACGGAATCGGGATGTCGGCATTCGACGACAAAACCGCAGCCACCACAGCCATGTCGATGGCCGGGTCATCGACACGCAAGCCGCCGGCGATGTTGAGGAAGACATCTTTCGTGGAAAGGCGGAAACCAGCGCGTTTCTCCAACACGGCAAGCAGCATGTTCAGGCGGCGGATGTCGAAACCGGTTGCCGAGCGTTGCGGCGTGCCGTAGGCCGCCGTGCTGACCAAAGCCTGTGTCTCGATGAGCATGGTGCGTTGTCCTTCCATAGTGGCGGCAATGGCAATGCCACTCACCTCCTCATCACGTTGCGAAAGGAGGATTTCGCTTGGATTGGTCACTTCGCGCAAACCGTTGGCGTTCATCTCGAAAATGCCCAATTCCGATGAGGAACCGAAGCGGTTCTTGATGGTGCGCAAGATGCGGAAACCATAATGGCGGTCGCCCTCGAATTGCAGGACGGTATCGACAATATGTTCCAAAATCTTCGGTCCGGCAATGCTGCCGTCTTTGGTAATGTGTCCAATGAGGAAAACCGGCACCTGATAGGCTTTGGCTATTTTGTTCATCTCGGCGGCGGTCTCGCGGATTTGCGTCAGGCTGCCCGCCGTTGCGTCAATATAAGGCGATTCCAAGGTCTGAATGGAGTCGATGACCACGATGTCGGGATTCACAGCCTTGAAATGTTTCAGTATTTCCTGCGTGTTGGTCTCGGTGAGGATGAAGCAGTTCTCGTTGTTGATGCCGATGCGGTCGGCACGCATCTTGATTTGCGTCTGGCTTTCCTCGCCCGAAATGTAAAGCACCTTTTTATCAGCAAGTTGCAAGGCCGTTTGCAAAAGCAAGGTCGATTTTCCAATGCCAGGTTCGCCGCCGACCAAGGTGAGCGAGCCTAACACCAGGCCGCCGCCAAGCACGCGGTTCAGTTCCTCGTAAGGCAAAATGATGCGTTGTTCCTTGGCATTGGTGATGTCATTAATAGGAACGGGAAGCGTCTGTATCAAATCCGAACCGATGTTTTTGCGCACCGATTTGCTGTCTTTTCCCGTCACGACGGTTTCTTCCACGCAAGTGTTCCACGCGCCGCAGGCCGGACATTTGCCAAACCATTTAGGCGATTCGTTGCCACATTCCTTGCAAAAAAAGGCTGTTTTCTGTTTTGTGGACATTGTTATTATGCTTTTGGAGGCAAAAATAAACAATTAGTGGGTTCAAAGGGCGAGTTTTTTGCAACAACAAATCGTTCAATGAAACACAAAGAAAGTAAGCGCTGGACCTAACAACTGATAATACAAGTCGTAAACAAAGGCAACACCAGCTTCCTTATAGGCTTTCTTATACAAGCAAATGACAAAATAAGGAATCATTATCAACCTATCCACTATATAAAGGATGTTCATAATTGAACTTCGGTCGGAAATATCGCCAACCCAATGAACTTCTGAAAACGACAAGACGAAAGTCGCGAGCACCAAACACTTGAAAACAATGCTCCATATAAACATTAGCGTAGGGAAACCTGCCGAAGAATCTGATTGTTGGTAACTATAATTCCTGAAAGTCAGGATGTAGTAAACTGGCATAAGGCACAATATTGCAGTACCAACCAACAAGACAAAAGGTGGAATATTAAAATACCGAGGCAAAGTGAAACACAATGCCATAAGAAGCAAAAGAATTGCTTCAATCCAATCGAATTTTGTTATCCATTTCTTCATATAACGTTGAGTTTTAATTCAGCAAAAATAAGAAATAATACAACTTTTTCGGAATACATTCCTGAAAAGTAGGAAAATTGCCAAGTTTTACACAGAAAAGCATTCCAATTTTCGCCCATTTGTGGAACGATGAAAGTTTTCTCGTACTTTTGCCCCAATGAAAAGTCGCTGGTTCACATTGTTTGTCCTTTTGTTCGCCTCCCCGCTCTTTGCGCAGCAAGGCGACGTGGTGTTGTGCGAAGGCTTCTACAACCCTTGGCTCACTGAGGACTGGGACGTGAAAGGCGACAACTGGGCAGTGTGGTACATCTCCAACACCTCGTTTGCGGGCTGCAAGCCACGCGAGATGCAGATGACTCCCGACTACAACTTCTCGGGCACCACGCGCATCGTGACTCCCATCGTGGAATTGGAGAAATACGACTTCATCAACTTCCAGTTCAACCACTGCCTCGAAGCCACGCAAGGTACGCTCAACGCGCAAATCGGCATCGGCATCTCGCAAGACGGCGAGTCGTGGGAAAGCATCTGGGAAGACACCATCGCGGGCAGCATCGCCCAAAGCCAATACCTGCTCACCTTCGACATGGCCGACTGGGCAAGCAAATCGCAATACTTCAGCCTCTACTTCACTGGCGAAGGGTCGTACATCAACAGCTGGTATATCGACAATGTCATCATCTTCGCGTCCAAAAAGAACAAGTTCGGCAAGATTGACGACAGCGACGAAAGCGGATTCGTTGCGGCGCGTTCACACATCCTGAGCCTGAAAGGACCGAAGGCCGGAACCGTCACGCCATTCTCAACGATGAAGAAATCGAAGAACAAGTTCTCAAAGATTGTCGAAGGCCGTGGACGACGCAACCGGCGGCGGAGATAACTTTTGTGCTTTTTGTGAAAATTAATCGAGCCGAATAGGAAAATATCTATTTTTGCCGCGTCAATCAAAACACCATGAAATCGAAAAGCATCATACTATTGTTCCTTCTTTTCATCCTCAGCGGATGCAATAGTGTCGTGCAAAACGGCGAAAGCGACCTTAAAAAGCCCGGCAGTTCCGTCATCACCGATGAGGTCAGCTCGAACCTGATGATGCTTTATGACGCGGCGGCTTCAAACAGGAACGCCATCGAGCATGAAGTCAGCAGCAGCACGCTGTCGTGCAATTTCCGTATTGTCAACCAAAGCAGGAATCGGATTTCAAACCAGAACCAATTCCAGATAAAACTAATAGCGACTCACCTTCCCGATTCCAACAAACTGAGCCGCCACCCCATCACCTTCTTAATTGCGTTCTCGAAGGAATACCACATTTTCCAGTTGAGACGCATCAGGATTTAGAATCGTATTACCCCAAATACGTATTTTGAATTCTTTTTTTAGTAAAGACGCACCATGGTGCGTCTCTACAAAACAAAACATACTGACGCAAATTTTGCGTCTCTACGTCAAAACCATATCAGAGACGTGCCATGGCGCGTCTCTACATAAAAACATCACAACTATGAATCACAACAATCATCCAGAATTAGAAAAGAAGATGAATGCTGGCGCGCTGGCATGCGGCATCGGTTGCTGCATCGCAGGCATTGCCTTGTTCATCATACAAAAAAACATGACCAATGTAGGATTGTCCTACTTGCTTATTTTCATCGGCTTGGTCTTGCTGTGCTATGGCGCCTACATGCTGATTTGCCGCACAAAAGCATGGTATTATAAAGGCACCAACTCGCCAACTAGCTGCAAGGAGTATTTCTTCCTTGCCGACGATTTCGGTGCACTGCAATCGGCACTCAACTCAAGCAACTGGCAGGCCTTGAAGAAGCTGAAGAAACAGACTGACAGCAACGTGAAACTTTGCGTCGTCAGTTCGAAAGATGGCCAATTTGCTTCCTTCCAGCTCTTTCGCTATCAGCCCTTCGAGTTCAAGCCCGAAGGTGCGACGCGTGTGCTGAAAGATGCCGAAGCCTCGGCATTCATCGATGCCTTGAAGTAGGATTTAAAAAGTGTTATTGTGAAAAGCGGAGAAACCAAGTGTTTTTCCGCTTTTTCGTTCTTTAACTAAACCATAATTGCAGAATTGTTTTCATCCGTCTGCATATTTTCTCTTCGGAGTTTTTACACCTATAAGACGATTGAGAAGGTCATTTTGTGACACAAAAGTAAAAATTACGGCATAAAGGTATCTTTCGTTTGAAGAAATAGCGGAATTTGTTGAAAAAAAGAGACTAAAAATACGAAAACTCTTGACTTTTGACAAAAAACACACTATATTTGCAGCAGTATTAACCCCAAAATCAAAACACTATGGATAAAATGATTGAGAAGATTGCCCAAGCCGAAGGCTTTTCATGGGCAGATGCCGAAGCCAAACTGAACCTGATTTACCACAAGATGAACGGTGCCGAAATCAAGTCGTTCCACGACGAGTTTATGGTCTGGCTCATGGACGAAAAGAAAATGAACTACAAGTCGATTCTGCAAACCGCACCCGACGAGTTGCACGAAATTTTCGTCAACGAGTTCAAAAAATGATTCGCATGGCTTAAAAAGTAGTATCTTTGCCGCCCAAATCAACTAACATCTAAAATGGACGTACCCAAAGACGACGTAAACTCCCAGTTTACATTTACTTACGACAACATCCGTGGCACTGTGCACGTTGTCGATAAACTCACAGGCGAAGAATTTGACTTATTGAAAGAAGACACCGGCTGGTTTGATGCCGAGTTCAAATTGGACGTTTAGGAAACATCATCCCAATTCTTGCGAACCACTTCTGTAAGTGTTTTTCATACTTGTTTATGGCTTTTTTCTATTTTTGCAAAATCATAAACATGTTCAAAAATGAAAAAACACCTACTGATTATGCTCGCCGCAATGATTTCGGCCACAGCATGGGCCCAAAATCGCGAAATGGTTTTCCAAGAGTTTTTTGATGGCAGTTCCATGCCTTCGGGCTGGACGGTAAGCGGTCTAGGGACTGTGAATTGGTCCGTCTCGCCCACCAATAATGCCGGAGGCAACGCCAACGAACTGATGCTCAACTGGGATCCTTCGTTCGAAGGACTCTCAAGGATGATATTCCCTGCCGTCGATTTGACGGGCATTGCCGGAGTCACTTTTTCGTTCAAGCATTATCTCGACAATTTCCATAATCCCAGCGACCTTGGCGTAGCCACCTCGTCGGATGGCGGCGCCACTTGGAACGAGTGCTGGCGCGAAAGCTTCTCAACGACAGGCATCTATACAAAAAGCCTCGACATCGCCAATGCCGACATGGGCAAGCCAAATGTGCTGTTTTGCATCTTCTACGAAGGCAATAGCGTGAGCATGAATTATTGGTATTTTGACGACATCAGCATTTACACCAACACCAATTTCGACCTTGGAATCAATGTCATCGATGTGCCAGAAAACATCGCTTGCGGCGACCTTAACATCGGGATGCAAGTGACCAACTACGGACTCACCGAAATCAACTCCATCGAGGCAAGCTACCAAATTGACGGACAGGAACCTGTAGTTGAAGTCTTCAACCTGGATATTCCATCATTAGAATCAGCGACCTTGGATTTTGCCGAAGCCGCCAACTTCATGCCAGGCGTCAGCACCGTAAAGATGGAACTTCTGCAAGTGAACGGCACGCACGACGACGATGCCTCTGACGACATTCTGTCGAAAGAAATCAACGTACATCTGGACTTTGCAGAAAGAATACCGATGATTGAGCATTTTTCGGCTTCAACCTGTTTTCCTTGCGTGCAAGTCAACGCGACCATGAACGAGTTTTGTGCCGCCCACCCCGACATGTTCACCTATGTCAAATATGTCACCGATTTCCCCTATCCAGGCGACCCTTATTTCACACAGGAATGCTACGTAAGACAATACCATTACAATGTTTCAGGCGTACCACAAGTGTTTATCGATGGCTCCGAGACAGAATCGACAACACCAAGCGAAAACGAATTCAACAATCATCACCACACGATGGCTCCCATCGACATTCGCGGCGCTTTCTACACCGAAGGCAATATGATTCACGTTTCAGTTGACCTCATGCCTTACAACGATTTGGAAGGACTCACCGTTTATGTCGCTGTCAACGAAAAGACTACGACAGGAAATGTGGGCACCAACGGCGAGACTGAATTCCACCATGTGATGATGAAAATGTTGCCCAATGCCGATGGAACACCTATGAATTTCACGGCTGGAGAAACAGAACATCTTGATTTCAGCTATGACATGTCAACAACATTCGTCGAGGAAATGAACGATTTGGAAGTGGCCGTTTGGGTTGAAGACCATGTCGCACATTTCATCCACAACAGCCATTTCCTCTACGAAACCGAGAATTATCCCTATCCTGTGGAAAACCTGACTCTGACCGAAGACGAATCAGGCGAAGAAAACAAGATGAGCGTTTTGTGGGACCAACCCTCCGATGGAAATCCTGTAGGCTACAATGTTTTCGTGAACGGCAGCCTCGTGGCCGAAAGCACAGCGGAAACGGAATATTACTTCGCTTCTGATTTTGGCAAGTTTTACATTGCTGAAGTCCAAGCGGTTTATGAAAACGGCAACACCTCGGTGAAACAAATCGCCACGAAAACCAACACTTGGACCGTTAGCGAAGACACACCGGTGCCGTTGACAATGTTCCCAAATCCTGCTGATAACCAAGTTGTTTTGCAAGCTGGCTCACCTATCCAAAGCATTTGCATTTACAATATGCTCGGAACATTGGTCGATAGCGTCACCTTAAACAACACGACGGCCAACCTGAATCTTGCCAAATACCAAAGCGGCATCTATCTCCTCAGCCTCACTTTAGCCGATGGCAGCAAGATTTCGCAACGCTTGACCATCTCACATTAACCGATAATAAATTGATAAATAACTGATTATATGAAAAAAGCATTCATCATTCTCGCCATGCTCCTTTCGGTTTCAGCCATGGCCCAAAACCGCGGCGTCATCTTGCAGGAATCTTTCGACAGCAATTCCATGCCGGCAGGATGGCAAATAACCGAAGGCGGATTCAGCAACTGGACTATTTCGCCTACGACCTACGCCGGAGGCACCCCGAAAGAACTGCATCTCAGCTGGAGTCCTTATTTCAATACACCTACGCGCATGGTTTTCAATGCCGTTGACCTGACGGGCATTTACACTGTCACCTTTTCATTCAACCATTATGTGACGCATGTAACCCAGCCTTGCACCATTTCCATCGAGACTTCCTCAAATGGCGGCAACACTTGGAACCGCTGTTTTTCGAGAAGCGTCGATTATGACCAAATCATGCTTTATGAAGAAAGTTTCGACATCACCAATGCCGACATGGGTCAAGCTAATGTGTTGTTTTCCATTTATATAGAGCCATACGTCAGCAGCACCTATTTTGATGACTGGTATTTCGACAACATCCTCATCATGGGCGAACAAGGCAGCGACGTGCTCGACTTGGGCATCAGCACCATCAACGTCGCTGACGAGATTGGCAGTGGCGACAGAACCATGGGGATGCTGGTCCGCAATTTCGGAACCATCAACATCACTTCCGTTGAGGCGAGCTATCAGGTTGGCGACAACCAGCCAGTCAGCGAAACCTTCTCGGTGAATATCCCACCCATGGAAGCCACCAATCTGACTTTTGCCGAGCCAGCCAATTTTGCCTTGGGCGACTATACTTTGAACATGGAAATCATCAAAGTGAACGGCACCGCCGATGACGACCAAAGTGACGACCAGATGTCGAAAAACATCACCGCAAACTTGGGTTACACGCAAAAGATACCGTTGTTGGAGGTCTTCTCGTCATCGGGTTGCGAACCTTGCGTTGCGCTGAATGCCCAAATGCAAACACTTTGCGACAACAATCCTGGCAAGTATTCCTACATAAAATACTGCATGAACGCACCTTACGACCCATATTATACGTTTGACGTCACCCAACGCGGCAATCACCTGCCGCCCCACCGCGAAGTGCCTTTCGCCCCATTCGTCTATATGGATTGCGAATGCCTGATGAACTATGCGCCTTCGCAAGAGCTTTTTGATGGTCACTGCGACATGCTCTCGCCCATCGAAATCCGCGGCTCATTCTACACCGAAGGCTCAATAGTTTATATTTCAGCCGATGTCTTGTCGTACATGGACATGACTGACGCCAGCATCTGGGTCTCTGTCAACGAGAAAGTCACGACTGGCAACGTCGGTTCAAATGGCGAAACGGAATTCCATCACGTCATGATGAAACTGCTGCCCGATGGCACAGGAAAGACTTTCAGCATTAGGCAAGGCGAAGTCAAGCATTTCGACTACAATTATGACATGTCAACGACATTTGTCGAAGAGATGGACGATTTGGAAGTCGTGGTTTGGGTTGAGGAACCTGGCATTGAAAACGCACTGAACAGCCGTTTCATGTACGAAACCGCCAATCATCCCTATCCTGTCGAGAATCTGATTCTCACCAAGGAAGGAACCACTTTCACCGCTTCGTGGAACGCACCCGAAAACGCCAACCCGACGGGCTACAACGTGACGCTGAATGGCGCTTTGGTCGTTGAAAACGGTACGGCTACTAGCTATTCCTTCGCTGAAGAAAGCGGGAAGTTCTATATCGTTGAAGTTCAGGCCGTGTATGGCGACGAGATGGTCTCGGTAAAACGTGTCATCACGAGCTACGAGATTCTGGAAGTTGACGAAAACGAAGCCACCGATTGCAAGGTATTCCCGAATCCAACTCACGACCGCGTTACCCTTCAAGCAACTGAAACAATCAAAAACGCCGCTGTCTATGACATGATGGGGAAATTGATTAATGCAGTCAAAATTGATGGCAAAACCTTTGAAATGGATTTCTCCGATTATGGCAACGGGATGTATTTCATCAAGTTGCAGATGGCTGACGGCAAGAGCGAGATTTGTAGGGTTGCTGTGGCTCGATAATACTATAAGGCCTTAATACCACAGAAAAAGCCACCCAAAAAGGATGGCTTTTTTCAGGTTAATATGCTGCCTTATCTCACTTCACCACTACCTTGATGACGCTGTCGTTCATTCTGACGACATAAACGCCCTTTTCAAGGTCCACAGTTTGCTTGCCGTTCACTTCCACTTCCTTGACTTTCTGGCCAAGTGTGTTGTAGATGATAGCAAGGCCTTCGCCTTCGATGGTGAACTGGCCGTTGCTTGGGTTAGGATAAAGCTTAAGCACGTTGGCGTTTTCTGAGACGCTAAGTAAATCTTCATTCACCAAAACCATGAATTGCAGTTCGCCATCAGCCGATTGAACTTTAACAAAGGTGTTTTCGTAGCCTTTACCCGCTTGAACTTTAGGAGTAAATTTGATAGAGAAATATTCATTGTGAGCCATGGTGTATGGAAGCTCGTGCTGTGGTTCAATATTCAGAATCGGGGTATCGCCAACTTCTTCGATAGAATTAATCTTAATGGTTTCGTGGGTGCCGAAATTACGGTTTTGCAGAACAGCTTCTGCACCATCTTCATCTTCAACATAAACGTTTGGAGAACCAACAAGCACCAAACCTGAATCCCAAATGGTCTTCCGCATCATGGCTTGGATTCTTCTTTCGCCAACTGAGGTAATGAGCTTGATTTCACCATTGAAATAGACATCATCCTTTCCGGGAGGGAAGAGCGCGTCAAAGACGACATTGAATGTCACCGATTGGCCAACTTGCAAGGTGTAAGGAAGCGAAGGATTGCCATAATCGCCCATCAAATGATAGTCTTGGTCGTAGAGGATGTCCGAAATGACAACATCGTTTTCGGTTTCGTTTTTCACAGTGAATGACTGTGTATCAGTGAATGAATTGAACCACAGCGTATCCGGTGTGATAATCAATTCGCCAGCGGGTTCGTGCGCTTCCATCGTGAAATGGTGTGGGTCGAGTTCGGCAAAGACAGGTTGCGTGTAGCGGTGTCCCGATTCATCGGCACCGAAAACGTAATAATCGATTTCCGAACCACCCTGATAACCAGTGATGTAACCAACATATTCGTCAGGATTGCCGGTTGGAGTCATGTGGGCAACTTGATATTCGCCGCCATCGATGCTGTAATAGACCAACAGCGAATCTTGCTTCAGTTCTTCACCACTATAGGCGATGAACTTGCTGACTACGGGGATGGATTCTTGCCATTCCTGTTCGCCAAAAAGCACATTGCGGTGATCGACGAAAAGCATGTCGAAGTCCATAATGCCACGGGTGCGGCAATGCAGGGCATCGGTGTTTTCCCAACTAATGCTGTAATCGTTATTTGTCACGCCTACGATTTCATAACCTGGCATGGCTTCCTGATAGACGGCCAAGGCGTTGGTGTTGTAAGTCGAGTTGGTGCCCAACGGAACATAAACCGAATGGTTCAGAATCAGGCTGTTGGTGTAAGGTGCCAAGGTGTAGCCGCCTGGTTCGTCAACGCGGTACACTTTGTAAGGATAGCCCCAGCAGCAGTTGGTGGTCTCGAAATATTCGGCCACTTCTTCATAATACTGATAGCGCGGATTGTTTTGCGGCAAGCGGGCAATCAAGATCTTGTCGGGAGCAAGATATTTGCCCCAGCAATCGACGTGGGCGATGTAGTCGCCTTGCGGGTCGATGGTGATATGGTAAGGGTCGATGCCAAGGTAGTCGCGCATCTTGTTGCGGACATTGGCTTCGTTGTAGCCGTTTTCCTGAACGACCAATTCATCGCTAACGCCGTGGCCACGACCATCTTCCATCATGTTGCCGCCGGTGTGTTCGAGGTTCATGCCGTACATCGGGATGTTCCAGAAATTGGCAAACACGCCAGAAACATTGTCATCGTTCGGACGCGGACGGTTATAGACATTATCGACGATGGCAGGTTCGCGGTCTTCGAAAATATACCACGGACCGTAGTCGCGGACCCAATAGGAATCGGTAGGAGCATTGACGAAAGTCACGTTGTTCATGTTCACACCTGCATTCTGGAAAGAGTTCTGGGCACCATTTTGGTATGAACTTGACACTACACAATAAACATGGCAGTTGTTTGACAACTGAACCACAAGGCTTTCCGGAATGCCGAGAGGGTAACGGATCAACACACCTTGCATAGGTTCAAATTCGGCCACGAAACGAGGCTCGCCCGCAGGTGGGTCGGTTTCAACGAAGTTTACACCACGAGTGGTGTTGTACATTTCTTCTTCGGAGAGATAGTGCCATCTCTTCCAGTCAGGTTTCTTTTCCTGAGCAAAACTGACCGTTGTCATCAAGGCCAGTAAGGTAAAGATTGATAGAAAACGTTTCATTTTGAATGAATTATTTTGAAGAGGCAAAAATAGTAAAAATCTACATCAGTTTCTGATAGAACTGCCACCACTTGTCAGGCAGTTCGTTACGCATGGCTTGGTCGTAGTCTTCCCTTGAGCAAGGAATGAAATGGTGACGCTCGAATTTGGCGTCGTCGTCGGTCTTGAACGACATGTCGATCCACCACTTGCCCGAAATCTTGTGGCAGAGAAACACGATGTTGCCATCGCCTTCGGCAATCTGGACATTGTAGCGCTTGAAGTCGGTGCTGTCCAGCGTCGGAACATCGTCCTGGCGGTTCGAGAATCCTTCAATGAAATACCAAATCATCTCGGCGATGAGGTTCGCCGTGCGCGAATTGATGTCGTAATGCGGATTGTATTCGAAGAAACCGATAGAAGTAAGGCGGTAACTCAAACCGGCATAACGCGTCATGCGACAGGCCTCCTCTCCATTGAATCCGTTAGGCGAAGCGTTTTTCACGCCTGGAGCATCGGCAACACGAATCGAACCAATATCGAAACTCAAGATGTTGGTATTGCGAATCAATGGCTCGGCCAATTCGATATTCTGCTTGATGGAGCCAAGGCGATAGGCATCGAAAAGCAACTGTTTCATCAGCTCAATATTCTCGTTATCAACATAATACGATTGATAACCGATGTTGGTGAAATTAAATAGATAATTGGGCTGGTGAAGGATGATATGGCTCATGTAGGAATGCGAATTCAAGCCTTCCTGGTCGTTACCGATGTCGAACAGCGGGTCGATAGCAGTGATGTTGACGAGCTTTCCCGTGGGTTCATACACCTGATACATCGAATAGGTGAAATCCTGGCTGGCACCGATGATAATGGGTACTATATGATTCTTGATGAGTTCGGTAAGCACTTGATTGACGGCATAATAGGTGTCGTTAATCTCCTTTCCGGTTTTCACGTTGCCCAAGTCAACGATTTTCAGGTCGGGCCAATGGTTGAAAAGCTGGTAAAGAGCCTTTCGGATAGGGTCGATGCCATCTTCACAGCCATGGTTGTCGATGGCGCCACGCTCATCCTTGATGCCGACCAAAGCCAGCTGCACACCTTCCAAAGTGGGGAATTCGTCTTCGTTGCGGAAGATTGTGATGGTTTCGCCCAAGGTGTTTTTGCCCGGACGGACATTGGCGACAAAGCATTTTTCGTCAACCGGATCAAGGAACATATTGATTTCCATAGAGATATTATTTTGTCAAACAAGTTGCTAAAATAGAAAAAAAACGGGAACGCAAAAGCATTCCCGTTTAATTCATTTATCGAAAGGCTTGGGGTTTACTTTTGGTAAATCTTCTGCCAGTTCTTGTATTCGCGGTCTTTCCAAGCGCCGTTGTGATAGACGTATGAAGCGATGGCTGGAATAACGGTGGTACCTTCGGCATACACCATCTGTTGCAGTTCTTCGCTCACCTTGCCCCAGCTGCCTGCTTCGAGCAATGTCGATGACGAGCAAGCGCCATCGCGCACGTCGGCGACGGTGATTTGGATAGCATATTTGTGCATTGGCACTTCGTGGCCAAGGATTTCGGCGCAAACGACGGTGTCTTGGGCAAAGTTCTTAGGAGTGCCGCCACCGACCATGAACAGACCGGTTTGTGGAGCAGCCATCTTGATCTTGGTGAGTTCGATGAAGTCGCACACTGAGTCGATGCTGAGGTATTTTTCACCCTTCTGTGCGCGTTCCCACTGGTGCTTGCCGATGCCGAAGCCAGCTGAGCTGTCGCTGAAGGCAGGGCAGAAAATCGGCACGCCACATTCGTAGCAAGTCTGGATGAGGCTTTCCTTCTTCACGCCACGGCCGTTGTGCAGCCACTTGCCGAGTTCATAGAGGAATTCGCGTGAGCTGTAAGGACGAGCTTCGAGCATGTTAGCCAGTTCGTAGGTAGCATTGTCGCAGGCCTGCAGTTCCTCTTCGTCGATGAAGGTATCATAGATACGGTCGATGTAGAGTTCGCGCAAGGTTGTGTCAGGGATGACGTTTTCCTTGGTACCCACATAGTGCTTGAAACCGAGGGCTTCGAAGAGGTCCATGTCGATGATGGAAGCGCCGGTCGAAACGACGACGTCGATCATCTTGTTCTTCACCATGTCAACATACACTTGCATACAGCCAGCGGCCGAGGTCGAACCGGCGATGGTGAGGATGTTGGTGCATTCTTTTTCCTTGCACATCATGGTGAGGATGTCGGCAGCGCGAGCGGTGTCGCGGCTGGTGAAGCTCATGCCACGCATGGCGTCAATCAGTTCAGTCGAATCATACTTCTTGATATCGATGTGCTTAATGGTTTCTTTCAGTAGGTCTTTCTTTTCCATTTTGTTGTTATTTGTGATTGTTATGAATTCTTTTTAGAGTGCAAAAATAATCATTTCTTTCTTACAGTCTTCTTCTTTGGTGCGTTAGCTGGGTCTTCCACGATGGCGACACAAGCAGCATAGTCAAGTTCCTTAGGATCAGTGCCTTTTGGAATCTTGTAGTTGGCCTTTTTATAGGAGATGTAAGGACCATAACGACCATTCAAGATACGCATTTCGGCATCGTTGTCGAACACGCGGATGATATTGTCGATGTCGCTCTTGCGCTTTTCGTTGATTAATTCGATGGCGCGGTCGAGTTCGACGTATGCCGGATTGTCGGTCTTGGCCAAACTGTAGAATTTGCTGTCGTGCTTGATGTAAGGACCAAAACGGCCGATGGCGACACTCACTTCCTTGCCTTCAAACTCGCCAAGTGTACGTGGAAAATCGAACAACTTGAGCACTTCTTCCAGAGTGACAGTCTCGATGCTCATGTCTTTCTTCAGACCGGCAAAGCGAGGTTTCTCTTCCGATTCGGTATCGCCGATTTGTGCCACAGGACCAAAACGACCTACTTTCACATAAACATTTTTACCGCTTGCAGGGTCAATGCCCAACAGTTTTTCACCGCTGAACTTGCCCGAATTTTCGGTGGTTGACACAATCTGGTTGTGGAAATCCTTATAGAAATCCTTGATCATCGCGTTCCACTTGCATTCGCCTTCCGAAATCTTGTCGAATTCCTTTTCCACGTTGGCGGTAAAATTGTAGTCGATAATGCTTTCGAAATACTGAATCAAGAACTTATTGACTAAAACGCCGACATCGGTAGGCAGCAACTTGCCTTTTTCGGCACCATAGTTTTCTTTGCTGAGTTTCTCTGTTATCTTATTGTTTTTCAAAGTAATGACCTTGAAACTTTGGGTATCGCCTTTCACATCACCTTTCATGACATATTCGCGTTTCTGAATGGTGGAAATGGTTGGTGCGTAGGTTGAAGGACGGCCGATTCCGAGTTCCTCCATCTTCTTCACCAGACTGGCTTCGGTGTAGCGCAATGGATGGCGCGAATAGCGTTGCTGGGCTTCCATCTTGTCGAGGTCGAGCGACATGCCGATTTCAAGTGGTGGAAGGATGCTGGCTGAGTCTTCGGCGTTGTCGTCGTCGAAGCTTTCCTTATAGACCTTCAGGAAACCATCGAAGAGGATGACTTCGCCTGTGGCGACAAACTGCTTGTCGGTTGACGAAACACCAATATTGACATTGGTACGTTCCATTTGTGCGTCAGCCATTTGCGAGGCGATGGTACGTTTCCAAATCAGTTCGTAGAGTTTGCGTTCGTCGGCAGTGCCTTTGATGTCGTGCTGGTCAAGGTAGGTCGGGCGGATAGCTTCGTGCGCTTCTTGTGCGCCCTTGGTCTTGGTCTGATATTGACGGGTTTTCACATATTCGGCACCATATTTGGCCGTAATTTCCTTCTTTGCCATGTCCAAGGCGAGACTTGAAAGGTTGACCGAGTCGGTACGCATGTAGGTGATTTTTCCCGATTCGTAAAGTTGCTGGGCAAGGCGCATCGTGTTCGACACCGAGAAGCCTAACTTGCGGGCAGCTTCCTGCTGCAAGGTCGAAGTGGTGAAAGGCGGTGCCGGGAAGCGCTGGGCAGGCTTCTTCTCGATAGAATCAATCTTGTAGGAAGCCTTGACACACGACTGCACAAACTCGCGGGCTTCATCTTCCTTTTCGAAACGATAAGGCAACTCGGCAGCCAAAGTGTATTCCTGGTCATCTTTGATGAAGGTGAAGTTGGCAGTGACACGATAAGCGCTGGTCTGCTGGAAGTTCTTGATTTCTTCCTCACGCTCAACGATGAGGCGCACAGCCACCGATTGCACACGGCCGGCAGACAACGACGGTTTCACCTTTTTCCACAACAGTGGCGACAGTTCGTAACCCACCAGACGGTCGAGCACGCGACGGGCTTGTTGGGCTGCCACGAGGTCCATGTCGATATCACGCGGATTTTCGATGGCATTCAAGATAGCCGACTTAGTAATCTCATGGAACACGATACGCTTGGTGTCTTTCTTCTTTAGGTCGAGAGCTTCATAAAGGTGCCACGAGATGGATTCTCCCTCGCGGTCCTCATCGGATGCCAGCCACACCGTGTCGGCAGCCTTGGCCAACTTCTTCAGTTCGGTAACCAATGCCTTCTTGTCGTCCGAAATCTCATATTCTGGTTCAAAGTCCTTTTCAATATTAACGCTCAGCGCGTTCTTGTTCAAATCACGCACGTGTCCGTGACTCGCTTTCACCGTGTATTCTTTTCCAAGGAAACCTTCGATGGTTTTTGCCTTGGCCGGTGACTCGACGATTACTAAGTTTTTTGCCATTCTCTAATGTATTATATAAGAGGTGTCCCTCGAAAATTCGGGCGCAAAATTAGTGTAATAAAAGCGGAAATAAGAAACTTTTTTGCAATTATTTTTTTAGTATATTGAAAATCAGAAAAATAAATTTCATCTGCTGCTTTTTGGCGACAGGTTTTTGCAAAGTAATGGCTAAGCAACATCAAGAAGCAAATTTCCCTATCTTTGTCCCCATGGAAACACTATTGTCATTGGCTATTGAGGCCGCTCTTGAGGCCGGAATAATCATTATGGAGGTGTATGCCACGCCTTTTGATGTGTATGTGAAAAGCGACGCTTCGCCCGTCACACAAGCCGATTTGCGCGCCAGCAACCTCATCAAGGAAATGCTGGAAACCAGCAATTTGCCCTTTGTCAGCGAAGAAGATTTGCCCGGCGACCGCTCGCAATTCTCAAGATATTGGCTCGTCGATCCATTGGACGGCACACAGGAATTCGTCAACCGGAATGGTGAATTTACCGTGAACATTGCATTAATCGATGAGGCACGTCCTGTTTTAGGTGTGATTTATGCACCTGTCTCTGATACGCTGTGGTATGCCATCAATGATAAAAGTGTAAGAAAAGTTGCGATGGTCCATGACAGTAGAACTTTTGCACTTTTGGATTGTGATGATTGGAAAAATGCTCACAAACCGGAAACCTCGCGGCCTTTCACGGTCTTGGTTAGCCGCTCGCACCGCACGCATGAAGTGGATGACTACATCGACAAGTATCTTCGCCCCGAACATCCCGATTTGCTCATCGATTCATGTGGCAGCAGCCTGAAGTTTGCCCGTTTGGCCGAAGGCAGTGCCGACGTGTATGTGTGTTACAGCAAGACCAAGGAATGGGACACCGCCGCCGCCGATGCCATTCTCGGTGCCGCTGGCGGCAAGGTACTGCGCATCAGCGATGGTTTGCCTTTGACTTACAGCAAAGAGGATTATCCCAATCCGCCATTTGTGGCGTATGCGGCAGATTTGTAGAGACGCGCCATGGCGCGTCTCTACAATAGAACATCTGATAATCAATTATTGCAACTGGCGTTCGATCTCTGCCATCAGTGCTTCGCCTTCGAGGTTGCGGGCGACAATCATGCCGTCTTTAATCAGCGCATTCTGAGGAATGAAAGCGATGGAATAGAGTTGGCCAGCCGCATTGTTCCATCCTTGCAGGTCGCTGACGTGCGTCCAGGTCAAGCCATCCTTTTCGATGGCGGCAAGCCAGGCTTCCTTCTTCGTATCGAACGAAACGCCCAACACGTCGAAACCTTGTTCGTGGAAGCGGTTGTAGGCGGCTACCACATTCGGGTTCTCCTTGCGGCAGTCGGGGCACCACGAAGCCCAGAAATCGACAAGCAAGAGCTTGCCTTGGGCAAGTTCCGAAAGCGTCACAGGATTGCCTTCGGCATCGTTTTGCGTGAAATCGATGATGGGCTGTCCGGCTTGTGTACGCTCCAACTTTTCGACATATTCTTCCATCACTGTCAGGTTATTCGAGTGAATCGAGCTGTCGGCTTGATGTATGTTGTCGATCATATACCGGATTTCGCATGGACCAAAGTGCCACTTGTAGCGATAGAGCACATAATGCGCCACGGGGTCGGTTGGATGCTCCCAGACATAGTCGAAGCAATACATCTTCTGGATTTCGTAGGCATCGTCATATTGCTGCTGAAGCTGTTCGGCCAAGGTTTGGTCGCCATTCTGCTTGGCAAGCGCAATTTGCTGGCTAATGGAGTCAGACTTGGCTTCAAGCGCATCATAACCCTCCACGAAGGCATCCCAACGTGCATGGGTCTCCGAGCCTTTCACAACGATAGAACTTGGATTTTGGCTGTCGCCTTCAAGATTCGTTTCCACGTTATCAACGAAGAAAGCGAACGGACGTCGCCAATCTTTCAGCATGATGGCATACATCTCGTTGTCGGCACAAACGGGCATATTGAAGGTAGCTTTCCAATTCTCGACGACTGCCGAATCGATGGTTTGACCGCCTTTTTGCAAATAGAGCATCTGGCCATCGGCATTGGCTAAATCTACATGAATCGGGAAAGTCTCGACAGCTGGCTGATGATTGCAGGCAGCCAACATCAGCACCACGGCTAAAGGAAGAAAATGCTTTTTCATCATTGAAGGATTTCAGCCAACTTAGCTTCCAGTTCCTCGCCTCTCAGACCCTTGGCGATGATTTTACCTTCTTGGTCGAAGAGGAAGTTTGATGGAATATAGTAAATAAGGTAACTGTCGGAAGCGGAATTTTCCACGTCGCGAACCTGAGTGTAAGGCAATGCGTCGGCCTCGACGGCTTTCAGCCAAGCGGCTTCGTCTTGATCGACAGAAACGGCCAACACATCGAAGCCCAGCTCGTGATACTTCTCGTAGGCGGCTTTCACGAAAGGATTTTCGTGACGGCACGGGCCGCACCACGAAGCCCAGAAGTCAACCATCGTGACCTTGTTGGCAGCAATGCGCTCAGCGAGATTGACGCTTTCGCCTTCAGCGGTCTGCAAGGTGAAATCGATGAAAGGCTGGCCAATTTCGAGGGCTTCCTGCTTGCTGATATAGTCGTCCAAATCCTTCGAATAGATTGATTCGGTGGCGAAAGCGGCTCTCTTTTCCTTCAACTCTTCCAAAGGAAGGTCTTGCTTAATGCTGTTCAAGATGTAATGCGCAACAAAACTGCCGGCATTCGTCTTGATGAAATCATTCTGATAGTCCTGGCTGGCTTGCCTGATGGAATCGCCTTTAGCATCAAGTTGCTCTATGGCAACGGTATCGTTGGCATTGTAGGCAACTTCCATCTGTGCATACAAGTCTTTGATTTGCTCAAGGATGGCGTTATCGGCTTCGTTGTATTCGTTGAACAAGCTTTGAGCTTCGGCACCCATAATCTTCACTTCTTGAGGGTTTTCAAGGTCGCCAGTAACGGTAACATCTTGGTTTTCTGGGAAGAACTGCATCGAGCCACGCATGTCTTTCACTTTCAGCATGTAAAGCATCTGCGGGTCGCCAATGCTATCGGTCAGCACAGCCATCTCATCGGTGAACATTGCCGAATCGACAGTAACAGGCTTGTTGTCAACCATTTTTCTCAAATAGACCATCGTGTTTTCGTCAGCATTTGCCAAATTGACGCTAACATTAAAGGTGGTGGCTTTCTTTTCGCACGAAGCGAAACCCAAAGCGAGGGCAAGGATTAAAACGATATGTTTTTTCATAGCAATATGTGTATTTGAGTTTATCTTGAATCTCTTTTCTTATCCGATTTGAAGATATACAGAATCATCATGATGAGGAAAACCGAAACGGGAGCACTTATCAATATGCGGAGCAGAACCTGGCCGAACAGCCTGAAGCTGAACGACTCGGCCACAAAAAGAAACAGATGATGCACCAACACCATGCACGATGTGTATTTGACAAACCAAATGCCATCTAGTTGGTTGAGATTGGGCGACTGTACGTTTTCATATTTCTGGTGTCCCGAAAGAAGGTCAAGGATAAATGGCCGGCAAAAAGCCATGAAGGTGGTCGCTCCGGCGTGCAATCCCGGTGTGCCACAGAAAAGGTCAACGGCCAAGCCAATGCCGAACCCCGACAGCAGCAACTGCCAGTTGGGTATGTTGATAGGCAAGAGCATGACGAAAATCACATACACATAAGGATGCACATAGCCACCCAAACGGATGTGGTTGACAACAAACACCTGGAAGAGAATGAGTGCCACAAAACGGATGATGTTGAGTATGGTTTTGTTCATTGCCCTTATTTTAATTCTGGTTCATCCTGAGCGAGTCAAGCTCGGATTTATACAAATCTTTAATCACATAGACATGCCTCAAGGTGGCAAAATCGGAGGCGAACTTGATTTTGGCGTTGTTCAGATCGCCTTTGCTCGACAAGTAAAGCTCTTCCACCGTTCCCACCATCAAGTCCTCAGGAATGATGTATGACCATGAATTGGTGAGCACGGTATCGCCTTGCTGAAGCACGACATGGGTAGGAATATCCTTGACAATGCCATACTTGTAATTGTTGGTTTCCCACACCAAACTACCAATTTCCTGATTATTCTGGAAACGCACGCCAATCACCGAATTGGAGTGCAACAAGCTGATTATCGATGCATAATGCTTGCTGACATCGGCAACAACACCCACCAAGCCTTCCGACGAGATGACGGCCATATCACGCTCGATGCCATCGACACGGCCTTTGTCGATGATGATATAGTTGTTTGCCTGATTGATGCTGTTTTTCACCACTTGGGCTGGAATATACTCGTAGATGGTGTCGCGTTCGTTAATCACATACGAATTCGATGTCGTATCGACAACCACCGCAAGCTGCTGACGGAGGAAGGCATTCTCCTCGGCCAGTTGTTTGTTAGCCTTACTCAAGCGGAAGTAATTCCCTATCTCGCTGCCCCATTCCGAGAACTTCCCGACAACATCGTTCGTCGTACTGATGACACGCTGTTTCTGGAAATTCTGGCTTCGGGCGAGCAACAAAAGAGAAATCACTTCGAGCAAGATGAACAAGATGACGAAGTGATGCTTTTTGATGAAATCCAAAAGCTCTTGCATACCTTATTTAATAAGGAATGTAAAGCGGTCGAAGTTCTTCAGTGCAATACCGGTACCACGAGCCACAGCACGCAGTGGGTCTTCGGCGACATGGATTGGAAGTTTGGTCTTGGCATTCAAGCGCTTGTCCAAACCACGCAACAAGGCACCACCACCCGTGAGGTAAATACCCGTGCGATAGATATCAGCCGACAATTCAGGAGGAGTGAGTTCGAGGGCATTCAGCACAGCGGTCTCAATCTTCATGATGCTCTTGTCGAGGCAGTGGGCGATTTCGGCATAGTTCACCTTGATTTCCTTCGGGATACCTGTCAGCATGTCGCGACCTTGGACTGCATAGTCATCGGGCGGATTGTCGAGTTGCGGAATGGCTGCGCCAACCTCAATCTTGATGCGTTCAGCCGTACGTGAACCCACGATGATGTTGTGTTGCTTACGCATGTATTCCTCGATGTCGGCAGTGAAATCGTCACCAGCGATACGGATTGACTTGTTGTTGACGATACCGCCCAAGGCGATAACGGCGATTTCGGAAGTACCGCCACCTATGTCAACAATCATGTTGCCTGTAGGTTCGAGCACATCGATTCCGATACCGATAGCGGCAGCCATTGGTTCATGAATCAGACGCACTTCCTTAGCGCCAGCTTGTTCGGCACTGTCCTTCACGGCGCGTTCCTCCACCTCGGTGATGCCCGAAGGGATGCATATCACCATCTTGAGGCTCGGTGGGAAAAGCGTGTTCTTGAAGGTAATCATCTTGATCATCTCGCGCATCATGTATTCGGCGGCCTGGAAGTCGGCGATGACACCGTCGCGCAATGGGCGGATGGTCTTGATGTTTTCGTGGGTCTTACCATCCATAAGCATGGCGCGCTTGCCTACGGCAATGATTTTCTTGTTGTCGCGCTGCATAGCCACGATGGAAGGCTCGTCAACGACCACCTTGTCGTTGTATATGATAATCGTGTTGGCCGTACCAAGGTCAATAGCGATTTCTTTGTTTAGGAATGAAAAAGCTCCCATATTGTTGAGTTGTTTATTGTTGAATTGTTTGTTGTTTGCGGGAAAGCCACGAGGTCTCGTAGTCCCGAAGTCACTTAATGTCTGAAATGTCTAAATCCTGTAAATACCATGCTGATGCCATTCTCGT
This sequence comes from Bacteroidales bacterium, assembly GCA_024400425.1. GTDB lineage: Bacteria > Bacteroidota > Bacteroidia > Bacteroidales > F082 > Limimorpha. Next base: position 34,855 of record JAKSMV010000014.1, read on the forward strand.
TGCAGCAATCGATTGATTCTTGGTCGCGCACCGATCCGCCAGGTTGCACGATGGCGGTGATGCCTGCTTCGTGAGCCAGTTCGACACAATCCTTGAAGGGGAAGAAAGCATCGGAAGCGAGCACGGCACCATTCAGGTCGAAATTGAACGAGCGTGCCTTTTCGATGGCTTGCTTCAGCGCATCGACACGCGAAGTCTGACCTATGCCAGAGGCGCAGAGTTGCTTGCCCTTGGCCAGTACAATGGCATTCGAACGGCTGTGCTTCACAATCTTGTTGGCGAAAACCATGTCTTCAATCTCGGCAGCAGTCGGAGCCTTGGTCGTGATGACTTGGAAATCGTCAGGTGTCTCAGTGTGAAGGTCACGGTCTTGGACGAGATAGCCGTTCAAGGCTGTCTTCACCGTCTTTGGTGCATATTGGTCGGCCTTGAGGCGCAAGATGACGCGGTTTTTCTTCGAGAAGAGCAGGTCGAGCACGCCTTCCTCGTAATCAGGGGCCACGATGACTTCGATGAACAACTTGTTGATGTCTTGCGCCGCGTTGATATCAATAGGACGATTGCAGACGAGCACGCCACCGTAAGCCGAAACGGGGTCGCCGGCAAGGGCATCGAGGTAGGCTTCCTTCACAGTGGGTCGGCAGGCCGTTCCGCAAGGATTGTTGTGCTTGAGGATGGCGAAGGTTGGTTCATTGAACTCACGAATGAGGTTGAGGCCTGCATCAAGGTCAAGCAAGTTGTTGTATGACAACTCCTTGCCATGCAGTTTTTCGAACATCGCATTCAAGTCGCCATAGAAAGTGCCTTTCTGGTGAGGATTCTCGCCATAGCGCAAAGCCGTGCCTTCGTCTTCGCAAATGCGCAATTCGGGTGTGGCCTCATCCTTGGCAAACCAACGATAGATGGCGCTGTCGTAATGCGAGCTCACGCCAAAGGCATAGCCAGCAAAGCGGCGGCGGTCGTCAATCGAAGTCTCACCATGTTGTGCTTCAAGCAACCGGATGAGTTCTCCGTAATACTTTTGCGAAGGCACAATCAGCACATCGTTGAAGTTTTTGGCACCAGCGCGGATGAGCGAGATGCCTCCGATGTCGATTTTCTCGATGATGGCATCCTTGTCGTCGGTGTGGGCCACGGTTTCCTCAAAAGGATAGAGGTCAACGATGACGAGGTCGATGGTTGGGATGTTGTATTGCGCCATTTCCTGCTGGTCCGATTCCAGTTCACGACGGCCCAAAATGCCACCCATCACCTGAGGATGCAAAGTCTTCACACGGCCACCCAAAATGGACGGATAACCCGTGAGCGACTCGACGGTTTTCACTGTCGGGTCGATGGCCTTGATGTATTCGTATGTGCCACCAGTGGAATATATCTGAACGTCATTTTGCTTGAGCAAACTGACAATAGTATCTATACCTGTCTTGTAAAATACTGATATTAAAGCTGTTTTAATTTTCTTCAAGGGAATAAAGTTTTAGTGATTTTGAAATGCAAGAATATAAAAAAAAAGAGCACGACGCAACTATTTTTTTGAACAAATTATCAACAATTTTCGAAATTGTTTTGGCTTTCGCAAAAAGACCATGCCATATCGATGAAAGCGTGTATCTATAAGCTATTTGTTTTGCCAAGGGAGTTGTTTGGATTTTGATTGGGCACATCCATCCTACTCCATGGGAAAACAGCCAAATTTCATTTCTCTAACTAGAGAAATTTTTTTCTCTAACTAGGAAAATCATTTTTGGTCTTTCCGGTGCTATGGGATGTTAAGATGTTAAAACGTTAAAAGCAACGAAATGCCTTTTGCAAAAACTCCAGATTTCTTTCCCCATACCAATTCTATTTTTATCCATTATAAACAGCTTCTGGATTAAAGCAGATTTTTAGGTTCAAAAACCGGTTTCAATAAATAATAAAAAAATAATTCGCTGAATACAAGATAAATAGATTGAAAATCTTCCTAAAACAAAAAATAAAGCCTTTTCATAAAGGAATTCTTCATATCTTAGCAAATTCAAAATTATGCGGATGGATACAAGGTGGATATTAAATCAATCGGCTGACAAACAGCAAGTTGAAGAAATCATCAAGGCTCTCAATATCGACGAGAACCTTGCCACTTTGCTTGTACAACGCGGAATTTCGGACTACGAAGAGGCAAAAACCTTCTTCCGCCCTTCGCTCAGCCAACTCCACGATCCTTTCCTGATGAAAGACATGGACAAGGCCATCGACCGCATTTTGCGCGCCATCAACGAAGGCGAGAAACTCTTGGTCTATGGCGACTATGATGTTGACGGCACCACCGCCGTGGCTGTGGTTTACAGCTATCTGAAGCCTTTCTTCAAGAAGAAGAAAATCGAGTTCTACATTCCCGACCGCTATGAAGAAGGTTATGGAATCTCCTTCAAGGGCATCGACTATGCTGCCGAAAACGGTTTCAAGCTGGTCATCGCACTCGACTGCGGCATCAAGGCCGTCGAGCGCATCGAATACGCCAACGAGCGTGGCGTCGATTTCATCATCTGCGACCACCATCGTGCCGGCGACGTGCTGCCCAATGCCGTGGCTGTGCTCGACCCCAAGCGTCCCGACTGCACCTATCCTTACGACGAACTTTCAGGTTGCGGCGTCGGCTTCAAACTGATTACCGCCCTCTCGATGAAAGGCTTAGGCAACATCGACCAGGTCTTCGACCTTCTCGACTTGCTGGCCGTGAGCATCGCAGCCGACATCGTCCCCATCACGGGTGAGAACCGTGTGCTCGCCTATTATGGCCTGAAACAGCTCAACAAGAATCCGCGTCCGGGCATCGAAGCCATCTTGCAACATGCAGGCATCCGCCGTCGCGACGATGCCGACGAAAACGCAGAGACAGAGAATGTGCTCACCAGAGAGTTGACCATCAGCGACTTGGTATTCCTCATCGGGCCACGCATCAACGCGGCAGGCCGCATCGACAAGGCTTCCGATTCAGTGCGCTTGCTCATCGCCGAGAAGAAAGAACATGCCGAAAAGCTGGCAGCCTCCATCAACGACCTGAACGACATGCGCCGCGAATTCGACAACCGCATCACCGAGGAAGCCCTCGACATGATCCATGCCAACCCGCAACTCCACAATGCGGCCAGCACCGTCGTCTTCAACGAAAACTGGCACAAGGGCGTCATCGGTATCGTGGCTTCGCGCCTCACCGACTATTACTACCGTCCTACCATCGTACTCACCAAAGCCGGTGACTTGGTGACGGGTTCGGCGCGTTCCATCAAGAATTTCGACATCTACGATGCCATCGACAACTGCTCCGACCTGCTCGAACACTTCGGTGGCCACAAATATGCCGCAGGCCTTTCGATGAAACCTGAAAACCTGCCTGAATTCCAACGCCGTTTCGAGAAATACGTAAGCGAGAACCTCACCATGGAAGATGCCGTTCCCGAACTTGAAGTTGACCTGAAAATCAACTTCCGCGACATCACTCCTAAGTTCATGCGCATCCTCAACCAGTTTGCTCCTTTCGGCCCGGGCAACCTCGCCCCAGTCTTCTGGACCGACGATGTGATTGACACGGGAGGCTCGCGCCCAGTAGGCAGCAACAAGCACCTGAAACTCACCATCTCGCAACAAGGCGACAAGGAAATCGGACTCGCTCCATTCTCGGGCATCGCTTTCCAAAAAGGCGAGCTCTTCGACCGCATCCACGACGGCGAGCCTTTCAGCGTATGCTATCACCTTGAATACAACACCTGGCAAGGACGCACCACCCTCCAACTCAATGTCAAGGACATTAAGTTCAAGGATGAGTTTTGAATGATTTCTACAAATTTTACGAATTAGTCTAATGGGCTTCGCCCACCACCACGCGCCTCGGGTCATGGCGAGGAACGAAGCCATCCAGACAACAAGTTTGCCTCCACGTATCACGCGTATCTAACATATTGTCTTTTATAAGAATGCGGACGACATGTAGTGGCAATATCTGGTTTGCTTCACTGCGTTCGCAAGGACGCGAAGCGGCAGTCAGCCTAGCAGATAACAAGTTTGCCAAACAAAGGATTACTATAACTTACAGCACCAGCACCATGCCGCCGCCTTGGGCGAGATGCACCTTCAGCTTGTTGCCCATCACTTGGTAGGTCTCCGAGACATAGTCCTTACCTACATGGTTGGCATTGACTCCATCGCGGAACATGTGGCCCGACTTGGCGCCACTTTGCAATGGCTTCAAATCAAGTTCGATATCACGCTCTTCCCAGTTGGTGATGGCTCCGATATACCAATGGAAGCCCTTGCGGCGAGCAATCACAAGATACTCACCCACCTTGCCATCGAGAACAATGGTCTCGTCCCAAGTGGTTGGCACATTGGCGATGAACTGCGTGCACTCGTCTTCATTCAGATAGTTGCTCGGACTGTCGCAAAGCATATTGAATGGCGATTCAAAAATCACATATTCAGCCAGTTGACGGCAACGTGTGCCTTGGCTCATCGGCTCGGTATAGATGGCAGCAAAATTGTTTTTTCCAGCGTTTTTCATGGCACCTTGCGTGAAATCGAAAGGACCGGCAACCATGCGGATAAACGGAATCGTGACTTCGTAGGTCACCAGATCGTCCTCGTTGTCCCACTTGGCTTGTTCGAGACCGAAAACACCTTCATAGTTCAGCACATTAGGATAGGTGCGGCTCAAGCCCGTTGGTTTGTAGGCACCATGGAAATCGACAAACAGATGGTATTTTGCAGCCATTTCGGCCATACGATAGTAGAAATCAACCACTTTCTGGTCGTCGCGGTCCATGAAATCGACCTTGAAGCCCTTCACGCCCATCTCCGAATAATGTTGGCAGACATGCTCCATGTCCTTGTCGATGGCGGCATAGCCAGCCCAAAGCACGATGCCGACATTGTGCTCCTGACCATATTTCACCAACATGGGAAGGTCGATTTCGGGCACCACCTGAAAGAGGTCGGCTTGCTTGTTCACCGCCCAGCCTTCGTCGAGGATGACGTATTCGATGCCATACTTTGATGCGAAGTCGATATAATATTTATAGGTGTCGTTGTTGATACCTGCCTCGAAGTCAACGCCATAGAGGTTCCAGGCATTCCACCAGTCCCAAGCCACCTTGCCAGGCTTAATCCACGAAAGGTCTTCGACACGGCAAGGCTCGGCAAGTTTATAGACCATGTCGCTGTTAGCCAGTTCCTTATCGGTTTCCGAAATCACCAAGCAACGCCAAGGGAAACTGCGCTTGCCCGTCACTTGAGCGATGAAGTCCTCACGTTCCTTCACCACATATTGCAGGTTGTTGTGACCACCTTGTTCTTCGGTTTTCGGGTAGCCGGCATGAATGGCCGAGAAGCCCGTCTTACCCGATTCGTTGCGTAGCAAAAGGCCAGGAAAATCTTCCAAGTCGGCTTCGGTGACGATCACTTTCTTGCCATCGTTGAGCTGAACCATGCAAGGCAGGAACACCAAGCGGTCAGGTTCCGTCTGGCTGAGTTTCGTGGTGGTATAGACATTCTCGAAAGAGGTGAAAAACTGCTGGTTGATGAAATCGCCTTCGCCTCGGCGCGCATTGACGTAAGGGACAAGGGCAGTATAGTCGGCATCGAAATTGAAATCGGCGGTCTCGCTTTCAACAGTAATCGTTCCAGGGAAATAGGTCACAAAACGATAAGCCACGCCATCGTCGTAGGCACGGAAAATCACTTTATATCGACCTTGAAACGTGATACTCAATTCATTATAATTATCAACGATTTCAGCTTTCTTGTAGAAATTGGCCTTGATAACCTCGTTGACCGAATTGGTCTTGGTGCTAATCACCTTGGGATTTTCGCCCAAGACCTTGCCGTTGTCGAGACTCATGGCGATGGCAGAAGGCGCGAGTATTTGCGTTGAACCATGCATGACCGAATACGTCAACTCTTCGTCAGCATCAATCGTAACAGTGATGTTGGCATCGGGCGATTGCAGCGTATATTGCTTTTGGGCAAAAAGACATGTGGATGACAACATCAATGCAAAAAAGAACAAATATTTGATTTTCATAACATTAAATAGTATTGATTAATTTTTCCAAAATTCTCTTGAAAACAAGATGATGAGCGTGAACAATTCAAGTCGGCCCAGAAGCATGAACACCATCAATATCCATTTGGCGGCTTGCGGCATAAAGACATACGAACCAAACGGCCCGACGCTGCCAATCGAAACGCCTACATTGCTCAGCGTTCCCAACGAAGCCCCTATTGAAGTCGCAAAATCGATGCCCATCGAAAGCAAAATCATCGTTCCGGCAACGAAAACGAAGAAATAAATGAAAATGAATATGATATTCTTATATACTCCATTGGAAGTCAGTGACTTACTATTAATTTTCACAGGAATGATAGCATTGGGGTGAATGATACGTTTCAGTTCGAGAAACGAATTGCGGACAAAAATGAGATGACGAATCACCCTGATGCCACCCGACGACGAGCCAGAACAGCCACCAACAAAAATCAGCAAAAGCATGAATAGCAACAAGAACAATGGCCACTGGCTGTAATCAGTCACATAGAAACCCGTTGTCGTGATACACGAAACCACACTGAAGAACGACTGGCGGAAAGCTGTTGCCGCCCCGACATGATTGACGAAAAGCAGCACCAAGACGAAACCTATACTGACGAAGAAGATGTTTTTCAGATAGGCAGAAAACTCCTCGTCGCGGAAAACGGCCACGAACCTACCCCTGAAAATGCAAAGAAGCAACAGCGTGAAATTGCATCCCGAAAGCACCATGAAAGCACAGACCACCATTTGCGAATAACCCGAAAATGCAGATATGTTGGCATTGCGAGTCGAAAAACCGCCCGACGAAATCGTAGTCATCGAGTGGCAAAGCGCGTCATACAAATTCATGTCGCCCAAGCAAAGCAAGAACGTCTCCAGCAACGTGAAGAATATATAAAGGAACCATACGCGTTTGACTGTGTGCATGATACGCGGATGGAGCTTATCGTAAGTGATGCCATTCAGCTCGGTGATGAACAGTTGCATGCCTCCAATGCTCAAAAAGGGCAAGATGGCTATCGGGAACGCGATGATGGCCAAGCCACCTATCCATTGGGTCATGCTTCGCCAAAAGAGAATGTCTTTCGAAACGCTTTCAATGTTGGTCAAGACAGTGGCTCCCGTTGTCGTAAAGCCCGAAAGAGCCTCAAAGAAAGCATCGGTGAAATTAGGGACGCTCTTGCTGAAAAGATAAGGAAGACATCCAAATAACGACAGAATCAACCACGAGATGCACACTACGACGACCCCATCGCGCGAAGTCGTCTTGTCATTCTTATGGCTACGGGTAGCAACCATCATGACAAAACCCATCATCAAAGTGATGAGCGCCGAAACAGGCATACTGAAGACATAGACGCCCGAATAGAAATAGGTGAAGGGCAACACCAGCAGCATGAAAAGGCCTTCGAGGAGCAACAGTAATCCCTCGATTCTGACAATCAAAGGAATATTGACTTTGCTCAGCAGTTTCATGACATTAACGGAACAAATGTTCTACACCATGAATGCCCGTCGGCAAAACCAACACCACAACTTGGTCGTCGGTCTCAATCTGGAAATCTTCGGTGGCGATGTAACTCTCGCCATCGCGTGTGATACCACAGATGATGGCATCGTCGGGCATATCGAGATGGCCAATGGTTTGTCGGGTGACCGCCGAACCTGCCCTGACGTCGAACTCCACAATGTCGGCATCGATGCCACTGAGGCACTTCAGCGACGACACCTTGGCACCCAACGTGTATTTCACCATATAGGAAGCGGCTATCAACTTCTTGTTGATGATGGAGTCGATGCCAATGTTTTGCGAGATGTCGATATAGTCGATGTTTTCGACCAAGGCGATGGTCTTCTTCACACCAAACGACTTGGCTTGCAGGCAAGTGAGGATATTGGTTTCGGTATTGTCGGTCACAGCAATGAAAGCGTCCATATCCTTGATGCCTTCGTCTTCGAGCAGTTCGAGGTTACGGGCATCGGCATTCACCACCAACGATTCCGAAAGGTGGTTGGTAAGTTCCATGCAACGCTCCTTGCTCTTCTCCAATATCTTGATGTTCAACATGTTTTCAAGTCGCTTGGCAGTGATTCTACCTACACGACCGCCGCCAACAATCATCACATTCTGGACATTAATCTGCTTCTTTCCACTCAGTTTGATAATATCGTTGATGGCATGCGGCTTGGTGACCACATACACCATGTCGCCCACTTGGAAGACATCGTCGTCGTGAGGAATGAACGTGTTCTGGCGACGGTGAATGACAGCGATACGGAATTCGATATGTTGGTATTGGTCAACCACTTCTTCGACCGACTTGCCAACGATTTCGGCTTCCGATTCGAGTTTCACCATGAAAAGTTGCAGCTTGCCACCCGAGAAATCGTAGGTTTCCAATGACGCATTTTGCTTCAGCAGCGAGATAATCTCTTGCGCAGCAATATCTTCTGGCGAAAGCAATCCGTCGATACCCAAATCCTGATACATGCGCCACACTTCCGGACTAAGGTTTTCCATCGTATTGACACGGGCGATCACTTTCTTGGCGCCTAACTTCTTGGCAATGATGCTCGTCAACAGGTTGATGTGTTCGTCGTGGAGCACCGAGATGACGATATCGGCTTTCTTCACATTGGCGCGTTGCAGCACCGAAATGGAAGTCGAATTGCCTGTGATGGTCATCAAGTCGCTATGCGACTCAACCATCTTCAGCAGTTCCTCGTGCGGGTCAACAATAGTGATATTGTGGTTGCTGCGCACCAAGGCTTCAGCCAAGTGCAGACCAACTTCACCATCACCAGCGATAATTATATTCATTGTTTTAGTTGTTTTCGAGTTGCAAGTTTAGGAAAAAAACTTGTCGCTTCCGATAATTCGCAAAAATCACCATATGTCCGACCAAGTCACGGAAATCACATGGTTCAGCGACGTGCCTTCGCCTTTGAAGACATTGTTCATTCCCATCGTATAGCGGACTTCAATGAACCAATAACTTACGGCTGCCGTCACACCATAGTCAAACCAATTGTAACTTCCTTTTTCCCAATGTTTTATATAATCCTTTGTTTGTTTATTCTCCTTCACAGAAACCACTTCGTTGCCACCCAAACAGAAACCAATTTGCGGTCCGACACACAGACGAACAAATCGGCTCTCGTCTTCATCGTCTTCATTCCAGCGGCGGAAATACACATTCAGCAAAACGGGCACATTAATGTAGTTCGACTTCTCAATGATTCTGAATTTATTTCCCTCATCGTCAACACCTTGTGGTGTCCGCATCCCTTGACGCGAATAGATGACATCGACTTCGGCACCGAAAACGGAATGTTCGGGAATGATGGCCAGACGCACGCCGCCACAAAAATCGAAGCGGAAAGACGTTGTGTCGATGGCGCTCATTTTCATGGTCGAAAGCGTTGGACCCAGAATCAGTCCACCGCCAAGACGTTGCGCCTGCAGCGACGATGCCGCCAACAACAAGGCAAAAACCAGGATGATATGTCGTTTAGAGAATCTCAAGACTTATCGCACAAATTTGGTTGCCGAAACACCGTCAGCACTATTGATTTGCAAGAAATAAACACCTGAATTGAGTTGAACCAAATCGCTTAAATCAAGATAGTTGACACCAGCATTCAGCTTTCCGAAATTGTTGTTCCAAACCATCTTTCCATCAATTGAAAAAACGGTAGCAGTCACTATTCCAGCCTTTTCCAGCTCGATTTTGGCTTGCGATGAAGCATTGATAGGATTGCCAAGGATAGCAACTTTGCTGTCGGAAAGAACCTGTTCCGAAACGCCTGCTGCCGTAAACTCGTATGGCCCAAGGTCGATGACGTTTCCACAAACGCGCCAAATACCGTCGAGATCGTAGCCATCAAGCAATTCTTGCGCAATGGCATTGGTGCCTGCGTTAATGCAAGGACTTTCTGACTTAAAGTGCAAATCGCCATTCTCAAGGTCAACAAAGCAAGGATCGGCTTCCATCATGTTCTCGTTCACCTTGATATTTTCAGCACCAGTAACGAGTGTCAATCCACCTTGAATCAGACAATTATGGAACTCTGGAGCATAAGGGTCGAAGGTCCAAAGCCACATTTGGGTGGAATCGGAGAAGTTCATTGACTCCAAGTTCTTGTTGTCCCAAATGATGCAGTTGTTCATCTTTGGAGCACTGTTCTCGTAGAAGAAAATACCTTGGCAATTGACACCATCAGCACGGTTGCGTGTCACAACGATGTTATCCACCTCAGGCGAAGCGTTGGAAAAAGCCAAGCCACCACCAAAATGACCCGCATGATTGTTGTCGAACAGGCAATTGGAGATGCGGCATGCCTTGTCGTTGCAACGCATGATGTAAAGTCCGGCACCGTTAAGTCCGTAGTTTTCACGGAATTCAGCCCTGTCAAGCACGACCGAGCAACTATCCAAACTCAAGGCGCCGCCAATGGAGATGGCTCCGTAGTTACGGCGGAAGCGCATGTCGGTCAGTTCAAGGTCGCACTTCAGGAAACTCATTCCAGCGCCATACATGAAATAGATGGTATCAATACCTGAATACACCTTGTTTTCATCGACATTGCAGTTATCCATGTGGATGGTTGAGCTCTCGCCATAGATTGCACCGCCATATTCGCGGGAGAAGTTGCAGAACAGGTCGCTGTTGTTGATGTTCACTTCCTCGCAGTTCCTGATGCTAAAAGCACCACCGCGTTGCTGAATATCCGTCGAGGCCTTGCCATATTGGAAAGTGCAGTAATCGAAATCCGATTTTCCGGCCTTGTCCATACGAATGCCATTCCAACCACCTCTTCCACTATTAAAGAGATGGAAACCTGTAGTATCGGTAACGGTGAACATGATAGGAGCATCTTCCGTTCCAATAGCACTGATAGAAGCGCCTTTCTCCACATTAATGCTGTAATAGCCTTTAAACAAGACCGTCGTCCCGGCTTCAATCTGAAGCACATCCTGAACATTGACATTGTCGGTTACAAAAACCGTGTCGGCTTTCCAAATACCTGATTGAATGCCAGATACCTCAATATTCTGAGCCATTGAAAAGCTGGAAATCATGGTAAGATACAAACCAATGATAGTTGCGAGTGAATATTTTTTCATTGTCAAAACATTTATTGAGCCACAAAAATACTCGTTTTTCTTCAATATGCAGTTATTCCACCAAAATCTTTAACTTTGCGCCCAAAATCAAAACACAACAATATGGCTATTCCATTGTTCGGTGCCTTAGTGAAAACGGCAGCACAAATCAAAAACATACCGGTTGAAATCCGTCAAAATAACATCAATCCCATCAAAGCCCAAAAGAAGGAGCTGCGCAAGCTTCTCCGTCGGGCACAGTTCACGGAATTTGGGAAATTCTACCATTTCGATGAAATTTTGGCAGCTGACGATATTCTCGAAGCCTTCCGCCAACGAGTTCCCGTGTTCGATTACAACAAGATGCACGATGAGTGGTGGCATCTCAACCTCGAAGGCAAGCGTAACATCGCATGGCCAGGAAAGATCAAGTATTTTGCCCTCAGTTCGGGCACTTCGGAAGCCGCCAGCAAATACATCCCGATAACCAGAGGCCTCAACAACCGCATCACACGCGCCAGCATCCGCCAGTTGGTTTCGGCCACGCGATATGATTTCCCTGTCGATTTCTACAGTCGTGGCGTACTCATGATTGGCGGCAGCACCGACCTGCAATACAACGAAGAGTTTGACTACTATGCCGGCGACCTTTCAGGCATCTCGGCAGGCAAGATTCCGTCGTGGTTCGAGTTCTTCTACAAACCCGGACAGAAGATTTCGAAAATCAAGGATTGGGGCGAGAAGATGGACCTGATGGTGAAAGAAGCTCCAAATTGGGACATCGGCATCATCGTCGGCGTGCCCGCTTGGGTCCAGATCCTGCTTGAACGCATCATCAAGGAATACAACCTGAAGACCATACACGACATTTGGCCCAACCTGATGGTCTATGTCCACAGCGGCGTGGCCTTCACGCCATACGAGAAAAGTTTCGAACGCATCTTCGGCAAGGAAGTAATCTATGTGGAAAGCTACTTGGCATCGGAAGGCTACATCGCCTACCAAATCGACCTGAAGAAACGCGTCATGCAACTGCTCGTCGATAACGGCATCTATTTCGAGTTCGTCCCATTCAACGAAGAAAACTTCACCGAAGACGGCACCATCGTTGAACATCCTAAAACACTATTGCTGAGCGAAGTAGAAGAAAATACAGATTATGCCATCTTGCTCTCCACTTGTGCCGGCACTTGGCGCTACCTGATTGGCGACACCATTAAGTTCCTCAACAAGCAGAACTGCGAAATCGCCATTACGGGCCGCACGAAGCAGTTCTTGAGCATCACTGGCGAACATCTTTCGCAAGACAACATGACCCGCGCCGTCGAACTGATGGCCGAGGAAATGGGCGTGCACATCACTGAATTCACGGTGGCAGGCATCCGTCACGACACGATGTATGCCCACCATTGGTATCTCGCCTGCGACGAGCCTATCGACAAGAACATGGCCATCAAGAAAATCGACGAAAACCTCTGCAAGCTGAACGACGACTATGCCGTTGAGCGCACCGAAGCCATCAAGGAACTGTTCATCGACGTGCTGCCTACCCATGTCTTCTATGAATTCATGGAACAGAAGATCGGCAAATGGGGCGGTGCCACCAAATTCCCACGCGTCATGAAAGGCAAACGCTACGACATGTGGAAAGAATATGTTGACTCATTAAACTCTGAGACGCGATAAATCGGCGTATTTTTATTGAGACGCGATGTATCGGCGTCTCTACACACTAAACCTTCAACTCTAAACTTAAAAAATGCAAGACAAATTTTTCGCACTCATCCCTGACTTGGACAAGATGTGGTCGTTCAATTTCATCTTTTGGGCGATATTGTTCGGCTTGTTCCTAGGCCTTATCATCAACATGGGACCTGCTTTCATCACCTTGGTACAGACCAGTTTGGACCGAGGTTTCCGTCAAGCCGTGTGGTTTGCCTTCGGTGTAATACTCAACGATGCCATGGTCATCGCGCTCTGCATCTTGACATCGTTTGAAGTAACCTTAAAATCTGAAAACCAAATCTATCTATTTAGTATCGGTGCAGGTATCATCTTGCTTCTTTTCGGCATTTATACTTTCGGCAGAAAAGTAAAAGAGAAAGAAATGTATTTAGATGAAAAGTCAGACCAAATCGTTAATAAAAACATCGAGAAAAAACCAGCTTGGTTCGTATATTTTGGCAAAGGCTTTGTCCTCAATATCTTGAATCCATTTGTATGGATATTCTGGTTTTCGTCGGTGGCACTTATTGCAGGAAATATGGGAGGACAAAAAATCAATACGATTGTGTTTTTCACTCTCGTTCTTGGAGTCAGTTTCACCTTGGACATTCTGAAATCGTGGAGTGCTGCCAAATTGCAGCGGTTTTTCAATGCCGAACGCACCACTATAATGAATAAGTGCGCAGGCGTATTCTTGATAGGTTTTGGCCTTTATTTTATTGTATTCAAAGGAATCATTAATTTTTTCTAATATGGAAATAAAAACTTCAAATTCAAGCGGTTGGACTTTTATAATAAGTGGTCTAATTGCTATCGTCTATGGATTGCTTGCTATTCTGCCTTCTAATTCTAAAGACATCATTAAAACCATGATGCTGATTTCGGGAATCGTTGTCATTGCAATTGGTGTAATATGCTTTCTAGTTGCCTTGTCGCGTCATAAGAAATCGCTTCCGTGGACTATGTTGCTCATCGAATCGATAGCCATGATTGCCTTAGGCATTGTGGCCATTATCTGGTCGAAAGAAACCGTCAAAGTGCTGATTTTCATCATCGGACTTTGGTCCGTTTTGATGGGTGCATTTATGTTACTGGTCATCCTAAACAAAAACTTCCTGGTCAACAGAGGCTTTTATGTCTTAAGCGCCATTTTAAGCATTTGCTTTGGCATCTTACTCATCATCAACCCATTCGAGTCGGCTGAACTTTTCGTGAAGATTACGGGGGTTATCGCCTTGCTTTTTGGCGTCATCATGGTCATGTTCGGCTTTTCCATCCGTCGCCAAATCAGGGATGTAGAGCTTGAAATCGTGGATACACCTTCGGAAAAGTCGAATTCCGAAGAGAACGAATAATCACAGGAACTGCTCGAAGAATGGCCAAGGCGCGGTTTTTGGCAACGGCGCCTTTATCTCCAATTGGGTCTTTTGCACTGGATGCTCAAACGCAATCCGATAGGCATGAAGACAAATGGAAGCATCGGGGTTGGAGCGTGGATAACCATATTTCAAGTCGCCTTTTATCGGACAGCCGATATGAGCCAGTTGGCAGCGAATCTGATGGTGACGGCCTGTAAACAACTCGACTTCAAGCATATAGAAATTGTCAGATTTTCCCACAACACGATAACTCAATTTTGCGAGTTTGGCTTCCTTTGTGCCTTCAGGAACGATATATGACTTGTTTTGTTGCTCGTTTTTCACGATGAAGTCTTCCAACACATCAGCTTCCTTTGGCGGATGGTTTTTCACCAAAGCGAGATAAGTCTTGTGAAAATCGCGGTCTTTCACCTTAACCGTCATGCGCGAGAGTGCCTTGCTCGTCTTGGCGAACACCACGGCACCGCTGACGGGGCGGTCGATGCGATGGACTAGGCCAGCAAACACGTTGCCCGGCTTGTCGTATTTCTCCTTGATGTATTCCTTCACATCATCGAGCAAACAAACGTCGCCCGTCTTGTCGCCTTGCACGATTTCAGATGGTAATTTATTGACTATCACCAGGTGATTGTCTTCGTATAGGATGCGGTCAGCTATGGTATTCATATAGATTCAGTTTTATTCGTTCACCTCCACGATCACCCCGCTGCCAATGACGTATGGCTCCGTCTCATGATAGATGACGCCAAACTGCCCTGGCGCGACACCCGAAATGGCGACATCAGAAATGATGTCGACACCTCTGTCGGTGAGATGTATCGTGCCCAAAGTGAATTCCGGCTGATGACGAATCTTGAAACGCACGCGCTGACCTTCCGAAAAACTCAATGTCGGATTCATCAAAAGCATGTCGCTGAGCGGAATAAGTGTCGTGTATTGCGCAATCGGGTCGTAGCCCTGCGACACATATACGATGTTGTTCGGAATGTCTTTCTTCACTACAAACCAAGGTCCGCCGCCCAAACCGAGACCCCTTCTCTGGCCAATGGTATGGAACCAAAAACCCTTGTGACGACCAAGTTTCTTGCCCGTTTCCAACTCGACGATATCGCCCGGCATTTCGCCCAAATATTCACGGATATAATCGTTGTAGTTGATTTTTCCCAAGAAGCAAATTCCCTGACTGTCATGCCGTTCTGCACTCGGCAACTTATACTGAGCCGCCAAACGGCGCACTTCGGGTTTCACGATGTCGCCGATAGGGAAAATCACTTTTGAGAGTTGCGCGTATGTGATGCGGCCCAAGAAATAGGTCTGGTCCTTGAAAGTGTCGGCAGCCGTTCCCAACCAAAAGCCTTGCTCGTTTTCCCACGAGCGGGCATAGTGTCCCGTGGCAATCTTATCGAAATTATGTCCTTCCTTTTCCTCAAAGGCGCCCAACTTGATCCAGCGGTTGCACATCACATCGGGATTGGGCGTCAGGCCTTTGCGCACCATCTCCATGGTGTATTTTCCGACGGTCTCGAAATACTCGTGCTGCAAGTCGACAATGTCGAATTTACAACCGTATTTCTTTGCAATATAAGTAGTTATCTCAATATCTTCTTCCGATGGGCAGCTTGACAAATCCTCCTTGCCTTCCATGCCAATCTTGATGTAGAAAATGTGCGGGTCGTAGCCCTGCTCCTTGAGGATAGGCACCACCACCGAACTATCTACGCCACCCGAAACTAATGCTGCTATATTCATTGATTGCTGATTTTAGATGTTTAAACCGCAGATTGCGCAGATTCCACAGATTATTTCTCTACGAGAACTGCGCCGCAAGCGGCAAAATTACGCAGATTTTTCACTCGCTCATCGAATAAGGCTTATCTTCCTCATTCAATCCGCGATTTATATTCGGTTCGCTGCCCATTTCAAAGACCAGTTCGCCGCCTTGCATGAGTTCGCTGTGCGTAAGGTAAAGCCTTGTGATTTCCTTGCCGTTCAAACTGACTTTCTGCACATAACGGTTCTCATCGCTGACATCATTCGCTTTGATTTCCAACGTGTTGCCATTGCCTAATTTCACTTTCATATAAGGCAAATAAGGTGCGCCGAACACGTATTGGTCGCTGCCCGGACAAACGGGATAGAAGCCCATGGCGCTGAAAATGTACCACGCCGACATCTGCCCGCAATCGTCGTTGCCACAAAGTCCGTCGATATTGTTCTTGTAGAAACGGTTCATGATTTCGCGCAGCCAGTATTGTGTCTTGTAGGGTTGCGAAGTCCAATTGTAAAGATAGGCAATGTGATGCGCAGGTTCGTTGCCGTGGTTGTAGCAGCCCATCAGACCTTCTTCGGTGACATCTTCGGTATTTTCAAAAAACTCGGCAGGCAGATGCATCACAAACAAGGTGTCGAGGTTGGCGATGAATTGTCTTTCGCCTTTCATGGCCTCTATCAAGCCTTTCACATCCTGCGGGACATAGAAGGAATACACCCAGGAATTGCCTTCCACAAAACCTTCGCCCTCGGTGTCGAACAGGCTGAAAGGTTCTTTCCAAGTGCCGTCAGCCATTTTCGGGCGGGCAAAACCAAGTTGCGTGTCGAAAGTGTTTTTCCAGTTTTGGGCACGTTGCCTGTAGGTTTCTGCCGTTGCGTTGTCACCGACTTTCAGCGCCGCTTGGTAAATTGCCCAATCATCATAGGCATATTCCATCGTGATGGAAACGCAGCCGTTGTTTTTGTCGAAAGGCACATAACCCAAATCCATGTAATCGTCCAAATTGACGTAATAAGGTATCGTCGAACTGCGTTTCATGGCCTTCAGCAGCGGTTCGGCATTGCTGAAAACGCCTTTCGTGTAGGCATCGGAAAGCACAGGAACGGCGTGATAGCCAATCATGCACCAGTTTTCGTTGCCCATGTGCGACCAAACCGGCAAAGCTCCATGAACGCTTTGCTCGCTGTGTTTCAGCATCGACTGCACCATGTCGGCATTGCGTTGGGTTTGCAGCACATTGAACAAAGGATGCAAGGCGCGGTAAGTGTCCCACAATGAAAAAACGGTGTAGTTCGTGAAGCCTTCGGCCTGATGAATATTGTGGTCGAGGCCGCGATATTGCCCGTCAACATCCATGTAAATTGAAGGATTTATCATCGTGTGATACAAGGATGTGTAAAGCATGGCCTTCTGGTCTTCGGTGCCTTCGGCATCGATGATGGAAAGTTCCTTGTTCCATTTGTCTTGGGTTTGGGTCAAAAGCTGTTCAAAATCAAGGCCTTCGGTTTCTGCTTTTAGGTTTTTCAAGGCCCCCTCGGTGCTGACGGCAGAAAGCGCGACTTTCATCTCCAAAGTTTCAGGTTGACGGAAGGTGAAATAAGCCACAATCTTTCTTCCCGTCATCTCTGGAAAGTTATGATTGACAGGGAATTTGCCCCAACCGCCGTTGTATTTCGGTCTCTGCAAGTCGCGATAGCCATAATCGGCAATCGGCTGGTTGAAACTGATGGCAAAATAAGTGTAATTCGTTCTTGCCCAACCGTTTGTAATGCGATAACCTGTCAACAAAGTATCGTTTTCAACGCGCAAATTGGCCCACAAGGTTTTGCCATCGTAATTGTAAATTCCGTGTTGCAAATCCAAAATGACGTTTCCGTCGGTATCTTGCGGAAAAACATACTGATGTACGCCGACATGTTCCGTTGCCGTCAGTCGCGCCTTGACTTGATAATCCTCCAAAAACACCTCATAGTAGCCAGGCTGTGCGATTTCCGTTTCGTGCGAAAAACGCGAGCGGTAACCATTGTCGGGTTCGGTCTGCGTTCCGGGATTGAATTTTATTTCGCCAACAGTCGGCATGACCAGAATATCGCCCAAATCGGAATGGCCTGTGCCGCTGAAATGGGTGTGGCTGAAACCTACAATCGTACTGTCTTTATGTTGATAACCAGCACAATATTCATAAACCCGTGGCTGATATTCACCGTCAATGTTATGCGGAATGGTATCGGTATCGGGACTCAACTGCACGATGCCGAAAGGCGCACAGGCACCCGGAAAAGTGTGTCCCATGCCATTGGTTCCAATGATTGGATTGACATATTGTATGTAATTCTTGGTAGGTCCGTCTGTAGAGACGCGATTCATCGCGTCTTGGTTATTACAAGAAACGAAATTTACCAAAACAATGATTGACAATAAGATACAACGTAATCTCATGTGTTTTTAATTTATGATTCGTGGTGTAAAAATACGAAAAAATGAAATCAGCACACAAAGACTCAATTTGTTGCAAGAATTGGATTTTTGATTATTTTTGCATTCCTGATTCCGATGAGCGTCATGATTCATGTTTTTCATGGAAAAGCGACTCATAATCAGGATATTACAACAAAGAATAATGATAAAAAAATAAAAGTTATGTACCAAATTTTTAAAGACCAACTCGAAAAATCGAAACTTATCATCACTGGGATTAAGCGCAACGCTCGCATGGGTCGCGAGGCGGGTGTTGCCGAAAACGCACTCCTGAAAATGGAAGACGACTGCAAACGCCTTGAGGCTCTTTCGGCCGAACTCGACAAGATGCAAGAAGAAGCCAAGAAGAAAAGCGAAGAGGCTCATCGCGCCATGGAACAGCTGAAGAAGGACACGCTCGTCGTCAAGAAAGCCATCAAGGCAAAATACGACTCCACATGGTGGTGCAAGTTCGGCATTCCCGACAAGAGATAATCGAAAATGAAAAAAACAAAAATGGACTGGCCAGTTGGTCAGTCCATTTTGTTTTCATAGGTAACAACTAAGGTTACTTCACTACAACTCTCAGCATTTCGCTTGAGCCGTTGCCGAAGACCTTTACCATATAGACGCCAGCCTGCAAAGCCTTGACATCAATCTGGGCATTGCTGCTTTCCATCACCTTCTGGCCAGCGATGTTGTAGATTTCAGCCTTTTCGAAGCCTTCGCCGTCAACACTAATCATGTCGGTGACTGGGTTCGGGTAGAGGTTGAAAACATTGTTTTCCGTCATTTCATTGGTTGAAAGAACGATATCGGCATAATCCACGGTCACTTCCGAAGCTTCAAAATTCTTGCTCTTTTCGTTGTAAGCGTAAGGCATGATGATTTCGGTAGAGAAACCGCTCATCCACTCACCGTTAATCAACAGATAAGCAATGCCTTGTTTAGCATTTCCATTGTTATCGTAGGCATATTCTGTCTTTGCCATCTCACCCCAATCGCCCATCCAAACATCATAAACAATCGAAGTATAGACCAGTCCATTATTATTATAATTATAAGTCATTCTCATGGCATTGGCCCAACTGTTATCTTCCCATTCCTGAGCAATCTCGGTGGCAACATTGAAATCATCATTATACGAAACAAGGACTCGAGCCTCGTTCTGCCAAGCGCCCTGCTGCATGTATTGTTCCACAATTTCATAGCCATCCATCGAATAGGTGATAGTGACCAAGTTGTCGGCATTCCAAACACCACTCCAACCACTATAGAGGATGCGGGTTTCATTATTTGAATAGGTATAATTCTCTTTTTCATCATTCACCCAAGCGCCATTTTCCCATTCCTGGGTAATGAGTTCGTCAGGAGTGCCGTCATCATTATAGGTGCAGTTTTGAATCGATTCGTTCACCCAAGCACCGTTTTCCCATTCCTGTGTCAGTATCGTCGAAGGATTTCCCATCCAGTCGTATTCGTAAGTCACCAGCTCATAATTCACCCAATTGCCATTGACTCTTTCCTGTGTGAGTTCTTCAAGGAGGAAGTATTCGTATTCATCGTAAGAATAAGTCACCTGATAATTTCCTTCAGCATCGGCGTAGTTGGCCGAAACCGGTTCATACAGGCTTTCATCAGACTTTTGGAAACGCTGTTGTGCGAATGCCTTGGCCTTAGCCATTCTATCACTACGTTGGGCAAAAACATTGCCACTGCCGAAAACCATCATTGCGACGGCGAGAGTAAAGATCAATTTCTTCATAATTAATACTTGATAAGGTTAAACATAAAATCGGTTGCAAAAATACAAAGTTTCCGATTAATTAGTGGCTTTTTTCGTTCGTATAAGAACCTTGTTTTCGCCTTTCAAAGTTGTGGCGAAGACGAAAAACTCATCACCATCGGCAAGCTTCAGGGTCTTGCGCAACTCAGCGACCGAAAGGGGAAAATTGCGCGTTGCGAGACTGGCTTTTTCGACATCCGAGAGCAACGTCTGCTTCACTTTCTTGCTGTAAGGCGCCCACGATTCCACCTCGAAAACGCGCCCGGGAAAATCCGACACGAAATCGCAAGAAGTGTATAGATTGCTGTTTTTGTGCAATTTAGAAACACAAAATCGTTGACAAAGCAATTTGAAACATCCTGCTTTCATCAAGGCTGAATTAGGCTCGTAAAGATAGTTTGAAACGCCATCGGCAAGCGTCAACTGGCTTTCGGTCTCTTCCTCCATCGTGTAGCTGACCACCGGCTGACCCGTTGAGAGGTTCACACAAGTGACTCGGATAGGACCCGAAAAACCATTTTCAAGAATGACGACCAGCTCCTTGCATTCGTTTGCCACGGCAACGACATGAACCTCTTTCACGCAGCGCAATTCGCCCAAAGCCTTGCTGATATCCAACATGGGCGACAACTTAATCATCACACGACGCGCCTTTTGCAGCAAGACATCTTGCAGTTCAACAACATTAGGCGTGCAATCGGCTATCGAAACGGTTTTTCGTCCATATTGGTCGCGGCGGGCAGGGTCGAGAAAGATGCCATCCACTGATTCACAACGATTCAAAAACTCTTCTGCGGTCTCATTATTGACTCTGATTTCATCCTTCAAGACCGCAAAATTATGCTTCGCCAAATCGCAAAGTTCTGGCTTCATTTCAACATAGTCTGAACTTTTGAAATGCTGGGAGATAAAATGACAATCCACGCCCAAACCTCCAGTAAGGTCGACAAAAGTATTGCCTTCCAACAAGTTGGATTTATATTCAGCGGTCATCTCCGAAGAACACTGCTCAACGGAAAGATGAACCGGAAAGAGCAAGTCGTCGTTTTCGCTCCACGATGGCACCTTCTTTTTCAGAAGCTGGCGTGCTGCGATTTGGCGCAATGCCAAATCAAAATCGACGCCAACGGGAGCTTTCTTCAAGGCTAAACCATTGACATCGGAAGCGATATGCGAAGTTATGAACTGTCGTGTTTCGGAATTCATGTCACAAAAATAAAAAAAGCCATCGTTGGATGGCTTTTTCGTTATCAAAAAATCGTGAATTAGATCTTTTTCAGCATAGCGACCTCTTGGTCGGTGAGGAAACGCCACTCGCCACGAGGAAGTTTGTACTTGTCGAGACCAGCAAACATCACGCGGTCGAGCTTTTCGACTTCGTAACCGAGATGTTCGAAGATACGACGGACGATGCGGTTACGGCCCGAATGCAGTTCGATACCGATTTCCTTCTTCGTTTCGTCGCCTTCAACGTAAGCGATTGAATCGGCAGCGATGAAACCATCGTCCAATTCGATGCCTTCGGCAATACGAAGCATATCGTTCTTAGTCAAAGGCTTATCCAATGAAACTTGGTAAAGTTTTGCGATTTCGCTGCTTGGGTGAGTCAATTTCTTGGTCAGTTCGCCATCGTTGGTGAAAAGCAGCAAACCTGTGGTCAACTTGTCGAGGCGACCGACGGGAAAAATGCGTTCTTCACAGACACCTTGCACCAGTTCCATCACAGTATCACGTTCAAATGGGTCATCGGAAGTGGTAATATAGCCTTTAGGCTTGTTAAGAAGCACATAACGAAGCTTTTCGCGGTTCAGGGTTTGACCACCATAAACCACCTTGTCTTCAGTCTTCACCTTGAAGCCCATAGTTGTGATTACTTCGCCATTCACGGTCACGCAGCCAGCCTTAATCAGGTCGTCGGCCTCACGGCGCGAGCAGATGCCACAGTCAGCCAAATATTTATTCAAGCGAATTTCGCCCGTTGCCTTTGGACGGTCATACATTGGATCCTTTTCTCTGACATAACCCTTGCGGCCACGACGTGGAGCCTCTTCTTCATTGTCATCGAAACGACGACGTGGGCGGTCTTCAAAACGGCGTTCTCCGCGTGGTTTATCATCATCAAAACGACGACGTGGACGATCTTCAAAGCGATGCTCACGTGGCTTGTCGTCATCAAAACGACGACGTGGACGGTCTTCGAAACGACGTTCGCCTCTTGGCTTGTCGTCATCAAAACGACGACGTGGACGGTCTTCGAAACGACGTTCACGTGGCTTGTCGTCATCATCAAAACGACGGCGTGGGCGGTCTTCGAAACGGCGTTCACCTCTTGGCTTGTCTTCGTCATCAAAGCGACGACGTGGACGGTCTTCGAAACGGCGTTCTCCGCGTGGTTTATCATCGTCAAAACGACGACGTGGACGATCTTCGAAACGACGTTCACCTCTTGGCTTGTCTTCGTCATCAAAACGACGACGTGGACGGTCTTCGAAACGACGTTCACGTGGCTTGTCATCGTCATCAAAGCGACGGCGAGGTCTGTCATCAAAACGGCGTTCACCTCTCGGCTTATCGCCAAACTTTCTTCTTTCTCTTCCTTCTTCGTCACCCTCACGGTGATGAAATGCGAAGGTCTTGTTTTGCTGGAACTCTTCGTGATGTTCAACAGCCTTTCTGGAGCGCGGACGCTTGCCAGATCTTTCGTTTTCTGTCATTTAATTAATTATTTGTGTGAAAATTTTCGGGCGGCAAAAGTAGTAAAAATATGGGAATTTGAAGGATTAATCCTATTGTTTTTGATATTAATCTCATTTTTAGCGTTTTAATGATGGGCATGAAACAATAGTAGAGACGCGCCGCGCGTCTCTACAGACCGTTGATGCGCCCTAAATCTGTCACAATGTGATGTTGTAACCAAATTTGAGGCAAGGTATGAATCGCGACAAGTTTCCATTTGAAAGATTGGCTATTAGGAAATTGTGTATTATCTCTTCTCCCGCCATTCCGAATAACATTTAAAGAAATCATAATCCAGAATGTCGCTGATTTTCAGAAGCAAATCCGTATAAATCCATTTGCGAGAGAAAATTTTGTAAACATACTGCCGAGAATAATTCAATTGCTCAGCCAACCAAGTTATGCTGCGTCCTTGCCGAGCCAATTCTGCCTTGATAAGTTTCCCGATATGAAGTTCTTCTTGCATGGCGTTTGCTTATTGGGGAGCCTTGCTCAATAGGCAAACAAAACGGGCGGAACCATTTTTGCTTACCCGTCTTGAAGGCATCGGCAAACGCCCTGATGATGATAAGCAAATCAGCTCACGCCCTAGACGTGAGCCTTTCGCTTGCTTATTCTTTTCATCAAATTTTGCCGATTTTTCAAGACAAAGAATAAGAGCGTAAAGCTCGGTATGATTATGTTAATAGTCTATATACTTTTTCTTCTGTTTTAGTTTGGGGGCAAAGATAGGGATATTTCAGAAATGATAGCAGAATTCTTTTATTTTTCCCTATTAGCTAAATAAAGGACAGCCTTAATTGAACTGAACCCCGAAAGTTTCTTTCCGACTTTCGGGGTTCAGTTCAATTTTCATTCACCCACTTTAAGAAGATGATGTACTCTATATGAACTACTATCGATTACATGGCCAATATGTTTCATTCTGAAATGTCAGGGATGCAATGTTTTGACCATCAGATTTATACTGAAACTTACATCTTAGTTTTGAATCCCCAACGAATAAAACAACGACAGAGTTATCGGTATCAATAGTATATGTTCCTGAATATACTTCCACGCTATTTTGATACAATTCAAAACTACCACTTCGATACAGAATCAATTGATCTTTCCCATGACAAAGATTTTGAGTTGTTCTAAAAACAAGATTCATTTTTACATCACTAACAACCACTTCTTCGGTAGAATTAGGGAGATTTCGTGTCAATCGGTTGTCTGCTGCATTTGCACTAATAGCAACACTAATTACCGCAATAAGAGTAAATAAAACTTTTTTCATTTTTCTTTTGCCCAGTTATATCCCATCGGGCGCATCGGTTTTAAAGATTATTTTACGAGGCAAAAGTAAGTACTATCATCCTATCTCATTCATTTTTAGCGTCAACCAGTTGGAGTGATATATAATCCTTTTTAGTTGTCGGAAATGTAAACAAATAGGTTACAAAGCATTTGATTTGACAAACCTTTATCTTTTAATTTTAAACCAAAATGGTGCTAATTCAGAAAATGTATATCTTTGTGGTACAAATAGAAAGGAGAATGCCATCTTTAAGATTCCGCCAAAGCATTCCATTTTTATCACAATGTGATGTTGTAACCAAATTTGAGGCAAGGTATGAATCTCGACAAGTTTCCATAATTGGATGGCGCAAATTCATAAAAAATCAAATTAATGCCAAAATCCCATTTTTTGTAATTCAAGCCAGGATATAGTGAACCATAAAAATTACCCACTTTAAATAGTTTCAGTTCTCTGTTGTCGTGAAATCCAGTAAGTAATCCAAAGATATAACCAATGCGGAGATCAACAAAAAATCTCAACTCACTGTTTGTCAAATAAAAACGATTATTTACTGTGAATGGCATGATCTCGCAATATTCTATGTCATAAACAGAACCACTATAATCAAAAGAATAACCTATCCCAGCTCCTATTGAATAATTTGGGAAGACTTGGTAACCAAAATTGATATATGCTGCATAATTCCTAATCGCTTCAATTTCAGGACGAAGATAAAATTTAGATTCTACCATCCTATCAGATTCTTCCTGACATAAAGCATTTATTGACAAGAAGACAGACAATAAGAAAAAGAGTTTTTTCATCACAAGCAATTTAACTTATCTTTCAATCATCACTTTTTGTGTCACGACGCTGCCGCCAAGCATCTTGAAGGTGTAGATGCCTGTTGGCAAATGGCTTACATCGATGGTGCGCTGACCTTCGACGGTGAAATACATCACTTCTTGTCCCATCATGTTGAGAACCAACACACTGACGGCACCCTTTTCGTAGTCGGTGCTGATGGTGAGCTG
This sequence comes from Bacteroidales bacterium, assembly GCA_024400425.1. Taxonomy (GTDB): domain Bacteria; phylum Bacteroidota; class Bacteroidia; order Bacteroidales; family F082; genus Limimorpha. The sequence goes on from JAKSMV010000014.1 coordinate 60,202, forward strand.
ATGCTTGGTAGGATTAGGATAGATATTCGCCTCGAAAGCGGGCCGTGTCTCGACAGGTTTCACTCCGAGGAACATGTTTTCGTCGTTACTGAAGCTGATTACCTTGCCGGCAACACGAAGGATTGGGTTGTCGGGAGCTGCACAATCGGTGCAAGTCGCACCTGAAACACAATCGGGATGGTTCGGGTGGCAATAGTCGAGATAGGTTGGGTCGAACTGATAGAACAATTCGGCTTGTCCGGCAGCGAGATATTCGCTGAGGTCGAAATCCCAAACCATGCCGATGCTACCTGGACACCAACCGCTGCGGTTGTAGGTCCATGTGCCGTTTTGTGGTTGGCAACTCGCTGGATTGGGCGAGCAAGTGCGCCACAAGTGTTGGTCGTATTTGTTTTGTCCGTTCACAAGGATGTGATGCGTAGCCTCATAAAACTCAGCGGCATTGCCTGTGTTATAGGTGCCATTCTGGCCGCTGCTCCAGTTATGGCCTGTAGTCGTAATCTTCAGTTCGGCAGCTTCGGTTGTCTCGCTAAATTCGTAGTTGACCACTGGAACAGGCTGCTGGTTGGCATAGTCGCCAAAACCGAAAGTGCCATACCAGATTTCATCCACATCGGCATAGAGATAATCGGGCGTGCCCTTGGTGAAAGTGAAAATCAAGGTTGGGTCGTAGCCTGAGCCATTCCAGGTTTCCATGTAGTACTCAAATTCCACCAGACCTTGCAGCAACGATGTGTAATCGGAAACATCCAAATCGTCGGCGCACTGCACACCAAATGGGGTGATATAGCGGAACAGTTCCACCCATTCGCCCCGATAGTTGCGGATTCTCATGCCGCCCACACGGTCGTAAGTGTCGCAGTTACCGTTCACGCAGGTGTGGTCGTAATGAACCATGATATTGTTGAAAGCACCCACATGCGATGGCAACACATAGTCGGCTCTTGCGCTTTGCTGCGAAGGAGAGCAAATCAAGTCACCATTCAGCGTGACCACATCCAAAGTGTTTTCGATATCGTTGGTGATGGTGAAATGATTGCTGAAACTCGTGGTCTTGTCGCCCGATTGCGTCACAGTGATAGTCATATCGTATTCGCCAAAGGCCGATGGAGTCCACATATTATAATAATAGCCGTTCTCTGGGTCATTTGGATATTCCGTGTGGAGAGCGATCTCCTGTCCGTCAACCGAAGCGGTGATGTCGGTGAACTTGATGACTTCTGGATGTTCGATGTAGACCGAAACGACAATCATCATCGGGTGAAGCTGGTCCATATAGACCTTGGTGCCATTGTAAGGACGGCGAATCTTCAGCTCTGGTTCGTAAGCGTATGGGTCAACCACTTCGAAGCTCTTCACCACATCAGGTGCGGGAAGCCACTGCGCATTGCCAGCTTGCGAAGCCCTGAATTTCACAAGACCAGTCTCGCCCGTCAAAGTCAAGACGTTGCCATCAATGGTAGCAGGACCTTCAATCATCTCAAAACTCACTGGCAATCCTGATGAAGCCGTAGCGTTGAGTTCGATAGGCTCGTTGAAAGTCAATTGATTAGGGATATCTTCCATTTCGATAAGTTGGGCATTGCCATCGGGTTGCTGACGGACAAGAATGTTATCGAAAGCACCCGTGCCACCTTGTGAATGAAAGAACACGCCATCCCAAACCTGGTAGTCCGACATGTTGCCCGAACCTGGCGTAAGGTGCATGTTGACATTGGTGGCAGCAGCCTGCTGAATCCATTCGCCATCGCAATTCGGCATCACGAAAACCGTAACGGAGCCTTCGCCACCGAAGGCATTGAAATCGAACGACATCTTGTAGCGTGCCCAACCGCCGTCCTCATAATCGAAGGCCACCGAAGTGCCATTAGGCAGATTCAGTGTGGAATGGTTTTCGGCACCTTCCTGCTTGATGCGGATATACACGCCGCCATCGTTGTCGGTCATGCCGGGAAGGATGTTGCCATCGCCGTCGCCATCGAAGCCGACACCAAAGAAGCAACCCCACCAGTTGCGCTGCACATCGATTTCAAAATCCATGATGCCGCCATTTTGGAACGAAAAGTTGAAATTGTCGGAAGCCTTGCGTGTAGCGGTACGGCCCACACCAGGACCGCCGTATGGATACCACACTGCCACTGACTCGTCGGGCGACATATCAGAGCCACACACATAGTCGATGTCAAAATCCTGTGAGTTACCTGCGGTCTGGTAATGTGTTGACCAACCATCACGGCCATTCAAGCATTGCGTTCCCGTAGTGAGGTTATTGAAATCGTAGATGTATTCGACTTGAGCTGAAAGCGTAAAACTGAACAGCATACTAAGAATGAGGAATAATGATTTCTTCATAGTAGATTGATTTTTAAATTTGTGCAAAAATAGGAATTATCGGAAAAACTGCAATGATATTTGAGCATAACGCAAAAAAAGGCAGCCTTTCGAGGCTGCCTTATCTAAACGTATGTGATAACCTTAGTCTTCAGGAGTCAGTGCTGCAATCATCTCGTTGATTTTTGCCTTCACTTCGTCAACGAAGTTGTCAGGATTCAAGTCGGCCTTGAACGACTTGTCGCGCGAAGCAAATTCGAGAGCACCGCGTTCAAGCGAACGTGGGCTGACCACAATGCGCAACGGCACACCCAGCAAGTCGGCATCAGAGAACATGACGCCAGCGCTGATGTTGCGGTCGTCGTAAATGACTTCAACGCCAGCCTTCTTGAGGTCGTCGTAAACCTTGTCGGCCACACGGCGGACATTCTCGTCGCCCACCTTCAAGGCGCACACTTCAACTTGCCATGGAGCGATAGTGATAGGCCAAATAGGACCATTGTCGTCGTGACGCACTTGGCAAACCGAAGCGATAAGACGACCGACACCGATGCCATAGCAACCCATGATAGGATACTTCAGCGTGTTGTCGGAATCGAGATATTGCATGTTCATCGACTCGGTGTATTTGGTGCCGAGTTGGAAGATGTTACCCACTTCGATGCCACGGCTGATGGTAATGCTGTGCTTGCCGCACACCGGGCAAATGCCACCTTCGGTAGCCTTGGCAAGACTTGCATATTCCACTTCGCCAAGGTCGCGAGCCATGTTCATGCCTTTGTAGTGATAATCCACCTTGTTGGCACCAGCCACAAACGAGTTCATGGTCTTCAGCGATTCGTCGTAAACCACGGTGATGCCTTCAGGCAGACCCTTCGGGCCGATGAAACCAGCGCAGATGCCCATGTCAGGAGTGACATTGGCTGCATGGACTTCAGCACCAATCAGGTTGCGGAGCTTTGTCTCGTTCACTTCGAGATCGCCACGGAGGAACACGATGACCAGCGAGTCGTCCATATTGCGTTGATAGAGAACGGCTTTGCATGAGTTAATCGGGTCGGTGTGCAAGAAGTTGCAAACCTCTTCGATGGTTTTTTGACCAGGGGTGTGCACCTCTTCCAAAAGCTCGATGGCGCAAGGTTCGTTGTGGACAATGCAATCGGCAGCTTCGCTGTTCGAACGGTAGCCGCATTCAGGGCAAATGACGATAGTGTCTTCACCAATGTCGGTCAAGAGCATGAACTCGTGAGAGATGCGACCGCCCATCATGCCTGAGTCGGACTTTACGGCCACCACTTCCGGCACACCGCAACGCGTGAAGATGCGCTCGTAGGAACGATAAGCCAAGGCATAGTAACGTTCGAGGTCTTCCTGTGAAGTGTGGAACGAGTAGGCATCCTTCATCGTGAATTCACGAGTACGGATAAGGCCACCACGCGAACGAGGTTCATCGCGGAACTTGGTCTGGATCTGATAGATCATGAAAGGAAACTGCGTGTAGCTCTTGGCGGCATCGCGAGCCAATTGCACGGCGGCTTCTTCGTGGGTCATACCCAACACCATGTCAACGCCATTGCGGTCCTTGAAACGGAGCAGTTCGGAGCCGATGCTGTTGAAACGACCCGATTCCTGCCAAAGCGTGCCAGGCATCACCACGGGGAACATCACTTCTTGGCCGTCGATGCGGTCCATCTCCTCACGGAGGATGTTCTCAATCTTCTTAGCGATGCGCTTGCCAGGCATGAAAAACGAAAATACGCCGGTGCCGACCGACTTGATGTAGGCGCCACGAACCATAAGGGCTTGGCTGTCGATGGTGCAATCGGCCGGAGCCTTCTTGAACCTTTCACCTAATAATGCAGAAACTTTCATTGTAACTATCTGATATTTATTTGTTTGACTATTACGAGTTTTGAGGGTGCAAAATTAGTCAATTTATTGGAAACCTCAACACTTAATTTTGGATGACAACCTTTCTCGTAATCAGCTTACCACCAATGATATGGACGAAATAGAGACCCGAAGGGAGGTCGCTCACATCGATGGTTGCCGAACCTTTCAGACTGAATCCACGCACCTTAACGCCTTGAGCATTAATGATACGGACACTGGCGCTACCCTTGTCATAATCTGTTGTGATGGTCATGTGGCCTTTTGCAGGGTTAGGAGTGATGGTCACTTCGAATGGGTCAGCGTCAACATTTGGCAATTCAGGAACATCGGTCAAGATGGTGGTGTTGTGACTATAAGTCACCAGTTTGCCAGAAACTCTCAAGAGAGGATTGCTTGAGTTGTCACAGTTAGGGCAGCTGTTTTGGCCACTGACACAGTCAGGATAGTTGGGGTGGCACTGGTCAACATAAGTTGGGTCGAACTCATAGAGCAGGTCTGCCTTGCCATCGTTGAGATAGTCGTCGAGGCTATAGTTCCACACCATTGCCATGCTACCTGGGCACCAACCAGCACGAGGATAGGTCCAAGTGCCGTTTTGAGGTTGGCAGCCAGCTGGGTTAGGACTGCAGGTTTCCCACAGATGCTGTGTATAGACCAGACCACCATTGATATTGATGTTATGGGTAGCTTCATAGAACTCAGCAGCGTTACCTGTGTTATAGACTCCGTTCTGGGTGTCGCTCCAATTGTGTCCCGAAGTGGTAAGTTGAAGTTTTGCCTTCTCTACGCATGGGTCGAATTCCACCGTACGCATTGGGAGCGGGCAAAGGTTTTCATAGTCACCGAAGGCAAAGCTGCCATACCACAACTCTTGCATGTCAACGTATGGATATTCTGGAGTGCCTTTGGTGTATTCGAAGACAGCTGTTGGGCAGTAGCCATCGCCTGTCGAATATGATTCGCAATAGTATTCGAACTCGACGAGTCCTTGCAACACGGTGGTGAAATCGGTCACATCCAAATCATCGATGCATTCAACACCGAATGGGGTGATGTAACGGCAGAGTTCTACCCATTCGCCACGGTAGTTCTTCACACGGCAGTGGCTTTCATGGTCGTAGGTGTTGCAGTTGCCATTCACACAGTTGTGGAGATAATGCAAATTGATGGCCTTAAAGGCATTGACGTGCGTTGGGAACGGGAAATCGCCATAAGCAGTAAATTCAGAGGTATTCACCACCACTTCGCCATTGAGAGCCGAAATGTTCATATCGTCAAAGTTGGTGCTAACCTCAAAAGTATTGGAAGCAGTAGTGACCTTGCCACCTGTTTGGGTGATTGACACGGTCATGTTATATGTTCCTTCGCCTGATGGAGTCCAAGTGGTGTACCAATAGCCGTTATCTGGGTCATCTGGATAGTCGGTCTTCAAAGTCAGCACCTGACCATCGACGTTGCACTTCACCTCTTCAAACTTCAGGACACCTGGATGTTCGATATAGGCGCTCAACACCACCATAACCGGATTCTCAAAGTCGGGCATATACACCTTTGTGCCTTCGTAAGGACGACGGATGGTGATTTCAGGAGTATAGTTGTTAGGATCGACTACATAGAACGTACGTGTTACGGATGGAGCAGGCTGCCATTGGGTGCCATCGCCAGGTTGCACGGCACGGACCTTCACTGAACCTTCTTCACCGGTGAGGGTAAGGATGTTGCCTTCAATGGTGGCAGGACCTTGGACAAGTTCAAATGTCACAGGCAGGCCTGAAGTAGCTGTAGCTTGAAGGTTGATAGGCTCGTTATAAACCAACTGGTCATTAATTTCAGCAAAGTCGATGAACTGTGCGGTCAGTCCGCCAGCAATATGACGTACGGTGAAGTTGTCGAAACCACCCCAACCGCTGTTCAGCATGAAGATGTGGTGCCACATGGCTGGGTCAAATTTGTCGCCACTGCCAGGGGTAAGTCCAGCGTTGACGCCTTGGCATTCGGGAACAGCTTCCCATTCTGCATTTAAATCGTCATACTTCATGAACAAGGTGACAGCACCAGCACCATCGTTGGCATCAAGGTCGATGGAGATTTTCCAACGATACCAGTGTTTTTCTTCTCCAACGGGCAAGACATTGCTCGTGATGACGTTGCTAGGCAGCACCACACCATTCATGAAAATAGGGTTAGTTGGATTAGGTCCTGTCATCATCATATAGATACCACCATCAGGAGATGTGCTGTTCTCGTTAGGATAAATAGGTTCGTAAAGTGCATTGGTAGAAGAGGCCTTACGTACGGGAGGAAGCACCGAGCCATCGCCATCGCCGTCATAGCCGATGCCGAAGAAGTCGCCCCACCATTCGCGCAACATGTCGCATTCCACCTCGATGACGCCACCCGTCGAAAAGTCGAAGCCATATTGGGTGATGTCGTGTGTGGCGATATCGCCAAAGCTGGTACCAGAAGCGTCCGAGAACACACCGATGGTCTCGTCAGCGGTAGGCGTTGGAGCTGAGGTGCCCCAGAAATGGCCCATGTAGTCGGTGTACATTGGAGAGAATGAACCATTGCCCGCACTATGCACACGGACATACCAGCCATCCTGACCATTGAGGACATGATTTGGATTTTCTCCAAATTCATAATCGTTGAAATCGAAAGTCTTTTCAACTTGTGCATTCATCCCAAAGGAAAAGCACAAAAGCATGAGGATTAGAGATAGTTTTTTCATAATTGCTAATTTATTATTTTGAACATTTTGTTTTTATGACTAGTTATTCGTTCCACCACACCTTGGTCTGTCTTGTGTCGCCATGCGACATGCGAGCCAGTTGAGCGGTATAATTATCATGGTTATATTCTATTTCCAGTTGAGGATATTCCAACCTGAAAGAGGTCAGTTTGGCGTGGTCGGTAGTGGTAGGAGTATTCATAGTGCGACGAGCCAAAGCCCAAGCTTCCCATGGTTGACGGAAGAGGTTAAGCCAACGCTGCTGGATGATGAGTTTCAAGTAAGCCTCATTGCTCCAGTCGAAATCGGGATTCATATAAACGACATAGTTCATCACGTTGGAAGCCATGTTGTTGCTCCAACTCCAAATGTCGAGATTGCTAGTGAAGTTGGTGTATTGAGGATACTTGTAGGTCCAACGGGAAGTGTTTTGTGGGAAGCTAGTCCACAAGAGACACGACTGGTAGATGCCTTGGAAGAGCATCTGGTCTAATTCCATGCCCGAAAGAGAAATTCCACCAATGCCACGAGCACCGATTTCGGCTTTCATGAATAGCACGTCAGCGTAGGTGACAAATAACTGTGGGACGTATTTCTCATCGCGAGTGAGATAGTAGTTGAAAGGCGAATAGAGGCAAGCAGGGCCTTTGAAGGTGTAGTTGGCATCACGCGACTGGGCGTAGGGCGAACCGCCTTCGGTAGGCGTCTCTGCCGTGTGAATCTGTGGATACGGACGCCATGCTCCATCAGGAAGACTGTCGTTCTTGTGGCTCGTGTCGAAGAAGATGAAGGCACGGTAGTCGAAGATGCCGCTACCATCCAAGGCATCAGTTGATGAAAGCACACTCCACACCGTCTCACCCATACGCAAGTTCTTGTGTTCACGGAACGACCAGTTGACATCCCAACTCGTGCCCAACACACTAGGCCACAAAGCGATGGCACCATAGGTTGGACTTCCGCCACCTTGGTTCAGCATCGTGAATTGATAATTATAGGCATCAACCAACAATGGTGTTGCAAAATCAGGGTCTTTGTCGTACATGCGCAAACCATGGCGCAAGATAAGTGCGTTGGCAAAGTCGGCCCAATACTTGTAGTTGTTGCTGAGCAAAACATCATAAGGCAACTTATAGTATTCGTTGCCGTTGATGGTGGTGATTGAATCGGCATACAGGAGGTCGCGCGACCACACCAATTCATTCAAAAGCGTGTCATAGATGCTCTCTTGGGTATCCCATGAAGGTTTCATCGTGCTCTGCGACGAGGCATTGTCCCAAATGCGACCAGCCTCAGAATAAGGTATATCGCCAAAAATATCGGTGACCTTGAAGGTTTGGTAGGCCTTCAAGATGTTGAGCTGAGCGCGCACCTTATCGCATACGAAATCGTCTCCTTGTTCAACACAATAATCATCGAAACGTTTTTCCAACTCACGAATGTTCGACAACATGAGATAGTAGTCAGACCAAACGCTCGAGGTGCCAATCTGAGAGTTACCCCAGGCTTCCGAAGTCAAGGCTCCCAGTTCAGTCTCAGGATACCAAATCTCATTTTGAAGATAGAACTGCTCGTTCATGTTCTGTTGCATCGACTGCACAACACCATTAAACAAGGCCTCCATGGTCGTTCCCGTTGGCGAAAACGGGTCTTTGTTCATTTCATCGAAGCCTTTAGTGCAAGCCGAGAATGTAACGGCAAAAACAATTGCTATGATTGATAATTTCTTCATTTTCAATTTCCTTTCCATAATTACAAACTAACCTTAAACGAAAGCATAAATGATCTTGATCCTGGATAGGAAGCGTATTCCAAACCTTGTGCATTACCCGAACCTTGCGTTCCTTCTGGATTGATGTTGTTAGGCAAAGTCTTGAAGAAGTAGAACAAGTCGCGGCCCACAAGTGAAATGGAGGCTTTCTTGAAGAAATAACCGCCATCGCCCTTACCGAGTTGTTCGCGCTTCTTTGACCATCTGTCGATCGGGAAATCATAGGTGAGCGAAAGTTCGCGCATCTTAATCCAAGTGTTGTTCACAATGCCAGGGGTGCTGAGGATGTTGCCCCAACCACCGAAGTTTGGCATGTATTTATAGAGATAATGCACTACATTGTCGTTCTCAACAGCTTCTCCAGTCTCTGTGTTGATGCAATAGCCTGGCAGGACCACACCATAGTTTCCAACGAAATTGCCGTTGGCATCATAGTATGGCAAGCCGTTGCCTTCGCGTTCATATAAAGTCTCAGGGCTTTGACCCGTTTGCATGCCGATCACATAAGAGGCGCAATAGATATCGCCACCCAACTTAGCGTCAACCAAGGCATAGAGCGAGAAATCCTTGTAGGAAGCTCTCAGGTTGATACCGCCAGTCACGAGTGGTGCACAGTTGCCAATTGGCACTCTGTTTTCGGTTTTCAGATAAGTGGTACCTGTCTCGTTGAGGAGTGGCAGCGGATTACCGTTTTGGTCGTAGAAAGGTCCGACGACGGTACCATCGGCCATGGTGTACTCATAGACATAGTCCCATCCGTAAATGGTACCATATTCTTCGCCTTCAGCCACGGCAATGGCAGGACCGTTCGAGCCCCAAATCTCGGAAAGGAGATACATGTCGGAACCAGCCAAATCAACGATGCGGTTCTTATTGCGGGCAAGGTTAAGACCTAACTGAACGGCATAGTCCTTTCCTTGGGCAATGTCATAACTCATGATGGCTTCGATACCTTTATTGGTGACCACACCCGTGTTGATTGTCACGTTGTTGGCTCCAGACGATGGAGCGAGAGGTGAGGAAAGAATCTGGTCCCATGAATAGATATTATAATAGGTGAAGTCAAGATTGAATCGGGCACCCAAACCAAGGTCCATACCTACTTCATAACTGCGTTGGCGTTGCGGCTTCAGTTCCAATGGCGGAACTGTGGTAGGCAAGGTGGCCGAAAGCTGGTTGCCAAACGAACCTGTGTTGTAGGTGTAGGTCAGTTGATAAGGATCGGTATCGGAAGCGGTCTGTGCCAATGAACCTCTGAACTTCAGGAAGGTGACAGGACCCCAGTTCCATTTCTTGAAGGCCGATGTCGGGACGAAGCTCAAGGTGGCCGAAGGATAGAAATACGAGTTGTTGTTTGAAGGCAGTGTTGACGACCAGTCGTTACGGCCTGTGACATCCAAGAACAACCAGTCGCTGTAGCTCATGTTGAAGAAGCCATACACTGAGTTGACTTGTTTCTCCCACATCGACTCACCGAAGACACGCTCGTTGGCGTTGGAGTAGTTGTAGATTGTATATAGGTTAGCGTAGGCCCATGTGCCTGACGAACCATTGATGCCATCGCGATAGCCATAATACTGTTCGCCACCAAACGAGAAACGGACGTTGAACTTCGAACCAAAGATCTTGTCCTTATATGCGGTGAGCAAGAAGTCCATATCGCGGGTCACCGAGTTCGTCTTGCTCTTCGAATAATAGCCACCGGCCATTCCGTCGATGGTGGTAGGCTTGTTCTTGGTGGTGTAGCTGTCGGCTGTCCAATCCAAAGCCACCTTTGCCGAGGCACTGAGCCAAGGTGTGATGTCGTACATCAAGCGGACCGAACCATACATCTTGTCGCGGTCGAGGGTCGTATTGTTGTTATAGTAAGTCCAGAATGTGCTGTTATAGATATAGTTGTATGGATAGCCGTCAAACTGGTTCATCGTACCGTCAGGGTTTTCGTAGGAGTTCACCTCAAGGCCTTTCCAGCTACGAGGCCAGCTATACAGCAATCCCTTGTTGAAGTTACTGTTCGATTCACCAATTTCAGGCGAGTTCAAACGGAAATAGTCCAAATAGTTGAATGCCACGTCAACCTTAATCTTGTCCGACACATTGATGAGCGAACCCACGTTAACTGTAGTCTGACGCAAGTTGCAGTTGTCAATGATAGCATCGGTACGCGAGTCGGTGAACGAAACACGGATGCTACCAAAGTCACCAGCATTCTGGAACGAGATGTTGTTGTTCATCGTGTGACCATTCTTGAAGAGCATCTTCAGGTTGTCGGGTTGTGGAGAATAGTCGCGCACCACACCGTCCCACCAAAGAACGCTTTCGCCATTCATCGCCGGACCCCAGCTTTGGGCACCACCATAGTAGCCAAAAGTGGTATTGGTGGGTTCGCCAGCAGGACCATTGTCAACGCTATAGATACCTGGATATTCATACACCTGGTTGCCGTTTTCGTCAACCATCCCTTCGATAGGCGTCAAGGTCGGCGTGTTGAAGGTGATAGGACCGCCAGCACCATATTTGTTCTGCACGCTGCGGTACATGTAAGGTGTCGTAATCTTGAAACCGCCCGAATAGGTGATACCCAAGCCTTTCTGCTTGCTACCTTTCTTGGTGGTGATGAGCACCACACCATTGCCGCCGCGCGAACCGTAAAGAGCAGCTGCGGTAGGGCCTTTCAAGATGTCGAGGCTTTCGATATCTTCCTCATTGATGTTGTTCAGTGCAGTACCCCAGTCGCGACCACCACTCCATTCGGTCAAGCCGCCTTCGTTGGTCATCGGCACACCATCGACCACGATGAGAGGCTGGTTGTCGCCAAAGATGCTGTTGTTACCACGGATGACGATACGTGACGAACCGCCATCGACGCCCGTCGGGTTGATGATTTGCACACCGGCCGAGCGACCGCTCAATGCGCTCACCACGTTGCCCGTTCCCGACTTTGCAATCATCTCGCCACCGATTTCTTCAGTAGCATAACCCAATTCGCGCTTCTGACGCTTGATGCCGAGAGCCGTCACCACCACGTCGTCGAGCAACAGGGCATCGCTGTCCATCGTGACATTGATTTTCGTCTTGCCAGCCACTTTTATCTCTTGGGTCTTGTAACCCACGAAACTATAGACCAACACGTCGTCTTTGCCAACGCTGAGGGTATAGTTTCCATCGAAATCAGTGACTGTTCCCTTTTGGGAATTCTTCACCTGAATGGTCACGCCAGGCATTCCCAAGCCATCTTCGCTCGAGATCACCTTACCCGTGACCGAAACATTCTGTGCCAAGGCTGCCAACGGACAAACCAAAGCCATCAGAAAAAACAGAAGTAGAGATTTCTTGTTCATATTGTGATATTTGTATGTTTGCAAAAACTTTTAGCTCATCAATTTTGTCTTGTTTCCCGCCAATACTGACTGAACGACTTAGGCGCAAACTCTGGCATCATGCGACGTTCACCCCACGACGGACCCATGAAACGCTTCAACTCAAGCTTCTTCATCCACAGCGGACTATCCATCTTCTTCCTCGACTTGCAATGCCAAATCATCGTCTTTATCATGGTATCGAAACGCGTGTCGGCTATCTTCTCGGTTTCAAGAAGATGACGGTTTTCGATAATCAAGTCGTCCAACGGAATCTTGACAGGACATATCTCGGTACATTTCCCACACAAGGAACAAGCCGTGGCAAGATGGCCAAATTCACTTAACGATTCCTTCAGTGGCAACATCACGGCACCCATCGGACCAACATGCGCAGCGTCGTAAGTGTAGCCACCAACATTCTTGAAGATAGGACAAACGCTCACGCAAGCGCTACAATGGATGCACGACAGCACTTGGCGTTGCTTCTCGTGCGAAAGCACTTCCGAGCGACCATTGTTGAGCAAGATGACATACATCTTTTCTGGACCGTCGCCTTCTTGTGCCGGACCAAAAGTGATGGTGTTGAAAGCCGCCATGCTCTGTCCGGTGGCATGCGACGAAAGCAACGGCAACAAGATGCCCAAGTCGTCGATGGAAGGAATCACTTTGGCGATGCCAGCCACCACAATGTGCACTTTCGCCGTCGAGGTGGAACGCAAGATATTGCCTTCGTTTTCCGAAAGCACCACGCAACCTTCTTCCGAGATGATGAAATTGGCTCCAGTAACGCACACCTTCACTTCCTTCAAGTCGTTCGAAACCTTATGGCGCACAAAATTCACCATCTGCTTGGGTGTGCTGTCGGGTTTCAGTTTGAATCCTTTGGTCAGTATTTCGTTGATTTCTTCCTTCGAGAGATTGACGGCAGGAGCCAAAGGATGATAAGGTTTCATCTCGGCCAGCTGCAACACGAAACGAGCCACACTGGTTTCAACCAAATCCAGATTCTTGCGTTTCAGGAAGCCATTCAGGTCGATTTCGTCGAGCGTCATCGAGTTGGAACGCGAGACCACAGTCGCCCTTTCCTTCTTCATGATGTCGAAAATCATGTTACAGGCATCGTCAGCATCACGCGCCCAAAGCACATTGCCGCCATTGTCGGTGAAATGCGTCTCGAAATCAACCAAGAGTTTCTCAAGATTGTCCAACGACTTGTTGCGCAAGATGTGGACACGCTGCTTTTCGAGGTCCATGTTGCGATAATTGATTTTGCCTTTGGCAAAATTCCGCTCAAAACAACCCATGTTGAAGTTGATTTTCTGCCAATGCTCTTCGTTGAACGAAATCTCGCTCTGTTGATTGAATGTCAGTTTCCTATCTGTCATTTATAATAGGTTTGGTGTTGTTAAAAACATCAATAATTCTCAATTTTTTCAATTCTGCGGGTATGTCTTCCGCCTTCAAAACCGGTAGTCAGGAAAACCTGAACCATTTCCCAGGCCAAGTCGTTCGGAATGAAACGGCCAGGCAACGAGAGGATATTGGCATCGTTGTGCTGGCGTGCCAATTTGGCCAATTCGACATTCCAACATAAGGCTGCACGCACATGCTGATGATGGTTGGCGGTCATCTGCGCACCGTTTCCACTACCGCAAAGGATGATGCCCAAAGGAAATTCGCCATGTTCGATGGCCGAAGCCAAAGGATGTATCATATCAGGATAATCGACACTTTCTGAACTGTGGGTGCCATAATCTTTCACTTCATAGCCTGCTTCCTGAAGTTTTCCAATCAGAAATTGCTTCATCTCGAAGCCGCCATGGTCGCTTGCTATAGGAATAATTTGTTTCATTTTTCTGTTGTTGATAATTAATCTGCAAAAGTAAATCTTTTAGCAGTACGACACATAATTTATTGCATTATTTCTGAGCGATTTATCCGATTTCAAAATAATAAGTGTTTTCTTGTAACTTATTGTTCCATAATTAAATAAAAAGTTATCAACAGAATCATTGTTGATAACTTTTGGTTGGCTGTCGAAAAAATTAATCGTCTGTTGATAAGATTTTTGGTGTTCTCTTTTTTGAACTAAATCGACATCGAAATCAACAATCAATCCATTTTTTCGACTCGTTTTTATCCGTTTTTTCGCTTTTCACCGAATAACTAAAACTCCATTAATCGGCCTGAAAAAGAAGCCTTTCGTTTTTTAGCATTCTGCCTTCTCAAATCGAGCGTGACAAAAGCAAGATTTTTATTGCTTTTTTTTCAACCATTTCACACACCTTCATTAATCAATCATCAAAAATATTAATTTAAAGGATTAATTGATTAATGATGATAGCGTGTTGACAACTGCGACTGTTTTCACAAATTTTCCATATTTTTGTCGTTCCATTGTCATTAATTATAGATGAGCAATTCAAAAGCAAAGATAATCATAATTTCAGTTATGCTGTTTTTCAGTTTGAAATGTTTCTCTCAAACTGGTTATCAAACATTTAACTATCCGAACGGACAAGTTGCTTCGGAGGGAATGATGCGCGATGGCAAGCCTGATGGCTTCTGGAAGACTTATTACGAAAACGGTCAGTTGAAGTCGGAAGGCAAGCGCACCGATTTTCTTTTGGACAGCACATGGGTTTTCTTTTCGGAACAAGGTGATACGTCACTCATTATTAATTATAGGAAAGGACTTAAGAACGGTTTTCGCTATACTTTTTCCGACGACGGCGTTCTTGTGGAGCCTTTCGTGAATGATGTCCGTTCGGGAGAAGGTTTCCGTAAAGACGAAAAAGGCCATATCTTGCAAAACATCACTTTCAAGAATGGCTTCGAGGAAGGTATATCCCCTATTTTCGACACTTTGGGAAGCTTGAAAGAAATCATTACCTATAGGAAAGGTTTCGTGGCCAGTCGTGAGCCTTTAAACCGATACGACCGCGAAGGACACAAGCACGGCTATTGGAAGACTTTTTTCGACGATTGGAGTCTTCATACCGAGATGTATTATCGTCACGGGATGCGCGACGGTTTCTATAAGGAATATGACCAGCAAGGCAACTTGAAGAAAATAGTTAAGTACGTCAATGACGTGGAGCAGGTCCAGGAAAGCGATTTGCAGCCTTTGCAGATGCAATATGAATATTATCCCAACGGACAGGTGAAACGCGAAGCATCGTTCCGCGGTGGTTTGCGTGAGGGCATTTGGCGTGTGTTCGACGAGCAAGGCAACGTGGTGAGTTCGCAGACCTACAAGAAAGGTGGCTTGGTGAGCGAAGGCGTGGTTGGCACCGATGGCAAGCGTCGTGGCGAGTATAAAGAGTTTTATGCTGACAGCACCTTGCGTGCCGAAGGTATCTTCGTCGATGGCGAACGCTCGGGCGAATGGAAATTCTATTACCAGAATGGCAAATTGCAGGAAGTGGGAAAATATGTCGGAGGTAAGCCCGAAGGACAATGGGTGTGGTATTACGACAATGGTGCCAAACAAATAGAAGAGAATTTCTACAAGGGTTCGCTGAATGGCAGCTACAAGGAATTTGATGCCAATGGCAATGTTATCGTTTCGGGCACTTATTTCGACGGCTTGAAGAACGGCAAGTGGATGGAACAGATTGGCGACATGCGCTCGGAAGGTGAATACCGCAACGATAAGCAGGTGGGTCAATGGATTGAATATTACAATGATGGTACCATGGCTTTCCGTGGTACTTTCAATGCGGGTTATCCTGACGGACAGCATTATTTCTACTACGAGAACGGAAAAATCAGGGAAATACAGAGTTATGCGGCTGGTGTCCGTCATGGCGACTGGAAGAAATATTGGGATACTGGCGAGTTGTATTTCACCATCACCTACAATCAAGGCAACGAAGTGAAATACGATGGCGAACCGATAGAACCTTGAGACCAAGTGGTCGCTGAGCGGAGTCGAAGCACCACTTTTATAAATTGATATTATACTATGAAACGAATAGCAATAGCAGCTCCGGCACGAAAGGTTACGCCAAACGAGATTCAGTTTGCCATTGATTGGCTCAAGGAAAAAGGTTTTGTTCCGGTTTACGATGAACGTCTTTTTGCATCAGATTTCATTTTTGCCGGTAATGACAATTTCCGTGCTTCGGTGATTCAGGAATATCTTGACCGTCAGGATATTGATGCCATTTGGATGGCGCGTGGCGGTTATGGCAGCATCCGTATCGTCGATTTGTTAGATTTCACTGAGTTCGCAAAGCATCCGAAACCAATCATCGGTTTCAGCGATGTGACGGTTTTCCACGGCAAAATGCAGCGTTTGGGCTTTCCTTCCATTCATGCTTCCATGCCTTATTGTTTCGAGAACAAGACAACGGAAGCTCGTCAGTCGCTTTTCGATGTCTTGTCGGGAAAACCTTTGCATTACGAGTTTGCTTCGCATCCCCTTAACCGTTTAGGCGAAGCTGAAGGGGTGATGGTGGGCGGCAATCTCTCGGTGCTCTATGGCATGTTGGGTTCCGATTCGTTTCCCGAAACCGATGGAAAGATTCTTTTCATCGAAGAAGTTGACGAATACGTCTATCATATCGACCGCATGATGCGCGGCTTGAAACGTGCCGGCAAACTCGACAACCTGAAAGCTCTTGTAGTAGGTGGCCTCACCGAGATACACGACAATCCCGATCCGTTTGGCCAATCGGTCGAGGAAGTGATTTACGAGGCTGTGAAAGATTACGGTTATCCAATCAGTTTCGGTTTTCCAGCCGGACATTTTTCCGACAACCGCGCCTTGGTTTTGGGTGAAAAAGTCACTCTCTCAACTTTCAACTCTCAACTTTTAACTCTCAACTTTCAACTCTCAACTTTTAACTCTCAACTTTCAACTCTCAACTTTCAACTCTCAACTTTTAACTCTCAACTTTTAACTCTCAACT
>JAKSMV010000015.1 GCA_024400425.1 Bacteroidales bacterium
TCGATGACATCACCATCGGCGAAGCTAGCAAGGGTGCCAACGACCGTGCCTTCTCACACTACAGAGTGTATCGCACCAACTGCTATCAGGAATCACCTTATACTGAAGAAAACACTGTCGTTTTGGCATGTGAACTTCAAGACACCGTCTATATCGACGTGTCATGGCCTGATGCAGCTCCTGGTATCTACAAGTATGGTGTCGGCGTTGTCTATACCGGCAACCGCGGCCAGGAAATCGCTGGTCCTATCCACTGGGCTAACGTCACAAGTGCCAAGGCTAACGTTTCGAATGCCAAGACTACATTCACCGATGCTAAGAGCGCAGCTGCCAAGGGTACCCGCGCTAACAACGAACTGACCATTTTTGATGGTACAGATGAAAGCTACTATCTGCCAGTATTTACCCTCTACGGTGACGAACTCGGCGCAGCTTCACAATTTGTCATCCCTGCTTCTGAACTTAGCGCTATGAATGGCAGCACTATCACCAGCATGAAGTTCTATAGCAATGGCTTCGGCGGTGGCACTGCTTTGGATGCTACTTGGAAGGGCTTTGTCAAGGAAGTCAACTACACTGAAATGACTCAGTTTGAAGATCCAGCATCAGGCACTGAAATCTACAATGGCATTGTGACTGTCAATAATGATGAAATGGTTATCGACTTCAACACACCTTATGTATATAATGGTGGCAATCTCTTGATTGGTTTTGAAAATATCGCTGCCAACCACTATCTGACTGTCTATTTCTTGGGCCAGACTGGTCACCCGAACGCTGGTATGTACCGTTATCGTACATCAGCTACACCTTCTGTTGTAACTGCTGGCTTCCTGCCAAAGACCACCTTCACCTATCAAGGCGGTGGCAGTAACACTCACGAGCCAATCCAAGAACCACGCGAATCACAAATCGTTTGGTCTAACTGCATCGACAAGGATATGTTCATGGACAATGTTGACATCACCGTTCTGCTGAACAGCGCCGACAGCCCAGAAGGTACACTCGTCACCCTCTTCAACCTCAACGATGCTGAAGCTGACCTGTATCCTGTTGAACCTGTCATCCTCGACGAAACTGGCTTCTATGCTTGGGATCAATTCCGTCGCGGCGACTATGCAGTCAACGTTTCTTTGGATGGCTATGAACCAATCCACGACACTGTTTCTATTTGGGACGAAACCCACCTCCGTTATGTGTTGACCGAAATCCTTGCTCCTCTTACCAACCCAATCTACGTTTCACGTACTGGCTGGGCTATGTGGGAAGGCGAAACCCCTGGCCCAACTCCTGTTGATGGCGACGAATGGGCTTACAGCTTCGACAATGGCTTCGATGGTTGGACAACCATCAACGCTGACGGCGACGACCACAACTGGTACCACAGCAACGATGCTGGCAACCACAGCACTCTGGCTATCACCTCACACACTGGCGCTGGCCACATGATGAGCGAATCATACTGCAACTCTACATATGGAGCTCTCCACCCAGATGAATATCTCGTTGCTCCTGCTCAATCAGCTATCGTCAATGGTTCAACCTTCAGCTTCTGGGCTTGCGCACAAGACGAGAACTATGCAGCTGAACACTTTGGCGTGGCTATCTCCACCACTGGCAACACCAACGCTGCCGACTTCACCACTATCAGCGAATGGACTATGATTGCTAAGGGTGGTCGCGAAACCAATCCTGCTGCTACTCGCAATGGCGAAGGCACCCGCGAAGGCAACTGGTACAACTACAGCGTTGACCTCAGCGCTTACGCTGGCCAGAACGTCTGGATTGCTATCCGTCACTTCAACTGCAGCGACCAGTTCATCCTCTGCATGGACGATGCTCAACTCGCAATCGCTTCGAAGGCTGGCGACCGTCACTTCCAATATTATAAGGTGATGTGCACCTCAATCGACGGCGTGCCGATCTTCAACCACAACACTGTTTATCCATTCTGCCAGTTGGATACCAATGATCCATATCAGGCTCCTCTCGTAGAAGGTGACCACTACCTCTGCAAGGTTGCTATCATGTATAGCACTGGTATGAGCGCTTGGACCGAACCTGTCGAATGGGTCTATGAACCATGCGAACACTGGGGACCTGTCGATTTCGTCGAACTCGTTGACAACAACGAAGGTAACCACATCCACTGGGAATTCGAAAATGGATTCAATCCTTACGATCCAGGTCATGACACAATTCCTCCAACCCCAGTTGAAGGCGAATACATCCAGTATTGCACTGAAACCTTCTCAGGCGGTGTTGGCACTGGTGGTGGCGAAGTCTGGTGGGCTATCAAGTTCCCAGCTACTTCACTCGCTTCATACGTTGGTCAGAACATAACCAAGCTTGGCGTCTTCACAGACGTTGATGGTGACTATGGTTGGACCTACAGCGGCAACTACGAACTCAGCGTTTATGCTGGTGCTACTGCTCCTACAACCTTCCTTAGCACAGTTGGTAATCAATATGTTGCTGGCGACCTCGCATGGCATGATTTCGTCCTTCAGGATCCTGTTGCTATCAATGGCACACAAGACCTGTGGATTGTTGGTCATACCCTCGACATCGCTTATCCAATGAGCGGTTGCGACTATGTTGGCGAACCTAACAGCGACTACCTGTCACTCGATGGCAGCACTTGGGAACATGCAGGTGACTATGGTCTCAGCTACTCATGGATGCTCCGCGCTTATGTGGAACAGAGCCGTGGTGGTATCGAAGCTTTCGAAAGCGGTATGGTGGGTAACACCTACGCATTCAACATCACCGACATCGCTAACTTCGATGAACGCGTGTTCTTCCTCCATAACCTGATGAATGATGGCCGCTTCAACGTCATCAACGGCGAAGCTGCTGGTATGTTCGTCATCAGCGCTACTGACGACAACATGGATCTTGAAGAAGCTGTCAACGACTTCATCTTCAACAATGCTAACGAATTCGCTATGATGGATAAGGTTCAGGCTGCTCAAGTTGCCAACGCTTACAAGTCAACATTGCCATTCAACATTGTCAACTCAATGATGATGGACATCTATGCTGCTTCACGCGAAAACAACCTCTGCGAACTTGCCCTTCCATTCTGCACCGACAATGGTCTGTATGAATTCCCAGCTGGCGTCAATGCCGGTAGCGGTGAAAACGGTCCTGACTACGACTGCCTCTACACCACTCCTAACCCAGCTTGGTACTACATGAAGATAGCTGATCCAGGCGACATGGACATCTACATGTACAGCACTCCTGGTGTTGACATCGACTTCTGCTGCTGGGGCCCATTTGACGATCCATCTTCACCATGCCCGAACGGCTTGACTTACGACAAGGTTGTCAGCTGCAGCTATTCAGCACAGCCTACCGAAAACTGCATGATTCCTGCTTCAGCTCAAACTGGCGAATACTACATCCTGGTCATCACCAACTACTCGAACCAAGCTTGCAACATCAACTTCAGCAAGGTCTCTGGTAGCGGTTCTACCGACTGCGGCATCCTGCCTCCAGTTGACATCATCGGCTTCCTCATCACTCGCGATGGCGAATACCTCGCCTTCGTTGGTCCTTACGACCGCGACTACACCGACGCTGATGAATATGGCGACCACGTCTATTGCGTCCGTCCTATCTATCCTGGTGAACAAAACCTGCCTGACCACAACTATGGTTGGTCAATGGGTTGCCCAGTTTGCACCAATATGAACTGCGCTGCTCCTTCACACCTCGAAGGTACCTACGAATGGAGAAACGGCCAATACGGCGCTCTCATCTCATGGGTGACTGACACCAGAGACATCGTTTCGTTCAACATCTACCGTTCGAACGACGGCGTCAACTACGAAATGGTTGGCTCTATCGACGGTAACAAGACTGAATACTTCGATGCTGTTGAAGTTGGCACTTACTTCTATCAAGTGACTGCTATCTCCGACTGCGGCGAATCAGTTCCTGCTCTGACTGCTAACGGTGCCAACTTCGTCATCGTTACTGTCACTGGCATCGACGAAAACGGTGGTGTGGCTATGTATCCTAACCCAACTAACGGTAATGTGAAGATCGTTGCCAACGCTATGAACCACATCACTGTGGTGAGCGCTCTTGGCCAAGTCGTTTACGACATGGATGTCGATTGCGACGAAATGAACCTCAACATGGCTCAATTCAACGCTGGCATCTACACGGTCCGTATCGCTACCGAAAGCGGTATTAGCGTACAACGCCTGACCGTTGTCAGATAAATTTGAATTGGTGATTGTGTAGAGACGCAATTTTGCGTCTCTACCAACACCAATCATAATTTACCGAACGCAAAAACGAAAGGCGACCCTTAGGGCCGCCTTTCGTGTATTAATTAATATAAGGAGTAAGAAAACTGTTATCCTCGGTCGTAATGAGGCATGTCTTCCGGAATGATGATGGAAAACTCAATCAGTCCACCGACGACTTTCTTTTCGTCGTCTTCATACCAAGGCGTTTGGTAAATCAGTTTCTTCTTGCCTTTCTTCGAAATGGTGTAGGCATTAGTAGTATCGTCGTCAATCAGGTGACGGATGATTTCCCATGAGCGTGCATTGTGGCAATCCACGAGGTTCTTTGTGCGTGCATCTCCATTAACGTCGAGCGACGAATCATTTTGGTAAAGCACATTGCCATCTTTGTCGCAAACGGTGATGGCGAGGTTTAATCCTTTGTAGAAATCCATGATTTTTAAGATAATAGGTTATTTTTGAATGTGAAATTTCATTTCTGCTGAAGTGGCACGACCCATGCCACCAACAATGCCGATACCATCTTTCACATTGCTGTAAATTTGGGTAGGCTCGGCAATCAGATAAGTGAGTTCTCCAAGGTCGCTGTCTTTGTAGGCATCGAATGATTGAAGATATTTGTAATAGTTTTCCTCGATGTAGTGCAGGTTGACAGAGAAAGTTTTGTCGTAATTTCCGAAATAGACCCAATCGTCGTAGAAACTGAGATTATAGCTGTCGCCTTGGAATAAATCATCGGAGAAGATATTATGGTCGTTTTTCCCATGATATTCGTTGTTGATGAGCGAAGTGATGTCCATATTGCTGAAAACGGGGTCGGTGGAGTAAAGTTGGACGTAATAGTGGGAACCGCTGAAGCCTTCAACTGGGATAAGGTTGAAATATTCCTTTTGGGGCGTGTTGGCGATTTGCAAGTTGAAATGTACCTTGCAATAGTCCAGCTGACCTGGATAAATCGTGTCATAATATCCTATCCAAGTGTGGCTTTCTTCATCGTAGTATTCGCTGTATTGCGGACAACATGGATTGCCTTGCGAGTCGATAGCCCAATAATAGTTGGGGTCTTCTTCCAAAGTGGGATGGCATATCCTTTCAACTCTTGTGGTATCGAAATCCATAACCACAGGTTGGCCTGGCATCGTGATTTCGATTTCAGTGGTGTCGAAATCATCAGAATGCACTTCGAAACGCACTTTGTCGCCTTCTTGATAGACGTAGCTGCCATAGCAGTAGTTGAACTTGTAGTTCGGGCTGTCATGGTAATAGCCATCTTCATTTAGAGTGCATGAATCGACCACGATGAGGTCTTCCACAAAAGCATCGTTGACGTAGAGCTTCACGGACAGGTTCTTTACCATGACATCGGTCGATGTGCTCATGAAGAAACGGCTTTTCTCGATGCAGAGGTTAGGTGTCTCGCCAACGATTTGCAGCCCGTTGACGACTAGTTTAGGGGCGCTTTCTTCGCCGTCGAAACTCACGTCCTTGATGCACGAAGTGGCCATGAAAAGGACTGCGGCCAATGCGAAATATTTGAGATGGTGTTTCATGGGATTCAGAATTTAAATGAGTAACTCAAAGAAGGCATGATAGGGAAGATGCACACTTGGCGGAGGCGGTGATATATGAGTTCTTCTCCTGTATAACCCGTCATGGTGTGCGTTTCGGGATAGACCAAGAATGGGTTGTTGTGGCAGAGGGTGTTGTAGATGTTCAGGCTCCAGGTGCGTTCGCCGTGTTTCTTCTGCTTGTGCCAGTTGAATCCCAAATCGAGGCGCTGGTAGCTGTTGAAACGGTAGTTGTTGCGGTATTCCACATAGCCTAATTGAGGATAGGAGCCGTCCATATAGAGTCCGTCGAACTCTTGCATGGCCAAGGTGGCGCAGTTGCCGCTGCTATACACGAAGGTGGCAGCCATGTCGAAACGCTCGCTTGGAGCGTACGACAACACGATATTGAGGTCGTGGCGACGGTCGTATTTGGCGGGGAACATTTCACCGAAGTTCAGTTCCTGGCCTGGGCGGTTGAAAAGGCGGTTGGCATGGGCCCAAGTGTAGCCAACCCATCCTGTCACTTTGCCGACAGTGCGTTGGGCGAAGAACTCGATGCCGTAGCTGTAGCCATCGCCCATCACCACTTTGTCCTGCCAGTCGGTGGCGTCGAGGGTGAAGAACGATGAGCCGTCCTTGTATTCTACCACGTTTTTCATGTATTTGTAGTAGCCTTCAACTGAGAACTCGAAGCCTTTCCAGTCGTAGAAGGCGCCGATGGCTACCTGATGGGCGTCCATGGGTTGGATGCGTTGCGTGACGGGTACCCAAAGGTCGGTGGGCAGACTGATGTTGTTGTTCGAAAGCAAATGGACGTATTGCGTCATGGCAGCATAACCGGCCTTGAAGGAGAGACTTTCGGTTGCCAATACACGAAGGCTGGCTCTTGGTTGCAAGCTGTGGTAAGTCTTCCCTTCAATAGAGAAGGTGCTGTAGTGCAAACCGAGATTCAATTTCAGGAAATTGCTGATGTTCCAGTTGTCTTCGGCATAGAGGTCGGTCTCCCAAGCGCGGAACTTGCTGCCACCCATAACGGAGTCGAGCGTGAAATCGTTGGCCATGCTGGCTGATTCTTTGAAATGAATGCCCGCAGCACTGGGATTATAGCTGTGGTGGGTGGCATCGAGGCCAAACTTGATGTCGTGGCTCTCGTGTGGCTTGTAGTCGAAGTCAATTTTTCCTGTCCAGTCGAAGATGCCGGAGTTTAGGTCGAGATTGAACTTGTCGGAGTATTGTGTGGTGCCAAAAGATGAGTTTTGCTCAAATTCGGCTCCCATCAGATGACGGTATTGGGTGTAGGTGCCGGTGACGTTCATGAACATCTTTGGCGACACCACATGATTCCATCGCAAGGCTGCTATGCGGTTGCCCCAACGCCAATCGGCACCTAACGATTCGGAATAGTTTTCCGTTTGTCCATCGGATTGGTACTCGTCGTTCATCTTCACGTTTGCATATACCTTGTCATCACCTGAATAAATGCTCAAGAAGAGACGGTCCTTGTCGGAAAACTTGTGGTTCACCTTGAGGTTGAAGTCATAGAAATAATAGCCTGCCCAAGCCTTATCGACATCCTCTTCTGACGATTGCTTCAGCACGAGTTGCGCTAAGGGTGCCGTGAAGAGGTCGTAATAGGTCCGGCGGAACGAGAGGTTGAATGCGGTCTTGTCTTTTACGATGGGACCTTCCACGTTGATTTTGGCAGCGATGAGGCCAATGCTGATATTGCCGTGATAGTGCTCCATGTCGCCGTCTTTAGTGTGCACATCCACCACGGATGACAGGCGCCCGCCAAAGCGTGCCGGGAAGTTGCCTTTGTATAAGGTGACGTTCTTGACTGCATCAGCGTTGAAGGCTGAGAAGAAGCCCATGGCGTGGTTCACATTGTAGAGTGGCACACCATCCAGGAGCACGAGGTTCTCGTCGGGGCCCCCGCCACGCACATACATGCCGGCTGATCCTTCGGTTCCGCTTTGCACACCGGGCAGCAGCTGTAAGCTCTTGATGACATCGGTCTCGCCGAAAATGGCAGGTATCTTCTTTATTTGCATGATAGGAATGTCGATGGTGCTCATCTGTGTGCCTGTCACATTGCTTTCGATGGTCTTTCCCACCACCGTGACTTCGCTTAATTGGATTTCGGACGAGAGGCTGATATTGATGGTTGTGTCGTTTTTCAGTTCGAAGCTATTCTCGAATTTGTTGTAGCCCACGTAGGAAGCCTGTAAATCAACGTGTCCTGGGGGTAGGACGAGGATGTAGTAGCCATAGTTGTTGGTGACAGAACCTTTCATGGTGTTGGCATCGAAAACCGATGCGCCGAGAAGCGTTTCTTTACTTTGGCTATCAATGACATAACCGCTTATGGTGAAGGTTTGTGTGCGGTTGCGTTGCGCCCACGTAGTGAGCGACAAGAAGCATAGCAGTAGGGACAAAAAACCTGTTTTCATTAGAATTATGTTTTATGTTGGTCCGACATCGTTAAGGACGGCAAAAAGCGGAAAATATTGCTTCTAAAAACAAAAAAAATGCCCAAACGAGCCGCTCGTTTGGGCATTTTTGAGATAAGTAGTATTTAGAAATTGAGGCTAAAGCCGATGTTGAGTGGCAACACGTCCTTGACGATAGCACCATCCGCGTCTTTGACTTTCCCTTCGTTGAAGAGCGGGAGAAGGCTGTATTTGACGAAGAAGCCAATGTCGTCGCTTACCGAACCGGCGCGCAGTGTCGCATCTACCTTGAAGAAGTTGACGCAAAGGTCTTTGTGCTGCAAATCGCGTGTTTTGTCGGCGGCAATGAGTTCGGCATTTTCCCCTTCGCCCAAGATGGCGTATTTGCCGTAGTTGCGGCCGAATTCGATGGTTTGCCACGAGGTGATGCGCATGCCGCAGGTGACGCCAAGGTCGATATACATTCTTTGGCGGAAAGGCTTGAACTCGAGCATGAGAGGCATCTGTGCATAAAAAACACCTATCTTGCTTCTTTCGATGTTCAAAGGCAGGCCAAGTTCATCGAGGATCGGGGTTTCGGTCAGATACCCTTCGGCATCTTTTTCGAAGAACATGGGCTTGTTGAAGCTGTAGTTGTTCCACCCGATGCCTATGCCTGTGAAGATGCCCATTGAGTGTTGGCGGTTGAATGCGATGCCTACATCGGCAATGTTGATGTTGAAGCACCAGCTCCGCATCTGGCGCAGTCCCATCCACTCGGGAAGGTTGCCAGGTGTGAGGATGTTGAGACCGGCCTCGAAACCAGCCCAGTTTGCATCGTAGAGGAGGGTTTCGTGATATTGCCCTGTGTTATTGCTCCTTTGGATTGACACGTTGCTTTGGATTAACACGTTTATGTTGCCTTTCCCGTTTTCCCATTTACTGGTGCCTTCCAGATTCATCACTATTGTGTCGGTTTCAAGACTTATGGTGTTGATGTCGCAGGCGCCGTATGCTGAAACGTTAAGGCTGCGGCAGCGTCCTGTCAGGGTTAGGTTGGCGGTGCCGGTCATTATGACGTTGATGCTGTCGTAATCGAGGTTTAGAAAGGCATCGGATGCTCCTGCCATGTTGATGAACAAGTCGTCGCCTTTCAGTAATTTGCTGCTTTTTGCATCGGAGGAGCCGTATAATTCAAGACTCTTCAGTTCGGGCAGGGTGACCACGTAATCGTCAGTGCCCGTCAGGTTGATTGCCTTGTTGAAGATAGTGACCTTGTTGACGATGCCGTCATCCGAAACCACCAACAAGGTATCAGATTGGCCGATGTAAACATCGCAGGTTCCCGAAGCTACGATTCTACTCACGTTGTCTTGCGCCCAAACGCTCGTCATTCCGATGAGCAGCAGCGCCATTGTAATAATTTGCTTTTTCATGCGTTTATGAATTTGATTGTTATTGTCCGAAAAACACTGCTATTACGGCTGACAGTCAAAAAAGTTACAGCAGAATGGAAAATTTCCTACTTTTGCCTTCTCATTCATGAAGAAACTATACCAATATATTACCAAGTCGTTCATCGGCACCTTCATCTTCACCTTCTTCATCGTGCTGTTCATCTGGGTGATGCAGTTTGTGTGGCTTTATGTCGATGATATGGTGGGCAAAGGATTGGAACTGAATATTTTAGGAGAATTGCTGTTCCACACCGCGGTCACTTTCGTACCTATGTCGTTGCCTCTTGCTGTGTTGTTGGCTTCGCTGATGTGTTTCGGCAATTTCGGCGAGCATTACGAGTTGGTGGCCATGAAAGCCTCAGGCATATCCATGTGGAAAATCATGCGCCCCTTGATTTACTTCTCGTTGTTTCTTTGCGTTACGGCATTTTTCTTTTCAAACAGTGTCTTGCCTGTTGCCATGCTGAAGTCGAAGACCTTGCTCTTCGATGTGCGCAAGCAGAAGCTCGCTTTCGACATCAAGGAAGGCACTTTTTACCGCGATTTGGACAACTATGTGATTTATGTTGACAAGAAAGGCACTGATGGGAGCCACATCTACGGCGTGAAGATTTACGACCACACTGATCATTTGGGCTGCACCAAAGTGATGACCGCCGATTCGGGTATGATGGAGCTCAGTCCCAACCAACGCTGCATCGTGTTCACGCTTTACAACGGCTATAACTATACCGATGTCACTACTGAGAACGATTATAAGGAAAAGCGACCTCTCGAACGCATGTCGTTCAAGCAAGAACAAATCAAGTTCAGCCTGAAGGAATTCGACATGACGCGCACCGACGAAGAGGCCTACAAGTCGTATCAGCAGATGATGAACATACATCAGCTCAGCCAATCGCTCGATTCGTTGCAGAGACGTGAGGTTGAGAAACAAGAATTGTTCACCAACGGCTTTGTCAATCGTTGGTCGAACTATAGTAACCGCTATGCAAATGGCGAGTTTGCGGAGCTGAACCGAAACCAAGTTAGGGAAATAGATAGTTGCATGGACACTATCAGAGTGCTGAAATGGCCTTTGCTCAGTAACTATACGGGAGAAAAACGTGCTGCGGTACTTGAAATGGCCATTGGGTCGGCCCGCAATGCCAAGGACAATGTCTCGTTCAACAAGGTTGATTTCAAGAGCAACAAGGAGAACATCAAGCAACACAAGAAGGAATGGCACAAGAAGTTCACCTTGAGCATCGCTTGCCTCATCTTCTTCTTCATTGGCGCGCCTTTGGGAACCATTATCCGCAAGGGTGGTTTGGGCTTGCCTGTGGTCATCTCTGTGCTGTTTTTCGTTGTTTATTATATCGTCTCCACCGTTGGTGAACGCATGGCGGTGTATGGCAACATGAATATGTTTCTTGGCATCTGGCTGTCGTCGATAGTGCTTTTCCCTATCGGGCTGTTCCTCACTTTCAAGGCAACCACCGATGCTGCGCTGCTTGATGCTGACAGTTGGAAAAATGCCTTCAAGAAAATCTTCCACCGTAAATCACACGAATCATGAAAATACTTCTTCTTTGCAACAAACCACCTTATCCGGCTACCGAAGGCGGTCCGATGGCCATGAACAGCATCGTTAAAGGATTGCTGAAGGCTGGTCATCATGTCAAGATATTGGCTATCAACAACGAGAAGTACAACGTCACCGAAGCTGATATTCCCGAAGATTATCGCAGGGAAACCGGCATCGAACTCATTGATGTCGATTTGAGCATCAAGCCCGCAGCGGCTTTCCTCAATCTGTTCTCACGCAAGTCGTATCATGTGAAGCGCTTCATTTCCAAGGATTTCGAGAACCGACTTGTCGAGGTGCTGAAGAAAGAACATTTCGATGTGGTTCAGCTCGAGATGCTTTATATGACGCCTTATATTGATGTCATCCGTCAGCATTCGAAGGCGCAAATCGTGCTTCGTGCGCATAATGTGGAACACAAGATTTGGGAACGCATCGCAAAGGAAACCAAGTTTTTCGCCAAGCGTTGGTACATCAACCATTTGACCAACACTTTGCGCAACTATGAGCTTTCGGTCATCGACAAGGTGGATGGCATCGCTGCCATCACGCGCAAAGATGCGGCTTTCTTTAGGAAATACTGCTCGAAGCCTATCATCGACATTCCGTATGGCGTTTATCCCGAGGAATTTGTCCCCGAATATGAGATTGAAGGCAAACCGCAGTTCTACCATATTGGCTCTATGAACTGGATGCCCAACGAGGAAGGCATCCGCTGGTTTATCGAAGAGGCGATGCCAGAGACCGTCAAAAAAGTGCCTGATTTCGTGTATCATCTGGCAGGACGCAATATGCCCGAATGGCTCACGAACCTGAAGGACAAGCATGTGGATGTCATTGGCGAGGTGCCCAATGCGCACGAGTTTGTGGCCAACCACGATGTGGCTATCGTTCCGTTGCTGTCGGGTAGTGGCATCCGTATTAAGATCATCGAGTCGATGGCGCTGGGCAAGACGGTCATCACCACGCGTGTGGGTGCCGAAGGCATTCTCTACGACGAAGAAGTGAATATCATCATTTGCGAAAGCAAGGCCAAGATGGTGGAAGCCATCCGCCGCATCGATGAGAATCCGCAGATGGCTGTCGAGATAGGGAAGGCCGCCCGAAAACTCGTGGAAGAGACCTACGATAACAATAAGATTATTGAACGCCTGCTGCTTTTCTACGAACAAATCAAGCCTTCAAGCAAAATTACATTCCTTTAATTCTTAATTCTCAATTCTCAATTCCAAATTTAGTCCTATCTTTGTAGGCAAATTCACGAATGAGATGAAGATTTTCGTACTGCTGCCGCGCATCCCATATCCACTTGAAAAAGGTGATAAGTTACGGGCTTTCAACCAGATAAAACAACTTGCAAAGCATAATGAGATTGTGCTTTGTGCCCTCAATGATAATTCGCAAGTGAGCGAACAAGACGCTTTCCGTGCCTTGCAGCCCTATTGCCAATCCATCAATTTCATCAAGATTTCGAAACCGCAAATCGTGCTCGGACTGGCAAGAGCCTTCTTCAAGGGCTTGCCCATGCAATGCGGCTATTTCTACAACCGCAAGGCAGCCAAGAAAATCAACGCGCTGATTGAGAAGCACAAACCCGACATGCTTTTCGGGCAATTGCTTCGTGTGGCAGAATATATTCGCAAGAAAGATATTCCAAAAACAATTGATTATCAAGATGTTTTTTCGTATGGAATGAAACGCCGTGCTGATATTGCTTCGCCAATTACACGACCCATTTTCAGCATGGAATACAAGCGTCTGAAACGCTACGAAGCCGCCATCTTCGACGATTTCGATGTCAAGACCATCATCAGCGAGCCCGACCGCGAACTGATTCCGCATCCAAAGAAAAACGAAATCCTCATCATCCCCAATGGCGTTGACCATGAGTTTTTCGCGCCGCAGGAAAGGGAAAAGAAATACGACATCGTTTTTACCGGCAACATGAGCTATGCGCCTAACGTGAATGCGGTAGAATATTTGGCTAACGAAATCCTGCCCATTGTCTGGAAGCAGATTCCGAACGCCAAAATGTATGTTGCCGGCGCAACACCCGACCCGAAAGTGAAGAAAGCCGCTTGCGACAACATCGTCATCAGTGGTTGGCTCGACGACATACGCGACGCCTACGCCCAAAGCCGCATTTTCATTGCCCCGATGCGTATCGGTACTGGTCTGCAAAACAAGCTCTTGGAAGCTATGTCGATGGGTTTGCCAGCCATCACTACACCTTTGGCTAACGGCTCGTTAGGCGCTGAAAACGGCAAGGAAATCCTCGTCGGCAGCAATGCCAAAGAACTGGCACAGCACATCATTACTTTGCTGACCGACAACGATCGGGCACAGCAAATCGCCCAAGCCGGTTTCGACTTTACGAACCGCGTTTACGATTGGGGCAAAGCCACGCAAATCATGGAAGAGGCGATGAAAAAGGCTATTCATTAGTTCCCGACAAGCAATTCAACAAATCGAAGATTGATTACATCGAATGCAAAGCATTTCAACATAGTTAATTAAACACCAAACAACTCAACATACATGGCACAACAAACTGACGACAAGAAAATCATATTCTCGATGGTTGGCGTGAGCAAGGTCATTCCACCGTCACGACAGATTCTGAAAGACATTTACCTCTCCTTCTTCTATGGAGCGAAAATCGGCATCATCGGCCTGAACGGAGCCGGCAAGTCGACTTTGCTGCGCATCATTGCAGGAAAGGAAAAATCATACAACGGCGAAGTGGTCTTTTCGCCCGGCTATTCCATCGGAATGCTCGACCAAGAGCCGCAATTGGACGACAACAAGACCGTCCGCGAAGTGGTGGAAGAAGGCGTGCAGGAAATCGTTGATATGCTCAAGGAATACGAGGAAATCAACAATAAATTCGCCGAGCCTGACGCCGATTTTGACAAACTCATTGAGCGTCAAGGTGAACTCACCGAACTCATCGATGCACACGATGCTTGGGAGCTCGACAGCAAGCTGGAACGCGCCATGGATGCCTTGAACTGCCCCGATGGCGACACGCCAGTCAAGAACCTTTCGGGAGGCGAACGCCGCCGCGTGGCACTCTGCCGCCTGTTGTTGCAAGAACCTGACATTCTGCTTCTTGACGAACCTACAAACCACTTGGATGCCGAATCAATCCAATGGCTGGAAAGCCATTTGCAGCAATATAAAGGCACTGTGATTGCCGTCACCCACGACCGTTATTTCCTCGACCACGTTGCCGGATGGATTCTCGAACTCGACCGCGGCGAAGGCATTCCGTGGAAAGGCAACTACTCCTCGTGGCTCGACCAAAAGACCGCCCGCCTCGCTATGGAAGAAAAGACCGAGAGCAAACGCCGCAAGACCTTGGAGCGCGAACTGGAATGGGTCAGAATGGCACCAAAAGCCCGTCATGCCAAAGGCAAGGCACGTCTGGAATCGTATGAAAAGATGCTCAACGAAGACGTGAAGGAAAAGGAAGAGAAACTCGAAATATACATCCCGAATGGCGACCGCCTCGGCGCAAAAGTCATCGAAGCCAACAATATCACCAAGGCCTACGGCGACAAGCTGCTGTTCGAGAACCTCAGTTTCAGTCTGCCGCAAGGCGGCATTGTCGGTGTCATCGGTCCGAATGGTGCCGGCAAGACCACGCTTTTCCGCCTCATCATGGGTCTGGAAAAACCCGATTCAGGTAGTTTTGAAGTCGGCGAGACCGTGAAAATCGGCTACGTTGACCAACAACATGCTGACATCGACCCCGAGAAGACCGTTTGGGAAGTCATTTCCGACGGCAACGAACTCATCCAGTTGGGCAAACGCAGCATGAATTCGAGAGCCTACGTTTCGCGTTTCAATTTCAACGGCAACGACCAGCAGAAAAAAGCTGGTGTGCTTTCAGGCGGTGAACGCAACCGTATGCACCTCGCCCTCACCTTGAAGCAGGAAGCCAACGTTCTGCTTTTGGACGAACCTACCAACGACATCGACGTCAACACATTGCGTGCGTTGGAAGAAGGTCTTGAAAACTTCGCCGGATGCGCTGTCGTCATCAGTCACGACCGTTGGTTCCTCGACCGCATCGCCACCCACATTCTCGCTTTCGAAGGCGACTCGCAGGTCTATTTCTTTGAAGGCAGCTACTCGGAATACGAAGAAAACAAGATGAAACGCTTGGGCAACAACGAGCCTAAACGCTTCAGATACAAGAAACTGAAAGTTGATTAAATATTTACTACCTTTTCGCAAAGGACAAGCTTTCAAACTAGTTCAAATAAACCAATCGAAGGTCTTATTCAACAAAGAGTCTCATTTTGAGGCTCTTTTTTTTGTACATATTGGAAAAATTTCTATTTTTGTGGCTGAATAACATTATCTCTAACCTCAAAAAATTAAACACTATGGAAGAAAATCAACTCAAGCAACTTGAAGAATGCAAATCTTATGTCTTATCGACCAGCAAATGGTTGAAGTTTTTCGGTATTTTCATGATTATCGGAATTGTCTGCTTGGTCATTCTGACGATCTCATTCATGTTGGGAGGTTCAGCTCTCGCTAGCACATTGAGCGGCGATCTGCCGGAAATCAGAGGCGTAACTGCGGTTACTGGTGTTATCTACCTTATTATTGCCGGCATAATGGTTTTCCCGACCATTTACATTTTTCGCGCAGCCAACGCAGGCTATGCCGCAGTCGAATGCAACGACAACGCACAAATGGTTGAATTCCTGAAAAACATCAAGTCCTATTGGAAATTCACAGGCATCTACATGATTGTTTTTTTTGCAATGTTGATTTTCATCCTTACCATTGCCTTGATTGCAGCAATTGCGACAATTGCATAAGCTTCACAATTACCACGTAAAAGGCTTCCATTTCGGAAGCCTTTTTTTATGTCCAATTTTCAAAAAAGACTATCTTTGCAGCATTATTTTGAAATTCAAATTCTATCAATATGAAAAAGATAATCATCACGCTCAGCATCATTGCACTAGCTATCAGCAACATGATTGCAGGCCCTATCGATCAGCAGACCGCCCAGCGCATTGGAGAAAATTTCCTGAAGACCACTTCGCTTGGACAAAAGACTGACATTCAGCTCAATCTCGTCTCGGCAGCCCTTACCAAAGGTACAGTCGATTACTACATCTTTAACCTTAAAGGCGAAAAAGGCTTCGTCGTGGTTTCGGGTGACGACCGCGTGAAACCGATTTTGGCCTATTCCACCGAAGGCAGTTATTCGACAACCGATGTCGCTGATGGTTTCCGTTTCACTTTGAATAGCTATCGTGAAGAAATCCAGTATGTCAGGGAGCACAACATTGCTGCCACGCCTGATATTACCGCCGAATGGCAGTCTATTGAAAAGACAGGTTACATTCGTCATAACCGCAACCAGAGAACCGTTGATGTGCTTCTGGCAACCACTTGGAACCAGAACTATCCCTACAACAGCCAATGCCCTGAAGACGAAGGCGGCAACAACGGCCATGTCTATGCAGGATGCGTGGCAACGGCCATGGGACAAGTCATCAACTACTACAACCACCCGACCCGCGGCACAGGCTCGCACAGCTACACGCCTGGCAGTTGGGGCTATCCAAGCTATCCAACCCAGACGGCCAATTTCGGTCAAACCGACTATCACTTCGAACTCATGCCTAACGACCTCGATTCGCTCAGCACCGATGAAGAGATATTTTACGTTGCCCAACTGCTGCATCATCTCGGCATTTCCGTCGAAATGATGTATGGTCCCGACGGCAGCGGTGCCTATTCCGAAGATGTGCCGAGTGCTTTGCATCAATACTTTGGCTACACGCAAGGAAACCTCATCTATAAAGATGGCTGGTGGGGCGGCGGCTACACCAACCAGGAATGGGCTGAAGCCTTAAAAGGCGAACTCGACCAAAGCAGACCTGTCTATTATGCTGGTCAAGATGACAGCGGCAACGGCGGTCACGCCTACGTTTGCGACGGCTATGATGAAAACGACTACTTCCACTTCAACTGGGGCTGGAGCGGCCGTGACAATGCTTTCTGCGCCATCGGTGCCCTGAACACTACCAAATATGCCTTTAACTCTTCAAACAACGCCATCATCGACCTCTATCCTCTAACGGAAAACTACGGTCAGCGTCCAGAGAGAATCGACAAGTTTGAGCTTACCGAAAACGCTAGCAACAACGGTGTCAACTTGATCTGGACAAATCCAACCACCGACCTTAGCGGCAATGCCTTGACTTCAATTGACAGCGTTATCGTCCGCCGCAATTTCGAAGTCATCGCCACTTTCACCAATGCTGAAGTCGGTGCCGAAATGAGCTACAGCGACATCGTTCCCGAAAGCCGCATTTATGAATATTCGGTTTTCGTGAAAAACAGCGTTGGCGCCAGCATTCCGGTTTACCAGAAAATCCTCATCGGCGAAAAATGCGACATGCTCTTCCAACTGAACGACTCAGGCAACGATGGCTGGAAAGGTGCCGCCATCTCCGTCGTCGACGAAAACGACAACCGCATTGCCATCATCACTATGGAAGATGGTACCGAACAGCTGAAAAACGTGCCGCTGCTGCGTGGCAACCTCCGTTTCTTCTGGAATCACGGCTGGTATCACACCAACGAACAATACGACACCGATTTTGAATGTTCTTTCCGCGTCATGGATGCCGAAGGCAACGAAATCTTCGTCTCGCCAAGCGAACTCACTGACGGCGAACTCTTCGCTTATAATAACGATTGCGAACATCAAATGGATTGCTCTGCACCAGCAAGCCTGACCGGAGAATATGTTTGGAACGCATCTGATGAATATGGCGTGATGTTAAGTTGGACCGTAGGTTCCGCTGTAGCCAACCGCTATTTCGTTTACCGCAGCAGCGACAACGAGAACTACGAAAAGATTGCCGAAGTCGAACCTGGCAATTGCGGTATGATGGAATATTTCGACGATTTGTCCGGTGAAAGTGACATCACATATTATTATAAAGTTACTGCCTATTACATTGAAGGCGATGAAACATGCGAATCGGAACCTGCAAAGGCTCTCGACAATCCTGATAACGATTATGTTTCGGTTGTCATCACCAATGTCAACGAAAACGGCAACGCTGCACAGGTTTATCCTAACCCGATAAACGGCTTGCTCAACATCAATGCCAGCGGTCTGCAGCACATCACCATCACCAACCTGCTGGGACAAATCGTTTACGACCAAAATGCTGATGCCGATTTCATTACAATCGACATGAACCAATATGGCAACGGCGTTTACATGGTTCGCATCGAAACCTCAAACGGCACATCATTGAAAAAGGTGAATGTAATGAAATAAACCTGGACGTGTTGTAGAGACGTTTCGAAACGTCTCTACAATACGCCAGCAAAACAAAAAACGAGGTTCAGTGAACCTCGTTTTTTTTCATTATTCAGTCAGCAGAAATCACCATTTCAAAATCTTCTTGAAATCGTAATCTTCTGGCGTTGGCAGATAATCCTTGGCCTGAATGTAATCGTATGGTGAAATGTACTGCAAGCCATCGTTGAAAATCAGCTCGGCCTTCGGGCCGTTCAGGTTGACAAGACGCGGCTTGATCTTACCGTTTTCGTCTTCCACATCCTTCAGGTAAAGCGGCAGGATTTCGCCCTTCGGGTTGGTCGTCACCATGGCGCCGGTAACGCCTTGGTCGAAGAGTTTCTTCACACCGTAGCCCAGTAATGAGCAGTAAGTCAAATCGTAGCCGTTAGGTTCGACGCAGCGGATGCCGTAACCGATTTCGACCGGACGGCTCTTCACATTCAGACCTAACATCTTCAGATGCTGTTGCAGCAACACATTGAAAATATGAGCCTTACTGACATTACCCAATTCAGGATGGCCATGTTCGTCGTAAGTGAAAGCCACACCCGATTTCTCGATTTCATCATCGCTCATGAAGTGGAACACGCCTTCGCTGATGACCACGACACCGTAATTAACGCCCAAAAGCTTGCGCTTCACGATGGAACTCACCACCAACTTGATGATGGCATCGAAAGTGACTTCCGTCTTGTTGAACATTTCAGGGATGACCACCATAGGGCAATGGCAGGCCGAAGTCATGCCGAATGCCAAGTGACCAGCCTCGCGGCCCATGGCCGACACCACAAACCAGTTGCCGCTGGTGCGGGCATCTTCGTAGATGGTCTGCACCAAATGCACGGCGGCATCCTTTGCGGAATAATAGCCGAAAGTAGGGCTGCCTTCAGGCAAAGGAAGGTCGTTGTCGATGGTCTTTGGAACATGAATGTTCTGGATTTTCACATTGTTGCCTTCCAAGAACTTGGAAATGCGGTTAGCCGTCGAAGCCGTATCGTCGCCGCCAATGGTGACCAACAGTTTCACGTTGTTCTTCACGAAGAAATCCGTGTTGAATTCCTCGTTTTTCGGTTTGTAGCGGCTCATTTTCAGGGCCGAACCACCTTGTTTCAGAATTGCGTCGGCATAAAGGAAATCCATGTCGACGACATCGGGATTTTCCCTGAAAAGGTTCTTGTAGCCTTCGTTGAGGCCAAGCACGCGGTAACCATCCTTCAGGAAGGTCTTTGCCACCGTGCTGATTACCGTATTGATACCAGGGGCCGGACCACCGCCAGCCAAGATAACTACTGAGTCTTTCATGCGTTTGTGTATTTAGTAATATTTATTGTGTTTCAAAAAAAAGTCTAATTGTCCACCTGTCCCCAAGTCACTCAATGACGATTTCGTCGCAGAAAATCCAGGCGGGACTGCCGGCACCGACATGCCAGTCGGGGCAAGTGCCGAGGTTCTTTGCCACCATTTTCACGAATTGGGCTTCGGCGCGAAGGCGAACTTCCATCTCTTGGATGACGGCTCCTTCTTCGTCTTGTGGCACATCGTTGCTCACCTTGCCTGCGCTGACGAAATTCTTCCCATCTTTCGACACAAAGAACTCGACTTCGGTAGGCATGAAGATCCACGAATTTTGTTCTTGCAGGAAACTTCCTGCCAAGCGGTTTATGCTTTGCGGGTGTCCAAGGTCGATGGTGGCCACCAAGTCAACGCCATAATAGCCTTGCCAGTTGCCAGTGCGGAAATTGGCTCCGCCACGACGGTGGTCGATGAGGGCTTTCAGTCCGCCAGCTGCATATTGTTCGTTATACATGTTTTCAACGCTTACTGCGCATTGTGCATTGATGAGGTAGAAATTCGCATCGATGACTTTGCTCCAGCGGCCGTCCTGCAAAGCTGCGGCACGCACCATAGTTGAGGTGTCGATGGTGAGCGGCTCGGTGTAGAGCGTGCTGTTTTCGTTGGGTTCGCTACCATCAAGGGTGTAGAATATCTGCACGCCTTCAACAGGATGGCTCATGGTGATTTCCAGTTTTTCAAAGAAGGTTTCCGACTCAGCGTTGATGGCAGGAACGATGACGATGCTCTCGCCGGGGATGCGCATCACAGGGCAGTTTTCAGGTTGTGTAGCCCAGTCAGAATCAGGAGTGTTGGTCATGGTGAATTCCAACGTTCCGCCGTTTTGCACTTCGTCGTAGGTGATATAGCTGCGTTCGAGAGTCTCACCGTTCAGTTTCACTGATTTCACATAGCAGTTCTGTTCGCTCAGACCCTTGGCTATCACGGTGAACTGGTTGCCGTTTTCAAGATTCAGCGTCAGCTGTTGGAAACGTGGAATGCCCAAGGTGTAGTATCCGCAAGCGGGAGTGGCAGGGTAGAAGCCGAAGCTGCTGAGCACGCCCCATGCCGACATCTGTCCGCAGTCTTCGTTGCCCGAATAGCCATCGCGCTGGTCGGTGTAGAAGTCGTCCATAACTTGTTTCACATATTTCTGTGTCTTCGTGGGTTGTCCGATGAAGTTATACATGTAGATGGTGTTGTGGCTCGGCTCGTTGCCGTGGGCATATTGTCCGATCAGGCCGGTGATGTCGGCTTGCTGACGGCCAGTGAGTTCGCTTGAGGCGGTGAACAAGCCATCGAGTTTGTTCCCGTAGGCTTCACGTCCGCCCATCATGTCGATGTGGCTGTTCACGTCTTGTGGGACGAAGAAATTGTATTGCCATGTGTTGGCTTCGGTAAGCGTGAAGTTGACTTGTGTCGGGTCGAAAGGCTGCATGAAGCCACCGTTGCGACGGCCTTGGAAGAACTGGTTTTCGGGATTGTAAAGGTTTTTGTAGCCTTGTGCTCTCTTGTAGAACTCTTCGGCTATATCGGTCTTGCCCATGTCTTCGGCCATGCGGGCAACGCAATAGTCGTTGAAGGCATATTCCAAAGTCTTTGAGGTGGCTTCGCCTTCGTGGTCAATCGGGATGAAACCGTAATTCATGTACGAGTTCATGCCGCGGAAGTCTTTCTTCTGCGATGCGACCATGGCTTCGAGGGCTTTCTCGGTGTCGAAGTTGCGGATGCCGTGGAAATAGGCATCGGCGATGACGGGGATGCAGTTGTTGCCAATCATGCAATAGGTCTCGTTACCGGCCAGTTCCCAAACGGGAAGGATATGGTCGGGGTCAGTCTCATAGTTATTAATAAAGGTGTTGATGAAATCCAAAGTGCGGTCTTGCTGCATCAGGTCGAAGAGCGGGTGCAGGCTGCGGAAGGTGTCCCACAAGGAGAAGACGGTATAGATAGGACGTTCCGAAGT
This sequence comes from Bacteroidales bacterium, assembly GCA_024400425.1. Taxonomy (GTDB): domain Bacteria; phylum Bacteroidota; class Bacteroidia; order Bacteroidales; family F082; genus Limimorpha. The sequence continues at coordinate 21,921 of JAKSMV010000015.1, forward strand.
GTAAACCTTCAGGTCGTGGGCACGATAGCGGCCGTCGGCATCGGAGAATAGGTTAGGGGCAACCATGGTGTGGTAAAGGGCCGTGTAGAACACGGTCTTGTTCGATTCGTTGTTGTCGCGCACATCGTAGCGTTTCATCTCGTTGTTCCATTTCGCGAAGGCGTTATCGCATAAGGCATCGAAGTCGAAATCATCGTCGGCGAGTTCGGCTTTCAGGTTATTCTTGGCACCTTCCACATCGACGGCCGAAATGGCGATGCGCATCACAATCTGCTCACCTTCCTCGGTATCGAAATCGAAATGAGCCTTGATGTTGTCGCTTTGCAAAGTGCCGTCGTTATCAGTAATGGCGCCATGGTCGAACATCGAATAGCTCTTGAAAGGCTTCGAAAATTCGGCATAGAAATAAAGGTATTGCTCGTTGGCCCAGTCTCTCGTGCGGCGGAAACCGCTGATGGCATGGTCGTTTTCAACGTTTAGGAACGATTCATAGACAAATTCGTCGTTGACGCCTTCCACCATGTCGAGGAACATGTGAGTTTCGGTGGATTTGGGGAAGGTGCAGCGCATCATGCCCACGCGGTCGCCAGTGGTAAGCTCTACCTTGGTGTTGTAGTCGTCGAGCAAAACTGAGTAGTAGCCAGCCTCGGCATCTTCGTTTTCGTGGTTGAAGGCTGAGCGGTAGCCGCTTTGCGTGTCTTCGGCGTTTCCTTTGTCAAGTTTCACTTCGCCGACGATAGGCATGAAACGGAAGTCGCCATAGTCGGAGCAACCCGTGCCGCTGAGGTGGGTGGTGCTGAAACCGATGATGGTGTTGTCGGAGGTGTGATAGCCTGAGCAGCCGTCCCAGTCGTTCATGCGGGTGTCGGGACTGAATTGCATCATGCCGAAGGGCACCGTGGCACCCGGGAAGGTGTGACCATGTCCGCCCGTACCAATGAACGGGTCGATGTAGGATGCTGGGCTTTCGATAGGTTGAATGTCTGATTTTGAACTACATGCCGCAAACACAAGCAGCATAACAGGGATTAATAGTTTCTTCATTGTGACTCTAATTTGATGGGTCAAAGGTAAAAAGAATTATTTTTGTCGTGACAAAAATCTTTAATCATGAGAAAAGTTTATGTTTTTATCGCATTGATTGTGGCTTTTGCGATGCCACTGAAAGCCCAATGGGTTTCGCCTGGAACGGGCTACGACTACACTTTCACAGAATTGGTTTCTGCTGCCGACGGCGCAGTGATAGCCGAGGATGCAGGCACCTTCCGCATGGTGGCCGACATCACGATTTCGGCTAACGATGGCCTCACCATCGCGCCCGACGAGATGACCATCTTCATGGCCGACCAAGTGACGCTTACCATCCAAGGTTCGTTCAATTGCCGCGCTCACGATACATATGTGGAGATGAAGACCGAAAACAGCGAACACTACAACTTGCGTTTCGAAAACGCTATCGAGTGCAACCTCACGGGCATCAAGTTCAAATATGGCGGTGGCTTCCAAGTCATTGAAAGCGATGTCGTCTTCGAAGACTGCTATTTTGTTCACGCCAATTCCCAGGTTACCAATGCTGCGGTCAATTTCATGAACTGCAATCCGACATTCAAGAATTGCACCTTTAAGAATAACGATGGCGCTGCCATTTCGTCTCCTGTCAATGGTAATGGTTCGCCAACAATTATCGGCTGCTATTTCTACAACAATGACATCACCAACGCCAATGTGCCTCAAATCAATCTCGGTCCTGGTGCAGAAACCACTATCCGCATCGAGGATTGCATCGTCGAGGGCAATGGCCATGAAATGTCGGGCGGCATTTCCATCGCCGACTTGGTTGGAACGGGCAATACCACCGTGTTGCTGAAAGGCAATGTCATCAAGAACAACCGTTATGGCTATAACCAGCAGGGCTACAACATCAATGCCGTCATCGAAGACAACCAAATCATCGACAACAATCTGGAGCCCGACCCGATGAATGGTGGTAGCGGTATCAGCATCTATGGCATGAATACCAACAATATAGCCAAGCTGCGCCGCAACGTTATTTCGGGCAATCTGTGGGGTATCACTACTATTTATTACAATGATGTTGACCTTGGCACCGAAGAAGATCCCGGATGCAATGCCATCTTCGGCAACCACAACGATGCTTATGGTGCTGATGCTGAGTATGCCATTTATGTCAATGCCTTCAGCGACATTCCAGCCATCGGCAACTATTGGGGCGGCAATGATGAAGATTTTGCCGAGAGCGTCATCTATCACCGTCCTGACCTTGGCGATACCTATGGCGTGGTTACCTATAGCCCTATCGCTGAACTGCACCCCGACATCCTCAACCTTGCCGTAACCGCTGAGGCCAATCCTCAGCTTTCGCATGACTATTTCGGCGAAATTGATGCTGAAAACCATATCGTCAATGTATTCATTCCCGAAGCTGAATTGACCTCAATGTGGCTCTACGCTGAAATCGAACTGCCATTGGGTGCTTCGTCCGACTTCGTCCCTGGCGAAGCCATCAATCTCGCTGAACCAGTAGCCGTTATTGTGGAAACTCCACATGGCGAAACCCAAGAATGGACTATTATTTTGGGTAGCGACTGGAACGTAGAAGAAGCAACTGCTGAAGCTGCAAAAATCTATTCGAATGCTAACTCTCAGATTATCGTCGATTTGAGTTGCGAGAATGCCGAGGCTGAAGTTTTCAATGTCCTTGGTCAGAAGGTTGGCTCGGCTTCGTTGAATCAAGGCCAAAACATCATTGAAACCAGCGGCTGGCGAAATGGAATATATACCATCGTCGTTGTCCAAGGCGCAAACGCTGAAGTTGGCAAAGTCATTGTGCGTTGAGCGGTTTGGCACAACTTTTGCAAAAAATAGAATTTTGACGAAAATATCGGTGTAAGTGTAGCGAATAGTTTTTTTTCTCTATATTTGCACCCCAAATAGAAAACATTCATTCATTAATTATTCACTTAATTCAAACAAAAATGAAGAAAGTATTATTCTTGTCGCTCGTTCTCGCAATGGGAATGACCAGCTTCGCTCAGAAGCAACAGTACGTCAAGGCTCCTAAGCTGAAAGTCGGTACTGCAAACATCTACAACCGTGCTCAAGGTAAGGACATTGCTACCCAAGCTGCTACCTTCAGCCAAGCTACTCCTATGACCGCCAACAGATACGCTTCGTTGGACGAGTATGAAACCATGATCACTAACTACGACCTCCAAACCAACGGCTTTGTCGCTAACCGTATGTATCGTTTCAACGATGGTACCGTCGGCGTCACCGCTACTTGGAGCCAAAGTGCACCTTCATTTGCAGATCGTGGTACTGGTTACAACTATTTCGATGGTGAAAGCTTTGGTGATCAACCAACAGCTCGCGTTGAATCCGTAAAGACTGGTTGGCCTTCATACTGCCAATACGGTGCTAACGGTGAAATGGTTGTCGCTCACACTGGTTCAGGTCTGGTTTACTTCACCCGCGACACCAAGGGCGAAGGCGAATGGAAAGGCCCCAACAACATCCCGAATCCTGACCTCGGTCTCCCAGCTCAAGATCTGACATGGTGCAGAGTCATCACTTCTGGTCCTAACCACGAATACATCCATGTCATCGCTGCTGACCAAGACGAAGACGTCCTCGCTGACACTTATCTTTACTACTGCCGTTCAACCGACGGTGGCGAAACCTGGACTGTCAGCCTCATGCCTGAACTCGCTGAAAACGAAATCGCAGCTTTCGGTTCTGACTACTATGCACTGGCTGCCAATGGCAACACTGTTGCTGTCCTGCTCGTCGGTGATATGATGACCAACAGCTATGTCATCAAGTCAGAAGACAATGGTGAAACTTGGACCAAGATTTTGGTTTGGGAAAACCCATACGCTGGCCTTGACTGGGAAAACGACCCGGCTTCATTGTTCGGTGAAGACAACCCAATGTACGGCCCAGAAACTGGTGCTATCTGCGTTGACAACAATGGCATGGTTCACTGCGCTTACTCAACCCACCACTACTTTCACGCTGAACTCGGCACTTCATACAACTTCTACTATGGTATGAGCGTCGATGGTATCTTCTACTGGAACGAAAGCATGGGCCCAATCGTTGACGAAGGTTGGACTTGCCCAGACGACGGTACTGTTATCGCACCTAACGGCCACAACGCTTTCCGTATGTGGTGGCCAACTGATGCTGCTGGCGACTACATCACCCGTAACTTCACCACCACCCTTTGCGGTTTCATCGATCCAGAACAAACTGCAGAATGGGACAATGGTCTCTTCTACTATGAAGACTACTATGGCTACTGGCAAGGCGCTTCAGCTCTTCCTGGCATCTGCGTTGACGCTGACGGCACTATCGCTGTCGTGTTCAGCTGCCCAGACCCAACCCGTCGCGACGGTAACGAAATGTACCTCCGTGCTCCATACGTTTCATACATCGAATTCCCATACGCTATCGGTGATGCTTACGGCGAATGGACCGAAGAAGTTGGTAACTACTACTACAACGAAGACTATCTCGCTGGCGACTTCATGCACATGATGGAAGAATGCATCGCTACTTCTTCAATCCAGAACACCACCAACCACGAATTCTGGATCAGCTACTCTGGCGACGACCTCTGCGGCTATGGTGTTGGTAACAGCGCTACCCAAGGTGCTTATACCGATAATACCATCTGGGCTATGAAGGTGGTCCCGAACTACGAAGGCCTCAACGTCAACGAAGCTGTCAACCCAATGACCAACGTCAACGTTTATCCTAACCCTGTCCAAGACCAACTCAACATCCAGATCAACGCTTCACAAGCTTCTGAGATGAACATCAGCATCTACAACATCACTGGTCAGAAGGTCATGGAAAGCAACACCAACGTTTACACTGGCATCAACGAACGTCAAGTCAATGTCAGCGAACTCAACGCTGGTATCTACTTCGTCACCGTCAAGGCTAACGGTTTCGAAAACACCATGAAGTTCGTCGTGAAGTAATCTCCGACACTTCTATTGAATGAAAAGGCGGCTTCGGCCGCCTTTTTTTTGTTGAAAAAAAACTAAAAAACATTATAATTGAGAAAAAAATGTATTTTTGCAGTTCATTTCATACATAGAAAAGCACATTTAAATTATTAATCTTAAATTTCACAACTATGAAAAGAGTATTTACTTTAGCACTTGTGTTGAGTATGGTCGTTTCGGGCATGGCTCAACAAAGAGTTCAGAACAGAGTTGAAAGAAAGGCTCAGAAGGCTGAACAAGTCCAAACCTACAATGGTTTTGAGACCGTGAACTACAATGGAAACGTCGCTTCACAAAGAAGCATGATGGCTCCTGAAGAAATCGAACTCGGTATGACCGTTTACGACTGGCAGACCAATGCCGCAGCCCGTAACCAAACTGTTGCTTGGGAAGACGGCTTCGCAGCTGTTTGCTGGACACACGCTAACGAAACAGGTCTTGCTGACCGTGGTACTGGTATTTCTTATTACGATCCTGCTACAGGCGAATGGAGCTATTGCGAACATCGCGCTGAAGACGTTAAGACCGGTTTCGGCTGCATCGCTCGCTACGGTGAAGAAGGTCTTGTCATCGCTGCCCACACCGCTTCACAATGCGGTATCTGGATCAACGAAAAGTTCCGCGTCGATCCTGAAGCTTGGGGCGAACCTATCTGGCTTGATGCTACCTACGATCCATGCTGGCCAGTTATTGCTACCTCTGGCGAAAACCACGACATCATCCACATTTTCGCTACTGCTAGCGGAAATACCGTTGAAGGTGTCTTCGAACCTCTTATTTATTTCCGCTATGCCAACGGCACTTGGCAAGCTGAAAACCAAGTCATCGAACCTCTCAATGCTAGCCACGCTCTCTCATTCAGCTCGAACGAAGCTCACTTCATTCCTGTAAATGAACCTAACCGCGTTGCTGCTGTCATCAACAGCACCTGGTGCGATGGTAAGGTTGTCGTTTCTGAAGACAATGGTGAAACCTGGAGCGAAAGAACCTACTATCGTCATCCTGGCTTCGACCATACCTTCGACGCTCAATTTATGTATCCACGTTGGGTGGATGCTGCTTTTGATGCTGATGATGTCCTCCACATTGTTTATGAATTCAATGGTTCAACTGGCCATGCCCTTGATACCGATGGTAGCTACTATCCTGGCATCGGTGGTGTGTCATACTGGAGTGAAGTCATGCCTCTCGGCGCTGACTATGTTTCAGTGGGCTTCACTGGCCAAGCTGGTCAACCATTCGTCATGGATACCAACTACATCAGCCAAGACATCTACGCTTCATGGTTCTGGAGCGATGCAACACACGAATTCCCAGTTAACGAATACATCGGTTTCGTTCCTCCAATGCTTTCTAACAATGGTCAGATTACCATCGACTACGAAAACATCGACTGGACATTCTTCAACGATTTCGGTAGCGAACACGGTAAGTACAACTGCGGTATCGCTGGTATGCCAACCATGCTCTATGACAATGGCAATATCTATGTCGTCTATAGCTCAATCACCCCTGCTTTGGCTGACGATATGTATCCTTATTTCCGTCTGCTCGGTAATGCATCATACGACAATGGTGTTACTTGGGAAGGCCAAAACGTGCTGCTCAACGACTTCATGAATTCATACGATGAAATGGTCTATGGCCAATTCGTTCCTTACGTCTATCATGATTCAGAAGGTGCTTACGCTTTCTTCATCTATCAAAACGATACCTACCCAGGTACTTACATCCAAGAAGACGATCCAGATGCTGACGACAACGGCTATCGCGTTGTGAAGGTCCGCCTCGATAATGAAACTTGGGGTGAAGCCGAAATCGTCAATGCTGAAGAATCAGTTAGCATTTATCCTAACCCAGTCAACACCGAAATGACTATCACTCTGCCAAGCGATTCAGAAGTTGTTATCTGCAACCTGATGGGTCAAGTGGTCAGCTCATTCAACGGCGTCAAGGGTGTCAACAGCTTCGATGCTTCTAACTTGACCAGCGGTGTCTATTTCCTGACCGCTGCAAACACCACTCAAAAGTTTGTTGTGAAGTAAGAATCACAATCACACAAATAATGAAAGGTCGCTCCAAACGGGGCGGCCTTTCGTGTTTCAATGTCTCGTTCTTTTTTACTTTTCCATTCGGTTGGCAACAATGTCGATGGCTAAATAAAGTGCCCTGCGGAACGAGTCGGGTGAGGCTTGTTTGGCATTGGCAATGTCGAAAGCAGGACCATGCATTGGAGCCGTGCAGATGCCTGGCAATCCTGCAAGATAGAAAGCGCCTTGCTCCACCGACATGATTTTGAATGGAAGCATGCCTTGCTCGTAGGTCATGGCAAGAATGGCATCGTATTTCTGCCATTGTCCTGTTGTGAACAGATGTGATGCAGAGAAAGGACCAAAAGCCATCGTGCCGTTTTGCTGTGCTTCTGCAATGGCAGGCATGAGTATGGTCTTGTCTTCGCCTTGAGGTTCGTCGGCATGCGGATTGATGCCCATGACTGCAATTTTCGGTGACGACAAATTGAAGTCCGTTTTTAAAGCCTGCGATACGATTTTCAGCTTCTTCATCACCATTTCCTTGTTGATGGACTGCAAAGCCGCACTGAGGGGCATGTCGTCGGTGGCGAGGGCTATGCGCATACGGTCGCTGACCAACATCCTGACGAAATCGGAATGTCCGAACATGGACGAAATGAAACCATGAAGGTTAATCGACACTGCTCGGCTGTCAGGTGCCATGACAAGGGCGTCGAGATAACCATTTTTCAAGTCAGTTACAGCCTGCTTTAACGAAAGTACCGACATTTCGGTGGAGAGTTCGGAAGGCGTGCCAGGAGTCAGTTTTAACTCGTTCTCGACGATGTTGATGATGTTGAATTTCTGTTTCCAAGCTTGTCGTGCATCGCGAGTGAGCGAATAGTTGAACTCATCCATGCCGAAGTTCTTCTTGTAATACGAAAGCACCTTTGACTGACCATATAAAATAGGTGTGAGCATCGTGAGCAGGCGCGTATCGGCGAAGGCCTTCAAGATGATTTCGTAACTGATGCCGTTGATGTCGCCATGGCTGATTCCAATGCAGGGCGAAGTAGGGGATGTTGTCTCGTTTTGCATAGCCTCAATTTTTATCAAGTTGATTTTCAAAGCGAAAATCGACCTCAAAATTAGGCATTAAAATTTGAAAAACAAATTTTTTTATGTTATTTCAATGAAAAAGTCCATTTTTTAAACACTTCCATGATGGAATCGGTAGCTCCAACCTGTTTTTCCAGGTAATCGGAGCAGGTTTTTGAGGCAGAAACGTAAAAATCCTCATCATTCATCAGGCGGCTGAAAATGGATTCGAGTTGGTTTCCGTCGTTGATGGAGAAGGCTCCGCCGAGAGCAACCAAATCTACGGCTTCCTTGAAACTCTTGTATTTTGGACCGAAAACCACCGGGCAACCAAAGGTTACGGGTTCTTGGATATTGTGGATGTTAACCCCGAAGCCGCCGCCAATATAGACGAAACGTGCATATTGGTATAGTTGTGAAAGTATCCCAATGGTGTTGAGCACCAATACCTTCGTGGGCTTGTCGGCATCGAGTTCAGTGAAGAGCTGAAAATCGTCAAGTTGTGCCTTGATTTGGGAGATATGGCCCTCCGAAATGTCGTGCGGTGCCATGATGAAACAGTAGTCGTCGGGCATTTCCTTGATGAAAGCGGTCAGAAGCTTCTCGTCAGGTTGCCATGAGCTTCCAGCTATGATGCACTTTCTTCCGTCGATGAATCGCTCAATTTCAGGGAAAGGCTTCACCGTTTTGGCGATGGCAGCCACTCGGTCGAAACGTGTGTCGCCACATATTGTGACGTTCTCGAATCCGATGGAATGGAGCAAATCGGAAGTGACTTCGTCTTGCACATAAAAATGCGCCACATTTTGCAGTTGCTTGCGGAACCAGCCTCCGTACCATTTGAAGAAATATTGGTTGGGCTTGAGTATGAGCGAGGTGTAGAACAACGGAATGTCGTTTTGCTTTAGCGCTTGCATGTAGTTGAACCAGAACTCGTATTTGATGAAGAACGCTGCAATGAAATGATGGCGTTCAACCCATTGCTGGGCGTGCTTTGGCGTGTCGGTTGGAAGATAGACAACCTCGTCTGCGTAGGCGTAGTTTTTCCTGATTTCGTAACCCGATGGCGAGAAGAACGAAAGCGCAATCTGGTATTCGGGATGTTGTTGCTTGATAGCCTCCATCAACGGGCGACCTTGTTCAAATTCGCCTAATGAAGCGGCATGGAACCAGATCCAATTGCCTCCTGGTTTTGGGGCGGGAAGCATTTTGCGACCATCAACCCATTGCTTGGCTTTCTTGTTGCCTGCCGTGGCGGCCAATCTGACTCCAAGGCTGTAAAGCCTAATGGCGAGGGTGTAGATGCAACGCATTGTTGGATTTGATTAGCAGAGTGTTAATTGTAGTAATAGGTATCTGGTTGACGCTGGTATAATGGAATGTTCCATGTGAAGCGGATGCCATAGTAAAGGTCGTTGAAGCGTTTCTGCTGGTCAACATAGCCGACGGGAACACCATCGAAGACGCGGAAATCGTAGGCGCGCAGGTTGTGGGTGCGAGCCCATGTCATCTCAAGCGAAATCGACCAGTTGAGCAGACGTGTGTCGTTGAGCATGAGGTAACCTGTTTCGAGATGGAAGGCTGCCCCGCCTCGCATCTGGTCGTAGCCATATTTGTAATCGCCATCAACTTGATAAGGAGTGTTGTAAAGTTGGGTTTCGTAGTCGATGTTTATGCGATTGCGCAAATAACCCACACCACCTTTGATGAAAACGCCGCAGTTGGGATTAGGACCGCATGGAATCAGTTTGCCGATTTCGCCTTGGAAGTGCAAACCGCGTTGGGCAACAGCAAGTGATGTCATGAGGCCACTGCCGCCAATCACTTCGCCATCCGTTGTCGTGATGCCTTCCCCCAAGATGTCGATGCGGTCGCCCTTCACTTTTGACCCGAATATGAAATGCCCGTTGACCCCCAAAAGCCAATCGTTTTCAGTCTTTTGCATGAATCCACCGCCGATGGTGCTGCTGATGCCGTATGTTGTCTTGTTGTCCATGGCTGGAAGATGGAAAGCGTAGGTCACTTGGATCATCGAGACAGGAATGGATTCCTTCATGATGCTCTTTTTTTGCTGTGCCTGCGATGCAAGGACAAAGGCCAAAAGAACTATGATTGTAGTAAATATTCTGCGCATAGTGATTAGTTTTCGTTTGAACGATTTTCGTTCGAATTTATTATGAATAGGGCTGCAAAGATATCAAAAATGTTCCCATCTCACTTCACGTTTCAAAATGGTGGGCGGATTGCCTCCAACGACTTGGTTGGTGCCTGCAAATTCCGACTTGAGCAACGTGCCGGCTGCCAATACCGAATTGTCGGGCATTTGGGCACCTTTCAGTATGATGCACTTGCAGCCAATCCAGACATGGTTGCCGATGACGATGGGCTTGTCTTCGTTGATGCGTTGGTTTTCTGTATCATACAAAGGATGCTCATCGGTATCCATCAGCAATACGTCCCAACTCACGAGGCAATCGTTCCCGAAGGTGATTTCCTTGGCACATACAATGGTGCTTTCGGCTGTCATGTTGAATTTTTCACCAAGGTTCAACTTGCCGCGCACGCTGATTTTCGAGCCATGACCGATGCTTGCTTTTCCGGAAAAATTCACTTCGCCACTCACTTGCCAGATGGTGCGCGAGCGCTTGCGGTCGTAGTGGCCTACATCGCCAAAACCAATCTTAATCATTGCAGTATCAATGTTTTCCGGTAAGTTTACTTTTCCGTTCAGCTCACGCAAAAATGTGCGATGCGAGACGACAACAGGAAGCTTTACCGCTGTCTTGAATGGGAAATAATGGAAGTTGAAACGCAAGGTCTTCGGAATGGAACGAAGGATGTTGAAAAAGTCAAATGAGGTCATTTCGTCGCTGATTTGCTTGCAAAACTAATAAAATGAGGAATGCGGAACGAGGAATGCGGAATAAAAAGTACTTTTGTGGCATGAAAGTCGTTTTTCACCTAAAATATGATAGCCATTGGGGCGAGGAACTTTTCCTTGTTGGCAATGCCGATGCTTTGGGTTCATGGAACCCCGAAAATGCGCTTGCGATGCGTTATGTGGATAATGGTTATTGGTCGGTCATTGTAGAACTTGATGAGTCGGGAACCGTTGAATATAAATACATTGTCAAGGAAAATGGTCTAACCAGATGGGAAACTCGCGGAAACCGTTGTTGGAAAGCTTCGAAGTCGGTTTGGGATGCCTTTGATGCTGAAACCCTGGAGAAAAAGATAGGTGTGGCCGTTCCGCTTTTCAGTTTGCGTAGCGACAACGATTTCGGCATTGGCGAATTTCCCGACTTGATGAAATTGGCAGATTGGTGTGTGTCCAATAACTTGAAAATCATCCAACTGCTTCCCATCAATGATACCACTGCGCATTTCGATTGGCACGATTCCTATCCTTATAATGCCATTTCGGCTTTTGCCTTGAATCCGGTTTATTTGAATCTTCAGGATTTGGGTGTTGAGGAGAACGAACTTTTCATAGATGAGCAGCAACAACTCAATTCGCTTTCGTTTGTTGATTATCCGAAAGTGCTGAAATCCAAATGGAAATATCTAAAAATCGCTTTTTCGCAGCAATGGGAGTTGTTGCATAAGAATGAATGTTTCAAGTCGTTTTTTGAACAAAACGAGGATTGGCTTGTCCCTTACGCCGATTTTTGCGCACGACGCGATGCCAACAATACGACAGATGTCAATCGTTGGTCGGAACATGCTGGCGAAGGCTACCGTGAGTTCTATTATTTCCTGCAATTCCATTGCGACAAGCAAATGCGTGAGGCTGTAAACTATCTGCATTCCAAAGGCATCATGCTGAAAGGCGATTTGCCCATCGGTGTCAATCCGAAAGGTGTTGATGTGTATAGTCATCCCGACTTGTTCAACTGCAATGCCCAGGCTGGTGCGCCGCCCGACGACTTTGCCGAAGAGGGACAGAATTGGGGTTTTCCGACTTATAACTGGACTGTGATGAAGCGTGATGGCTTTGCTTGGTGGCGTCGTCGCTTGCAAGTCATGGCGCACTATTTCGATGCCTATCGCATCGACCATATTCTCGGCTTCTTCCGCATTTGGGAAATTCCAAAAGGCAAGAAATCTGGCTTGCTGGGACATTTCAATCCGGCTTTGCCGTTGTTGAAAACTGAAATCGAAACCTTCGGTTTTCAGTTCGATGAAGAAAAATATGTGACTGGTGATTTGGAAACGCTTTTCATCAGGGATTCATACCAAATGGACAGATTCCATCCGCGCATCGCCTTGCAGAAGACGGATTTGTATAAAACGCTCGATGAAAAGCAAAAGGCTGCCATCGACAGGCTTTACGATGACTTTTTCTATCACCGTCACAACGAATTTTGGAAGCAAAGCGCAATGGAAAAGTTGCCAATAATAATAGGTGCAACGGAAATGATTGCATGCGGAGAAGACCTTGGCATGATTCCCGCCACCGTTCCCGAGGTGATGCGGCAACTGGGTATCAAGAGCCTTGAGGTGGAGCGGATGCCGAAGGTTTTCGGCCGCGCCACGGTGCAAACCGAAGATGTTCCAATGAACAGCGTCTTTACTACGGGCACACATGATATGCCAACACTTCGTGCGTGGCTGACTGAAAAAGGAGAAACACCCTCTTCAAACTCCATTAAAATGGTGATTGAGAGAATTATGGACAGTCCGGCTTGCTGGAATATTTTCCCTATTCAAGATTTGCTCGACACCGATGAAAACAATTGGTCGGCTGACCCGAAGGACGACCAAATCAACGTGCCGGCCAATGCTGAAAACCATTGGAAATACAGAATGAAGCCGACGATTGAAGAATTGCTGTAAGAATACCTTTGCAAAATCAAGTAAAAAGCATATTTTTGCCTCAACAAATCCTAATATCATGAATTTTAAGTCCTACGAATACACCGAAGAACAGCTTCAGCAGCGCATTGAGCAGATTATAGCTGAGCAAACACAAATATCAGACCGCAAGGAATCCTTGGCACGCATTTTCCAAAGCATTGATTTCACGACTTTGGAAGCCTTCGATAACGAAGAGAAAATCAACGAATTTTGTGCCAAGGCATTGGCTTTCCCGAAGCAAGAACCGTACCTTTCGGTACCAGCCATTTGTATTTACAGCCCATTCGTGAAGCAAGCTAAGCAATTGCTTGCGGGCAGCGGCATTCATGTCGCCACCGTGGCTTGCGCTTTCCCATCAGGACAAATGCCTTTCGACTTGAAGGTCAAGGAAGTGGAATATTGTGTCGGGCAAGGCGCCGACGAAGTGGATATGGTTATCTCGCGCGGCACTTTCCTTGCAGGAAACTACGATGAGGTTTTCAACGAAATCAAGACCATCAAGGCGACTTGCAAGGATGCGCATCTGAAAGTCATTCTTGAAACGGGCGAGTTGAAAACTGTCGCCAACATTCGTAAAGCCAGCGAGTTGGCCATTTTGGCAGGTGCCGACTTCATCAAGACTTCGACGGGCAAGGTGCCTGTTGCCGCCACGCCTTTGGCTGCCATCATCATGATTGACACGATTAAGGAATACTATGAAGCCACGGGCAAGAAAGTCGGTTTCAAGCCCGCCGGCGGCATGAAGACACCCGAAGACGCCATGACCTATTATTATCTGGTGAAAGGCATTCTTGGCGAGCAGTGGCTCAACAAGAACCTTTTCCGTGTAGGAACAAGCCGTTTGGCAGGTCAAATCATTGAAATGTTGAAATGAAATTGCTTTTTATCAAGAATTGGAGAATTAGAGAATCATAGGACGCAGTGTAACTTGAAGTTGGTGCTCAGGCGCACGAGGAATGTAGAGATACCGCTTCGCGTCCCTTGAGCTTGCGAAAGGTTCTACATTCAAAAAATAGGACTCTGGAGAAATCTCTTCATTCTCTACATTCTTGACAAATAATAAGGAAAATTTTTGATAAACTCTTGAATTGATGGAAACTAACGAATTGATAGGCTTGACGCGTAGCGAGGAAATCGTTGTCGAGCATAAGGATACGGCGGCTGTCTATGGTTCGGGCGCATTGGAAGTTTTCGCCACGCCTGCCATGATTGCCATGATGGAAATGACAAGCTTGAAATGTGTAGCCGACAAGATTGGAGAAGAGAATACCACAGTCGGTATCGCGGTCAATATCAAACACTTGAAGGCCAGTCCTGTGGGACACACCATCCGTTGTGATGCGAGAGTGGTTGAGGTGGATCGTAAGCGTTTGGTCTTCGAAGTGAAATGCTTCGATGGAGGCGAACTCGTTGGCGAAGGCACTCACGAGCGTTTCGTGGTGAACAGTGCCAAATTCATGAGTAAGAATTTGTCTTGAATTTTCAAAAAAGCCTATGTCATACCGACGAAGGAGTGTATCTATAGGCTTTTTTTGAGTGTAACAAATAACAATAGATTTCTTCCCTTTGGTCGAAATGACATTGTTATTTGTTACAGCGTGATGACTTCATCCATGCGGATGTCGAGCGGCTCGGTGGGCACCTCGTTGACCAATTGGAAGTCGAAGCAGATGCCAATGCGCTTCACACCAAGGTGTTGGCAGAGGAAACGGTCGTAGTAGCCACGTCCACGCCCAATGCGGTTGCCGTTTCTGTCGAAAGCCACGCCAGGCACTACAATCAAATCGAAATCACCAGTATAGGGTTCGTTTTGAGGCTCAAGGATGTTGAAGTCGCCCACGGCGAAAGTAGTATCTTTCCCAAACGCTACGGGAATGATGTCGTCGCCCACGACGGTGGGAAGGATGATTTGCTTTTTCACATGCCATTTTTCGAGAAAAGCCTGCGTCTGCACCTCATCGGGGAGGGCGCTGTAAAGCATTACGCGTTCCGCTTTCACGAAGTCGGGATGCTGCTCCAGCTTGGCCATGATTTTTTCGGATTGTTCAAGCAACTGTTCCTTGGTGTGTTGCTTCTTGAGTGCCTTGATTTGCGCACGAAGTTCTTTCTTGTCCATTGTAAGTGTGTACTCGTAAAATTTAGCAAAGATAGGACTATTTCGCGACAAGTGTGTTTTTTTTCTATTTTTGCAACATCAATTTATTAGATATGAGACGTTTAATAATACTTTCAATTGCGATTTTGTTTGCTTCTTTCGCAATGGCCCAAACCGCTGGTCAAGACATAGATGTCATTCATTATGATATCCATTTGAGTCAGTTCGATTTCTCGGAAAAGACCTTTCATGGTGTGACGGAGGTCGATTTCAAGGCTACCAACGACATTACGTCAGTGGTGCTCGAGTTGAAGACTTTGGAAGTTTCAGAAGTGACATGTACTCAATATGATGTTGCTGGTTTTGAACAGGATGACGACTTGCTGATTGCTCATTTTGCTTCTACGATTCCGACAGATGCGATGGCTGAACTGACGGTTGCGTATGGCGGCCACACCTTCAACGAGTCGTGGGGTGGCGTGCATTGGAATGGCGAGTATGTCTATAATCTAGGTGTTGGTTTCGATAGCCAGCCTCACAATCTCGGAAAGACATGGTTCCCCTGCGTGGATAATTTCACCGACAAGGCCAGATATGATGTCACTATTACTGCCGACAACGGGAAGAAGGCCATTTGCGGCGGTAACTTTGTAAGCGCAACCGATAATGGCGATGGCACGACTACTTGGCACTGGACTATGCCTCAGGAGATTGCGACCTATCACATCTCGTTCACTGTGGGTGAATATGAGTTGTGGGAGGATGTTTCAAATGGCATTCCAGTCACGGTGTATGCGCGTCCGAATACGGCAGCGAAGGTGCCGGGTTCGTTTGTCAACATCAAGGAAATCGTGGCTTTCTACGAGGAATGCTTTGGCCCGTATCCTTTCAACCGCGTCGGCTATGTGGGCACGCCCATTGGCTCGATGGAACATGCCGACAACATTTTTCTCGCCAACTCGCTCATCACGGGCAACACTTCGGGTGAGGGCACCATTGCCCACGAACTTTCCCACATGTGGTTTGGCAACAAGGTGACATGCTCGACGGCCCAGGACATGTGGCTCAACGAAGGCTTTGCCCAGTTCCTTGGCAATTTCTACATCGCTGGTGTCTATGGCGAGGAGGCTTATCACGCAGCCATGTCGCCTATCGTGAATAACATGTCAACAAAGTGCAGGACACAGAATTACCCTCCCATCAACGCTATGCCTTTGGATATGACCTACGATGGTGATGCTGTCTATGACCGCGGTGCAGCCGTCGTCAGCACGATGATGAAATACATGGGCCGCGACAAGTTCTTGCAGGGCTTGCGTTTCTATCAAGAGAAGTATGCTTACGGAGCGGCTTCGTCGGAAGATTTGATGAATGCGCTCACCGAGTCCACGGGAATCGACATGACGGGTTTCTTCGATAGCTATGTTTCGGTGGCTGGCGTACCTTATTATTATGTGTCGATTCAAGAGATAAAGCCTGTCGGCAGCCAATATGAGGTGAAGCTTCAGATGCACTATCAGCACCTTAGTGGCGAGCATATCGGAATGCATAATGTCTATCCGGTCACTTTTTATGATGCCGATTTCAATCTCCATAACGATACGGTCTGCTGGGATGGCGCTACAGGATTCACGACAAAGATGCTTGACTTTGAGCCTGTTGGCATGGTCACCGATTTCGATAACGACTATCTTGAAGGTGCGACATCAAAGAAGGAAATGCTGGTGGGCGACAATACGGCTTCTGCCTCAAATATCCAGATTCAAGTGGAGACCGCCGATTCGGTGTTTTATTGCATTGAAAACCACCCTGTCGCTCCTTACGACGACCCGCTCATTTGGGGACTGAAACTTTCCACCTCGCATTTCTGGACTGTCAACATCCATGACTTCGGTCAAGCCAATGTGACGGGTACGTTCATCTACAGGAATTCGAGTAGTTTGGATGGCGACATCATCCAAACCGAAAACGACTCGGCCACGTTGGTCTATCGTGCCAATGCCTCAGAACCCTGGCGTGAGTTGGCTCATACGTGTAACCCGAGCAACAAATGGAGCATGGGACAATTTACCGTCAATGATATGAAATCGGGCGAATACGCTATCGCCGTGTGGGACAAGGCCCATTTCGGCACCGAAGAGCAGGGCGCAATTCCGTCGAAGATGCTGGTTTTCCCCAATCCAGCCGAATCGCAAGTGAACCTGAGTTGGAACGGTTTTTGCAATGGTTTCATTTCTCTCGTCGATGCCCAAGGCCGTGTGGTACGGAATTATAAGCTGAATGATGCCGAGCAGTTAAGTTTCACGACCGATGGCTTGGCGAAAGGTATCTATCAAGTTCAGCGTATTGGCGCTGATGGAAACGTAATCGAAACTAATAATCTTATAATCAAATAAATATATTCACAAAAAATCTATTGCTATGAAAAAATCAGTTTTGTTTGTGGCCTTTGCCACTATCGTTTTGGCCTTTGCTTCTTGCAACAAGGATAAGTCGGATTGGAAGAAATTTTACGGATATACTGCCAACGAAATAGGAGGCACTTATTCATATTCGAATGCGTCAGATGCTTTTAAAAGCCTTACAGAAAGTGAGTTTTGCCATTTGTGTCCTGATGCAAATATCACCATCACACCTACGGATGATAATACCATTAGGTTTGTAATGAACAGTGAAGAACTTGATTATTACAAGCTTTATATGGGCAAGGCTCCGTTGAATTCGCACGATTTCATGATTGACATCAAGGGCAACACGCAGACATTGTCAAGTTTAAGCTTTATTGTTTACAACCTTAGCGCAAGGGTTTATAAGAATCCAGAGGGCAAAATCCGTCTTGAAGGCAATTCGGCTGCCAACCGTTACAATATCAAGCAAAATATTATTTATGACAGCGAGCATGTTCCTGTTGATACTATCTATGATACAATACTTTACAGCACCACCCGCTATTATTTCGATGTCATCAAGGACTAATTCTTCCCGTTCTTGAGCACGATGCGGAAGGTTGTGCCTTGTCCGACAACCGACTGCTTGACGAAAATCTTGCCTTTGTGGTAGTCTTCGATGATGCGTTTGGCCAACGAAAGCCCTAATCCCCAACCGCGTTTCTTGCTGGTGTAACCGGGAGTGAACACTTGCTTGACATTAGATTTCGTTATGCCTTTGCCGGTGTCGCTTATATCGATGAAAAGTTCGTTGCCTTCTTCGATGAGGTTGACGGTGATTTTGCCGTGGTCGCCCATGGCATCGACGGCATTCTTGGTGAGGTTTTCGAGCACCCAACGGAACAAGGAAGGAATCAACGGGATGATGAGGGTGTCTTTGGGCAAGTTAATCTCGAATTCGAATTTCTTGGAGAAACGCTTCTGGAGGTAATCCATGGTGTCCTCGATGAGATAGACGATATTGGTAGGTTCGAGAACGGGGACGGAACCGATTTTCGAGAAACGGTCGGTGACAATCTGCAGCCGTTCGATGTCTTTTTCCATCTCTTGGGTGCCCACGAATGGTTCATCTTGTAGTTTCATCAGCTCAATCCAACCCATCAGCGAGGATAGGGGAGTGCCGAGTTGGTGAGCGGTCTCCTTGGCCATGCCAGCCCATACCTGGTTCTGCTCCGAACGCCGTGCCGAACTGAAAAGCATATAGGCGATGAGCAGGAACAAGGCAAACACAATGATAAGGATGACAGGGAAATAGCGTGTCTGATGCACAAGGTCGGAGGTGCGATAGAAGATGAAAGCCTTGCCCGTGTCGATGAAGTCGATTTCCAAAGGGTCGTTTTCGGCGCGCATGATGTCCAATTGGTGAGCCACGAAATTCGAGTCTTGCATCTGGAGCGAGTCGAGGTTGCCGAAGCTGAGCACTGCGTTTTGTGAGGCATCGGTGATGATGACGGGTGCACCCACCGAGTTGAGGGTGATTTCTTCCACAAAGTGCCTGTTCATCTCTTCGAGCACCGATTTCAGGTCGGTGTAGATGTTCGACTCATTATAATAAAGGTATTGTACTGTGCCATAACCAGGGTCAATCTTGATAGGCTCGAATTTTGAATAGGCTTGTTTCATCTCGGTGTCAAACTCGGTCTTGCCTTTTTGGTTTTCAGGTAGGTTGCTCGAAATGATGATGTTGTCGTGCCCATCGGTGATGATGAGGGGGATGCTGATATTGTTTTGGATGATGCTCAGGTAGATGCCGATGTTCTCGTTGTTGCTCACATCGACGACTTTGCGATAGGCGTTGGCGAGCAAATCGACGCGAAGTTGCTCCTGCTCGCTCACTTTGTTGAAGAATTCTTCCGTCGATTTCATCATCACGGCTTGCTGTTCCATGGCGGCAGCCCACATCTTGACTTGCCGCGTTTCTTGTTTCGCAATGGTTTTCACCAGCTTGCTGGTGTACCACAGCGAGGCGCTGATGATGAGGATGGCCAATATCGCCAAGGCCCATTTCCATCTGTTCTTGTGGGTGTATAGGTTGGCTTTCATGATTTAGATTTCTTTCCTCATCCGTGCCACGGGGATGCCTAACTGTTCCCTGTATTTCGCCACGGTGCGGCGTGCAATTGGATAGCCTTTTTCTTTGAGGATCTCCATCAGGGCCTCGTCGGTCATGGGCTTCTCCTTGCTCTCGTTGTCAACACAGTCTTGCAGTATCTTTTTGATTTCGCGGGTAGAAACCTCTTCGCCTTCGTCGTTGGTGATGCCTTCGCTGAAGAAGGTCTTCAGCAGGAAGGTGCCGTATGGCGTTTGCACATATTTGCTGTTCACCACACGCGAGATGGTGGAGATGTCGAGCCCAACTTTCTCGGCTATGTCTTTCAGGATCATGGGTTTCAGAAGCGTCTCGTCGCCCGTTAGGAAATAGTCTTTCTGCTTGTCGATGATAGCTTGCATGGTGACGAGCAGCGTCTTTTGGCGTTGCTGGATGGCATCGATGAACCATTTGGCAGAGTCGATTTTCTGCTTGACGAATTGGGCGGCTTCTTGCATGGAGCGCGAGTCCTTGTTTTTCGTGTAATCGCCGAGCATTTGGATGTAGGATGGACTTACGTGAAGTTCAGGCACGTTGCGGCCATCGATGGAGAGCTCGATTTGCCCATCTCTCACCATGATGAAAAAGTCGGGGGTGATGTAGTGGACGTTTCTCGAACCTGAATTTGATTCCCCGCCAGGTTTGGGGTCGAGCTTGAGAATCATGTCCAAGGCATTTTTCAGCTCCTTGTTGCTGATTTCATATTTCTTGCCAATTCTGTCGAAATGCTTCTTCGAGAAGTCATCGAAACAATCCTTTATGATATTGATGGCCAGCGTGTAATCGCCAAACGGGTCTTCTTGCTGGCGGCGTTGCAGCTGGATGAGCAGGCATTCCTGTAGGTCTTTGGCACCGATGCCAGGCGGGTCGAGTTGCTGGACGATTTCGAGCACTTCGTTCACTTCTTCTTCCGTGGTCTCGATGCCCGTTGCGAACAGCAGGTCGTCAACGATGTTCGGGATCGGGCGGTTCAGGTAGCCGTTGTCGTCGAGGTTGCCGATGATGTAGTTGCCAATGGTGAGTTCCTTCTCGCTGAGGTCGTGGAAGCCCAACTGGTGGTTCAGGTAGTCTTGGAACGACTCCTCGTTGACGATGGGCGCTTCGTAGGTCTCGTCGTCGGCGCTGTAGTTGTTGGTCTGCAGTTTGTATGAATAGTCGTCGATTTCTTCGTCTTGGAGGTAGTCGGTGATGTCGAATTCCTCGTCCTTGTCGAAGTTGACTTCATCGTCGTTGTAGTCGTCGTTTTCGCCGTTGTCGTCATCCATGTTTGGCTCGTTGTTTTCGTCAAACTCGTTGTTATCGTTGGTGTCTTCCAAGGCAGGGTTGGCCTCTATTTCTTCCTTGATGCGTTGTTCGAGTTCAATCAAAGGCAGCTGTATCAGCTTCATGAGCTGGATTTGCTGAGGCGAGAGCTTGATGTCAAGCCTTTGTGTTTGAGTCAATCGTTGATTAGACATGGCGGTAGGTCAAATCAATACAGGCAATTCTTAGGTGTGCGTGGGAAAGGAATGACGTCGCGGATGTTGGTCATGCCGGTCACGAAGAGCAGCAGACGCTCGAAGCCGAGGCCGTAGCCAGAGTGTGGCACCGAGCCGAAACGGCGGCTGTCGAGATACCATTGCATCGAGTCCTCAGGAATGCCGACTTCGTGCATGCGGTCCAAAATCTTGTTGATGTCGGTCTCACGTTCCGAACCACCGATGATTTCGCCAATACCTGGGAAGAGCACATCCATGGCGCGGACGGTCTTGCCGTCTTCGTTCTGCTTCATGTAGAAGGCCTTGATTTCCTTAGGATAGTCGGTCAGGATGACTGGCTTCTGGAAATGTTTTTCAACGAGATAGCGCTCGTGTTCCGATTGCAGGTCGATGCCCCAGCCGGTGACAGGATATTGGAACTTGCCTTTCTTGTTGTAGTTGCAGTTGCGCAAGATGTCGATGGCTTCGGTGTAGGAGAGACGCACGAAATCGTTTTCCAACACAAAGCGGAGCTTGCTGATGAGTTCCATCGACTTTTCCTCTTCCTTCTTGCCCTTTTCTTCGTCTTGCAGACGCTTGCTGAGGAATTGAAGGTCGTCCATGCAGTTGTCCAAAGCATACTGAATCAAGAACTTCAGCATTTCTTCAGCCAAGTCCATGTTGTCGGTGATGTCGTAGAAAGCCATCTCGGGTTCGATCATCCAGAACTCGGCCAAGTGGCGGGTGGTGTTCGAGTTTTCGGCGCGGAATGTTGGACCGAAGGTGTAAATCTTACCCATGGCGGTGGCTGCGAGTTCGCCTTCAAGTTGACCCGACACGGTCAGGTTGGTAGGTTTGCCGAAGAAGTCTTGCTTGTAATCTACTTTACCATCTTCGGTGCGTGGTGGGTTAGCCATGTCCAAAGTGGTGACTTGGAACATCTCGCCAGCGCCTTCGCAGTCGGAAGCTGTGATTAATGGAGTGTGGATGTTGACGAAGCCTTTGTCGTTGAAGAACTTGTGGATGCCGAACACCATGGCGTGGCGCATGCGCATCACGGCACCGAAGGTATTGGTGCGGAAACGCAGGTGCGAGATGTCGCGCAGGAATTCCAGCGAGTGCTTCTTGGGTTGCAGCGGATATTCGTCAGGGTTGGCTGGGCCGAACAATCCGATTTCGTTCACCGAAAACTCAACGGTTTGGCCGCTACCCATCGATTCGACGAGCTTGCCCTTGGCCCACAGCGAGGCACCAACGTGCATCAGTGCGAGGTTTTCTTCCGAAATCTTGTTTAAGTCAACCACAAGTTGCAGGTTGTTGATGGTCGAGCCGTCGTTCAAGGCGATGAAGGCAACGTTCTTGCTGCCGCGTTTGTTGCGTACCCAACCCATTACAGTAATCTCATTGTCAGAGGCTTGCATTTGCAAGGCTTGCTTAATCTCTACTCTTTTCACGATATGATAGTTTTTATTCTTATACCTTATTAATTAATTTTGCAAAGTAACGAAAAAAAACGAAATGTTGGATTGGAAAAATTGCGCTATCTTTGCAACTGTTATGGCTAATTTGCTTTTTTGGTTTGATAATCCATCGTTTCCTCTCCTCATAGCAGGTCCATGCAGCGTTGAAAGTGAAGAGCAGCTGCTCTGCACTGCCCGCCAGTTGGCTCAGATTCCGGAGGTGAGTCTGCTTCGTGGCGGAATCTGGAAACCGCGCACGCGTCCCGATGCTTTCGAAGGTAGGGGGGAAGAAGGGTTGGTTTGGCTGCGCGAAGCGAAACACGAAACGGGTTTGCCGACAGCTACAGAAGTTGCCACACCCGAACATGTGGAATTGGCACTTAAATATGATGTCGATGCTCTTTGGATTGGTGCCCGCACTGTGGTCAATCCGTTTTCGGTGCAGCAGCTGGCCGATGCCTTACGTGGTGTCGATGTCCCTGTTTTCATCAAGAACCCCGTTGCTCCCGATGTGAAACTGTGGATTGGCGCTTTCGAAAGGTTCCAGAAGGCGGGTGTGACACGCTTGGCTGCCATCCACCGTGGTTTTCAACATTATAAGGAAACGCCTTACCGCAATTTCCCGATGTGGGAGATTCCCATCGAATTGAATCGGATTATCAATGTACCGGTCATTACCGACATCAGCCATATCTGCGGTTGTCGCGAACTGCTGCAACAAACTGCCCAAAAGGCATTGGACTTGGCTACCGATGGTTTGATGGTTGAATGCCATTGCAATCCCGATGCTGCTCTCACCGATGCGCGTCAGCAAATCACACCTACCGAATTGAAAAACTTGTTGTCGAATTTGGTATATCGCTCTAAACAGTCGGGCATGGTAGAACGAGAGTTGGCTGACCTCCGCAGTGAGATTGACGACATCGACAGCGAGTTGCTCCAGCTCCTTTCGCGTCGCATGGACGTAAGTGCCCAGATTGGCGAGTATAAGAAACGCAACAATGTGACGGTGGTGCAGATGGACCGTTGGAAGAAAATCCTTGCCGAGCATATCGCCACGGGCACTGACCTTGGCTTGGATGCCCAGCTGGTCGCCGAGGTTTTCGAGGCAATACATCAGGCTTCCATCGAAAGACAAAGCCGTATCCTGGAAGACTGATACGAAAAAAGCCCGCTTCACAGCAGGCTAATTTCCTTGCGCATTTTCGCGCTATACTTACTTAAAATGTCTAGTGTTATGATTACAAGGTGATGCAAAGATACACCAACACATTTTAATCAGTCGGAAAATTCATTTCCCATATTTCTACAAAAATCAACAAATCAATTTTAAACTATTGATTGTTAATTCGTTAGTTTCTAATTGTAGATAGTCAGTCGTGAACCATCATAGGTTGTGTGGTATTGGATGAGTGGGAAGATATATTCGTCGCCTACAAAATTTGGAACCATGTCGTGCTCCTCATCAATGATGATTTCGCCATTCAGGATGTTATAGTAGGCATTGTTGCAATGGTCGATGACAAACGGGAAATCGACCACCAGACGCGTGGTGTTGCCATGACTGTCGGTGCAGGCATTCGGATAGTTGGGCGGGAGACGGTCAAAGGCCAAGAATTCGTCTTGCGACATGCGATAGACGATGATGCCACGACTTGAGCTTTCAACTTCTGAAGTGAGATACATCCAACCGCTCACTACGTTAAGCTCCTGATAACGTATGGTGTTGGGATAAATAGTGAAGTTGATGTAGGCATGTGGAGCATTCGGGTTCTCGGGTATTTGCCTGCAACCATAGAATAACACTGGCACGAGCGCCAAAATCATGTATTTGAATATGCGTTTCATACTGCAAAGAAACGATTTTTTCTCCGAAAACGTATGCCATTGGATGTTTTTTCTTATGTTTGCCTCTCAAAATTGAGCATCTATGAAGAAATGGTTTTTCGTTTTTGTCGTGTTTTTCTCGTTGGTGATAGGCTTCGGTTCGTGTGCCTCAAATAAGACTTCGCGGGCTATGCGCAAGGCCGAGCGCCAGATGGAGAAGGTGGAGAAGCAATCGGACAAGCAATACAAGCAGGCCAAGTCAGCCCACTACAAGCACCAAGCGAAAAAGACCAAACGGATGATGAAGAAAGATGAACGCCGCTCGCGTCGTATGCGCAAACACCAACGTAGCAATCCTTTCTATTGATTTTTCGCCCATATATATTAATAAGGTGTAATCAACCATTTTGAGAGCGAAAAAAATCAAAAAAAATCATATTTCTTAATTGGCTTAAAATTAGTGGATTAAGATAATTTCCGCGTTTTTTTTCAATAAAAAAATGCCCAAAAACTCTTTTTTTCTTGCGTACTCGAAAATAAGGTTGTAATTTTGACGACTTTTAATGCACTTAATAGAGTAGTATTTATAAAATTACAAGGTATGTTTAAAAATTTACTAATGACCCTTGCTTTAGTCTTGGCAACTTGCACGATGACCATGGCTCAAGCTCAAGGACGACTCAAAGGCAAGATTACCGACGAGACCGGTGAAGGCGTACCATTTGCTAACGTCATTGTTGAAAAAGGCGGAACGCAAGTTGGTGGTGCTTCAACCGACTTCGACGGTAACTATGACATCAACCCTATCCCTCCGGGAACTTACACGTTGAAAGCCAGTTGCGTTGGTTACAATGCTTTCGCTTTGAATGGCCTTGTCATTCCAGCCAACAAGATCACTTTCTACAACATCAAGATGCAAAGTGGTTCCATTTCACTTGACGAAGTTGTTGTTGTTGACTACGCTATTCCTTTGATTAGCGCAGATAACACCACTTCAGGTGCATCCATCACTGCTGAAGAAATCTCCAAGCTGCCTAACCGTTCGGCAGAAGGTGTTGCTTCAAGCGTCGGTGGCGTGTTCTCACAAGACGGTGAAGTAGGTAGTATCCGTGGTTCTCGTGAAGGTGCCGTGTATTACATCGATGGCGTTAAGGTCATTGGTAGCGCTAGCGTTCCGCAAAGCGCTATCGACCAAGTTGACGTTATCCTCGGTGGTACGCCTGCCATGTACGGCGACGCCATGGGTGGTATCATCAACATGACCACCAAAGGCCCTAGCCGTGAATGGGGTGGCGGTATCGAAATCGAACAATCAGTTGATGGTTACGGCCACAGCCGCATCGGCGGTAGCTTGCAAGGACCTCTCATCATGGTTGAAAAGGAAGACGGACAAAAGGACGCTCTCCTCGGTTTCTTCTTGGCTGCCGACTTCAGCCACAACATGCACAATTCTAAGTCAGCCGTCGGATTCTATCGTGCTACCGACGATTGGCAGAATGAACTTGAAACCAATCCTTTGCGCCTTTCGGGCCTCGGCAACGGTACTTATCAAACTGCTGCCTACACCCATGGCGAAGACCTCGTCTATTCAAGATTCCTCAACAACAACAGGACCTATAGCCTGAATGTGACTGGTAACTTCAATATCAAGACTGGCCAAAACACTAACTTGACTATTGGTGGTTCCATGTACCAAGGTACTGGTAGCTATGCCAACGGCAGAGGCCACTATTATTTCAATACCGACAAGAACTACATCAGCAAGTCGGGTACCTATCGTGGTTACATCCGCTTCACACAGCGCTTCCCTTCAGATCCTGAAAGCACTTCAGCAATCTCCAACTTCTACTACAGCATCCAGGCTGACTACACTCACGTCCAGTCTGAATCAGGTGACCCTGACCTGTGGGACAATGTGTTCACCTATGGTAACCTTGGTAAGTTCACCACTTACAAGACTCCTACCTTCCAATACACAACCGAAACTATCGACTCGGTTCTCGTTGGCGATCACTATCAGAGCTTCAACAATGTGTATGTGCTGAACTCATGGGACTACGATACCCTCGTTAAGTTCGAAAGACAACAGGGCGACTTCAACCCATTGCTCTCCACCTACGTTGAAAACTACTACGACCTTTACGCTCCTTATGGTGCATACGGTTACTTCAACAATATGTCGAACATCCAGTTGAACAGCGGTCTGATTAATGGTACTGCTCCTGGTGCTGTCTATGGCCTCTTCGCAGTTCCTGGCACTATCCAAGCCGGCTACAGCAAGTCGGTGAGCGACCAAATCGCATTGAATGTCAATGGTTCAATGACCATCGGCAGAGGCGACAACAGCCACGAAGTTAAGTTGGGTATGCAGGTCGAAGTCCAGAATTCAGCCGGTATGGGCTATTCAACCAACTACTGGACTCTGATGCGCGACTTGACCAACTTCCACATCAAGGAATTGGATATCGACAACCCATACGCTATCAGCTACGATGGTTATGTCGATACTATCATGTACAGGAGAAAGTATGACGAAAACTCTCAGTATGAGTTTGATAGAAACCTTCGTAAGGCAATGGGATTGGTCGATAGTGAGGGTAATCCAACTGGAACTGAATACATTCTCATCGATACTTACGACTTCAACGACAACAGCATTATGTATTATGATGCTGAAGGTAATATGAAGAAAGCTACAATCGCTGGTGGTCTTGACCTGAGCATGTTTGCCGTTGACGAACTTACCCGCGATGGAAATCAATATGTTTCATACTATGGTTACACCTACGACGGCGACAGAAAGTATGGTTTCTTTGAACGCCCAACTTTGGACAATTTCTTCGATGATCAAGTCGAGGATAAAGACGGAAAAAAGATCTACACTCGTCCTATCGCTGCTGAACAGCCTATCTACATGGCTGGTTACATCCAAGACAAGTTCGCTTTCAAAGACCTTATCTTCAACATCGGTGTCCGTGCCGACCGTTTCGATGCTAACCAAAGCGTACTGAAGGATCCTTATATCCTTTACGACTACTACACAGCTGGTCAATTGATGAGTATGAGCGGTGGCAACCGTCAGATCCACATGAATTGCGATGAAAAGAGTCCAGAAGGTGAAGGCATTTGGGTTACTGTTCCTGACAACATCGGCGACGACTTTGCAGTATATGTCAATAGCGTCTCTGAAAAGACTGAAATCGTCGGTTATCGTAACGGCAACACTTGGTATAATGCCGATGGTGCTGAAATTACCGACCCATCAGTCCTCGACTGCGGTACTGGTGTTTCGCCATTCATCGTCGATCCTGAACAACAGAGAGTCGATAAGAAGTCGTTCACTGACTATAATCCAGCTTGGACGATCATGCCTCGTATCTCCTTCTCATTCCCAGTTTCCGATGAAGCTTTGTTCTTCGCTCACTACGATGTGTTGACTCAGCGTCCTTCAAGTAACTATTATGTTACTCCTTTGGAATACTACTATTTCAATGAAAATGGTGGTGACATCAACAACCCTAACTTGAAGCCTATGCAGACCATCGACTACGAACTCGGTTTCACGCAAAAGGTGACCACCACTTCTTCGTTGACTTTGACTGCTTTCTATCGTGAAATGCGTAACCAAATCCAGATGTACCGTTTCAATGGTGCTTACCCGAAGGCTTACAACTCCTTCAGCAACCTCGACTTCGGTACCGTTAAGGGTTTGACTGCTGAATACGACTTGCGTAGAACCAAGAACGCTCGTATCCGTGCCAGCTACACTTTGCAGTTCGCAAGCAATACCGGTTCATCAACTTCAACAGCTGCTGCTCTGATTGCTGCTGGTGTTCCTAACTTGAGATCAACCTTCCCAACCAACTCTGACCGTCGTCACGCCTTCAACCTCGTGCTCGACTATCGTTTCAGCAGTGGCAAGAAGTATGATGGTCCTGTCATCAACCGCGAAGGCAAGGATCCTATCCAAGTTCTGGCTAACACTGGTTTCTCACTCACCGTTGGTGGTGGTTCAGGAACTCCTTACACAGCATCACGTACCGTCTCTTCACCTATCGCTGGCGGTAACAACCTGCTGCAAGGCACCTACAATGGTTCAAGAATTCCTGCTTCGTTCAAGTTCGACCTCCGTGTCGATAAGGACATCAACTTTACCCTTGGTAAGAAAGAAGGCAGCGCCGGTCACGATTGCTTCGTGAACGTGTATCTGCAAGTTCTGAACCTGCTTAACTCAAAGAATATTGTCAACGTTTATGCTGCTACCGGTAACGCCAATGACGATGGTTATTTGTCAGCTCCTGAATGGCAGCGTGAAATCTACAGCCAAATTGACCCACAGGCTTGGATCGAAATGTACCAAATCTATGTCAATAGCGGCGGCAACTATTCTGGCCCTCGCCAAATTCGTTTGGGTTTGAGCTTCAACTTCTAAAAACGAGAGTAATTCATAACGAAAAATTTACATATTATGAAGAATATATTCCGTATCATGTTTGTGGCACTTCTTGTAATCAGTGCTACGATTCCTGGAAAGGCTGAAGTCTTCAAGTTCGAAGATGGTGGAAACCGTTCTTTGCGCCAGACTACAGCCGGATGTTCTCCTTCCTCGGCTTTCGAGTGGTTGGACATCAACAATGTGAGAACACGTATCAATGCTGGTGGTGACATGTGGTGGGACCTTCCTTCAGGAACTGGTTCGAAATACTACATCCCTGCCAATGGTGCT
Source organism: Bacteroidales bacterium (assembly GCA_024400425.1). Taxonomy (GTDB): domain Bacteria; phylum Bacteroidota; class Bacteroidia; order Bacteroidales; family F082; genus Limimorpha. The sequence goes on from JAKSMV010000015.1 coordinate 51,025, forward strand.
GCTACTTCTTTGTTCGCTGGTTCTTTGTGGATTGCTGGTGTTGATATCAACAACCAGCTGAAGTGCGCCGCCTTGCGTTTCCGCCAAGTCGGTAACGACTATTGGACTGGTCCTCTTACCATTGATGGTACCGCTTCAATCGATAATGCAACCTGCGCAAAGTGGGACAAGATTTTCAAGATTACCCGTGCCGAAGTTGACGACTTCCTCGCTAACCTCGATGAAAACGGTAAACCTGTTCAAGGTTACGAAATCCCTTCAATCATCTCAAAGTGGCCTGCTCACCCAGATGAAACTGAAGTAGGTATCAGCCACTATCTGGCTCCTTTCTATGATGCTGATGGTGATGGTGAATATGATCCTAACCAAGGTGATTATCCTTACTATGACATCGATAACGAACTTTGCCACACCAAGACTCCTACCATGGATGAAGAATATGAAGGCTCAGTCCATGGCTCAATTCTTGCCGACCAAGTTCTGAAAGGTGACCAAACCCTGTGGTGGATTTTCAACGATAAAGGTAACTCACACACTGAATCAAGTGGTGATGCTATCGGTATCGAAGTCCGCGCTCAAGCATTTGCTTTCGCCACCAACGACGAAATCAATAACATGACTTTCTATAGCTACGAAATCATCAACCGTTCAACCTACGTTTTGACTGGTACTTACTTCTCACCTTGGACCGACGTTGACCTCGGTTATGGTTGGGACGACTATGTAGGCTGCGACGTTCAACGTGGTCTCGGTTATGGCTATAATGGTAAGTCGGTTGACGGTTCTGGTGAACCTGAAGCATACGGTAGTCAGCCTCCTGCGATTGGTATCGACTTCTTCCAAGGCCCTTACATGGATCCTGATGGAATCGATAATCCAAAGTATAGCTATACTTATGTTAGCCATTATGATCCTGCTACTGGTGACTCTATCTTTGTCATTAGCGACTCTACCATCATGTGCGATGAAAGCATCAATGGTGTGAACTTCGGTAATGGCATCGTCGATGATGAACGTTTCGGTATGCGCCGTTTCGTCTATCACGACAACAGCTCAGCCTACAATGGTGACCCGAAGAACGCTCCTGAATACTACAACTACTTGCGTGGTATTTGGAGAGACGGTACTAAGATGCGTTACGGTGGCAATGCTTATTCAGGCAGCGACGTTGTCGGTCCTGAATGCGACTTCATGTTCCCTGGCGATACCGACCCATGTAACTGGGGTACTCACGGTCTGCCTCCAGCGGGTGGCTATCTCGTGAACAACAAGTATTGGACTGAAGAACAATGCGGTAACTCACCTAACGACCGTCGTTTCATGCAGTCAGCTGGTCCTTTCACACTGCAACCTGGTGCTGTTAACTACATTACCTTCGGTGTGCCGTGGGCTCGCGCTACAAGCGGTGGTGCTTGGGCTTCTGTTGAACTTCTTCGCGTCGTTGACGACAAGTGCCAAGCCTTGTTCGACAACTGCTTCAAGGTCATCGATGGTCCTAACGCTCCTGACTTGACAATCCGTGAACTCGACCAAGAACTCATCATCTATCTGTCGAATACGACTATTTCTAACAACTATAAGGAAGGTTATACCGAACTCGATCCTGAAATTCCAGTATCAAGAGTTGACCAAGTCTTTACCGATTATGAAGTTCAGGCTAAGGTTCATTGCACCGACACTACTATCCTCTATCCTCATAACTTTGATCCTAGCGCTCCAATTGATACTATCTACTGCAATGTTGGTGGCATTGATACCGTCCTCTACATTCCTCAAGGATATTATGGCGGCGGCTTCGATACCATTTACGCTCAAGTAGGTTGTGTTGATACAACATTCATTTGCCAACAGACCGAAGATGTTGAAACCTTCTATGATCGTTATTATCGTTTCGAAGGTTACAAGGTCTATCAATTGGCTAACGACAAGGTTGGTGCCGATGAATTGGATAACACCGATAAGGCTCGCCTGGTGTTCCAATGCGACGTTAAGAACAATGTTACCACTTTGATTAACTACGAATTTGATGAATCCATCCAAGCTAACGTGCCTAAGAGAAAGGTCGTTGGTGGCGATGCTGGTATCACCCATAGCTTCGTGGTTACTGAAGACCAGTTCTCGAAGAGCGACAACCCGACCCTTGTCAACCACAAGACTTACTACTTCATGGCCGTTGCTTATGCTTACAACAACTACCTCACTTATTCGCAAGAACCTGGTGTCGTGAATGGTTTGTTCGGTCAGATGAAGCCTTACCTTGAAGGTCGTAAGAACATCACTTGCTATTCGGCAGTTCCTCATAAGACTGTCAATGGTACTGTGCTGCAATGCAGCTATGGTGACAAGCCTGCTATCACTCGTATTGTCGGTGTTGGTAATGGCGGTGAAGAAGTCGAACTCTCTGAAAAGAGCGTTAACGAACTTCTCAGCAAGGCTCCTGTCACTGACGGCGTGAAGTTTGGTGACGAAGCTTATCCTATCCTTTATCATCCAGAGTATGCTGTTGGTTATGGTCCTGTCAACGTTAAGGTTGTTGACCCATTGAATGTCGTTACCACTGATTATGAACTTTGGTTCGACGATATGGAAACCGTTTACACCTATAATGTTGTTGATGATTCGGAATGCTTCGTTGAAGAAACTCCAGACCATTATGTACCAGGCAGTCGTGCTCCTCGTAATGTTTCTAGATGGCATTTGCTTGATTTAGAACATCCTAACGACACTATTGATAGCGATACTACAACCGTCTATACCGACGAAAAGATGTTCATCGATCGTGGTATCTCTATTTGCATCACTCAAAACTATGAAATTGGACCTATCCAAGTTGGTAAATACTATGACGACAATGCTTGGAAATCGAAGTTTGCTGTCGTTGCTCCTAACAATGGTCTGATCACTTCATCTATCGAGTTCACCGATCCTACCAACCGTTGGTTAGATGGTATCCGCGATAAGGATGTTCCAGGTACGGTTATCAACTGGGTCCGTGCTGGTACATACGTTGACCAAGACGAGCTTACTAACTCCGACTATCTGATCACAGAAACTTCTTCGAAGCCATACGACCCATATCAGAACTACGAAAAGGTTGCTAATGGCACATGGGCTCCTTATGTTCTCTGCTCGTTCAGCGAACAAGGTGGTAAGTGGAATCCAGGTCCTGTCTATAACGCTAACTCACGTAAGGAAGAATACTTCAAGAGAACTTCTTCTGTTGATATCGTTCTGACTTCAGATAAGTCGAAGTGGACACGTTGCCCTGTTATCGAAATGTGCATGGACAATAATCTTGCTGAAGGCGGTGCTACACGTTTCCATCTCCGTAAGCATGCTTCTATGGACAAGAATGGTAACTATGCTGATTGGGAGCACTATCCTGACTCAGTAAGCACAGATCCTGAATCACCTTATTATATCGCTGCTCAAGGTATGAGCTGGTTCCCAGGTTACGTCATTGATGTCGAAACCGGTGCTCGCTTGAACCTCGCTTTCGGTGAAGACTCTTACCTCGCCGACATGAACGGTCGCGATATGAAGTTCAATCCTATGAAACTGAAGCAATCCACCATCAATGAAGATTATGGTGAAGCGTCACAGCTTATGGATCCTAACATTATCCGTAACTATGGCATCGACAACGATCCTGTCATGGGTGGTAAGCATTTCGTTTACATTTGGGGTATGGATAAGGACGTTGAAGTCGGTAGCTTGCCTTACAAGGACTTCAACAGCCCAGCTTACGATGCAGGTGCTTATCTGCACAGAGCTATGGACTACATCCAGAACGCAAGTACTGCTCAAGCCAAGCTTATCAATGTGACCCTGTATCGTCAAGTTATGTGGGTTGGTATGCCAATGGGTATTGAAGGTACTGAATGGTTGCCTGAAGGTAACGATTGCCGTATCCGTATCCGTGTCGCTAAGCCATACGCTCCTGGCTATGCCGACATCGCCCTTGACACCATCACCGATGATTTGAATGAGAACAACCTCAATCCTAAGTACACGTTCTCGATCGAAGGTCTGGCTCCAGTTCATAACGATCCTGAGAAGACCAATTCCGACCTTGACCTCGTCACGGTTGTTCCTAATCCTTACTATGCACATTCTGATTACGAATCCAATGCCCTTACCAACAGAGTTAAGATTACCAACCTGCCAAGAAAGTGTGTTGTCACTATCTACACTCTGAGCGGCACGAAGGTTCGTCAGTTCCAGAAGGATAACGACGACCCGAACATCAACTGGGATCTTACTAACTTTGCCAATACGCCTATCGCAAGTGGCTTCTACTTGATTCACGTCAAGGATTACACAAGTGGTGGCGAAAGGGTTATCAAGTTCTTCGGTGCTATGCGTAAAGTTGACCTGAATACTTTCTAAATTTAATGTAATTGCTAACACTTAAAAATATCATCATCATGAAGAAATCATTTAGATATATAGTAATGAGCCTTGTAATCCTTTTCGGATTCAGTGCTCCACAAGCATTTGCAGGAAATAAAGACCGTTCAGGACAAGCTGGTGCTGCTGAGTTGTTGATCAACCCATGGGCAGCTTCGTCAGGTTGGGGTAATGCTGGCATGTCGATGGTTCACGGCCTCGATGCCCTCTATGGCAATGTGGCTGGTATCACCACTTGCAATAAACTCGACCTCAACTTCTCGCACACAAGCTGGCTCGTTGGTACCGACATTAACATTTCATCCTTTGGTGTCTTGGCTCGCGTTGGCGAATCAAGCGTTTTGGGTGTTTCTTTGATGTCGTTCAACATTGGCGAAATCGCTGTCACTACCGACCAGAATCCTGATCCAGGTACACAGACCTTCAAACCTAACCTGTTGAATATTAACTTGGCTTTCGGTCATGCTTTCTCAAACAGCATCCGTGGTGGTGCTACCCTGAAGATCATTAGCGAGTCAATCAAGGATATGAGTGGTGTTGGTGTCGCTCTCGACGCCGGTATCCAATATGTCACTGGTCCTCTCGATAATGTCCACTTCGGTATCACTTTGAAGAACATCGGACCTACCATGAAGTTCTCAGGCGACGGTATCTCCTTCAAGGCTTTCTTTACCGACGATCCTAATAACCAGAATCAGTTCACTGTCAATCAGCGTACCGATGAATTCGAATTGCCAACCCAATTGGCTATCGCAGCTGCTTACGATTTCCACATGGGTGCCCAATCGAGACTCACCGTTGCTGGTAACTTCAACTCGAACTCTTTCACCAATGACCAATTCATTTTGGGTCTTGAATACGGTTGGAGAGAAATCCTCCTCGTCCGTGCAGGCTACACATTTGAAAATGGTCTGTTGGCAAAGGGTGGTCAAGAAGCCCCTGAATGCATGAATCTCAATAGAGGTTTGTCGGCTGGCTGCTCAGTCCAGATTCCTCTCTCAAAGGATGAAGATGGCTTGAAGCTCGCTATCGACTACTCTTATAGAGATACCTATACTTTCAAAGGTACGCACAGCGTAGGTGCTAGAATTATTTTCTGATAATTACTTTTATTGGAAATAATTTAGTATCTTTGCAGTCGCAAAGCAAAAAGGACCCTTATTTCGGTAAGGGTCTCTTTTTTGCAATTATTCTTGAACAAAAAACACTATTATGTCAGAGATAAAATACTTTACCCAAGAAGGGTTGCAGAAATTGAAAGACGAGCTTGACGAGCTTATTCTTAAAGAACGTCCTCGCATTGTCTTAGCCATCCAAGAAGCAAGAGATAAAGGCGATTTGTCGGAAAACGCTGAATATGATGCAGCAAAAGAAGCTCAAGGTTTGCTTGAAGCCAAGATTGCAGAATTGCAGAACCTCATCTTCAATGCCCGTGTCCTCGATGAATCGAAGATTGACACTTCTAAGGTGTTGCTTTATTCAACCGTAAAGATCCGTAATCTGAAGGCCAATATGATGATGACCTATGCCATCGTCCCTGAAAAGGAAGCCAATTTCAAGGAAGGAAAGATTTCCATCAATTCTCCTATTGGTCAAGGCCTGCTTGGCAAGCAAGTTGGCGACATCGCTGAAATCATGGTGCCTGCCGGTAAGGTTCAGTTCGAAATCGTTGAGATAACCCGTTAATACTGATAGTTATGGCTACCATCTTTTCAAGAATCATAGCTGGTGAGATTCCTTGCTATAAGATTGCTGAGAACGACAAGTTTTTCGCTTTCATGGACATCAATCCTGTTGCTAAAGGTCATACTTTGGTTGTCCCGAAGTGGGAAAATGACTATATCTTTGCTTTGGAAGATGATGAAATAGCCGAGATGATGGTCTTTGCCAAAAAGGTCGCTAAGGCCATTGAAAAGGCCATTCCTTGCAAGCGCATAGGCGTGGCTGTCATTGGCTTGGAAGTGCCTCATGCACACATTCACCTTATCCCTATTACCACTGAAGGCGATTTGGATTTCAAGAAGGAACATGTGCATCTCACTAACGAGGAATTTCTCGACATCCAAAAACGTATCGTCGAACAACTTTAATTGGATAAATCAAATAGACATGAAAAAAGCGCATCGTTTGGTGCGCTTTTTTTGTGTCAGTTGCCGAAGTCGTCGAACATGATGTTTTCTTTCGGAACGCCTAAGTTGTCGAGCATCTTCAAGACGGCTGAAATCATCATTGGCGGGCCGCAGAGGTAATATTCTATTTCTTCAGGCTCGCGGTGGTTTTTCAGGTAGTTGTTGTAAATCACATTATGGATGAAGCCGACGTCGCCAGTCCAATGGTCTTCGGGCTTCGGGTCGGAAAGGGCGATGTGGAAGCTGAAATTTGGATTTTCTTTCTCCAATTCGGTGAAATCTTCCACATAGAATAGTTCGCGCAGCGAGCGGCCACCGTACCAGAACGAGGCTTTCCTTGAAGTGCGTTTGGTCTTGATTTGGTCGAAGATTTGCGAGCGCATTGGGGCCATGCCTGCACCACCGCCAATCCACATGATTTCGCGGTCGGTGTCCTTCACGTGGAATTCACCATAAGGGCCGCTTATCATGACCTTGTCGCCAGGTTTCAGAGAATAGATATAGGATGAGCAGATACCAGGGTTGACGTTCATGAAATGGCCTGCTTTGCGGTCGAATGGCGGCGTAGCGATACGCACGTTCAGCATGATGATGTTTCCCTCGCTCGGTGCATTGGCCATCGAATAGGCGCGGAATTGCGGTTCGGGATTGCGCATCTGCAAATCCCATAAGCCCATCTTGTCCCAATCCTCACGATATTCGGGTTCTACTTCTATATCCTTATAGTTTACGGTGACTTTAGGCACGTCGATTTGAATGTAGCCTCCTGCCTCGAAATCGAGTTTCTCTCCTTCGGGTAACTTCACGACAAACTCTTTAATGAAAGTGGCCACATTGCGATTCGATACCACTTCGCATTCCCATTTCTTGATGCTCAAGATGCTTTCAGGAACGGCGATTTTCAAGTCTTCGTTCACCTTTACTTGACAGCCCAAGCGCCAATGGTCTTGTATTTGTTTGCGGCTGAAAAAGCCCTTTTCTGTGGGAAGGATATCGCCACCACCTTCAACGACACGGCATTTGCATTGGCCGCAGTTGCCTTTACCACCGCAAGCCGAGGGTAGGAAAATCTGTTCCTCGGCAAGTGTCGATAGCAACGAACTGCCAGGGTTCACTTCGACTTCTTTCTTCTCGTTGATGGTTATTTTCACTTTTCCTTTGGGCATGAGTTTGTTGCGCACAAAGACGAGCAAACCGACAAGCAGCAGCACGATGATGAGGAACACTGCAATGCTGAGAATTATGGTTGTAGAGTTGAGAAGTGCCATGATAATTAGATTTTAATGCCTAAAAACGCCATGAAAGCGATGCCCATCAGTCCGGTGATAATGAATGAAATACCTATGCCTTGCAAGCCTTTGGGAATGTGCGAATAACGTATCTTTTCGCGAATGGCGGCAATGCCCACAATGGCCAAAAGCCAACCGAGGCCAGAACCTAAGCCATAGACTGCTGCTTCGCCCACATTGTTGAAACCGCGTTCCTGCATGAAGAGCGAGCAACCTAAGATGGCGCAATTGACGGCTATCAGCGGAAGGAAAATGCCGAGGGCGGAATATAACGACGGACTGAATTTCTCGATTACCATCTCCAAGATTTGCACGATGGCAGCGATGATGGCGATGAAAAGGATGAAACTTAAGAAACTCAAATCGACGGAAGCGAAGTTGGGACTAATCCACGACAAGGCTCCTGGAGACAGCAAGTATTTGTTGACCAAATAGTTGATTGGGACAGTGACCAAAAGCACAAAGGTAACGGCAACGCCTAAGCCCAAGCTGGTCTTGACGGTCTTCGAAACGGCCAGATAGGAACACATGCCTAAGAAATAGGCAAATATCATGTTGTCGATAAAGACTGACTTGATGAAGATATTGAAAAATTCCATGGCCGTAGATTATTTGTTGTTGTCTTGAAGTTCGGGATGACGCGTGCGCTGGATCCAGATGATGATGCCAACGATGATGAGTGCCATGGGCGGCAAAATCATCAGACCGTTGTTCATGTAGCCAGCCTCATAAAACGATTGAGGAATGACACGATAGCCGAACAAGGTCCCAGCCCCTAGCAACTCGCGGAAGAATGCGACGATGACGAGGATAAGGCTATAGCCCAATCCGTTGCCTAATCCGTCGAGGAACGATTCCCAAGGCTTGTGCGACATGGCAAAGGCTTCCAATCGGCCCATCACGATGCAGTTGGTGATGATAAGTCCGACAAAGACCGAAAGCTGCTTGCTGACGTCATACACAAAGGCTTTGAGGAATTGATCGACTAAGATGACCAAGGCCGCCACAACTACCAATTGAACGATGATACGGATGCGTGATGGGATGCCTTTGCGGAGGCAGGAAATGATGAGGTTGGAAAAAGCTGTGACCACGGTGACTGAGATGCCCATCACCAAAGCGGGCTTCAGTTTCGCTGTGACAGCGAGGCACGAGCAGATTCCCAATACCAAAACGGTAATCGGGTTGGTCTTGCGTAAAGGCTCTATGATAAGTTTCTTGAAGTTGCTCATTTTTTAATCCTTTCGAAATAAGGTAGATAGCATCGCAAGGTGTTTTCTATCATCTCATCGACGCCTTTTGAAGTGATGGAGCCACCAGTGATGGCATCGACGGCATGGTTGCGGTCGGCTTCAGGCAGACTCGCTATGCCGCCTTTCTGTACCTTGATGGAAACGAACTTGTTGCCTTTCATGATGGTTTTGCCGACGAACTGTTTCTGGAATCCTTCGGATGTGATTTCGCCGCCGAGACCTGGCGTTTCGGATGCGTGGTCGAAATTGGCCCCAAGGACCGTGTTGCCGTCGGCTGCGATGGCGATATAGCCCCAAATGGCGCCCCAAAGGCCAGTGCCTTGCAAAGGAATCACGTAGGCTAAGTTGGTATCGGTGTTGATGAGAAACAGCGGAAGTCCGTAGGGTTTGCCTTGCTCCTTGTTGTAAAGTTCTTGTTTCAGGTCGGTGTCGAAAGCTTTGCCCGACTCGTCGATGACATTGCCTTTGTCGTCCAGCAAATACATTGCAGTGCATTGTTTTTCGAACAGTTGCTTGGCATTGTCGGTATTGACATTAGGAATGCCTGCGGCACTCAGGATGTTGATTTTCTTCTCGTTGTCTTTGTTGTTCTTTTGGTAGGGCGCCAAGAAGATGGCCGCCACAGAAAGCAAGGCCGCCACGACGATGACCAAGATGGTGGAATACATGAAAATATATCGGTTGCTGTTGATGTCTTTTTTCATTTTGTCGTGGTTTTAGAGTTTGTTTTAGCGCGTTTTTGGCGCATCTTGATATTGCGGGCCACAACACAATGGTCGATGAGTGGCGCAAAGACATTCATGAGCAGGATGGCCAGCATCATGCCTTCGGCGTAGGCCGGATTGATGACGCGTATCATGACGGCAAAGATGCCTATCAGCAAGCCATAAATCCATTTTCCGGTGTTGGTTTGTGGTGCAGTGACGGGGTCGGTGGCCATGAAAACGGCACCGAACATGAAACCGCCCATCAGCAAATGGTAGTAGAACGGGAGTTGCATGTAAGGTGTGGCTCCGATAACGTTGAAAATCAGTCCCATTCCGATGGCGCCTGCAAAAACCGACACCATGATGCGCCAGCTGGCAATGCCGGTGATGAGCAACAGAATGGCTCCAAGCAAGATGGCGATTTTTGAGGTTTCGCCTAAACTGCCAGGAATGCCGCCCCAAAACATAGTCCAGGCCGAAGGGAGGTCGGTGCTGCCATTGGCCAAAAGTCCTAAAGGAGTTGGCCCCGTTGTCGCGTCAGGCAAGTTGGCGATCCAAACCTTGTCGCCCGACATGCATGATGGATAAGCGAAAAAGAGGAAAGCACGGGCTGTGAGGGCTGGGTTGACGATGTTCATCCCCGTGCCGCCAAAGGCTTCCTTGCCGATGATGACGGCGAAGGCGGTGGCCAAGGCGACCATCCATAAAGGAATGTCGGGAGGCAACACGAGTGGAATCAACAAGCCTGTCACTAGGAATCCTTCGTTTACTTCGTGGTGGCGTATTTGTGCAAAGATGAATTCGATGGCGAGGCCGACAACGTAAGAAATAACGAATGTCGGAAGAGCTTTGGCCAAACCGAAACCTAACATCTTCCAGAAACTGACACTCTCGGCTGTGGCGAGGAAATGCTGGTATCCGACATTCCAGATACCGAATAGAACAGTGGGCATCAAGGCGATGACTACGAAAATCATGGTGCGCTTGAGGTCGATGGCATCGCGTATCTGGCAACCTTTCCTTGTGGTTTTGTCGGGAACGAAGAGGAAACTCTCGAAGGCTTCGAAGGTCGATTGTAGCCAACTGAATCTCCCGCCTTCCACAAAGTTAGGCTTAATTTGGCTGACATAGCGGCGCAAGCCGCTGACGTGGTCTTTCAGCGTGCCGCCTTGTTCCTTATCGGAAGCGATGAAGAAATCGCGGAAATTCTTTTTCATCACTCATTCTCCTTTCTCACCAAATCCAATCCTTTGCGGATGATTTGCTGTATGTCGGTTTTTGATGTGTCGATGAACTCGCACAAGGCAAAGTCTTCTTCGTCAACTTCGTAGATGCCGAGGTTTTCCATCAGGTCGATGTCTTCGATGATGCAGGCCTTGATGAGTTGCAAGGGCAGGATGTCGAAAGGGAAGACTTTTTCAAACTCACCGGTCACTACGAATGGCCGTTCTTCGCCGTGCATGTTGGTGTCTAATTCGTAATTAGGATGCAGCATTTTGGGGACAAAGGCGGAAGGAAAGGTGCGTGAAACGCTGAATTTCTTGAATCCTGGCCATATCCAGCCGAGCATCTCTTGGCGGTTGTCGCCTTCGGGAATGACGCTCAACATGTTGTGATAGAAGCCGATGAAGTCGTTTTCGTTGACAGCTTTTCCAGTCAGCACATTGCCGCTGACGATGCGCTGGTGGTCGTCTTTGAGGTTGTCAGCGACCATGTCACCGATTTGGGCACCTATCGTGGTGCGGATGTAATGTGGCTTTTGCAATCCCGTCCCGGCGACTGCATAAATGCGGCTGAAATCGAGGACCCCGGTGCGGAAATAGTGGCCAATATTGATGACATCGGCCAAGGTGCAATACCAAACGACATCACCTTTGTTGATGGGACAAATCCTGTTGATTTGGGTTCCTATATTGCCCGATGGATGTGGTCCGCTGAAAGTGTGAATATCTACGTTCTTGGCTTTGAGCAACACTTTTGATTTCGTCTTTTCGGCATGGATGCAAAGGTGCAATTTCTTGCCGCTCAATATGGAAAGCACCTCAAGACCATTTTGCAGCGAGTCGGGGAAATGCTCGGCGATGAAATCCAAATCGGGAGCCAGAGGCGACGAGTCGAAGGCGGAGATGAAAAATGCCTTGGGCGTGTCGTCGGGATTGGCGATGGTGGAATAGGGACGTTGGCGAATCATGGGCCAGAGGCCGGTTTCCAACATCTTCTGAATGATGTCATCCCGCTTCATCGCGTCTGCTGGATGATTTCCATCGGGTTCTGAGACGCGATTCATCGCGTCTCTACATTCTATTACGACCGCTTGCAGCAGGCGTTTTTCGCCGCGGCGTATTTCTTTGACGAAGCCGTTCACAGGCGAGGTGAACGTAATGCGCTCGTCGTGCTTGTCGATGAAAAGCGGTGTGCCGACTTCAACCGCATTGCCTTCCTGTACAAGAAGACGTGGTGTAACTCCTATGAAATCAGTTGGTTGGATGGCGCAAAACTTCGCTTCTTGGCACTCGACGACTTTCTCCGCTTGGCCTTTCAGCTTGATGTCTAATCCTTGCTTGATTTTGATGACTTGTGTCATGGCATTTATTTGCCGCAAAGGTACGATTATTTCTATGAAATTGGCAAATGTAGCGTTTAGAAAAAAACTCATAAGTGGAATCTGATTCCGTGTTACTTTCTTCTCATTACCATATTACATAGATTTGGTTCTAATATAGTTTCGCTATTCTGCTTCCTTGAAAACTCCAATTAACGATTTGATGTTCAAGGAAAATTTGCTGTGCAAAAGACAATATCTTCCATCGTTGGGATTCGCTGACGAATTTTTCCCTACCTTTGCTGAGTTTATTTTAAGGTATGAAAGGAAGCAAATTCTTTACATTAGTCCAAAATGGAGCCTCTGAACTGAAGGCTAACAAGAATATAATCAACGATTTGAATGTCTTTCCTATCCCTGATGGCGATACGGGCGACAATATGTTTATGACCATTAACTCGGGTTGTGTGCAGGCGAAGGAAGCCGTTTTGCAGTCCGCTCCTGTGGGTCAGGTGGCCGAAGCCTTGTCAAAAGGGATGCTGCTTGGTGCCCGCGGCAATTCGGGCGTGATCCTTTCGCGCATCTTCGCTGGCATCGCACGCGGACTGAAAGACGTTGATGAGCTTACGGTTGCTGATTTCGCTCATGCGATGAGTTGTGGCGTGGAAGAAGCCTACAGCTCCGTGAGTGTTCCTGTAGAGGGCACGATACTTACCGTTTTGAAAGATGCTGTAAACAAGGCTAATTTGCTGAAAACCGATTCGTTGGAAAACTATTTCGGCGCTTTGTTGACTGAGATGGATGCCTCGTTGGAACGCACGCCCGACTTGCTTCCCGTGCTGAAGGAAGCCGGTGTCGTCGATAGCGGCGGTGCCGGATTGCTCTGCATTTTCCGTGGTATGGATGAAGCCTTGAAAGGCAATGTGCTGAGTAATGATGCTGAATCCGAAGAAAAAGGTAGCCAGAAACCTCAAGTCAACTTGGACGCGTTCACAGCCGATAGCGAATTGCTGTTTGGCTATTGCACCGAGTTCTTGCTCCGCTTGCAACGTTCGAAGGTGAATCTGGATACATTTGATGTGCAAGAAATAATTGATTATCTGAATGCTGCTGGCGATTCGGTAGTCTGTTTCAGAGATGGTAGCATCGTAAAGGTGCATGTGCACACTAAGACCCCTGGCGATATTCTCTCGCATTGCCAGCGTTGGGGCGAGTTCCTGACCTTGAAAATCGAGAACATGACGTTGCAACATCACGAGACGAACATCCGCAATGCTTTCTCGAAGCCGCACAAGGCATACGGCATTGTGACGGTCGCTTCTGGGAAGGGCTTGGTGGATGCCTTCAAGGAGGCTGGCGCCGATTTCGTCATCGAGGGCGGCCAAACCATGAACCCTTCGGCACAGAGCTTTGTTGAGGCTTTCGATGTAGTTTCGGCTGACACGATTTTCGTGTTCCCGAACAATTCAAATATCATTCTAACAGCACAGCAAGCCGCCGAACTATACGACAAGTCGAAGGTCATCGTGCTGCCTTCCAAGACGATGGGCGCTGGTTATGTGGCCATTGCTTCGATGGATTTGTCGATAAAAGATACGGATGCCATCGTCGCTTCGGCCAACGAGACCATGCAAGGTGTGGTCTGTGGCATGGTTACGCGTGCCACGCGCGACACTTCGTTCGATGGTGTCAATATCCATAAGAACGATAGCCTCGGCATCTGCCATGGCGACATTCTTTGCGATGCGCCTAATCCCGAAGAGGCTGTCATTCAGCTTTGCGAAAAGATAGAGGTGGCCGACCACGATGTGACGCTCATTTTCAAAGGCGAAGACTCGCCAATGGACGATGCGGAACAACTCGTTGAACGTCTGCAAAAACTCTATCCAAGAACAGAATTCATCATGACTGACGGTGGTCAGCCTATTTATCATTATATCATCGTGTTATGTTAACATTTTTCACTGATACAGATACTGATTTCGGCCCAAGAGAGGTCGAAAAATACGGCTGCAAACTGATTAGTATGCCGTATAGCTACGATGGGAAGACCATTTTCCCGTATGTTGATTTCAAGGAATTTGACAGCCACGAGTTCTACGACATGCTTCGCTCGGGCGTGCTGCCAACCACATCCGCCATTGGCGAGCAGGATTACATCAATTACTTCGAGCCTGAATTTGCTGCTGGAAACGACATTCTTTATGCTCATTTCTCGCGCGAGATGACCGTTACTTTTGATGTCATGGACAAGGCTTTGGCCAAGCTGAGGGAAAAATATCCCGAAAGGAAATTCTACGAGGTTGACGCCAAGGGAATTACGACAATGGCTTATATCGTGGTCCGTGCCATCGCCGAGCTTTATAAGGCAGGCAAGACAGGCGAGGAAATCGTGGAATGGAGCAAGACCGAAGTGGATCACTATGCCATGTATTTCTTTGCCGACGACTTGAAGTTCTTCCGTCGTAGCGGTCGCGTAGGCGGTTTGGCTGCCACAATGGGCGGCTTGATTGGCTTGCGCCCTATCATCACGATGAGCAAGCAAGGCCGTATGGAAAGCATCGGAACCGAAAAAGGTCGCACGAAGGCTATGGAACGCTTGCTGAAGTATGTCGATGAGATGGGTGATGACGTTAAGAATCACCTCATTGTCATTGGTCATACCGATGCACCTGAGTTGGCTCAGCAATTTGCTGAAATGATGAAAGCCAAGTATGGAGCCGACTTGAATATAGAAACCGTCGTCGTCAATCCTACGGCGGGCAGTCACTGTGGCCCCAACGGTATGGGTGTTTGTTTCCACTCGAAAGACCGTTTCTCGAAATGATAAAGATTATCGTTGACTGCTTTGGTGGCGACCACAGCCCTGATGCCAATATCGATGGCAGTTTGTCGGCTTTGGCCAAGATGCCCGATTTATATCTCATCCTCACGGGTGACGAAGCCATCTTGAAAGCCAAGCTGGAAGGCCGCGACTACGACCATGCGCGTTTGGAAATCGTGCATGCCCCAGAGGTCATCGGTTGCGATGAGAAACCTACCGACGTCATCCGCTTGAAGAAGGAAAGCTCGATGGTGAAAGGCATCCGCTTGTTGCGTGACGAAGACGAAATAGCCGGCATGGTGAGTGTTGGCTCGACAGGTGCTTTGGTGACGGCCGCCTTGGTGCGTATCGGTCGCCTGAAGGGTGTCATCCGTCCTGCTTTTTGCCCCATTTTGCCAACTATGGCCGGTGGCATCGTCGGCATTTGCGACAGCGGTGCCAATGTTGAGGTCACTCCTGACCATCTGCGTCAGTTCGCCATCATGTCGAGCCTTTATCTGGAAAACGTCTATAATGTTAAGAATCCGCGCATTGCGCTGCTTAATGTAGGCAAGGAAGCCGAAAAAGGCGACGATTTGCGTAAAGAGGCATATAAGTTGCTTGAAACCACCGAGAACATTAACTTTGTCGGTAACATGGAAAGCCGCGACTTGCTTTCGGGCAATTACGATGCAGTGGTTTGCGACGGCTTCTCGGGCAATGTGCTCGTGAAGACCACCGAAGGCACCGCACTTGAGCTGCTGAAGAAAATCAAGAAAGACATCTTCTCGCGTACTATTTATAAAATAGGTGCGTTGTTGATGAAGCGCATGTTCGCCGAGGAGAAGGAATTCATGAACTACCAGAACTATGGTGGCAGCGTGCTTTTGGGTACCTCGAAAGTCGTTGTGAAAGGCCACGGAAGCAGCAAGGCAGTCGCTATCGAAAAATGTATCGAACAAGCCTATCGCATGAAAGTGAGCGAGTTGGGCGAAAAAATAGAAACAGAAATCCTAAAATACGAACACTATGAAGATGCCTAAAAATGTTTTTGAAGAAGTACAGAAAATCATGGCCAAGCAGCTGAGAGTCAGCGCTGATAAGATTCAGATGGACACTCAGATCAAGAGAGACTTGAACGCCGACTCGTTGGATATCCTCCAGCTTTTGCTTCGCATCGAAGACGACTATGATATTCAGATTCCCGAAGAGGAATTGGCCACTTTCACAACCGTTGGCGATGTGGTGAAATTCCTTGAATCGCTTTAATAATCAACGATTTGCCATGAAAAAGACTTTGTTGTTGTTTGGACTGGCGTTTTTCTGTCTCGGACTTTTTGCCCAAGACTTTGATTTGCCATGTGCCAACATTACCTATCGTCCTGACGTCCAGACCGTTCAGCTTTATGCCGATGGCGACCAACTGAATGAGCCGATTATTCCGTTGGACGACATGATGGGCCGACTCACGCTTTCGTTTGATGTCCTCAATGGTCAAGGTGATGTGCTGAATTATACTTTTATCCATTGCACTAACGATTGGTATCCGACAGATATTCAGCGTGTTCAATATGCTTCGGGTTTTGAATCCGACAGAGTTGACGATTTCGCTTTCTCGCGCAACACCTTGATTGATTATGTCAATTATCAGCTCGTTTTTCCGCGCGAAGACCTCGTGCCGCTCATTTCGGGCAATTATCTCTTGATTGTCTTTGGTGATGACATGAGCGAGGAAAACCTGTATTTCACCCGTCGCTTCATGGTCTTGGACGAGAAAGCCCATGTCGGAGCTTCGGTGCCGCGTTATCCCGATGATTTGTCGCTCGCCGATTCGCACCAGCAACTCGATGTGCGTGTTGCAATGGGTAACATTGCAAATGGTAATGTGCAGCAATACACCAACTTAACCATTAAGCAGAACGGCCGTTTGGATAACATGGTAGAAGGTTTGAAGCCTTCTTTCGTTTATCCCGATTATCTCTCGTATGAGCACGAACCACTGACCGTTTTCCCGGGCATCAACCAGTTTCAGCGTTTCAACATCTGCAATTTCTATTTCCAGTCGGAAAACCTTGCCCATATCCGTCAGACTGATGATTATTTTGAAATTGACATTGCCACTTTGGAATCGCGTGCCCGAAAGGCTTATAGCACTTACCAAGACATTCATGGTGAGAAAGTTATCTATGTGGAAAAGACGGGCGAAGACCCGTCAACGGAGGCCGATTATGCGCGTGTCAATTTCTTCTACCAATGCGAGTCGCCTTATCTCGACGAAGATGTCTATCTCATGGGAGCCTTCAACGATTGGCAATTCAACGAACGCAGCCGAATGGAATATGACCCACGTTATCGTGGCTATTTCGTTTCGCTCTTGCTGAAGCAAGGCTATTATAATTTCATGGTGACGACGCTCGACCGAAACAGCTACGAAGTGAGTACCGAGCTAACAGATGGCAATTTTTGGGAGACCAACAACGTGTATCACCTTTATTTCTACTACTTTAACGCCATCAAAGGCTATGATGAGCTGATTGGCTATTCTGTCGTTAATTCACATTGAAAGTGGAAAGTGTTAAAGTGGAGAGTGGAAAGTTAAATTCTTCAGTTCATAAGTCTAATTGTCCATAAGTCTAAAAGTCTAATTGTCAACATGTCCACAGAACGCATAACGCTATTTGCCGAGGTCCTGCTGCCGATTCCTGTGCCAGGTACCTTCACCTATCGTGTGCCTTTCGCGTTGAACGATTTGGTGCGCGTCGGGCAAAGGGCTGTGGTGCAGTTCGGCAAGACCAAAATCATGTCGGGACTTATCGTCAGCCTAACGGAACAAGTTCCATCGGTCGAAGTGAAATATCTGATGGATATCCTTGACAATGAACCGCTTGTGAACGACATTCAGCTGAAGTTTTGGGATTGGGTCAAGACGTATTACATGTGCCATCTTGGCGAGGTGATGCAGGCGGCTCTGCCTTCGGCCTTGAAGCTGAGCAGCGAAACTACGATTGCCTTGTCGCCTGATTTCGTGGTGGATACGCAAGCCTTGAACGATTTCGAATACATGATTGTCGAGGCTTTGCAGGTGAAACCGAAAATCGCCATCAGCGAAGTCAGCAAAATCATCGGATTCAAGAAAGTCATGCCGTTGATTCACAGCATGATGGAAAAAGGAATCTTGGTGATTGAAGAGGAACTGAATGAGAAATATAAGGCCAAGTATGAGCGTTTCGTGCGGTTGACGACCGACTATCGCGATGAGCAGAAGCTTTCGGAACTGATGGATGCGCTCACCAAAAGGGCTTTCAAGCAGTTGGAGGTTTTGCTGGCCTATTTCACTTTGGGTGGCGATTGCGATAGTGATGTGTTGGCCGCCGAATTGCTGAAGAAAGCCAATGCCAATTCGTCGATTTTGAAGACCATGGCCGAAAAAGGCATCTTCGAGGTTTGCGAGAAGAAAGTCAGCCGACTGAAGGAATATAAGGTGCAGACCGATGTCTCGACCATTCAACTGACTGAAGCCCAACAGAAAGCCTTCGACCAAATCAAGGAAGGTTTTGAGGAAAACAAGCCCGTTTTGCTGCATGGCGTGACTTCTTCAGGCAAGACCGAAATCTATATCAAACTGATAAAGGAAGCCATCGACCAAGGTAAACAAGTACTTTATCTGCTGCCTGAAATTGCACTTACTGCACAGATTATCAATCGTCTGAAACAATATTTCGGCGAAAGGCTTGGTGTTTATCATTCGCGTTATGGAATTAACGAAAGGGTGGAGGTTTTGGAACAGGTGCGCGATTTTGCCAAGACGAAATCAAACCGCCATCAGATCATTATAGGTTCGCGCTCGGCCATCTTCTTGCCTTATTCTGATATCGGTCTCATCATTGTTGACGAAGAACACGACAGCTCGTTTAAGCAGATTGACCCTGCGCCGCGTTACAATGCCCGCGATGCCGCCATCGTGCTGGCTGCCATGCACAAGGCAAAGATTTTGCTCGGCTCGGCGACGCCTTCTTACGAGAGTTATTTCAACGCGTTGAACAACCGATTTAAGTTGGTCGAAATCACAGAACGTTTCGGGGGTGTGCAGATGCCTGGAATCATCCTTTCCGACATGCGCGTTGAACGCAAACGCAAGACCATGCAGGCCGATTTTGGCGGTACGCTCGTCGATGCCATGAAAGAGACTTTGGAGGAAAAGAATCAGGTCATTCTGTTCCAGAACCGTCGTGGATTTTCGCTGCGTTTGGAGTGCGACGACTGCCATTATGTGCCGCAGTGCATCAATTGCGATGTGAGTCTGATTTATCACAAGCAGCAAAACAAGTTGCGTTGCCACTATTGCGGCTACACGGCAGAAGTCCCGACGGAATGCCCTAACTGCCACAGTGCCAACATGAAAATGCACGGTTTTGGTACCGAAAAAATCGAGGAAGACTTGCAATTGGTGATGCCCGATGCCAAGGTCGCGCGCCTCGATTTGGACACCACGCGTTCGCGCAACGACTACCAAAGCATTTTGGAACATTTCCAGGACAAGGAAACCAACATTTTGGTTGGCACACAAATGGTCACCAAAGGCTTGGACTTTGATTCCGTGAAAGTTGTGGGAATCCTGAATGCCGACAACATGCTTTCCTACCCCGATTTTCGCGCCCACGAACGCAGTTTCCAGCTGATGTCGCAAGTGGCGGGTCGTGCGGGCCGAAAAGGGAAGCAGGGTAGGGTCATCATCCAGACTTACGAACCGGCGCACCCCGTGCTTCAAGATGTCTTGCGCAACGACTTCAAAGGCCTGTACGACAAGCAGATGATCATTCGCAACCAGTTTGGCTATCCTCCTTTTTACCGATTGATTCTCATCCGTTTGAAGCACAAGGACTACCAGAAACTTAATCCAGCCGCAGCAGAGTTGGCGTCGCAACTTCGAGCCATTTTCAAGCACGACCTTCTTGGTCCAGAATATCCAGTAGTATCGAGAGTGAAAAATTTGTATATCAAGCAAATGCTCGTAAAATTCCGCCGTGAGCACAATGCCCAATACATCAAAAATCTGATTGCTGAGCAAATTCATCTTTTCCAGCAAAATGTCGAGTACAAAGCGGTGCAAATCCAGATTGACGTCGATCCTATGTAGTTTTCATTTTTTCTTGCATTTTTTATCCAAAATTTCATACCTTTGCCATTTAATTTTGAAAACGGCAAATTTTATTTATTTATGAAAACTCGACTGGCTATATTGTTGACTCTCATTTGTTTTGCTCAGACTGTTTTTGCAGCTATTACCGTAAAGGGAAAAGTTGTTGACAATTCCACTGGCATGCCTATGGAATATGCCACGGTGCGTGCATGTTCCTTGCCTGACTCTACTTTCGTCCAAGGCTGCATAACAGACCCTAACGGATTGTTCTCTATGCAGTTGGAAAAAGGCCGCTATGTTTTTGAATTTCAGTATATGGGATTCATCCCTTCCTACAAGAAAGTGACTCTCGATGGCTCGAAGTCAACGGTCGAATTGGGGAAAATCCAGCTGAAGCCTGACCAACAGATGCTGAACGAGGTGGATGTGGTGGCCGAAAAGAGTACCTACGAAATGACTTTGGACAAGCGTGTCTTCAATGTTGGCAAGGATGTCAGCAATTCTGCCGGCAATGCCATCGAGGTTTTGGAAAACATTCCTGCCGTTTCCGTAGATGTGGAAGGCAATGTCAGTCTGCGTGGCGATGAAGGCGTGCGCATTTTGGTCGATGGTAAGGAATCGGGACTTTCGGGCATGAGCACACAGGATGCCTTGCGCACCTTGCAGGCCGATATGATTGAACGTGTGGAAGTTATCACAAATCCTTCGGTGCGTTACGATGCCGAAGGTTCGGCGGGTATCATCAATATCGTTTTGAAGAAAGACAAACGCCAGGGATTCAATGGCGCCTTGAATGTGCGTGGCGGCTATCCTTGGCAGTATGGCGCTTCGTTTACGGGTAATTACCGTTTGAAACGTTGGAATCTGTTCAGCAGCGTGGGCTACAACCATCGCTCCAATTTGGGCGGCGGTGTCAACCTCACCAAGCGTTTCGATTCCATCACGCCGACGCATGACACGCTTTTCCAGCAGATTACCGACCAAACGACCGAGCGCACCATGGGCCGCGATGGCGTCAATTTCCGCCTCGGCGCCGATTATTACATCACCGATAATGATATTGTGAGCCTTTCGGGAATGGTGCGTTACGGCAAGAATTTCTCGCATCCGATTGTCAAGTATTCAGATGTTTATCCTCTTGCCGATTCGTCATCTTACGATGAGCGTTCCGAAGATTGGTTTGAGACATCGCCGATGTTTGAGATTTCGGCCACTTACGACAAGACTTTCGAGCGCAAAGGCCGTAGCCTGAAAGCGGAATTGCGATATTTCCAGGACTTTGAAAATTCAAATTCCGACATTACCGAAAGCCTTTACCAAAGTCCTGAGACGATGGATCATGTCATTTCGCAATTGTTCCAGCAGACCACCGAAAATGAAAGTATGCGAAACCTGCAAGGCACGGTCGATTATGTGCATCCGTTTGCCGAAAAGGCGCAGTGGGAGATTGGCGCAAAATACACCTATCGTGATATTAACAGCGTATCAACAGTCTCTGAAAAAGATAGCTTAGGCATTTACAATCCGCTGTCGGATTATTGCTACGACTTTGATTATTACGAACAAGTGGCGGCTTTGTACTCGAGTCTTGGCAACGATTGGGGCCGTTGGTCGGCGCAGGTTGGCTTGCGTGCCGAACTGACCGACATTTATACGAACCTGAAAGGTTATGCCTACGATGGCAAAGATTCCATTAATCATCCAAAACCTTACATCAACCTGTTCCCGAGCGCGCACATTAACTATTCCTTCAACGAAAACAACCAGTTGCAGGTGAGTTACACGCGCCGCATCCGTCGTCCGGGATTTTGGGAGATGAGCCCGTTCCGTTCGTACAACGACAACCGTAACATTCGCATGGGCAATCCAGCCTTGAAGCCAACCTATATGGACAGCTACGAATTGGGTTACATCCATTTCTGGGATCAGACGACTTTCAATTTCACTGCATATTACCGTCATGGCGTTGATACGAGACGTCATTACACCTACGAGGAAGACGGCGTCTATTACAGTATGCCAATCAATTTCGGGACTTCCAACGATTTCGGTGCAGAGGCGGTGGTGCAGGGGCAAATCCTGAAATGGTGGAACCTGAATGGCAATGTCAATTTCTTCCGTTCCTATACCAGCGGCTTCATTAACGAAAAGTTTTACGAGACTGAATCGTGGATGTGTTTCGCTCGTCTGCTCAGCAAGTTCACCATCGTAAAAGGCCTTGATTTGCAACTTACGGCGCATGTCATGGGACCACATCTGGAGCCTCTTGGCAAGCGCGACGGCGAATGGTGGCTCGATGCTGCCATCAGCAAGGAAGTCTTTAAGGGCAACGGTACCATTACCTTCAACGTGCGTGATGTGTTCGGCACGCGCGGCCATGGCGGCGAGTCGTGGGGCGACAACTTCTGGCAATACAGCAACAGCACTTGGAACCGTACTTCCATGTCGCTGAATTTCAGTTACCGCATCAACCAGCAGATGGGCAAACGCAACCGTCGTGACATGGATGGCGGCGACGACAGCGACGAAGGCTCATCGGAAGAAATGTATTGATGGTTTTGGGACGATTGGACTTGTGGACAATTAGACATTTTGACAATTAGACAATTTGATTTTTGGATTATTTTTCGGAATTAATGACAAAAATCATCTTGGATTTATATGGAAAAATGACAAAAACACATATAAATTTGTATGGAAAAATGACAAAGTCCTTGTTATTATTTTGAAAATGAGTATTTTTGCAGCGTGAAAATATCATTGTCATGCTGTATAGAAAGATAGAACATGAAATTGAGGCGTTTTTGAAGTCGGATTCCAACAAGATTCTGCTGGTCGATGGAGCGCGCCAAGTGGGAAAGTCGTTTATTATCCGCCATGTCGGGCAAAGGCTTTTTGAAAATTATGTCGAAATCAATTTGCAGACCGATGCCATTGGTGAACGCCTGTTTGCTGATGTACATACGCTTGCCGATTTTTATTTGCAACTTGGCGCCATTGGTGGAATGAAGTTGCAGCAGAAGCATAACACATTGGTCTTTTTGGATGAAATCCAGGCATATCCGCATCTGCTCACGCTGTTGAAATTTCTGAAGGCTGACGACAGATATACTTACATTGCAAGTGGTTCGTTGCTGGGCGTCACCTTGATGCAGACGCCTTCTATTCCTGTCGGAAGCATTAGCGTCAGGCAAATGTTTCCACTTGATTTTGAGGAGTTTCTGATTGCCAACGGCTTTAGCAACGATACTATTTCGGCTTTGCGTGAAAAGTTTGAGGCGCGTGAGGCTTTGAACGAGTCGCTGCACAACCGTGTCATGTCACTTTTCAGACGTTATCTTTTGACTGGCGGTTTGCCCGATGCTGTGAATATGTTTTTAGAGGAATTTAATATTCCGAAAATTAGGGAAATACAGAAAGAAATTCGCACTTATTATGCCATGGACGCTTCTCGCTACGATTTGGAACGCAAGCTGAAAATCCGCCGTGTGTATGAAATGATTCCTTCCAATCTCGAAAACAAGAAGAAACGCATCATCGTGAAGAATATTGAGGGAAAGGAAGGAAAGCAATTCAGTGACTATCAGGATGAATTTGATTATCTGATTAGTTCTGGAATTGCATTGGATGTTACGGCAATTTCGAACCCCAAGTTTCCGCTTATCGAGTCGGCGCGGAAAAATCTTTTGAAACTCTACCTGAATGATGTCGGTTTGCTGACAGGGCTTCTTTATGGCGACAACCTCAAGCCTATTTTGGACGATGTGCGCAGCATAAATTTGGGCACGGTTTACGAGTCGGTTGTGGCGCAGGAATTAAAGGCGCACGGCCATGCGCTTTATTATTACGACAACAAGCAAAACGGCGAAGTCGATTTCATGATTGACGATTTCCAGTCGCTTTCGGTGCTGCCGATTGAGGTCAAGTCGGGCAAGGATTACTCGGTTCATAGTGCCTTGTCGCATTTTGTCAGCAATGAGGAATACACGGTGAACCAAGGCTTTGTCATGTATCAAGAAAGGGTGTTCAAAAGTAGGGGCCGGATTTTGTATGTTCCAATCTATTTTTCGATGTTTTTGTGATTACAATAATTTAAAAATTTGAATAAAATGAAAAAAGTAAAATACGCATTGGCAACGCTTATGGTTGCCGCTATTGTTGCAGTCGTCTGTTGTTTTAGATGTCACGATCTTGATATAAATGCAAAAACTATTTCTATCTACAAACAGCAATCTAAATTCTTGCTTGACAACTCTGACTGGCTATCATTTGATATGCAATGGGAGCAATATCATAAAGGAGACTCTCTTTGGTCTATGACCCATCATGTAGTTATACACTATGGTTATGATGATATGGTGTTTGTTGATGATCCGTTCCATTACACGTATTTTAAAATAACGAAATCATCGGCAGACATTATTGATTATGGAGAGAATAAAGTTGTTAATTATAGGAAAAAGATTGGCGGTAGTTATATGAGTATGGGGCTGCAACAGGAACTTGGATATTATATCCAGTTTTTATGGTATTATTTTTTTACATCCAATAAACGTTTTGCCAATCAGTCGATGTTTTGCTTGACAAGTTATGAAGATTTGTCAAATGGAAATGATACTGTGAGGAAATACAATGGACATGGTTCAATAGGACGTACTAAAAATAATACAACAGGAGAATGGGAAATAACGACTCAAGATGTTTTTTCATACGTCAATAACAATACGAATGTATTAGATAGCATAAAAATTGATTATTATGTCGGTGATGAAAAAACTAGCCTACGCATAATCAGAATCAGCAATTTGCGTTACGACAACCGTCAACGATATATTGACTCCATTTTTAACCTCGACAACCCGCGCTATGCCAAATTCAGCCATCACGATGAAAAGAATCCAGAAGATCCTTGGAGCGACAACAAATCTGTCACAGAAGAACTGGCTAATTATCCATTGGTGAATCTCGAATGCGACACGACGACAATTGCTGAAAATGAGGGCTGGCTTTTGCTCAACTTTTGGACAATAAACTGCGCTCCATGTATCCAACATTTGAAAGATTATCAACACGAAAAAGACTCTTTGGGTTACCGTATTTTGGAAAACGAAGGCATCAGAATTTTGGCTATCAATCAGAAGTCGGATAATTTGGAACTGATATCAGATATTGCCGAAAAAACCGACACAAAGGACATCATATATTCTGGAAAAGGCATTGGCGGTACGATAGAACTACCTTATCTTGGTTACTTCTATCTGATTTCACCAGACAAAGAAGTTGTATATGACCTAAAATCCGCAAGCAATCTCAATGGCAATCTCAATTGCAGTAAAGAGCTTGAA
>JAKSMV010000016.1 GCA_024400425.1 Bacteroidales bacterium
GCCATAGAACCAGCCAGCAATCGAGGCGCAAGCCATAGAACCAGCCAGCAATCGAGGCGCAAGACCTGACAGATGGACGCTGAGCCATCACCTTCGACCGATAAAAAGCCCATTCCTGACCCATTCCTGACCGCTCAACACCAGCAATCGAGGCGCAAGCCATAGAACCAGCCAGCAATCGAGGCGCAAGCCATAGAACCAGCCAGCAATCGAAGCGCAAGACCTGACAGATGAGCAACCAGCAACAAAAAAAAGGAGCAAGCCAAACACCGAAAAAAGCAGATGATTTACAGCCGTTTAAACAGCGTTTAAATACCATTTTAGCGTTTCACGAAAATAAAAAGTACAAAAAAAATTGTTTGCGGATTGAAATAATATCTATTTTTGCCACGTCTAAAATGAATAGCGGCACGAAAGAAGCCGCATAACAAGCGGCATTTTTTATGCCCAAAACATTGTATTAACAATTTGAGTTATAGTAATATATGGCTCTGACGGACGCGGCAACGGAAACGCCCGCAATGGTACGCTATTCAACCATAGACACCCGTAACAGAGCCTTTTTTATTAACCGTCTAAAATGAATAGCAAAATGAAAGACGAACAAAAGAAAAGACAGCGCGATAAAGACAACGCGCAACAAACCAGCCGATTAAAGGCAAAGTTTGAGAAAGAAAAGGACTTGAAAAACGAAGCCTATTTCTTTATCCTTGAAAGCGGAAATTTAGACAATTTTAAAAATTGGGTAACAGACCGCAGACAAGACGGATTGACACCAGCAACGGCACACGATGAAATTTTATTGTTTTTGAGTGGGCAAAAGCAAACAATCAGTTTGAGAGTTACCGACACAGACAAATGGGAAAAGGCGCAACGAATGAAAGCGGAACAACCACAGCCGACCGACTACAAGCAACCAACAAACACCGACTATCTGAAAACCTTTTTTGAAGCACGGAAAGAGGAAGCAACGCGCACAACTTTCAAGCACGACACCACGCCCGATTATGTTTCAACCCTGAAAGATTGCAACGCGACCCAAAGGCGATTAATCCAACTGCAAGAAGAAAGATTATACACGCAAGAAAAACGGATTACCCAATTAATCGGAATGTTAGCCGAAGCAAGGAAAGGAGGTTGCAATGGTACGGTTTGAAAAGGATAGGTTTATAATCGAAGTTGTTACGGGATTGCAGCCTACGGAGGAATGGTTAGGGCTTATCGACCAACTTACAACCCTAATATCAGGGTACGAGGATTTAGACCCTAATTATTTTTGGCTCGTTTTCAAGTTGCTAAACGACTTAATGCCCGACAGCGAAACAGCCGCGAAAATGGTTGCAAAATGATACAAAACGCAATTTGTCCACCATTTGCCCACCGAAAGAGGCAAAAGCAAATATAACAAACTGAAAGACAATACAATTAAAAAAAACCGTATTAGTACCGTCGGTACCACCTCTCTAGCCGGATGAAAGTCCGGCTTTTTTTATGGAATAAATCGTACCTTTGCACGTTTGTTTCAAGTCATGAAGAAATATCAGAAAATACTCTTGGCCATCCTAAGCGGACTTCTATTGTCGGCAGCATGGCCCACATGGGGAATCTCTCCATTCGTTTTCATTGGCCTTGTGCCTTTGCTATTCGTAGAAGACCGCATCGCAAAAGGCGAAAAAGGAAAAGTGTTTTGGCTTGCTTCCATCACCTTCCTTGTGTGGAACCTGATCACCACTTGGTGGATATGGAATGCCACACCCGGCGCCATTGCAGCTTGGCTGCTGGCGACCCTTTTCATGGCCATGCCTTTTTGGCTGTTCCATATCACCAAGAAAAGGCTTTGCAACAACCGTTGGGGCACCTTCTTGCTGATTCCGTTCTGGATGTCGTATGAACTGCTTACCTATCATTGGGCAGCCAAATGGCCTTGGCTCAACTTGGGCAATGTCTTCTCGTCGAATGTTTCGTGGATTCAATGGTATGAATATACCGGCGTGGCAGGTGGAACACTTTGGATATTGCTCATCAACATTCTGATATTCAATATTGTAGATACTGTCGTCAGCAAAGAAAAGAAAACCAACCTGATTTTGGGCATCATCACGATTCTCCTTATCGTTGCACCTATTATATATAGTGAGACCATCTATAATGGCTATGAGGAGAAAGGCGACGACGTGGAAGTGATTGTGGTTCAGCAGAACTGCGATCCGTGGAACGAGCAATTCGATGCCGATTTCTACGACCAAACCATAAAGCGCAACACCTTGCTTGCCGCTCCTTTGATGACTCCGAAGACGCAATTCATCGTCAGTTCAGAATCGGCCATCCAGGAAGGCATCTGGCTCGACCGACTTGACCAATCGGAATCGCTACAGCATTTCCACAGTTTCATGAAAGAGCATCCACAGGCTGCCTTCGTCATTGGTGGGACTACCTACGAATGGGTGCCCAAAGGCATGGAAGACGACTTTCCTGCCCGTCACATCATGAGCACCGACCGTTACTATTATTGCCACAACTCGGCCTTGCTCATCGACACCGTCGATGTGCAACACCGCAACAAGACCCAGCTGGCGCCAGGTGTGGAAGCCATTCCCGAATGGATGGGGTTCCTCAAGAACTGGTCGGTCACCATGGGTATTGCCCGCGGCACACTGAAGACAGACCCTGCTCCACACAATATGGATTTTGGCGGTCACACGATTGCTGCCGCGATATGTTACGAGTCGGCCTTCGGTGGCTATGTACGCGAGTTCACCAAGAAAGGCGCCGACTTGATTTTCGTGCTTACCAACGATGGCTGGTGGGGCGACACGCCAGGCTACAAGCAGCATTTCGAGTTCTCGAAACTGCGCGCCATCGAAAACCGTCGTTGTGTGGCTCGCTCAGCCAACACGGGCCGTTCGGGGTTCTTCAACCAGCGCGGCGACGTGCTACAGCAAACCGCCTATTGGCAACCCGATGCCAGACGCGAAACGCTGAAGGCCAACACCGAAGTCACCTTCTATGCCAAACATGGTGATTATCTGAGTCATATTGCACTATACATCACCATATTGTTGGTAATCGCATTAGGCACAAAACTGATTGTTGACACCATCAAGAAGAAAAAGTGAGATGCTGAGTCTGGGACCATTTCAAGGCATCACCGATGCGCCTTTCCGTAATGTCTTCAAGCAACATTTTGGTGGCATCGACAAGTTCTATACCCCATTCTTCACAGGTATTCAGAAAGACCATGCCAAGAACTTGCAAGTAGAAGAAATCGACCCGCGGTGCAACGACGTAGAACATCTGACTCCACAGATTTTGAGCACCGACGCTGAGGAGATTCTACGTTTTGCCACACAATGCAAACAGTTGGGCTACAAGGAAATCAACCTAAATATGGGCTGTCCGTTTCCGCGTGTCGCCAACAAGAAACGTGGCAGCGGATTCCTTCCCTATCCCGAAAGAGTCGATGAAGTGTTTTCTGCCCTTTTTGAGAGAATCGATGCCAAATTCAGTGTCAAATGTCGTCTAGGCTATTTCTCGCCTGACGAAATCTATCCTATCATCGAGGTTTTCAACAAATATCCGCTCAGCGAATTAATCATCCACCCACGCATCGGCAAGCAGCTCTACAAAGGAGAAGCCGATGTTGAGCAATTCAAGGCATTGATTCCCAACATAAAAGCTCCGTTGGTTTATAATGGCGACATTGTCTCGGTAGAAAGTTTCCAGCGCATCAGCTCGATGGTGCAACCTGTTGGCGACTTTATGCTCGGGCGCGGACTTCTGTCGAACCCATTTTTGGCAGAAGACATCAAAGGCTTTGAAACCGAGTCTGTCGAGAAGCGCAAGCAACGACTGCATGGCTACGTCCTCGACCTATATGAAGAGCGTCTGCGTCATGCTGGCGGCAGTCCGAAAGTGTTAGGCCGAATGAAAGAGTTGTGGTCGTACATGAAGGATTCCTTCGACGAATCGCAAGACATCTGGCGCAAGATAAAGAAAATCAATGCGCTGAAAGAATACGAAGAAGCCGTGGAAGATGTTTTCCGATTTGCTACGCTCACGAACAGTTTTCACACTAATTCATAGAAACAAATCATCTAGCACCACTTCAGATTGTACTCGGTTGCTATACATGTTCCTTTTGACGCCATATGTAGTAATCATTGTCAGCTGTAAGGCTTTCTTCGTCTTACTATCCTCACGAAAAGTTTCTATCTTGTTGCGCAAGACAGCATCATAATCCTTATCGATGGAAAACTCATTGATGGAGAACTTCATCTCGCAAAGGTTAATAATTCTATCGCGTCGGTCAATAATCAAATCAATTTGTGCCCCTCGGGTTCTTTTTTCGCCTTCAGCTAATTTATGGAACCATGACGACACATTGCATTGGACAGCAGCAATACCCATGGCTCGCTTCAGTTGCTCAAGATGATAGAGACACAGCTGCTCGAAGGTGTAACCTGCCCAAGAACGTCGAGATGGATCATCGATACTATTCGACCAATAATGCGGGTCACGTCCATAATTGTTTTTGACATAAGAAAAATAAAACATGCTGTAGAAATCTGTCAATTGGTAAATGGTGTCCTGCCTTTCTTTACCAAAATAATTATATGGACGTATGAATTCATTATTTACCAAATTTTCGAGTATTACTTTCAAGTTCCCGTTATCATGCAGTTTAGTAGCTTCAATAATCTCGTTACGCGTCAGACCCATCCGTTTCTTGGAGAGAGCTTCCACCACTGCAATGTGATTCTGTGGCTGTTTGAAAAGCGTATCGTACAAATGATTGAACTCATCCCAAAGCAACCCTTTTTCCCTGAAAAAGATGTCATCAATGTTTTGGGCATAAGACAACTGAGGATTGAGTTGCTTCAAATAGAATGGAATTCCACCCATTATCATGTAACATTCAGCGATATCGTAACGTGTCCAGACTATACCTTTTGAAAGCAGGTATTGCTCCGTTTCCCTTAGTGTGAACGGGCGTACAAAGATACGCAGACTACAACGATTGAAAAGACCACCTTGATTTGCAAGCAACTTGTCAGTCATCCATGAAGTAGCACTTCCACAAGCAATCAACAGAATATCGTTCTCAGCAGAAGCCCATCCATTCCAAAATTGCTCAAAAGCAGCTACGAAATCAGATTTCACACTATCCAACCAAGGCATTTCATCTATAAAAACGACTTTTTTCCCATCACATCGTGTCTGTTTGAGAAGATTCTTAAGTTGGTCGAAGGCCTTAAACCAATTATCTGGAACATCGATTGGAAAGCCATATTCCTCCATCTGCATGGCAAAACGTTCAAGCTGAATGCTTTCAGGCTTGTCATAAACTCCAGTCAATTTAAATGCAAATCGATTGTCAAAGAACTGATTTACAAGAAATGTCTTACCCACGCGCCGACGGCCATATACCACAACCAGTTCTGACTCACTTGAATGTAGAACTTGTTCCAAAAGTCCAAATTCATATTCCCTTCCAATGATTTTCTGCTCCATATTGCACAATCTTTTGTAATAAATTGAGCGCAAAGATACTTCTATTTCTTCAAATTTCGTCGTTTTCTACACTAAAAATATGATATTCCGACAAAATTATGCAATAAAATTTGTCGGAAACTCTATTGTAAAATGGACTTTCCGACAAATATATTTTAGGATTACACCATGAAGACATGCCGTGGCACGACTCTACAAGAGATCCAGAACGATAGGGCAATGGTCGCTGTGCTTGACATCGGGCAAGATGTCAACCGACTTGATTTGGCTTTCAAGATTGTCAGTAACCATGTGATAATCAATGCGCCAACCGAGGTTTTTCTCGCGGGCATTGGCACGATAGCTCCACCAACTGTAACGATTGGCTTCCTTCACCAAATGACGGAAACTGTCGATGTAGCCATCGCTCAGGAAATCGGTCATCCATTGGCGTTCTTCAGGCAAGAAACCCGACATGGTGACGTGTGCCTTCGGATTGTTGATATCGATTTCCTCGTGGCAAATGTTGTAGTCGCCCGAAATCACCAACTGCGGACGTGTTTTCCGTAACTCGTTGACATAGTGGCGGAAGAAATCGAGCCACTGCATCTTGAAATCCTGACGTTCGTCGCCCGAAGTGCCCGAAGGATGATACACGCTGACCACCGACAAGTCGCCAAAATCAGCACGCAAGAAACGGCCTTCGCTGTCGTAGAGCGGATTATCCATTCCATAAACCACATTATCAGGTTCTTGCTTGCAAATCAAGCCCACGCCGCTATAGCCTTTCTTTTGGGCAGGAAACCAAAAATGGTGATAACCCATCATTTCAAAATCCATCAACGGAATTTGGTCGGGAGTGGCTTTCAGTTCCTGAAAACAAAGCACATCGGGTTGGAAATCGCTGATCCACTGCAGCAAGCCCTTGTTGATTGCCGCACGAATACCATTTACATTATAGCTGACAATTTTCATTTTTTAGAGGAAATTTTCCGCGAAAATAAGAAAAATGAAATTTCCGAGAGTTCACTTTGTTGAATTTCCTATTTTAGCGGTCTCAAAACGAGCCGATTTCGTGGTACGACAAAAAATAGACAAATGGGTTGACCAATTCAACGCGTGGCGGAAAGAACATCTTACCGACCGACGTTTCTTGCTGTTAATCAGTATTCCAACTGGTTTTCTGGCAGGTTTGGCTGCTGTCGTCATCAAGAAACTGGCACATGGCATCCGCGATTTGGTGCTCATCGTGCATTTTGAATATTCCGATCTTCTGTATTTCGTCTATCCCGCCATCGGCATCCTGCTCACCATTCTATTCTGCAAGTTCATACTGAAAAAGAATGTAGGGCACGGCATTCCAGGAATCCTTTATGCCTTGGCAAAAAACAAAGGGAAAGTGGATAAGAGCAGCATGTGGTCTTCCATCATAACAAGCTCGCTGACAGTAGGTTTTGGTGGTTCTGTCGGTTTGGAAGGTCCCTCGGTATCGACAGGCGCTTCCATCGGTTCCAACATCGGGCAGTTGCTCAAACTCGACTATCGACACACCGTTTTGCTCATTGGAATGGGTGGTGCGGCAGCGGTTGCCGCTATTTTCCAGGCACCAATCACAGGCGTTGTGTTTGCCTTGGAAGTATTGATGATCGACTTGTCGCTCAACGCACTTGTACCTATCATCGTGTCGTCATTTACCGCCATCCTGACCTCATATCTATTTCTGGGTCAGACCGTTGAATACCCGACAGCCATCAGCGAAGGCTTTATTCCTGCCAATGCAATCTTCTACATCGGATTAGGCGTTTTTGCCGGATTGGTATCGGCCTATTTCCTGAGAGTGACATTCAATGTCGAAAAACGATTCAAACAAGTGGAATCGCCATGGAAACGGTTTTTTGTTGGCGCTACACTTTTGGGATTGCTTATCTACCTCTTTCCTGCGCTTTACGGCGAAGGCTATGAGGCCATCAACTCAGCCTTGCGCGGCGATTACAGTCCCATCTTTGGCAACCCATTCTTTGCGCGATTCAAAGGCATTGATTGGGTGACACTTTTGCTTTTTGCTGGCATCATCCTACTGAAAGCCTTTGCCACAGCATTCACCTTCGGAGCAGGCGGCGTAGGTGGCACCTTTGCTCCTGCCCTATTCCTTGGTGCTTTCTCAGGATTATTCTTCGCATTGACAATGAACTATTTAGGCATTGCCAATCTCGATCCTGCCAAATTTGCATTAGTGGGCATGAGCGGTTTGGTGGCAGGTATGCTTCACGCCCCGCTGACGGGTATCTTCCTCATTGCCGAAATCACGAATGGCTATGCGCTCATTGTCCCGCTGATGATTGTCTCGGCTTTGGCATACGCCGTCAACAGGCTGTTTTTCAGCTATTCAGTCTATACCAATTCGGTGGCTGAGCAAGGTGTTGAAGTGACGCACAACAAAGATAAGAGTATTCTTAACATGATGGTTGTCAACCAATTGATTGAGACCAACTTCAGCACAATCGACCCAAACTGCACCTTCAGCGACTTGCTTCCTTTGATTTCCTCATCAAAGCGCAACATCTTCCCTGTAGTTGACAAGCATGGCGTTTTTTGCGGCCATGTCCTTTTCGACGACATCCGCAGCATACTGTTCGACGAGAGTTATTATGACAAGTCGATTCAAGATTTCGCCGTCTTGCCCAACTACACCATCAATCCCGAGGAACCCATGGCGAAAATCGTAAAGAAATTCGAGGAATATGGAAAATACAACATCCCAGTCATCAAAAACGGGAAATACTTGGGCTATATGTCGCGCGCCAATGTATTCTCAGCCTACCGCAATATGCTGAGTGAGATTTCGGAAGATTGATTACCGTTTTTTCTTGAAAAAGTCAGTAAGCAAAGCAAGACACTCATCTTTCATGAGGCCAGATAGAACTTTCGTCTTGGGGTGAAGCATATTCCCGAAACGTGAGAAACCGTTCTTTGGGTCATCGGCCGCCCAAACGATTTTCCCGATATGCGAATGGCAAAGCGCACCCGCACACATGGGACAAGGTTCCAATGTTACATATAACGTACACTCATCCAAATATTTAGCGCCAAGTGAATTGGCTGCCGCTGTGATAGCCAGCATTTCTGCATGAGCCGTTACATCATTCAACATTTCGGTTTGGTTATGAGTGCGAGCCAGCACCTTGTTGTTGCACACGATGACCGCACCAATCGGAATCTCATTGGCTTCCAGGGCTTTTTGGGCTTCCTGATAGGCCAATTTCATGAAATATTCGTCGGAAAAAACGCTCAGTGTCATGGCTTTGCTTATTGAACGGTGTAATGGTCCCAATCGGGTCCCAACGGGAATTTTTCACGGAAATGCGTCAGTTTTTCGGCACTCAAAGTGCAATGCGCCACGCCTTCATGGTAAGCCTCGACCTTCGAAATGACTTCGCCGCGGGCGTTCACCACCTGCGATTCGCCGCTGTAATGCAAGCCGTTCAGGTCGTCGCCGATGCGGTTCACACCTATTATGTATGCTTGGTTTTCGATGGCACGCGCCACCAAAAGTCCGTTCCACACAATCATTCTTGAATCGGGGAAGTTGGCCAGATAGAAAGCCAAATCGTATTCATATTGTCCGTTTTCGTAGCGATTGCGAGCCCAAACGGGGAAACGCACATCGTAGCACACCATGGGACGGATTCGCCAACCTTTTAGTTCGACAACAAGTTGATTTTCACCTTTTTCTACCAGTTGGTTTTCACCGCCAATACTGAATGGATGACGTTTGAAATAGAGTTCATACGAGCCATCAGGGCGCATCCAGACGAGTGCATTTCGGTATTTTCCATCAATTTCGAGAAGGAAAGTGCCGCAAATCACGGCATTCTTATCGTGCGCTTTAATGCGCAGCCAATTCATCGTTTCGCCATCAAGAGGCTCGGCAAATTGCCGTGGGTCGACGGGAAAAGCCGTGGTGAAGGTCTCAGGCAGCAGAATCAGGTCGGTGCCTGGCTGCACTTTGTCGAGCAGATTAGAGAAGTTTTCAAGGTTTGCGGCCTTGTCCTCCCAGCGAAGGTCGGTCTGTATGTAGGCGATGTTGAGGTTTTGCATCAGAATTGGAAATAAATGAATGCCTGTAGGTCGGCGGTAATGAACTGATAGACGATGAACACGACCAGAGCCGTCACCAAAACCATCAACGGAAGCGGCATACGTGTGAACCAAATGCGATAGCGGCGCTTGAAGTTTTCGGGCAGCCAATGGATGACGAGGCCGAAGATGATGAGTGCAAACACTTTCCAATAATTCAAGGCAATGTCGGGTATCACACTCAAATCCCATTTACTACCAATCTGGTTAACCATGTTCTTTGCCGTGTTCCAAGCGGTTTCGTTGGCTTCTACAGGGTCGAGGTTCGAGCCGCTGCGGAAGAAGAGTCGCGTAAAGGTGATGAAGGTAAAAGTCTGGAAGATAGCCCAAGCATCTTGCAGCCATTGCCAAGGTCGCTTCCCTCCCAAGAGACTATAACTCAAGCGGATGAAGTTACCTGCAAAGACGATGAGGCACCACACGAAGAGCATGTTGAACACTGGCAATGGATAGTAGTAGGTCAAGGCGGCCAAAGCCAATGTCACAAGGAACATGAACCAAGTGCGCACCTGAACCGACCAATCGCGCCAGAACTTGTAGAAAATCATGCCGATGCCATTCAATCCGCCCCAAATCATGAAGTTCCACGATGCGCCGTGCCATAGACCGCCAAGCAACATGGTATCCATCGAGTTGATGTTGGTCGTAATCTTCCTGCGCTTTTCGGGTTTGAAGATAGCCACCAAACCCACGATGAGCGCCACCACAGCCACACCCAAAG
Organism: Bacteroidales bacterium; assembly: GCA_024400425.1. Lineage (GTDB taxonomy): Bacteria > Bacteroidota > Bacteroidia > Bacteroidales > F082 > Limimorpha. The sequence continues at coordinate 10,349 of JAKSMV010000016.1, forward strand.
CCACCCACCAGCTTCCCGACAGGAAGGAGGCGATGCCAGCAATAACGATGATGATGCAGAACGAGCCGAAAGTAGCATTGCGGTTGCCACCCAACGGGATGTAGAGATAATCCTGCAACCAACGCGACAACGAGATGTGCCAACGTTTCCAAAACTCGCCCGGATTCTTGGCCTTATACGGTGAATTGAAGTTCTGAGGCAAATAGAAGCCCATCAGCATGGCCACACCAATGGCGATGTCAGTATAACCCGAAAAGTCTGCATACACTTGCAGCGAATATCCGAAGAGGGCGCAAAGGTTCTCGAAGCCGGAATAAAGCAACGGATTGTCGAAAACGCGGTCCACGAAATTCACAGCGATATAGTCGCTCAACACGATTTTCTTGATTAAGCCATTCAGAATCCAGAACATGGCAATGCCAAATTGTCTGCGACTGAGGAAATATTTCTTGTGAAGCTGCGGGATGAACTCGTTGGCTCTCACGATAGGTCCGGCCACCAGTTGAGGGAAGAAACTTACATAGAAACCGAAGTCGAAGATGTTGCGCACAGGCTCGATGCGACGGCGATACACATCCATGATGTAGCTGATGGCCTGGAAGGTATAGAACGAGATACCCACAGGCAAAAGGATATTATCGACACTGAAACTGTTGCTCCCCGTCAGTTCGTTGCCAATCCACGAGAACACGTCAAACACACGAAATTCCGTACCCAAAAGGCTGTTAACCACATCGGTAATGAAATAAGCATATTTGAAGTAGCACAAAGTGGAAAGGTTGACGATGACACTGAATGCCAGCACAAGGTTTCGGCTGCTGTCCTTCTTCCGCGAATGAAGCCATTTGCCCGCCACAAAATTGTATAAAGTGATGAAAAGCAGCAGCAAGGTAAAAAGTCCACTGGTCTTATAGTAGAAAAACAGACTGACAAAAAACAGGTAGGTGTTACGCAACAGGCACTTGTTCTTGAAGATACAGAAAAACGCAAACACGATAGCGAAAAACGCCCAGAAGTAGAACTGGGTGAACAGCAAGGGGTGAGCCTGATCGAACGAGAACAGGTTCGCGAAGAAATCCTTTACTACGGGTAAAATGTCATTCATCATCATCGCTTTGCATTCTGTCTTACATGGTCCATATAACTTTCGAGAAAGGCATTATAAAGCAAATCGCCCATCAACTGATAACCATCGGCTGTAAAATGCACTTTATCTTTTTGTGCAAGCTTGGCTTTTTCCCAAGCCTTCATCGATTCGAGGCCTCCCATGATATAGAATTGGTCCCAAACAGCAGCATCATATTTCTTGCCTAACTCCAAAAAAGCCTCTTGCACAACCTTCCCGTTGGTATTGACTGCATATTTCTTTTTCTTCACGCGCTTGTAGCTGTCGTTGTTGGTGATGAAAAGCAACGCGCAATCGGGATTGACACGGCGAATGGCGGCAATCAGCAAGTCATAGTTATGCTTGAAAGTATCCTTGTCGAAATCGCTGGCAGAAGCGTCGTTAATGCCAATGCCAAAGATCACCAAGTCGGGCTTGATGAGCTGAAGGTCGCGCTCGAAGTTGTCGCAACGCAGATAGGACGGCAAACTCGCACCATTGACGCCAATGCCATGCACATTGATGCCCGTCATGCCGTTTTCGAGCAAGATGCCTGTCAACACAAACTCATCATCGACAGCGTTGACCTTGATACAGATTGAATCGGTGAACGAAGGCAGGCGAAACACAAACGAATCTTTGTCGGCGTTATGTTCGCCATCGATGGTCAAGCCATCATGTTCTACAACAGGAATCACATCATCGGTTTCGGAATAGCCCAGCACGGTAACTTTATTGAATACAAATTCAGGGGTGATGGAAGAAGCCGACCGGGCACGGGTGATGATGCTGATGCTGGCTTCAGGGTCGGAAGTCCATACAGCGGCTCCAGCCAAGCCCATCGTCTTGTCGTAATCGCGAACCACGGCATTGCGACAATAGTCCCACTCGCCCGTATAATCTACCATAAAATGAGAAGGGTTGTTGGTTTTACCAGCCGAAAAAGGGAAGACAAAATACTGTCCGCCTATCAAATCGGGACTGATATTCATCAGGTTGTCGCGGAAACGCTGGGTAAAAGTGCCAGCCTGCACATGCGAACCACCGATGTGCATGATGTTCACATTACCCTTGCCAAAGAAAACAACCGAGTCGAGCTTGTTGAAAAAACGCTCCATCATTGGGCTTTCGCCCGAAGGATATTGCAATTCGTTATCATCGAAATTGGCAAAGCCAAAATCAGGAACTGGGCGTAGCAATGGTGTGGTTTGCCCGAATGTCATCAGGCAAGCCAAGGTCAAACCAATGAAAAACAGCCCGCGTTTCATCATTTCCTAAAGGATTTATAAGGTTGGTAAGTAGGTGGTTGTGTGCGATAAAGCACGCGAAGCGAATCGATGGTCCTATCTGAGTTGATGAACTCGATGACTTGGTCGCTCGGCACGCGCTGACGCAACTGATAGAAATCGTAATAAGTAGTGAACGACTTGGCGAGTTGAGAACCGATTTCCTGTGCACCCGTAAAGGTGAAGTGGATGTAATCGGGACCAGCCAAAGGGGGTTGGTGTTTCACCCATTGTGCCATCGAGCCTTCGCCGCCCATCACGTGGAACATGTCCCAATAGGCCACATCGTTGCGCAGCGTCATGGCTTTCAGCGAGTCGTTGAGTTCAGGCAAGCCTTTCCAAGTGCCCATCTTGCCATTGTAGCTCTTGCCCATATCCGAAGGACCGATGAAAAGCAAAGTGGCTTGTGGCACCACGTTCTTTAGGTACTGAATCTGCTTTTCGAGTTCGTTCATGTAAGCGCCAACTTGTGCGGTGGAAGTGATGCCAGGCATACGGTTTCCGCCAAATTGGAGGATGATCATCTTAACGCCAAGCATTTCATACGATTGACGCAGCAGTTTCTCGTCGATGCGGGTGAAGATAGTACCCGAGCAGCCACGCAGTGCGACATTGTCTAAGGCAATGCCCGAGTTACCATCGAGCATCACGCCATAGATTTCGGCATTACCGTTGAAACTGATGGTACCGCGCTTCACGTTGGCTGGCAACTGCCACGAAATGATGGAGATGCTATCGCAAGCCGAAAGTGTTTTTGTTTCCGTCTTGATAGTATCGCAACGAAGCGATGCCGTAAAGCCTTGGCTATTGTGACCCAAAAGCACTGAAACTTTCGAAATCTGCTTCGACTTTTCAAGCGCATGGGTATGATTGGATTGACTGAATGAGATGGAGCTTCCACTCACCACGTTGCCCATCTGAGTCAACACGCCATAGCGACCATTGGCAAGGCGCAGCGAGGCATCGCCGATGAGTGCATGACGGTCGATATTGGCATATTGTTGCGACACGGAGATGGTAGGCACAGTTTGGATGGCAGGAATCATGCTTGGGCCCGAACCACCAAAAAACTCTTGCAACTGCTGACGCAGGACCGACGAGATGCGGTCCATCTCGATTTGCGAGTCGCCATAGTGCATGATACGATAGACCTTGCCTTCGGCTTGGGCCTTTTCGAGTTGGGCAAAAAGCGTATCGAAATACAGATAGTTATCGTTGGGCAGATAAATGCGGTTAGGATTGCCCTGAAGGTAATCGCGGAAAAAACGCATACTGTCGAGCAAGGTTTCGGAGCAAGTCATCTCGAAACTCTTGTTCACGTTATCCAACACGGCATCCACATCGACGACTTCTTCCTCGCCTTGAGCGGCCTGGGCCAAAGTCGGGAAACGCAAGTTGAATGAACCTATCTTGATGCCTTCAGCTGGCATGAAAAACCAACCCACACCAAGCAAAACAAATACACAAACAATAAAAAGTAAGATTCGTATTGACTTCATTTCTTTATTTTCAATTTCTGTCCTTCGCGGATAAAATCACTGTTCAAATTGTTCCATTTCATCAAACTATCGACCGACACATGATACTTCTTGGCAATTTTACCAAGGTTATCGCCTTTCTTGATGGTATATGTCGAATAGTTTACCTTCGGTTTTACTGGTTCCGGTTCTGGATTTGGCTTCACTTCAGTCTTGGCGGTCTCTTCTTCTTTGAGTCTTTGGGCTTCAACGGCCAATCGTTTGGCTTCAGCCTTCTCGAAACTGGCTAAAGCTTCGCTTTTCTGCTCTGGAGTGTAAGCGCTATAGACATAATCGTATGCGATGAAATCGCTGATGACATGTGAGTTGGCCAGCAAATCCTGTTCATAGAAATCCCAAAGGTCGAGGAAGTTATCGCTTCTGACTATGGCGCGCTGCAAGGCATTCGGGCTGTTGGAGAAGGCCAACATGCTCATCCACCAGTCGCCATATTGCTGATAAAGTTCCGAAAGGTAATCCAAGGCGGCCTTTGTGGATGATTCCACCGAGAGACGCTCATCACGTTCTTCGCTCACCTCAAGGCCATAGCGCAACGCCACCAAAGTAGGCAAGGCCCAGATGCCGCGGCAGTCGCCATTGGTGTAGTCCAACTGCATGGTGCTCATTGCAAGAGGCAGATACTTAATGGCATCCGGCATGTTTCGCTTTTGCAGTTCGGTCACGAAAAAGCTTTCGCATCTCAGAAACTCGCCCGAAAGCGGTTCCGACTGGAAAGCCATTATTTTGGGAACCAAAGCATCATCGTAGGGCAATGGCAATTCTTTCGTGGCAAGTTTCGAAAGCTGCCGTTCGATAGCCGATGCATCGGCATTTCGGGCACATGCTTCGCTAACGAGTGCCAAAAGCCCCGCGACAAAAACAGGTAAAAACTTTATTTTCAGCAGAATACCTTTCAAAATAAATCCCTTGAATTGAGTCGGCAAAGGTACGAAAAAGTTTTGTCGGTTTTACCATGGCAATTATATACTTTTTGACCCATGTTGATTGCCAAAGTCTTGTCGGTCAAGCGAGCACATCTCGATTAGATACGATAAGTTGACAAAACAAAGGAAGTTGTTTTTCTCGACCTTTTTATGACAAATCACAATGCCATTTTTATGCAACAAATTCATTATCAATAATATAACAAAATTCATTTTGTCAAAAAATCATTTGTCATTTTGTCACAATAAGCAAATCCAACCCTCTTGTCATTTGTCACCTATTAATAAAATAATTAATAATAATTATTAATTAGGTATTATAAGTAGGCGAAAAGCGATTGGGACATCGAAATCGCTTATTGTGATTTTTTGACAAATGACAAAATGACAAAATCGACTGGCTGAGGTGCGCACTATACCAGGGCTATACCAACGCTATCTCCGCTTCCAGTCTCCTCCCGTTCCGCTCCCACTCCGCTTCGTTGCGCAGCGGAGAAAACCTTCAAAAGCCAGCCGGACGGGCTGCAAGTGACCCAGCCTTGGTATTGGGGTGGTGACGCATAGGCATATTGTCTCTGTTGGGTCTAAATGTATATTGATGCCAACAAAAAAGAATCGCCCAACTCATCCGATTTCTACTTTTTTCCGTAATTTTGCGCCCTCAAAAACGTGTAGAATGGAACAGTTGGACAAGACTAAAGAACTAGAAACCAAGAGTATAAAGCGATTATTGTGGATATATGCATTGCCTGCCATCATCAGTCAGGTCATTGCATCGGTCTATAACATTGTTGACCGTGTGTTTCTGGGGCAATGTGTCGGTTCGTTGGCCATTGCAGGTTTGGCCATCACCATGCCGATCATGAACATCATCCATGCTTTCGGTTCGTTGGTCGGTGCAGGTTCTTCGGCACGAATGTCAATTGTTTTGGGGCAGAAAGACGTGCGTTGGGCAGAGAAGATATTGGGTAACAGCCTTTTGCTGACTTTCTTTTTCGGTGCCTTGTTCACCTCTTTCTCGTATGCTTTCATGGACAAGATTCTGACCATGTTCGGCGCAACGCCCGAGACCATCGCCTTCGCCCGCGAATACATGGTCATCGTCATTCCGGGCATGTTCCTCACCACCGTCACTTTCAACTTGACTGGCCTGATTCGTGCTTCGGGCTATCCTACCAAATCCATGTTCATTCTGGCAGGTGGTGCCATTCTGAACATCATTCTCGATGCCATTTTCATCTATGGACTTGACATGGGCATTGCCGGTGCTGCATGGGCAACCACCATTTCAATGGCTTGCAGCTCAGTGTTTTCCGTCTGGCATTTCTTCCAAAAGAAATCGTTCATCCGTTTCAAGCGACATGCCTGGGCACCGAAATTCTACATTTTCCGCAACATCCTGATGATTGGCATTAGCCCATTTTCAATGAACCTGGCTGCCTCAGCTGTGGTGGCATTGCTCAACAGCCAGCTCATCCGTTTTGGCGGCGACTTGGCCGTGGGTGCTTACGGCATCGTCAATTCATTCGGTAGCATCTGCATTCTGCTGATGATTGGCCTCTGCCAAGGCATGCAGCCGATTGCGGGTTATAATTACGGTGCAGGACATCCAAGCCGTTTGAAGGAAGTTTACAAACTCACCATGATTGCCAATGTGCTTGTCGGTTTGATGGGTTCCATTCTGGCACTTTCCATTCCGCACATTCTGCTGCGCGCCTTCACCAAAGAAACCAACCTCATCGAAATCGGCATTCCTGCCATGCGCTTCATGATGGTGATGTTCCCATTGGTCGGTTTCACCATCACCAATTCGCAGTTCTTCCAGTCCATCGACAAGCCTTGGATTGCCATTGTGACCAGCCTTTCGCGCCAGGTCTTGTTCCTGATACCGCTTATTTATATTGTCCCGAACATCTTCCTCAACCTAGGTTATTCAGGTCTGACAGGTGTCTGGTCGTCGATGACCATTGCCGATATGATGGGTGCCATCCTCGCTTTCGTCTTGATGTTGACCCAAAGGAGAGTGTTTACGACTGCCGAAATCGAAAACAGACAAGGAAAATGACTATCAACAAAATCAAAGCCGTTTACTTCAGCGCGACAGGGACGACACAAAAAGTTGTCCGTCAAATTGTTGCCATATTATCCAATGAATTGAATGTCCTATCAGAGGAACTTGATTTCACGCTTGCGCAAAACCGTCAGGAGCCGATGGTTTTTGAGGCCACGGATTTTGTCGTTTTTGGCGTTCCGGTCTATGCTGGCCGTGTGCCGAATGTGTTGGTGAAATACCTAAACACGATGCAAGGCAACGATGCGACGGCTTTATCCGTAGCCGTTTACGGCAACCGCGATTTCGATGATGCCCTGATGGAAGCCACCGACATTTTGGAAAACAGCGGCATGAAAGTCATTGCTGGCGGCGCTTTCGTTGGCGAACACTCCTTCTCGACCACTTTGGCGGCAGGCCGTCCCGATGCCGACGACTTGCAGAAGGCTGCGGAATTTGCCGAATTGGTTGCTGAAAAAATCAAGCGAAACGACATTTCGAAACCACAAATCAAAGGTGTGCCATATCCATATCGGCAACATTATCAACCAAAAGATGCCCAGCAGAACAGTTTCGACATCCGCAAGGTAAAGCCTTTGACCTCAGAGACTTGCGTGAGATGCGGTTTGTGCGTGAAGGTCTGCCCGATGGGTTCCATCAATCCGGAAAACGTGGCTGAAGTCACGGGTATTTGCATTAAATGCGGTGCCTGTGTCAAGAAATGCCCGACCCATGCCAAGTATTTCGACGACCCGAACTACAACTATCACAAGACGGAACTGGAGAAAAACTACCAGCGCCGCGCCGTGGTGGAGTGGTTTGTGTAAGGGATTGCCGAGATTATCTTTCAAAAAAAATAGACTTATAAATCTTTTATTATCAAGAATTAGAGAATTTTAGAAACCTGACGGATGTAATGGACAATAGGGTACGGAAATCCTGTGCGCAAGCGCACCTTTGAATTTGAGAACAATATTCCGCAACATGCTGTTCTCTAATTCCGGCGCGAAGCGCAAACTTCAAGTAGAACTGAATCGTAGAAACATTCTCCAATTGACCACGTCGAATCTTCGATTTCTCTAATTCTTGACAAAAGAAAAAACATTTTTCATTCTCCCGAATATCTTTCCACCAGTCTCTCCCGATATTTGTCAGCGATTTCTTTAGCAATAGCCATTCCATCGCCAACAGGCTCAGCATTGAATTCATAGAGGCGTTCGCGCCACCATTGGCCTTCATATTCGCAGATGCGCTTGTGGTAAGCCTCTTCGTCAAAGGGCACGTTGGCTTCGATGGCGGCATTGACATCCTTGAAGAATTCCTTCCAACGGTAGGCATAATAAGTCTTGGTCAAACCGGCCCATGAGCGACTGCCGTATTCGTTGAGCAAAGCATCTTCCTCGCCCCAAGTCGTGATGAGGTTGCGGGCATTGCTCTCGAAATAATCCTTATCCTCATCGGTGATGCCGATGGCGCGCGCATCGGCGATCCATTTGCCAACCAAAAATGCGCTTTCGGTGTTCAGCAAGGTATCCAAATCATCAAGGATTTCAGTCATAATGGCTTCGTTTTCATGTAGTTTTTCATAATCGCCATCCTTGTAGGCCGTCACATATTCCTTTTGCAAATCGCTGAAATAGTTACCCAACATCTGACGCGTGACGTTCACCACATCGAAATGCAAAGCACGACTATCGCTGTCAACGGCAAGCAATTTTTCCAAAACATTCAGCAGTTCAAGATTGTTGTATCTGTAGCGCGGATTGACGTAATACTGATGATAAGCGCCCATAGTAGGCCGCGCATTGACCATCACGCACTGGCCAGGCGTTGAAGGCCAGTTATAGATGCTGTCGGCCAAGAGTTTCCATGCCTCGCGCATGCTCGGGTCTTCCTTTCCGGCACGTTGGTCGGCGAGTTTTTCAATCCAGGCTTCCTTGTCGGTGGGCAAATCGCCCGTCCAAGCCTTTTCAAAGACATATTCATACATGAAAGGATTGCAGTCGAAACCTTCCAAAGTGGAGCCGATGCCACAGAAATTATCGCCGCCCTTGTCGAAAGCGCGTTCAATCCTTGCATTGATGGTGTCGAGGTTTCCGACCAACATGGAATTGCCGCCAAAATTGCCCAAATAGCACCAAATGTAAGGCACGCCGTAATAGGAATCCGTGCGCTCCCACACCGGTTGACGGTCGCAATAATAGTCGAGCAAAAGCTGTTTTTCCTTCGGGAAAGAGGTGATGTAGGCCTCAATGCGATTGTCAACCTCCCAATATTGGCGCTCGTTCCAGAAGAGCCAAGTCATCTGCAACCAACGCGCATCGGGATCGGCGGCTTCGAGCGACTCATACACTTGGCGGCTGACACGGCCCAGATAATCAGGTTCCCAACTCGGTGGAATCATTTCATTGAAAATGTCGATGCCATAGATGTGGTCGGTACCAAACAAAGCGGTTTCCTCAGCGATGAACTTCTTCTGGATTTCGGTATATAAAGGCGACATCGGGTCGAGGAACTTGCACCAACAGATGCTGTCGAAACCGCACCAGTCGCCCAACGATGCCAAAGGTGCATCGGGGTAAATCCTTGTAATGCAAGCCGGCACATGGCCTGCAAAGCCAGGTAGCACGGGTTTCATGTTGAGTTCGCGCTCGCGGGCAACAATCTTTTTTTGCAAAGATTCCTGGTTTTCGAGCCACGACATCGGCAGCGGGCTGCCCCAATGGTCGATGTTCTGCATACGGTGCCAAGGCAAATGCGCCGGACCGGTGAAATAACTGCGGATTTCCTCATCGGTTAGGCCGAGGTCGCTCCAGACTTTGTACCACACGGCTTCCTGTCCCGTAATGGCCAAAGGCAGATTGATGCCATTCAGTGCCATCCAGTCGATGAAATGTTCCCATTCGTCCCAACTCCACCAAGGCATGGTGTAGCCGTAAGTGCAGTAATTCAGGAAGAAACGTTCCGGAACTCTTGCCTGTTCGCTCACTTTTTCAGGAATGGCCGGAAGTTCGGCAGGCATTTCCAACTTGTCGGCCTCAAACCACGAATATTGCGCCTTGCAATAGTATTTCAGGTAATGATTCAAGCCCACTGCCATTGAGTTGGCATTGTTGCCGCGAATGACGATTTTCCGTCCGACCGATTCCAATTCAAAGCAGTCAACGCTATCGTTTTCAATGCGTTCCAACTTGAATTTGTCGGCATATTCTGGCACGACGCGGTTCAGCAAGCCTTGCATGGCGATGATTTCGGGGTCGGTTTCCTTCTTCGTGCATGAAACACAGAGCACGAGACCTAACAAGGCGACGAGATACAATCTTTTCATAAAGTTATGAATTAAAGTGTTTGATTTTCAGTTTCCTCAATTTCCTCTTTTTCAATGTCGTTCAGGAACGGGAAGGCTTCGCCCTTGACGAGCCATGCGAAACCGAAAAGAATCAAGAGGATGATTTCGTAAATCATGGTGAGATAGGTCTCGCCTTGGATGATGCGAGTAAGCAGGAATGCGGCTTCAACGGCTATCATTCCATAGCCACAAATACGATAGATACGATTACGAATCTTCTTTCTATCAGTCATCTCGCCATCTGATTTGGTGAACATCAGGATGCTGTTTAAGGCGATGAGCAGGAAGAAGCAGCCGGCACAAATCCCGTGAACGACACTCGACACTTCCATAGGAATCTGGAAAAAACCCACGAGAGAGCCTTCGGGCAGCCAACTTACGCGGCAAGGGAAAAGGACGATGCCAAGTCCCATGATGCCGCTTGTGGTTGTAATCACATTGTCGGCGTCGTTATAACCCACATAGCAGATCAGCAACAAGCAGGCTGGAACCAGAATGCCAACCAAGGCCGGCGACTGATAATAGGTGGCCGAGATGCTCCACCACCATTCGTCGCTGGGCCGTTCGGCAATGCCAGCCGAGAAAAGGGCAAGCCATGGAAGCAGCACGCCCAACAATCCGCAGAGGTTGCGCAACCGCAGATAGGTCTTTTCTTCTTTACTTAATTCTTTACTTAATTCGTTTTTCATCACAACAATTTGATTATTATCGATTATCAGTTTTTCTTACCCACTGGATCGCAAGTAAGCCCGATACCGAGCTTCTTGAAAATCTTATGGTCAACCTCGCTGAGCATGACGGTGGAATGCACTTGGCAACCATTGAGTTGAGGCAAGCATTCAAGTGCCTTGCGGCAGTTTTCGTCGTTGAGGCTGAGCATAGAAAGGGCGACCAGCACTTCATCGGTATGGAGACGTGGGTTCTTGCCGTGCAAGATGTTCACCTTGGTGCGTTGAATTGGCTCAATCATGTTTTGCGGGATGAGTTTCACATCGTGACCGATGCCGGCGAGATGTTTCGTCGCATTGAGGATGAGAGCCGCGCTAGGCCCAAGCAGAGAGGTGGTCTTGGCAGTGATGATGGTCCCGTCGGCCAATTCGATGGCTGCGGCCGCCACGCCCGTTTGTTCCTTCCGCTCCTTGGCAGCGAGTGTCGTACGGCGGTCGGCGGTCGTAATCTTCATCTGCTTCATCAGCAAATCAATCTTATTCACTTCGTTTTCAGTGCATTTGCCTCTCGCAAAATCGCAAAGTGCGGTATAATAGCGTCGGATGATTTCGTCTTTCGAAGCTTGGCAGCACACTTCCTCGTCGCTCATGCAGTAGCCAATCATGTTGACGCCCATGTCGGTCGGCGACTTGTAGGGATTTTCGCCATAGATGGCTTCAAATATAGCATTCAGCACGGGGAAGATTTCGATGTCGCGGTTGTAGTTGACGGCAGTCTTGCCGTAGGCCTCCAAATGGAACGGGTCAATCATGTTGACATCGTTGAGGTCGGCAGTGGCTGCTTCGTAGGCTACATTCAGCGGGTGCTTCAAAGGCAGGTTCCATATTGGGAACGTTTCAAATTTGGCATAGCCAGCCTTCACGCCACGCTTGTGTTCCTGATAGAGTTGGCTGAGGCAAACGGCCATCTTTCCGCTGCCAGGTCCGGGTGCTGTCACCACGACGAGCGGGCGCACGGTTTCCACATAGTCGTTGCGGCCAAAGCCTTGGTCAGAATCAATCAGGGCGATGTTGTTCGGATAGCCTTCGATGGTGTAGTGATAATATACCTTGATGCCCATGCGTTCGAGGCGCTGTCGATACATGTCGGCACTCATCTGCCTGTTATAGTGGGTGATGACGACCGAACTCACCATGAATCCACGGCTCATGAACTCGTCGCGCAGGCGCAAGACGTCCATGTCGTAGGTGATGCCCAAATCGCCACGCACCTTGTTCTTCTCGATGTCGAGAGCACTGATGACGATGATGATTTCGGCGCAGTCGGCCAACTGATAGAGCATCTTGAGTTTGCTGTCGGGAGCAAATCCAGGCAGCACGCGACTGGCATGAAAGTCGTCGAAGAGCTTGCCACCAAATTCTAGATAAAGCTTGTCGCCAAAATGGGCGATGCGTTCCTTGATACGTTCTGATTGTATCTTGAGATATTTTTCGTTGTCGAAACCGTATTTCATAGATTAAAAACTGAAATTACGGACTGCAAAATTAAACATATTTTGAAAATAAAAGGGTGTTTTGGGAAAAATCTCCGCAAAAAGAAGAAAGGCGCCACCCTATGGCAGCGCCTTCAAAAACAATATTTGACGTATTAATTTAAGGCGTCCAATCAGAATACATAATTGAACCCGATAAAGGACTTCAATTTATTGCCATCAAGTTCGTTGAAAGCACGGCCAAAGTCGGCAGAGACAATGAGGTTACGGTTCATAATGAGCTTCACGCCGCAGCCAGCACTCATGTGGATGCCTTCCTTTTTACCGCTGTAGAGGGCAAATTGTTCACTCATTTGATCATCGGCACTCTTCAGTTCTTCCTCGCGGAAAGTTTGGGTTACGAGACCTGCATCGAAGAAAGGATTCAAGGCCACAATCCAATTCTGGTTGATGAACTGGAAGCCCACCACGCGCCAACGCAATTCGGCATTGGCAAAGGTGAAGCCTTCGCCGATGACACCATTACGGTTGACACCGCGCATCGTGACCGAGCCACCTAAGCCTTCGGTGTACATCTTTTGGAAAAACATGGTATTCAGGTTGTTAATCATATACCAAGGCATTTCGCCAGCCAGCAAGTTTTGTGTACCAAGGCGATAGGCGAAAGTCAGTTTGTCGCGATAGATAGGCACATAATGGCGCCACAGGAACGTGAGTGAAAGGTTGCTGTACCCTTTTTTGTCGATGAAATCAGGAGCACCAACGAGGGTGGCCTCAGCATAGATGCCACGCGTAGGATCGCTAGTGAGGTCGCGGCTGTCATAGACCATACCGAGACGGATTTGTGTGGTGTTACCACCGTCCTTCTCGTTGTCGCGGATGAGGCCTTTTTCGACATAACGCTCATACATGGTATTCTGTTCTTCATAACCTGGAAGATCGACGCGACCTACCTTAGTATTATAGTAGGCCAAACCAGCACTCCAATACAAGTTAGGAACATTGAAGAACGGACGCTGCATGCTTCCAACGAAACGGAACTGATTGCGATTCAAAAAGTTATAAGCTGATTTCTCATAGCCGACAGGGTCGAAATGGTTCGACTCGAAACCATTGAAACCGAAGAACTCGTATTTCTTGGCATAGAAATAAGTGACATCGAAAAACAACTTGGTGTCTTTCACGACGTATGGCATGTCGGAATAGAAACGGAACACACCCGAGCCTTTGGTGTAGCGCGAAGCCTCCACGTTGAACTTGTAGTTGTATTTCGGATAGCGAGTGCCATCACCATAATTGAAAATGTCGCAGCACAAACCATATTGGAAACCCAGGTCGGCATCATAGCCTACCACTGGCAACGGACCGAAGTTCCAGCCTTTCTTGATGATTTCACCTTTTTCGTTGTAGGTCTTTTCTTTCTTAGCTTTCTTTTGTTTGTCTTGCGAGAAACCATTGACAGCCAACAAGGCGCAAATGGCAAAAAGGAATAGTTTTCTCATATTCGTATAAATTTGGACGAGCAAAAGTATGTATTTTTACTAAGATACACAACGAAGAGGAATAATTATTTCAAAATTAGAATCCCATGCTGAACCAATACCAGAATTTTTCTTCCATTTCCTTCCAAGCTTGGCGTGTCGAAGCAGCAAAGTCGGAGGTGTATTGGTTAACCAAAGTAGTAGCTTCATTGGTCTTTCCTTCGTCAATAAGGCCTTGGGCCTTCTTTTCGAGGGCAGGAATCTCGTCCATGGCTTTCTGCTCGAAACGGGTCACGTTGCCAAGCAAGGTCTTTTTCGTGCGTCCCCACTGCACCGTGGCGAGTTTGTTGGCCTTGCGGTAGTGCCAAATCCAAGCCTCGTCGCGATAGCGGAGCTGACCGCACTTATTGAAGCCATCGGGGACGATGGTCGAGCCTGAGAAAATAGGAATGCGCGGGCTTTGTCCCGGGTTGTCGCAAGCCATCCAGCAGATAGCACCGATTTCGTCGGGCACCCAGCTGCGGCATTGGATGACGTGGTTGTAGCTGCTCCATGCCACCGACACGGTACGGTGGAAATCGATGGTTCCAGGAGCCAGGAAATTCAGCGTGTTCTGCATGGCACCCGTGAGCCAAGGATTGGCAATAGGGCTGATGATTGTATCGTTGACCGTGGTGCCATCGTCCAAACGCTTCTTGGTGACCGTCTTCACGTTTTGCGTCATGTCCATATCGGTGCCTTCGTAGGTGCTCTTGAAGAGTTCCATCACCTTGAGCACATCGACATTTTCGTCAGGCTTAACGGAGAACGGGAGTTCTTCCATGTCGCGCGTAAGGTTCAGCGAAGGAGCCAGTTGGCTGAGAATGAAGAACTCGCGGTCGCTGAAGTTCTTGCCACCGCCATAGCTGCTGTGGAAAGCTTTATAGAACACAAATTCGCCCTTGCCGTCCCACAAACCGTATTTCTTGGCGACCTTCTCGCAGTTGTCGGAGCAGTAGAAATCCTTGCTCTTGCGCTCGAGCTTGCCGATGCGTGAGATGTTGGCCGAAACGCCCACCTCGTCGTCGGGGATACGCTTGGCAGCCCACACGCCACCGATATTCTCAGAACCTTCGCCGAGGATTTCCATCTGCCAAACCTCGTTCTTGTCGGCAATGGTGATGCACTCGCCACCGTCGCCGTAGCCATATTCCTTGACGAGTTTTCCGATGAGTTGGATGGCATCGCGGGCATTGTCGCAGCGTTGCAGGGCAACGCGCTCCAGTTCCTCAATCATGAACATGCCATTATTATTAATTAAGGTGTCAGGACCAGAGAAAGTGGTTTCGCCGATGGCCAACTGTTTTTCGTTAAGGCAAGGATAAGCCGTGTTGAGGTAACGATAGGTATGGGCGACCTCAGGGATTTCGCCAGCCAGTTCGAGGCCGCGGTTGTCGAATGGGTCTTCGGTGTGCATAGTGCCTTTATAGACCTTGTGCATCTCGCCTTCCTTGTGGTCGGCAGCGGCTTCCCATTGCATCCAAGTGCGGTAGCGGCCGTCGCAGGTATGCGAAGTGATGACTGATCCGTCGGTGGATGCGTTCTTGCCCACCATGATGCTAGTGCAGCAAGCACCGTCGAGCATTTCCTGATTGTCGTCCTGTGCTTTGATATTCAAGCTGATAAGTAGGAGACTTGCTAAGAGTAATGATTTGAATTTGAACATGAATATTGTATTTTTGATGATTGTCTTCAATTGGTCTGCAAATATAGGAAAAACCGATTTTTAGTCCAAGAAAAAGGCTTTTTTAACAAAATATTTGCATCGTAATCGAAAAGTTTGTAATTTTGACACGCTTTTTCAGATATGATATGAAAATGCCTAATGCCATAGAAAAGCCTAATTACCTCAACGTCAAGGAACGCGACAGATTCTGAAGTAAGAATCTTGTAGTGCGTGAGCTTTCTATGCTTCCAATCAAACAAGATTTTCAAGATAACGAATAGATGCTAATACGGATTGGCATGACGTAAATCTATTTACAACACACAGACACATAGTCAAACAAACAAATAAACAATTCAACAACAAACAAATAAATAAACAATAAAATCATGGAATTACCATTTGCAGAAGCGTGGAAAATCAAGATGGTTGAACCTATCAAGAAATCCACCCGCGAAGAACGCGAACAATGGCTCGAAGAAGCCCACAACAACATCTTCATGCTGAAATCAGACCAAGTGTATATCGACCTTTGCACCGACTCAGGTACAGGCGCCATGAGCGACCGCCAATGGAGTGCAATGATGATGGGCGACGAAAGCTATGCTGGTGCTCGCAGCTTCTTCCACTTCAAGGACACCGTGACCGAAATCACCGGTTTCCCATTCGTCATCCCTACCCACCAAGGCCGTGCTGCTGAAAACGTATTGTTCAGCTACCTCGTAAAGCCTGGTATGGTCATCCCTGGCAACGCCCACTTCGACACCACCAAGGGCCACATCGAAAGCCGCAAGGCCTTCGCTATCGACGTCACCTGCGACGAAGCCCACGACACCCAACTCGAAGTTCCTTTCAAGGGTAACGTCGGCCTCGAAAAGCTCGAAAAGGTGCTGAAGGAAAACAAGGGCAACGTTCCTTTCATGGTCCTCACCGTCACGAACAACACCGTAGGTGGTCAGCCAGTGAGCATGCAGAACATCCGTGAGACCTGCGAACTCTGCCACAAATATGGCGTGCCGGTCAACATGGACTCAGCCCGTTTCATCGAAAACGCCTACTTCATCAAGACCCGCGAAAAGGGTTACGAAAACAAGACCATCGCTGAAATCGCAAAGGAAATGTTCAGCTATGCCGACAGCATGACCATGTCGGCCAAGAAAGACGGTCTCGTCAACATGGGCGGCTTCATCGCTACCCGCAAGGAAGAATGGTATGAAGGCGCCAAGCGTTTCTGCATCCCATTCGAAGGCTTCCTCACCTATGGCGGCATGAACGGCCGCGACATGGACGCTCTTGCAGTGGGTCTGCGCGAAAACCTCGAATTTGGCATGATCGAAACCCGTATCAAGCAAGTGCAGTATCTTGCTGACCGCCTCGATGAATACGGCATCCCTTACCAGCGTCCTGCCGGTGGCCACGCCATCTTCGTCGATGCCGACAAGGTGTTGACCCAAATCCCTAAGGAAGAGTTCCCAGCCCAAACCCTGACTTGCGAACTTTACCTTGAAGCAGGTATCCGTGCATGCGAAATCGGTTACGTTCTCGCCGACCGCGACCCGGTCACCCGCGAAAACCGCTTTGGTGGCTTGGACTTCGTGCGCCTCTGCATCCCACGCCGTGTCTATACCAACAACCACATGGATGTCATCGCCGCTGCCCTGAAGAACGTCTATGACCGCCGCGACAGCATCAAGCGTGGCTTGGAAATCACTTGGGAAGCCGAACTCATGCGCCACTTCACCTGCCAATTCCGCAGACTGAAATAATCTTGTTTTTCAAAACGCAATTACCAAAAGCCGTCCTATTGGGCGGCTTTTTGCGTAAAAAGCACTATCTTTGCACCCTCAATTCATTTTCCAATGACCACTTCAGCTATCATCATCAGCGTCATCTACGTGATTTGCCTCACCTCAAGCGTAGTGTCACGATCGGTAGGCATGGTGAGTACCGATGACAAACCTTCACAAAAACTGCTGGTGCCACTCATCTTTGGCGCAACCCAAGCCGTGATGGCCTTTCTCGGCAACCTTGTGGGCGGGCTCATCTCGCATCTGTTCTCCTACATTGCCGAGTATTTGGTCTTTGCCATGATGCTGGTGGTCACTGTCAAGATGTTCGTCGATTCCATGAGGGTATTGAAAGGGAAGATGATGTACACCGCCCGGAAAGAGATGGATTTCCTGCTCTTGGCTGTCATGGCTTCCGTCAACACTTTCCTGATGGCGCTTTTCGGCACCACCTTCATGCCCTTCGGCAAATGGTTCTATGCCATCGTCGCCTTGGCAGCCTTCTTGTGGGTATTCATCGTCGAGAAGTTCCCATTCAACCCCAAGATGCTGAAAAAAGTCAGTTTCGTTGAGTTTGCAGCTTCGGCTTTCATGCTCATCATTGCTATCCTTTACATGTTCACCGATTTATTAGCTTGATTATGAAAAAGATATTTTTGTTTTTCGTGACTTTGTCACTCTCATTAGCTACCTTTGCCCAACCTGCCAATTATTATAATTCGGCCAATGGCCTTACGGGCAACCAGTTGAAAATTGCCCTGCACAACATCATCAAAGGCCACACTTCGATATCGTACAGCCAAATCATGAACGCCTACTGGAGCACTGACAACAAAGGCAATGGCGTGGTTTGGGACATGTATTCCGACCGACCAGGCGGCACGCCTCCTTATACCTTTTATCTAGGTCAAGATGCCTGTGGTTCCTATAGCGGCGAAGGCGACTGCTTCAATCGCGAGCACTCCTGGTGCCAGAGTTGGTTTAACGACCAAAGCACACCGCGCACCGACCTGCACCACATCTTCCCCACCGACGGCTACGTCAATGGTCGCCGTAGCAACAACCCTTTCGGTGAGGTGCGTTCAGCCGATTGGACTTCGATGAACGGTTCGAAACTCGGCTCATGCAAGACTTCTGGATATTCGGGTACTGTCTTCGAGCCTATCGATGAATACAAAGGCGACTTTGCCCGCGCCATCATGTATATGAGCGTACGCTACTATGGTGAAGACTCAGGCTGGAGCAGCAGCGGCATGACCGACAAGAGCGAAATCAAGCAGTGGGCCATCAATATGCTGCTTCGCTGGAACGAACTCGACCCCGTCAGCCAGAAGGAAATCGACCGTAACAATGCGATTTACAATGACTATCAGCACAACCGCAATCCTTTCGTCGATCATCCGGAATATGCCCGCATGATTTGGGACCCCAATTGGCACGGCACAACCTATACCGTTACCCTCTCGGCCAGCAATGGTGGTTCCATTAGCCCAGCGGGAACGCAAACCGTAAATGCCGGTAACAACCTGACTTTCACTGTCACACCTAATGCCGGTTATGTTATCGCCACTGTAAAAGTGAATGGGACTGCCGTCAGTTTAAACTCAAGCAACAGCTATACCATCACCAACATTCAGCAAAACACCACGGTTAACGCCACTTTTATCGAAAACACTGGCGACCTTTGTTCGGCACCGCAAGGCCTCACCGCTTCCGCATTCCAGAACACAGTCAACTTGGTCTGGCAAGCCGTGCCAGGTGCAACCGAATATGAAATCTATCGCGACGGCTCGCATATAGCCATGATGGCAAATGCCACCAGCTGGACCGACCGTTATCTCTCAGTAGGCGAACATTGCTATATGGTTGTCGCCTATTGTCTGGAAGGCATCTCCGACCCTTCAGATATCGTTTGTGCCGAAATAACCTATTCCGATGTAGAAGAAAACAGCAACGAGCCTGTGTATCTTTTCCCCAACCCCATTGAGCGAGGCCAGGAGATGCATCTGAGCGGCAACCAATGGAAATTCGATTCGGTTGTGGTTTGTGACCTGTGCGGTCATGTCATGCTCAAGGCGGCCGGGAAGTCACAAGGCGGCTTTGCGGTGACCATTCCCGTTGACATGCCTCGCGGATGCTATATCGTCCGTCTGATGAATGGCGGCGAAACCGTAAAGAACCTAAAACTCATGGTAAGATGATGCTACTCACTAAGATTTTCCACTTCGATATGGCTCACGTGCTGAAAGACTATGATGGGCCTTGCCGCAACATTCACGGGCATTCCTACGAGCTTCGTGTGACGGTGAAAGGTGAGCCAATCAACGATCCTCAAAGCCCGAAAAACGGAATGGTCATGGACTTGCACGACCTGAAATGCTTAGTCAACGAGCAAATTGTCAATCGTTTGGACCATGCCTTCGTGTTGAGTTCAGCCATGCCGACTGATTTCTTGGAAATCGTGCAACGCGATTTCGAGAAGGTCGTGGTAGTCGATTATCAGCCCACAAGCGAGAATCTCATCCTTGATATGGTTCATCGCTTGCAAAAGGTTTTGCCTCAGCAAGTCACATTACACAAAATCATGTTGCAGGAAACACCCGGTTCGTATGTCGAGTGGGTGAATGAATAATTGAGTTACATCATCTTGCGATGGCGGAAATAGATGTAGAAGCAAGCCGCCACAGCCACCATGACACCCAAAATACCATAGAAAGCCCAAGGTTTGTCTTGGAAAGGCAATCCGACATTCATGCCATAAAGGCCAGTGATAAAGGTCAAAGGCAGAATGATTGACGAAATGAGGGTGAGGATCTTCATCGTCTCGTTGGTCTTATTGGTCTGCATCGAATCGAAAGTTTGCGAGAGGCCTTCAATCAATTCCTCATAGTCTTCGGTCATGTCCCACACCTTTTGGTAGTAGTCCAAGATGTTGCCCCAGTAGTCTTCCATGAACTCGACATCCTCAGTGAAACCGGTGATTTTACCATTTTCAAAGAGATGGAAGAGCCGAAGCTGAGGTTTGAATATGGTGTTGATAAGGATGAGGTTCTTTCGGGTCACGCTGATGCGTTCGATAATCTTCACTTGCTTCTCTTGAAGCAGTTCGCGGTTAATGAGTTCGACATCCAAACCCACCTTACGCAGCAGATACACCGATTCGGTCATCAGTTTTTCAAGGATGCGGTAAAGCAAGATATCCGAACTCTTTATTTTCAGGTCGTCCTCTTCCTTGATACGTTCTTCGTATTCGCTGAACAACTGCGACACGCCCCAAGGGTTTTTCTCGATAGAAATGATGTAATCCTTTCCCCAGAAAATCTTCACTTCCTTGATTTTCACGAACTTGTTTTGGCGGTCGAAGTTAGGGAAATGGAGAATGAGGAAATAATAGTCGTCGTAAATATCTATCTTGGGACGCTGGTTCACCGATTTGCAGTCTTCGATGTCTAAGGGGTGAAAATGAAACCTATCTTTCAGGAATTCAAAGTCTTCTTCCGTTGGGTTGTTCAAGTGACGCCAAGTCAGGTTGCCGATTTTCAGGCTGTTAATCATAAGCCTCCCCCTTTCTTTTAAAAGTGAATACTACGTTTACATCGGTGCAAAATTTTTGCGGTGCAAAAATAGTATTTTTCTTTGAAAATTTCGGAAGACGACGAGAAAAGTTGTTTCGGTGTTGGCATTTGACGCCTTCAGTAATTCCGTCCGGAAGCCCAAATCGGAATGACATTACCATGACCAAATTCGATGTCGTCTTTCACTACATAGTTGAAAGTTTCAATAAAATTGCACTATCATAGTGCGTTTTGTGCAGAAAATTGCACTGTCACAGTGCGTTTTTGTAAAAATATACCGTTTTTCATCTTGACATCTTCTGGGAAAACATAGACAGAAATCCAAGTTTTTACATATCATAACATTGATATTCAATATTTTAAATTAATAACAACTCATAAAAACATGGACAAACGCGGCACGTTCCGTCAATTGCTCTTGACAAATGTTTTTTGTGCGTAATTTT
Source organism: Bacteroidales bacterium (assembly GCA_024400425.1). GTDB lineage: Bacteria > Bacteroidota > Bacteroidia > Bacteroidales > F082 > Limimorpha. Next base: position 31,755 of record JAKSMV010000016.1, read on the forward strand.
GTGATGTGAAAATCCAATCACTATGAGAACAACGAACAAAACTATTCCATTTTTCCTGCTGGCAGCCTTGATGGTGCTGAGTTCGTGCAACGGTTTTGAGAAACGCTACGAAAAGGCCAACACCTTATATAATAATGGCTGCGAGGCGCGGCAGGCGAAAAACACCGAAGAAGCCGCCGAAGATTTCACAGAGGCTTTGCTCATCTTGCAGCAATGCAAGCCGCAAACCGATGAAAAAGTCGTGATGCTGAGAAGCGAACTGCAAGACAACCTCGGCGCCATGTACTGGAAACACGGTCTGTTTGAGGCAGCCTTGGCAGAACACCAGCAAGCCGTCGAAGGCTTCCGCAGCCTTGCCGATGAGCCGAAACTGACCGCCGCCCTGCGCAACTGCGGGCGCGTCGCCACCTCGTTGGGCGATTTTGAACAAGGCAAAGCGTATTACGACAGCGCTTTCGTTTTGGCTGAAAAAATCAACGACAAGGCTTTGCTTGGCGACCTCCATTTGGAAATCGGCAGAGACTATTACATGAACATCGGAGAATTTGAAAAAGGCATCGAAGAAGTGGCAAAAGCCTTGGAAATGCTTCAGAACCAGCCCGATGCTGACAACGATATCGACATCTGCCACATGACTTTGGGCATTTTGCATTACTACACCAACGAATACGAAACGGCCAAAACGCATTTGGGAAAAGCCTTGCGAAGCGAGCGCGCTGGATTGAGAATGTCGTGTTACCAAACGCTTTACGCCATCAGCAACAACATGGGCGACTTGAACCAAGCACTTGAATATCAAGACCTTTTCATTGAAAACATGATGCAAAGCGAAGCCGAGCAAAACACCGAAGCCATGCAGCGCATCAAGGCGGAATATGAACTGAAAATGCAAAAGGCCGAAATGAACGCCATTCACCGCGTCCACGATTTCAAACTCTACCTTTTGATTGCCGGAATCGTCATCCTGCTGCTTGTCATTTTGCTGATTGTCAGGAAGAAAATTGCCGACCACCGCATTGAGATGGAGCAATTCAAAGGGCAGGTGGAGCGCGACCAAAACCGCATTCACGAACTGGTGAGCGACATGGAAAACCTCATCCGCACCAACGACGAGTTGCGCAAAGACCGCCAGACCCTTTCGCAAAAGGAACTGCTGATGACCAGCCAGATACTGTTGCGCAACAAGGTCTTTGCCACGGCCAAAAGCCTCACCGAAGAAGTGACCACCGAATCGCTGAACTTCACGCTCAGCGAGGACGACTGGGCCGATTTCATCGGTCTGACCGATTTGGTTTACGACGGTTTCTCGCAGCGCCTGCTCAGCCTTTTCCCAAAACTCTCGAAATGGGATGTGCGCATCTGCTGCCTCTCCAAACAAAATTTCTCCAACCAGGTGATTTCCATTCTGTTGGACACCCAAACCGATTCGTATTACCGCCGCAAGGTGCGCATCAAGCAAATGAAAATGGACATGACCGACGACAAGCGCAGCTTTGAGGAAATCGTGAATGCTGTGTAGAGACGCGATAATCGTGTCTCATAAAGACAAAGATTATAATTAACAGAATATTAACAAATTAAAATTCATACATTATGAAAAAATCCATCCTTTTACTAATCATCGCAATTTCTTGCGCAATGCAGTCTTTTGCCTATGATTTCCCAACCTTAGCGCCATCGGGGCAGATAATTTATCTGAACATTGTAGATAGCGAAAACCGCACTGCCTGTGTGACTTATCCTAACTACATAAATGGAATCTATTATTACGGTTACGACAAACCGACAGGCGATCTGATTATTCCAGAAACATTTACTAATGGTAATGTCACTTGGACAATCGTTTCGATCGGAGACCACGCATTCGACTATTGTACGGGACTAACCTCCATTGAAATTCCCAACACGGTAACAACAATCGGAGAACAAGCTTTCTATCATTGCGAAAACGCTACCGACATAAAACTCTCTGAATCATTAACTACAGTAGGTTATTTCGCTTTCGGTCACTGTACCCAATGGACAGGCACGCTCAACATTCCCGCTTCAATGGTTTCCGTTGGAAGTTGTGCTTTTGACGTATGCACAAAGCTAAGCGGATTATCCTTGCCTAATAAAAACATTGAGTACAGTTATCTCTGCTTTGGAAATTGTGGATTCGAAGGCCAATTGGTATTGCCTGACAGCCTGACTACTATTGTTTCTTCTATGTTTTTTTCTTGTGAAAAAATAACAAATGTTGTATTTCCCAATACACTTACCAGCATTGAGAATAGTGCCTTTGCATATTGTACCTCATTGACGGCAATACACATACCAAGTTCTACAAGCCGAATTGATGGTTACTCTTCATATAGTGAAAATCCTTTCCGTGGCTGTAGAAACCTGATGGAGATAACTGTCGATGAAAATAATGAAAGGTTTTATTCAGAAAACAATGCCATCATTGAAAGGGAAAGCAAGAAACTAAGGGTTGGATGCAAGACAACCATTATTCCCGAAGATATTGTGAGCATTGGAAGATATGCTTTTTCTCAAGTTGGAGAAGCTCCTTTTCCAACCATTCCAAGTTCTGTTACTACTATTGATGAAAGGGCTTTTTCTGGTTGCGAATTTACAGAACCTTACGTGATACCTAACACTGTGACAAGTATTGACAAATACGCATTTAATATTTGCAATTTCAGAGAATTTACCATTCCAAATTCCATAACTGTAATCCCTGAAGGTTGTTTCTCACTGTGTCAGTTCCTGAGAAATGTAGTGATTCCAGAAAGTGTACAAACAATAGAAAGGTATGCGTTTGAGCGTTGCTCATCATTGTCATCGATTTATTGTTATGCCCAACAACCGCCAACTGTATTAGGTACAAATATAACGTCACCATTCTATGGCGTTTCTAAAAGCATACCTGTCTATGTTCCTGCTGGCAGTGCCGAAGTCTACAGAAACGCTCCGGTCTGGGAGGAATTCACGAACTTTATTGAAATACCAGAATTTGCTCCAACCCACGCCGAATGGTACTACGAAATCCAAAACGACAACGGCAGCATCACTTACCAGCAGTTGCAGCAAGAGGGCGACACGGTCATCGAACATAAGGATGTGAAAATCATTGTGCGCACCAACACCTTGTACGACAAGCATCAGGAAATCACGCACGAATACGTTTACGAGGAAAACAACGTGGTGTATTGGTGGAACAAGACTTTGAACGAGTTCACCATGCTCTACGATTTTGCAGCCGAGACCGGCGACGAGTGGCAGATTAAGGCAGGAACGGAAACCATTACCCTGCACGTCGATGCCGTTGAACTCGTTGAATACGATGGACGGACATATAAAGTGATGAACGTCAGCGATGAAGGCGACCTGTTTTCAGGCAACATCGTCTGCGGCATCGGACATGTTGCAAGTCTCTTCCCCGAAAAACTGATGCAGAAAGCTCTCCCGTTTGACGTTGAAAGCCTGCGTTGTTACTGGGTAAATGACGATTTGATTCTGCACATGGGTACGGTCGATTGCGATGAAATTCTCACTGTGGAGGAAAATGTCTCAGCACAAGATTCCGAAAGCATCGCCCTCTATCCAAACCCGACCAACGGCACTTTGTACATTGAAAACCAAGGCTATGCCAGCACATTCAGCATCAGCAACATGCTCGGGCAAACCGTGATGACAGGCAACATTGCCGACAACCAAATCATCGATGTTTCGCTATTGGATGATGGGATGTATTTCATCTGCATTGGACAGCGGACAGTGAAATTTGTGGTTCGGAAATGATTCTTTGGAAATCCGTGTGGAGACGTTGCACGCAACGTCTCTACATGGGAAAAACCAATTGAATATTAACAAATTTAAAATCCGATGATCATGAAAAAATTATTGTTTTCAATTTGCCTTATGGCAATGGCGTTCTCATTGAATGCACAGGAAAACCAGAATCTTAAAGGTGAAATCGGGTTGCAGGTTGCTGGTTCGGCTGCCATAAAACCAGTGCAAACTTATGGCATTTCGGTGCAACCTTATTACAAACTGACGCCGAAATTGAGTTTAGGTTTAGGAACAGGCCTGATTTACACCAATCATCTTGGCATTGACCAACTGAATCATTTTTCAGTTCCGTTGTATGCCGATTTGAAATATGCTTTCATCAAGAGAAAGGCGACACCTTATATCGAAATGCGGCGCGGCATAAACTTCGGATTCCCAGGATATAAGGATGGTGAATATTCGAATTTCGGCATCAATTATGGTTCGATTCTGTTGGGCGTTTCGGTTGCACGTTCCGACATTAGCCTTGGCTTCATAGGCTATGACTATTACCAACATGGTGAACATGAACGCTATGGTGTTGATGATTGTATTGTCCTCAATTATGCCTACAATTTCAAGTTGAGCGACAAGCACGCCAAGGAACAGGCGGAAAAAGAATACGACACCGAAGGCGCATTGAACGGAAGATTTAATCTTCTGGCTTCCGGACAATTTGGCATACTAACACCATTGGTATTAGCCGAATTTTCCATTCCTGACAACATGAATGCCGGTCTTATGGCCGAATACCGTATCGACAAGATGTTCAGCGTCGGTATCGGTGCCGATGTAAATGCCGCGGCTTGTTTTGAAATCTTTGGCAAGGCTCGCGATGAAAGCAAGCAAAGGTTCTGTTCGCTTCCCGTGTATGCCGATTTTAGGGCGACATTCGGCAAAGACGAAGTCAGGCCTTTTGTTGATTTCAAGGGAGGCTATGCCTTTGCCTTGAATACGCTACGGATTCACGAATCATCTGGTTTAATATTCGTGACAGAAACCGCTAGAGGCGAAGCGCAGACGAAAGGCCTTTACGGTACGGCTGCCGTAGGCGTTTCGGTCGGCCATTCCGATTACAGCCTCGGCCTTTGCTCCATTTCCTATCAAGGCAGACTTGAAAGCGAAGACTTTGAAGAGTTCGACACTCACCTTTTCTTCCGCTATTCGTATCGGTTTGGCCTGATTGACTGATTTGTAAAAAATCGCCGATTTTCGGGCGTAAACAAGCAGGAATGACTCCTTCTTTTATCAAGGAAGAATATTCCGATGAAAGTTATTTTTGAATCATCCTTTTCCGATTCAGATACAATATGCTATTTTTGCAGCCGTAATCAGAATAGCAAATGACTTTCATCGAAATATTCCTTATCGGCATCGCACTTTCAATGGATGCTTTCTCGGTTTCAATCTGTAAAGGTTTGACTACCAAAAAGTTTTCATGGCGCATGGCGGTCAAATGCGGCTTATGGTTTGGTGGTTTCCAGGCCTTGATGCCTATCATCGGCTACTATCTTGGCATATCGTTTCAGGCGCTCATCGAGAGTGTCGATCACTGGATTGCCTTTGGGTTGCTGTTTCTCATCGGCGCTAACATGATACGCGAAGCCATTTGGGGCAAAGATGAAGAGAAAGACAATGGCTCGCTCGACTTCAAGACCATGCTGCTTTTGGCCATCGCCACCAGCATCGATGCCTTGGCTGTAGGAATTTCTTTCGCTTGTCTTCAAGTCAACATTTGGTGGCCTGCCATCGTCATTGGGCTAACCACATTCGGCTTTGGCGTGTTGGGAGTCAAAATCGGCAATGTCTTCGGTTCACGTTACGAAAAAGGCGCTTCCATTGCCGGCGGAATCATTCTCATCCTCATCGGCTTGAAGATTTTACTCGAACATTTAGGTGTGATTTCGTTTTAACGACACTTTTTTCTTGCCTTATCGAAAAAAATTGTACTTTTGCAGCCGCAAACGGGTTCGGGATGTAGCGCAGCCCGGTAGCGCGCTTCGTTCGGGACGAAGAGGCCGCAAGTTCGAATCTTGTCATCCCGACTATAAAAACACAGTTGACTTATCTCAGCTGTGTTTTTTCATTTGGTTTCCCCACCATCCTTGTCCTTTGGAACTCTTGAACCGAGAAGCAGAAACAGCACGGCGATGACATAGCCGATTGTAGTGGCAGCCATGATTTCAAGCACTCTACCCCAAGTGATTCTGCCCAAAATGGCAAAAAGCGAACTTCCAATATATCCACCTGCCAATCCGGCAAGCGAACCGATCAACATTTTCTTCTGGTCTCTCGATAGTTTCATAGTGTGATATTTTTCGGCAAATATACAAAAAACCCCACCAACTGGGGAAGAAGGTGGGGAAAAACAATATAAAGATTATGAAAAAAATCCGTTGTTATGTCTTTTGTCGCAAGCCTTAATTGCTGTTTGACGCTGCAAATATAGGCTTTATTTCCATACGTAGCGAAAAAAAATGATTTTTTTCGCTACGCATGAAATTTTTCATCGCCAGCAATCACTGCTTGGCGGCCATTACCAACTGTCCTTTGTAATACAAATCACCATCAACATAGTATGCTCTATGCATGATGTGCATGGTACCGGTAACTGGGCAAACAGTTACGTTAGGGGTTTCTGCCTTGTAATGTGTTCTTCTCTTTGCGCCTCTGGTATGAGACTGTCTACGTTTAGGATGTGCCATTTTACTTTTATTTTAAAATGTTAATACCAATTGTTTATTTATCATTCAATTCTATATCCTTCAGTGCGGCCCAACGTGGGTCAATGCTTTCCTCATCTTCTTCGGCGGCTTCCTGCATTCCATTCAGCATGTCGATGACCTCTTGGTTGCATTCGCCTTCGGGATGCACGCGGTGCATCGGGATGGAGAGGATGATGAACTCATATATCAACGAAGTGAGGTCAAAATCATGCTGGTCGGCAGGCATGACCATCACATCGTCCGACTCTTCGGCGTTCTCGGTGCCAAGCTTGATGTAGAAAACCTGATTGCTTTCAATCGGAAGATCAAACTCGTCGGCACATCTATCACACATCACACGCACCGTTCCTTCAATATCAAAAGTGAGAACCAGCATCGTTTCCTCACGGTCGATATCGAGATTCACACTTACCTTACCATGCTGAATTTCAGAATAATCCATCCCGCTAAAGAACTCATCGCTGACTTCGTATTGGAACGAATGTTTTCCGAGGGCAAGGCCGCTGATAGGAATCAAATATGTGCTTTCCTTCTCCATTTTTGCCTAAAATCGGGCTGCAAAAGTACGGAATTAATTTGATCTATTGTAACATCTTTCATTAATTCTTTTGAAAGTGAAAAAATGAAAGCAAAAGAAAAACCGCATTTTTGCGTTTATGAGGAAAATCGCTATTTTTGCAGTATAATCGAGAATTCGAAAATGAACAGCAGAAAAATACATAAAGTGCTGATTGCCAATCGTGGAGAGATTGCGATACGCATCATCAAGACTTTGCGCAAGCTGCACATCGCCTCTGTGGCTGTGTTTGCCGATAACGATGCCGATGCTTTGCATCGCCGCATGGCCGACGAAGCCTGTCCGTTGGGCAACGGTACCCTAAAGGAAACCTACCTCAATGTACAGAAAATCATCGATGCGGCCTTGGATGCTGGTGCCGATGCCATCCACCCTGGCTACGGATTTCTCTCCGAAAGCACCGAACTGGCAGAAGCATGCGAGGATAACAACTTGATTTTCATCGGTCCCGACACACAATCAATCCGGCTGATGGGCAATAAGATTGCCTCACGAAAGATTGCCATCGAGAACGGCATCCCCGTCACGTTTGGACTAACGGGCAACACCGACGAGATACTGGCACAAGGAAGCACCCTTCCCTATCCAATATTAATAAAGGCCGCTGCTGGTGGCGGTGGCAAGGGAATGCACATCGTCAGATATCCGAAAGACCTGAAAGACGAATTGGAACGTGCTTCACGCGAAGCGGAAAAGTATTTTGGCGACGGCACAGTCTTCGTTGAACAATACATCGAAAACCCGCGACACATCGAAGTTCAAGTGTTGGCCGACCACTACGGCAATGTGGTTCACCTCTATGAGCGCGAATGCACCATCCAACGGCGGTACCAGAAAATCATCGAAGAGTCGCCCTCACCTACTCTGACAGAAGAAAAACGCCAAGAGATGCTCGCAACGGCAGTGAAACTCTGCAAAGCCATCCATTACCGCAACGCCGGAACTGTAGAATTCCTGGTTGACAAAGACCTGAATTTCTATTTCCTGGAGATGAACACCCGCATTCAGGTAGAACATCCCGTTACGGAACAACGCACCGGAATCGACATCGTGGAAGAGCAAATCCGCATTGCCCGCGGCAAGGAAATGGGGTGGACACAAGATGCCATCCAAGCACAAGGACACGCCATCGAACTGCGCATCTATGCCGAAAATCCAGAAAACGAATTTCTGCCAACGCCAGGCAAGGTGACTGCCTATCACGAGCCACAACTCCGCGGAGTGAGAGTTGATAGCAGCATCGATGGGACCTGCACGATTTCGGAAGCTTACGACCCGATGATTGCCAAACTGACCTGTCATGCCAAAGACCGTCAAGGTGCCATCGAAAACGCCCAGCAAGCCCTGAAGCAGTTCATCATCCAAGGCTTGACCACCAACAAAGCCTACCTTTGGGAAATCATCAAAAACAAGGATTTTGCTGAAAACAAGATAGATACATCGTTTTGCGCCACACATCAAACTGAACTTTTAGAGGCTTTGGAAGAAAGCCGCAACAACATCAATGTCAACGACATCGTTGCTTCGTTTCTACTATATGACTTCTGCAAGAAACAATTCGAGCACCAAACGGAGAACGTATGGGAGCAAATCGGCTATTGGCGCTACAAGATGCAACTCACCGTTGATGTGGAAGGCAAGCCTATCCATGTGAGCATCAAGAAAGCCGGTCAAGGGCACATCGAAGGCGAGATTGGCGAGAAACCTTTCACCGTCGATTTCATCCAATTCGATGAAAACCAACTGAAAATCATGCTCAACGGCAAGACGGAAACCATCTACTGCTCGGTGAACGACGAATTCCAGACCTTGGTCAACTTCCACGGACTCAACTTTGCATGCCGTCGCAACGACCAACTCAACGACAGCATCGACTATGCCCGAAAAGACGATCACAACGACAAGTCGGGACTGATTTCTCCGATGCCAGGCAAAGTGGTGAAAATCAACGTCAAGGAAGGCGACGAAGTGAAATCAGGCACCATCATGATTGTGGTGGAAGCCATGAAGATGGAGAACAACATCGTAGCCACCGCCAATGCCAAGGTGAAGAAAATCTGCGTTTCGGAAGGACAAATGGTAGATAACAAAATGCAACTGATTGAATTAGAATAACCCATACCTATTAATATATGAACTTTGACCTCACTAACGAACAAGAAAGCCTACGCATGAGAGTGCGCGACTTCGCTGAACAAGAAATAAAACCTGTTGCAAGATATAATGACGAGCACCAACACTTCGACACCGAACTGACCCTGAAAATGGGTGCCGAAGGTCTGTTGGGCATGACCGTCCCGAAAGAATATGGCGGCCAAGGCTTAGACAACCTCAGCTATATCATCGCCGTCGAGGAACTGGCGCGTGTGGATGGCTCGACAGCAGCCACCATCGCAGCCGACAACTCGTTGGGTATCGGCCCTATCAAGGATTACGGCACCGAAGAACAGAAACGCAAATATCTTCCACAACTTTGCAAGGACAAACTTTGGGGCTTTGGCCTGACCGAAGAAGACGCAGGCAGCGACTCGCGCGGCACCAAGACCACAGCCATCCGCCAAGGCGATGAATGGTTGCTCAACGGCACCAAGATTTTCATCACCAATAGCGCAACGCCTATCACTTTGGGAACCAGCGTGCAAGCCATTTCGGGCACTAAAGATGGCAAGCCGGAATTTACGGCCTTGTTGGTCGAAAACGGCGTGGAAGGTTTCACGCAAACGCCTATGGATGACAAAATGATGTGGCGTGCTTCCAACACGGGAAAACTGGTTTTCGACAACGTGTGTTTGCCTAAGGAAGCCATTCTCGGCGAACCCGGCGAAGGTTCTCACATGATGTTGGCTACTTTGGATTCGGGTCGTCTTTCGATTGCCGCCATGGGTTTGGGTTGTGCGCAAGGCGCTTACGAAATGGCTTTGGCCTATTCGCAGAAGCGTGTGCAGTTTGGCAAACCCGTCTGCAAATTCCAGGCTGTCGGTTTCAAACTTGCCGACATGGCCATGCAAATTGAAGCCGCTCGCGGACTGCTCTATCGTGCTTGCTGGCTCAAAGACCAGCACCGTCCTTTCGGCAAAGAAGCAGCCATGGCAAAACTGTATTGTTCGGAAGTCGCCGCCAAGGTTTGCGACAACGCCGTTCAGGTGATGGGCGGCCACGGCTTGCTGAAAGAGTTCGACATGGAACGCTTCTACCGCGACCAACGCATCCTCCAAATCGGCGAAGGCACCTCAGAAATACTACGCCTCGTGATTTCGAGAGCTATTGGATGCTGAGAAGAAACACTAATTAACAACATAACAAAATGAAAATTAAACATTTATCAATGATTGCAATCGTAGCCCTTTTCGCTACCGCTTGCGGAAACAAAGCCCCTGAACCCGTTCAGGAAGAACAACCAACAGCTAAACTTTCGGACAAATACGCCGAATACACATTGACGACCGACATCAGCCACCTCAGCGACAACGAGAAGCAAATGCTGCCGCTGCTGTTCGAAGCCGCCAACATCATGGAAGACCTCTATTGGGTTGAAAACTACGGCGACAAAGATGCTCTGCTCAACAGCATCACTGATCCTGACATCCAGAAAATGGCCAAGATTTGCTACGGTCCTTGGGATGGCTTAGACAACAACAGCGTCTTTGTGGAAGGCCAAAACGAAAAACCTGCAGGTGCCGGCTTCTACCCTACCGACATGACCATGGAAGAATGGGAAGCCTTCACCGATCCTAACAAGGACAGCCAATACACCATGATTGTCCGCGACAGTTTGGGCAATCTCCAATGCGTTTGGTATCACGACTATTTCGCTGAACAAATCGAAAAGGCAGCAAACTTGCTCGACCAAGCCTCTGAACTGGCTGGCGATGCCGAATTTGCAGAATACCTGAAGCTCCGCGCCAAAGCCCTCCGCACCGACGATTACTACGAAAGCGACATGCAATGGATGACCGTCCGCAACAACAACATCGACTATGTGGTTGGGCCTATCGAAAACTACACCGATGGTTTGTTTGGCACCAAGGCTGCTCACGAAGCCTTCATCCTCATCAAGGACCAAGAATGGACCAAGCAACTAGCTCATTACGTTGCCTTGCTGCCCGAACTGCAACGCCAACTTCCTGTTCCAGAAGAATATAAGCAAGAAGAACCAGGTGCTGATGCCGACCTTGCCGTCTATGATGCCGTTTATTATGCCGGCGACTGCAATGCCAACAGCAAGACCATTGCCATCAACCTGCCTAACGACGAACGCGTTCAATTGGCCAAAGGTACCCGCAAACTCCAACTCAAGAACTCGATGCAAGCCAAGTTCGACAAGATTTTGCTTCCTATCTCCGAAGTGCTGATGACCCCTGAATCGATGGAACACATCAAGTTCGACGCTTTCTTCTCCAATGTGATGTTCCACGAAACCGCTCACGGCATGGGCATCAAGAACACCTTGACAGGCAAAGGCACCGTCCGTTCTGCTTTGGGCAACCAATACAGCGCCATCGAAGAAGCCAAGGCCGACGTTTTGGGTCTCTACCTCATCACCAAACTCTATGAAATGGGCGAATACACTACCACCGAACTCGAAGACAACTATGTGACCTTCATCGCCGGTATTTTCCGTTCTGTCCGTTTCGGTGCTGCTAGCGCTCATGGCAAGGCTAACATGTTGACCTTCAACTACCTCCAACGCGAAGGTGCTTTCACCCGCAACGAAGAAGGCAAATATGCCGTCAACTTCGAAGCCATGAAAGCTGCTGTTGAAAAGCTGGCTGGCGACATTCTCGTCCACCAAGGCGATGGCGACTACGACAGCGTGAAAACTTGGATTGACGAAGACAGCGTCATCAAAGACGAACTGCAAGCCGACCTCAACCGCGTTGGCGAAGCAGGCATCCCTGTTGACATCTACTTCAACATGGGTGCTGATGTGCTTCTAAATCAATAAGAATCATTGCTAATTATAGGAAAAGGCGGCTTTCGGGTCGCCTTTTTTCGTTTATAGTCCCCTACCCGGCAAAGCCGCAATCAGCTTTTTGGTGTAGGCGTTTTGCGGATTCCCGAAAAGTTCGTCCGCATCATTCATCTCGACGGGCTTGCCGTTATACATCACCACAACGCGGTCGCTCATGTAACGCACCACGCCGAGGTCGTGAGAGATGAAGATATAAGTCAGATGACGTTCTTCCTTCAACCGGTTGAGCAGGTTAAGCACTTGCGCTTGCACCGACACATCCAAGGCCGACACCGACTCATCGCAAATCACCAAACGAGGGTTGACAGCCAAGGCACGCGCAATGCAAATCCTTTGCCTTTGTCCGCCCGAAAGTTCATGCGGATAACGTTCATAATGATCCGCTTGCAAACCCACTTGCTCCAACAAGTCACAAACCGCCATTCGACATTTTTTCTTGTCGGTTTCGATGCCATGCACACGCATCGGTTCGGCAATGGCTTCGCCTATCGAAAGGCGTGGATTGAGCGATGAATAAGGATCTTGAAATACAATCTGCGCCTGTTTCCTGAAATCACGCAAATGGTTGCCTTTCAAATTGGTGACATCGATGCCATCGAAAATCACCTTGCCACCAGTCGGCTCAGCCAAACGCAAGATGCTACGACCGAGTGTAGTCTTGCCACATCCCGACTCGCCAACCAAACCCAAAGTCTCACCTTCATATACTTCGATGCTCACATCATCGACGGCTTTCACATAATCATAGACACGGCCAAACACGCCTTTGCGCAAAGGATACCACGTCTTCAAGTGTTCAACTTTCAGTATGGGTTCCTGCGAATAAAGTTTTTCAAGACGCATTTTCCTTTTTTCATCAGTAACCAGCAATTCGTTGATTATCTGTTGTTTGCCACCTTCCCATTGACCATCAAGAAATTCCTTTACCACGGGAAGGCGTTTCAAACGTACATTCATCGGCGGACGGCAAGCCAAGAGGCCTTGCGTGTAAGGATGCTGTGGATTGTGCAAGATTTGACTCACTGAACCACGTTCAAGGATTTCGCCATTGTGCATCACCGCCACATCGTCAGCAATCTCTGCCACGACACCCAAATCGTGAGTGATGAAAATCATGCCCATGCCCGTCTCGGTTTGCAGTTGGCGCAGCAACTTTAAGATTTCGAGTTGCACGGTGACATCCAAAGCCGTCGTAGGCTCGTCGGCTATCAGGATTTGCGGATGGCAAGCAATGGCCATGGCAATCATGACACGCTGTTTTTGTCCGCCCGAAAGCTCATGCGGATAACTGTCGAAGATAGCTTCCGGACGCGGCAGCATCACCTGCTTGAACAAAGCAATGACCCTTTCGCGCGCTTCTTTTCGACTCACATTCTCGTGTTGGAGAATCATCTCGGTGACTTGGAAACCACATTTATAGACAGGATTCAGCGAAGTCATCGGTTCCTGGAAAATCATGGCAATGCGCTTGCCGCGGATATCGGCCATTTGCTTCTCGTTGAAACGGCTTATTTCGGTGTTTTCCAACATGATGGAATCGGCAGCAAAACGGCTTTGTCTCTCGTTAAGCAAGTGCATCACCGCCAGCGAGCTGACCGACTTGCCCGAACCCGACTCGCCAACGATGCCTAAGGTTCGCCCCGCAAAGACATCCAAATCGATGCCATGCACCGCTTCGTTCCATTCGCCATCGCGACGGAACGAGACCTTAAGGTTGCGGATACTCAGAATCGGGGTTGACATCGTATGTTAGATTTGCTGCAAAAGTAAGAAAAAAAGTGAGCTGCTCTTTCGGGCGGCTCACTTCATGATTCATTCACCAGAAAATCATTCAAACGACTTGATAGCAGCCTTGATGATTTCGATGGCTTCGCGGAGTTGTTCTTCGGTGATGACCAAAGGTGGAGCGAAGCGGATGATGTGTTGGTGAGTTGGCTTAGCCAGCAGACCGAGGTCACGCATCTTCAGGCAGACGTCCCAAGCTTCCTTGCCATCCTTAGGCTTGATGATGACAGCGTTGAGCAAGCCCTTACCGCGGACCTTCTCAATCATTGGGCTCTTGATCTTGCCGATTTCCTCACGGAAAATCTTACCGAGGCGTTCAGCATTTTCCATCAGATGTTCGTCTTTGATGACTTGCAGGGCAGCGATGGAAACGCGAGCAGCGATTGGGTTACCGCCGAAGGTCGAACCATGTTCACCTGGCTTGATGTTCAGCATGATTTCGTCGTCAGCGAGGACTGCCGATACTGGCACCACGCCACCGCCGAGGGCCTTACCCAGAATCAGGATGTCAGGACGCACGCCTTCGTGGTCGCAAGCCAACATCTTACCTGTACGGGCGATACCGCACTGCACTTCGTCGGCCATGAACAGCACGTTGTGCTTCTTGCAGATGTCGTAGCACTTCTTCAGATAGCCTTCGTCTGGAACATAGACACCAGCTTCACCTTGGATAGGCTCGAGCAGGAAACCGGCGATTTCGTCACCCTGTTCGTCGAGAACCTTAGCGAGAGCATCAGGATCGTTGTAAGGGATGCGGATGAAACCTGGAGTCATAGGACCATAGTTGGCGTATGATTCAGGGTCGTTACTCATGGTGATGATGGTGATGGTACGGCCGTGGAAGTTACCTTCGCAGCAAACAATCTTCACCTTGTCGTTCGGGATACCTTTCTTGACGACACCCCAACGGCGAGCCAGTTTCAGACCTGTTTCGTCGGCTTCGGCACCTGAGTTCATAGGCAGAACCTTGTCGTAGCCGAAATATTCAGTGACATATTTTTCCCAAACGCCGAGAGCATCGTTGTAGAAAGCACGTGAGCTCAGGGTGAGGCGTTCGGCTTGGTCGGTCATAGCCTTGATGATGGCTGGATGGCAGTGACCTTGGTTGACTGCTGAATAAGCTGACAGGAAGTCGAAATATTCTTTTCCTTCGACGTCCCAAACCTTAGCGCCCTTACCTTTGGCGAGGACGACTGGCAGCGGGTGATAGTTATGGGCACCATACTTGGCTTCGAGGTCCATAGCCTGCTGCGATGATGTGATTTTTTCGATCATGATTTGTGATTTTAGATTTGATGATTCAATATTCAAGAGAAAATTTTCAAAATATGGAGTTGCAAAGTTAAGGTTTTATTTCAAGATTTCACACTTACATCTATTTTTTCCGCACAATTTTACAAACAACCAGAATCGCCAAGGAAAATAGCGCGATACCCAACAAGCCGAAGAAAGCCAAACGATAGCTATTGCGTTGCGACTGAAGCGTTTCAATTTCCTCATTTTGAGATTCATACATGGCGAAAAGACTTTCGGCATCGTCTTGCAAGTCAGCCAACTTCTCACTCAAGGCATTACTCTCGTTGAAAACCGATGCGTAATTTTCCTGAAACAAATCCAGTTGCTCTTTCATTTCGGCGAAATGACCTAAATGGGCATAATCGGCAATCAGATAAGGACGCACCGAATTGACAAACACTTGATTTCCATTTTCTTCCGCAATCTCCACGCATCTTTTCAGATAGACCGCCGAAGTGGTGAAATCACCTTTTTCATTATAATGGATACCCAACATCCAATAAGATTCCATCGTGCCGTTCAGATAGCCCATCGTTTCGGAAGAATGCAATGCCGACTGATAGAGGCTCATCGCATCGTTTTCGCGACCCAATTTCATCAACACGTTGGCTGTTTCAATCTCGTCCTCAATCAGCACGATTTCATCATCCACGTTTTCGGCGCAAGCCACCGACTTCTGCAAATAAAACAATGCAGAATCATAGTTGACGAGTCCGGTAGCATACACTGTTCCAAGGTTTTGATAGGCATGCGCCAGCGAGCTTTCGTCGTCGAAGCGCTTGAAGACAGGAATCGCTTCCTGCAAGATTGACTTTGCCTTGTCGAATTGCTGCCATTGCACATAGATATTGCTGATGTTGTTGTCGCACTGAGCCACAGAAAGCGTATCTCCCAGATATTCAAACTTTTGTCGGGCCAAACTAAAACTTTCCAAAGCCTTTTCCAATTCGTCCTGATGAAAATAGATGTAAGCTAAATTGTTGGTGACATCAGCGCAATTCGGCTCATCGCCAAGATGTTGCGAGACTTCCAAATCTCTGAGATAAGTAGCAAGAGCTTCATCTAGGTCACCCATCAGCAGTTCGACACGGCCCTTATAGTCCAAGGCATACATCAGCCATTCCGATTCCTCTTTGCCTTCAAGCAGTTCGATAGCTTTGTCGAAATGCTCAAGCGCCAAGTCAAAATCATAATGGTTCATAAAACTTGTGCCCAGCATCCAGTACGTCCAGGAGAGCAAGTCGTCATCGCCCAACTTCTCGGCTTCGGCGACGGCTGTTTCACCAATCGAAATGCAGTCGTCAAACGACACACTGAACATGAACCGAGCCAATTCCGCCATGGTTTCAACCCTTTTCACACCTTCTTGCTTTGCCATTACATTTTGCAGGCTATCAATGACTTGCATTTCTTCCTGCGCAAAGGAAAACGATGCCAAAAGCGCAAAAACCAATATATTGATCAATCTTTTCATCCAAGGAACATATTGTAACGTTGTTCATCGCCAATGGTGGTTTCCTCGCCATGACCAGGCAGTACGGTTGTGTCGTCAGGCAGATGGAAAAGCTTGCCGCGGATGCTGCCGCGCAACTCTTCGAAACTACCACCTTCGAAATCGGTACGGCCTATGCTGCGGCAGAAAAGCGCATCGCCCGTAAACACCCAACCTTCCAATTCGGCATACAAACTGATGCTGCCTTTGGCATGACCTGGAGTTGCTATGACTTCGAGCGTGCTCTCGCCAACCTTAATCACCTCGTCTTCAATAAGTTCAACATCTGGCAATTCGCAATCGTCGGCAAAAGGCAGACCGAATATGGCCGCCTGACGCTTGGCATGAAGAAAATCAGAACGGACATCAGCGTGAGCAGCCACCTTGATACCGTAATGCTTTTTCACGGCTGCATTGCCCATGATGTGGTCGATATGTCCGTGCGTGTTGATAACCATCAACGGCTTGAGGCCTTTCGAATCGATGAAAGAGAAAAGCTGCTCTGACTCGACCGACGATGAGCATCCCGGGTCGATGATGATACATTGCTTGGTCTCGTCGTAAACAACGTAGGTGTTTTCGCCAAATGCGTTAAAGACAAAGGTTTTGAGTTTCAGCATAAACTACATTTTGAGGGCAAAAATAAGGAAAAGTTTAGAGTTGAAAACATGATAGTACTATTTTCCCTATTTTTGTCGTTTTATTGCGGAATGGAGACAAAGACACGAAGCATAGGAATCAAATGGCTGCTGTTGGCTTGGCTGATGGCATCGACATCCATGCTCCAAGCCCAGTTCTACAACGGCATGAACATGCCCTTCGGCAAGAACCGCGTCCAGTGGAACGACTTTCATTGGTCGTATTACAGCAACGACAATTTCGATGTGTATTACTACCAAGGCGGCGACGATTTCGCAAGATATGCACAAAGCTATGCCAAGACTCAGATTCCACTGCTCGAAAGCCGACTCAATAGTCAATTCAGCAAAAAAATACAGTTCATCCTGTTCAACAACCTCGCCGACCTCAAGCAAAGCAACCTGTTTTCGGACGATGAAGAAAGTGGCAACACGGGCGGCATCACCAAGATAATCGGCTCGAAAGTAGTGCTCTATTTCGATGGCGACTACACCCATTTCGAGACCCAGATACGCGACGGCATCGTACAACTGCTGTTCAGCCAAATCATGAATGGCACCTCGGTAGGCTCGCAAATCCGCAATTCATACCGCTACGACATTCCCGAATGGTTCCAGAACGGACTGATTGCCTACATCGCCAACGATTGGGACAGCCACAAGGAAGAACAGCTTCAACGCGGCATCGTATCGGGCGACTACAAGAAAATCAACCAATTATACAACGAAGACGCTTTGATTGCCGGCTATTCGTTTTGGAATTTCATTGCCGAAAAATATGGCAGCAAGGCCTTCAACGACATCATGACCCTTGCCGAAAGCTCGCAAAACGTGCGCCGCGCCCTGCTTTATGTGACCGGAAAGGATTTCAAAGACCTCACAGCCGATTGGTTTGAGTTCTACAAGAGCCGTTACAGAACCTTGCTCAGCCATCGACCCGAAAGTCCCATGAAGCTGAGCTACAGGAAATACCGCACTTTCACCCAACCCAGTATCAGTCCCGACGGAAAATATATCGCCTACGTCAGCAACGACGAAGGCCTCATCCAACTGTGGCTTGAAAACCTTCAAAGCGGAAAGAAACAGAAACTCTTCAAGACAGGTTACCGTTCCGACGAACACATCGACACGTCCTACCCGCTTTTGGCATGGCATCCAAACAGCCAAATCCTGTCGTTCATCGTGGAGGAAAAAGGCAAGATACAACTCTACAACCTCGACATCACCACTGGCAAGAAAGCTAGCACATTCCTATTCGAATTCCAGAAGGTGACATCCTTCTCATACGCTCACAAAGCACGAAAAATCGTAGTGGCTGGTACGCGCAAAGGCAAAGCCGACATTTATGTTTACAACCTGTTTTCCAACACTTTGGAACAAATCACCAACGACTACCACACCGACCTAAATCCCGTGTTCAGCAACGATGACCAGCAAATCATCTTTAGTTCAAACCGCACCAACGACACCATCAAGTACGAAAAGGAAATCGGCTTCCAAAACAGCCAATTCGACCTTTACGCCTTCGATTACGTCAGCAAAAGCCCCGTGCTTCAAAACCTGACCTGCCAAAAAGTGACCAACAGCATACTGCCACAATTCCTCAAAGACGGCAGCATCCTCTACCTGAGCGACTCGACCGGCTTCTACAACCTCTGCCAAGCGCAACTCGACAGCGCCATCAGCTTCATCGACACCACCATCCATTACCGTTATTTCGCCCAAACCCGCCAACTCACCGACTATTCAGCCAACATCATCGACTACACCTACTACCCTCGCGACAACAAAATCGCCATGCTCATGGCTTCAGAAAATGGCGAAAAACTCTATCTCTCGCCCAGTCTCAACGCCATGCAAGGCACACAGATACGACAACTGAATCCATTTGCACAAAAGCGAATCATCGATGAATCGAAACAAACCGAAGCCCAAGCCCTTCCTCAAACTCCAAAACACAAGTTCGTGACGAGCTACCGTTTCAGCAGGCGCAAGTCCAACAATTCGGGCACAATGTTCAATGATTCCGCCGTCGCTCCGCCCACCAATGCCGTTGCAGAGAAACCTATCAAGAAAGACACCATTCAACGACCAAATAACTACTATGTAGAGCTTTTCACCGACCAGCTTTTCTCGCAAATCGACTTCACAAACATGAGCTACAGCTATCAGCCCTTTGCGGGCGGCGGATCACCCGTATATCTCAACATGGGATTCAACATCTTCCTCGGCACCACCCTGAAAGACCTCATGGAAGACTACAAAGTTGACCTCGGCGTGAAACTCAACACCTCACTCACCAACAACGAATACATGCTGCGTTTCAGCGACTTGAGCAAACGCATCGACAAGTCGCTCACCCTGCACCGCTACGTCACCGACGACTACTCCTATTATTATTACCGCACCGTCACCAACGAAGCCTTCTACCAGCTCAGTTACCCCTTCAGCGAAGTCTTAAGT
This sequence comes from Bacteroidales bacterium, assembly GCA_024400425.1. Classification (GTDB taxonomy): domain Bacteria; phylum Bacteroidota; class Bacteroidia; order Bacteroidales; family F082; genus Limimorpha. The sequence continues at coordinate 51,520 of JAKSMV010000016.1, forward strand.
CTGCGCGGCACCCTCATCTACCGCAACGACCACCGTACCAACCTCGCCATCGACGACTACAGTCTTGGCGACAAAGACACGCAAGAACATTGGGGCGGCCTGCGCGGTGAACTCGTATTCGACAACGCACGCAAGATAGGTAACAACCTCTACGTCGGCGCACGAGGAAAGGTCTTTGCCGAATACTATCAACTCGTTGGCAAAGGCATGAACAACATGATCGTGGCAGGCTTCGACTACCGTAATTATACGCGCATCAGCCGTAACTTCATCTGGGCCAACCGAATCGCTGGAAGCGGCTCGTTCGGGAAGAACAAGCTCATCTACTACATGGGCGGTGTTGACAACTGGATTGGAGCCAAATTCAGCAACAGCACCCCCATCGACTACGACCAGAACTATGCCTACCAAACCATAGCCACCAACATGCGCGGCTTCAAGCAAAACATACGAAACGGAAACAATTTCGTGGTGATTAACAGTGAATTGCGATTCCCTGTGTTCAGTTATCTCCTCAACCGACCCATCAACATGCAATTCATCCGTGATTTCCAGGTTGTGGCCTTTGGCGACATCGGCACAGCATGGACCGGATGGAATCCCTACAACCTCAACAATTCGCTTTACACCTCGCACTATCAAGACGGTAACCTCAATATCAGCGTCACCGAAATGAAAGAACCCATCGTTGGCGGTGTGGGATTTGGCTTGCGCACTACCTTATTCGGCTACTTTATCCGCGGTGACGTGGCTTGGGGCATCGAGGACGGTGCCATCAGCAAGAAACCGCAATTCTATTTCTCGTTCAATTTGGACTTTTAAGGATCAGTCACATATTGAAACATAATATTCCCAAGCCTTCTCAGGCATGAAATGACGGACATCCTTTCCCGCTTTCACACTTTCGCGAATGAATGTTGACGATACTTCGATGATGGGCGTTTCCACAATAGTAACATTCGGGTGATGAACCAATTCGCCACCGTCGTATCCCTTGCGCGGGAAGACCAAAAGTTCGTAGTTGTCTATTATCTTCTGCCATTCGCGCCAACTCGGCAAATGCTGCAAACTGTCCATACCACAAATAAAAACAAATTGGCAATCAGGATGTTGTTCGGATAAATAAGTCAGCGTGTTAATGGTGTAAGATGGCCGAGGCAAATGCATCTCCACGTCGCTGACGCGGAAACGCGGGTCGTCACCAAGAGCCAACTGCACCATCTTCATGCGGTCGGCATCGGGCAGCAAGTCATCCTTACTCTTGAGTGGATTTTGGGGCGACAGCACAAACCACAGCTCGTCCAAGTCGGAAAACTCGACCAAATAGTTGGCCAACATCACATGGCCGTGATGAATGGGATTGAACGAGCCGGAATAGATGCCTACCTTTTTCATGAAGCGTTATTGAGTTACTTTGATTACTATTCTTTCACTATTCTCTCAATCCTAACAAATCCACTTTCATCGTAGATTTTCACCAAATAAATTCCAATTGCCATCGAAGACAAGTCCATAAAATCGCCAGAACTCTTTGCAACACATTGCCCATCTAAATTGTAAATTTCCATTACACAAGAACCTTCACTTGCAATTTGAATGTAATCCTTCGTTGGGTTGGGATAGATGAAATTATTATCTGAGTGACCTTCAAAACACTCTGTCACATCCTCGAAATGAGCCATAATCGTAATATCATCAGTGACTGGAAACTCGTATTCCATATCCATGGAAACTTCCACATCATTTATTGTCCAATACAAGAATTCATAACCCTCGTTGGCTTCTGCCTTCACACGAGCTATGTTGTCATCGCAACTTGGCTCTTGAATGATAGAAGCCGTACCAGCACACAAATCATCAACTTCAACCAGCACTGAAGACGAAAACAATTCTGAATAATTATTGAACCTACTCCAATAGGCGGCATTTCTATAATCATCTACTCGGCCACATGGAACCATCACTATCATATCGTTATTATCAAAAACAAAGGTATCATTGCCTATAACCGGAGGAAGTTCTGACTTACATTGAATTGATAACAAAGCCGAACAAAAATAAAAAGCATAATCTCCTATTGTCAATAAATTTTTCCCAAAAATCACAGAAGTGATATTTGAATCTCTAAAAAAAGAATAACTACCTATAGTTTCAACCGAATTGGGAAATACTATAGTTCCAGAAAGACGAGTTGCTTCCCAAAATGTATAAGAAGGAATATGTTTAACTTGTTCTCCAAAAATAAGATGTTCAATATTGCTATCACCAAATATTCCAGTGTTATAAAAACTCGGGATAACAAGATTTTTCACATTATATCTGAGTTCATGAAAACCTGTCTTCCAAAAAGCCTGTTCATCAATTGACAAAATGTTTTCACCTAACGTCAATGTTCCTTCAAGACTGCGGCACCCTGAAAAAGCACCATACCCAATTGTTTCGATGCAATTCCCTAAATATAAATTACCCTCAAAACCACAATCAGAAAATGCATTAATTCCTATTGAAACAACACCAAAAGGAATAACCAACGAACCTGAAGTTTGATAGCAATTATAGAAAGCCATTCCATCTATCAACACTAATCTGGAAGGCAAAGTCAAAGAGCCAACAAGATAATCATGGCCAGAAGCGGGACCAATTCCAGCAAAAGCCTTATAGCCAATTTGTGTGATAAAGTACGACAATCCTGTTTCAGGATTGATAACCTCGTCAGGTATAACCAAACTATTTGGTACACTATGATAGTCACAAAAAGTAACTTTTACAGCTGTATCATTCAAAATTTCACATCTTATGGTTTGACCTGTAGGGCAATCCACTTCAAATTCTGAACGATTATTTTGCCCAAATAATCCATGGCAAAGAACTAATTGCAAAAAGCAGAAAAACAAGGTTTTAATCTTCATAGTATTATTTTGTTACAATTTCTTTTTAACTATTTTTCCAAAAACTCCAAAACCTCTTTCAGAATTTCAGTTTTGGCTGTTTCGAGGTCATCGTTAATGATGGTTTTGTCGAACTTACCTTGGGCGAAATCCATTTCCCATGCGGCTTTGGCAAGGCGTTTCTCGATTTCTTCCATCGAGTCGGTCTGGCGTCCGATGAGCCGCTCGCGCAAGCATTCAACCGACGGTGCCTGGATGAATACCGACATGGCTTCGTCGCCAAAGAACTTCTTGATGTTGGTGCCACCCACCACATCCACATCGAAAACCACATGCTTGCCTTCGTCTTGCATCTTGCGCACCACCGAGAGCAAAGTGCCGTAGCAACGACCTGGATACACTTCCTGCCATTCAAGAAATTCACCATTCTCGACGCGCTGCTTGAACTCTTCGAGGCTGATGAAATAATACTCGCGGCCATTCACTTCTTCGCCGCGCGGTTCGCGCGTGGTGGCTGAAACCGAGAATGCCAATTCGGGAATGTTGGCCATCAAATAATTCACCAAAGTGGTCTTTCCCGAGCCCGAAGGTGCCGAAAACACCAACAACTTACCTCTTTTCATTCCACAATTCTTAATTACAAAATGTTGCAAACTTGTTCCTTAATCTTTTCTAATTCGTCTTTCATCTTGACGACAATCTTCTGGATGTTCACCTCATTGGCTTTCGAGCCAAGGGTATTGATTTCGCGGCCCATTTCTTGGGCAATGAAACCGAGTTTCTTGCCAGCCTGGTCTTCGTCGCAACTCTCGTTGAAGTAGTTGCAATGCTGGCGCAGACGCACCTTCTCTTCAGTGATGTCGAGTTTTTCGAGATAATAAATCAACTCGGCTTCGAAGCGGTTTTCGTCGTATTGGCCATCGGTGGTCAGTTCGGCAAGATTCTTCGTGAGACGTTGCTTGATGGTTTCGTGGCGCGATTTCTCGTAAGGCTCCACTTGTTCGAGCAGGCCAAGAATCAACTCAACTCGATGCAGAAGATCCTTCTTCAAGGTCTGGCCTTCCTGAATGCGGAAACCGTCAACAATGTCGAGAGCTTGGTCGATGGTTTCACACACCTTGGCAATGAAATCCTCATCGTATTTTTGCTCCTGAGTGTTAAAGATGCCCGGCATACGGAAAAGAATTTCAGAAATATGGGCTGATGGATCAATGTTAAGATTCTTCGAAATCTCTTGAATCTGACGATAATACGATGCCACGATGTCGCCATCAATATGCGCGATTTGGTCCATGTTGGTATCGGTGATGGTAATCGTCACATCGATTTTGCCACGCTGTAACTTAGCGCATATCCTGTTGCGGAAATCGAGTTCGGCCATGCGCAATTCCGCTGGCAGCTTCACCGCAAGGTCCAGTTGTTTACTATTCAGTGTCTTGATTTCGACAACGATTTTCTTGGTATTGTAAATGTTTTCGGCTATACCATAGCCAGTCATTGAACGTATCATCCTATTTAGTTTTAATTATTTCATTCTCAAATATCTAACCAACTTGAAACTGTCGTCCAAGAAGATAATCTGCGCATTGCCATTGCGCTCAATCTGTTCAATGCTTTCCTCAAACAGCGCATTGATTTGCATCGTGTTGGCCGGATTTATGAAAGGTGCGAATTTGGTGACAAAAGTCTTCTCATCGTTTGGAAGCATCACCAAGTCGCTCAGGTTATTGTTGATCAACAACGAGTTGCGGACCACTTTCAGTCCGTAGTTCAGCAATTCTTTCTGTCGTTCGCGGCCTATGGTCTTGATATTGCCAGCGAAATCAATGAGTTGGCTCATGGCGTTGAGGAAACAAAGGCGCATCCATTGTTGGAAAGTCTGGAAGAAGAACTTCTCGTCATCCTTGTCGTTGACATAGCGGCAAGCGGCAATCCAATCGCCCTCGGCAATCATGGCGGCATCATGCGCCTCGTTTTCCTGACAGTTCAGCTTTTCAACGAGAGCTTCGCGCAAGGCATCCGTCTCAATGCCCGGCACCTTCACCATGACGGTGCGCGAGCGGATGGTAGCCAATAGTTCGTCTTGGTCTTCAGCCATTAGCATAAAAATAGTCTTCTCGGGGGGTTCCTCCAAGAGTTTCAGCAACTTGTTGGCCGTATCTACGCGCATCTTCTCGGCCATCCAGATGATGACAACCTTATAATCGCCTTCGTAAGCCTTCAAGTTCAACTTGCGCAGCAAAGTTGCGGCATCACGCACTGAGATGTAGCCCTGCTTGTTCTCCATATCCAGCGACTGATACCAGCCCTGTGCATCAAAATAGCCATTGTTGGTCAACACATAATTGCGCCAATCTTCAAGGAAAAGATCCGATTCTGGGTCTTTCTTCACCTTCTTGTTGGCAGCTGAAGGAAACACGAAATGCACATCAGGATGCACCAACTTGCTGATTTTCTGACACGAAGGACAAACTCCGCAGCTATCGGTATCCGTTCGGTTCGGACAAAGGATATATTGGGCATAAGCCAAGGCCAAAGGTAACGACCCGTTGCCCACCGAGCCTAAAAACAACTGCGCATGAGGTACCCGATTTTCGCGTACGCTCATGATAAGTTTTTGTTTTACAGTTTCTTGTCCTATGACGTCTTTGAATTGCATATCAGGCCTCCACGCCGTGCTCATAGAGATATTCGGGGGCAATGTCGGCACCATTGGCCCAGAAGATGGTTTGGTCAAGGCCAAATTGTATGAAATTGCTCTTATCACGCAACTCAGCGAAAGCTGGATAGGCAAGCAGCGGTGTCAAGTCAACCTTACGACGCTGGCCATTGTTGAACGAGCAGAGTAACGAGTATTCGCCCAAATATTCTACATCTGTGATTGTCAGCAACATAATTTATCTTATTTTTTTGATTGTTTCACCTTTCTGGGCTTTTTCCCACAACTCCATCAGTTCATCTTCGTGCTCATCCATGAATTGGTTGATGATGGAAACGGTCTTTGAACGTGCCACACCTTCAATGATGCGGTTTTTGATGGTGATGGAAAAGTTGTCGGTACCGCTTCGCACATGAATGTGAGGCGGATTGTGGTCAAAGCCATAAATGTATATCAGAATACCTTGTATGACGAAAACAGAACCCATAATGTAGTTTAATTGATGGCAAAAATACAATTTATTTGTGGTTTTTGGCAGTATTTCAGCATAAAAACGTAACTTTAATAGAAAACTTTCATGCAGGCCGCAATTTCACCTGCAAAACCATTGCCATGGTACAATTGGCGTTGGGGGAGAAGATTGTGGAGGTGGTGAAGTGAATGTATAAATAAGAAATACAATGTATTATCGGATTACAAATCCTTTTATTTAGAAACCCACGGATTGCAAATCCGCTGGAACTGGGCACACTGGTTGAAACACTACCTCATAGTTCAAACACAACGCTCCATTCCTTACACAGTTTTTCTAAAGTCCAAGAAGCGTTGAGACCGCTTGTTTCTGGCAAACGAAACACTTTGATAGACTGTCCGAACTGATTTTGTAGTTTTTCTCCAAACTTATTGTATTTTCCATAACCATTTATGGCTATCTTTGTTATAGTCGGGTTTTTTCTAACAAAACCAACAATATCGTTTGGAATTCCTTTTAGGATACCTTTATCCGTGCTATTAGTTCGCTCAACAAACTGATAATAATCCCAAAGTACGACATGCAAATATTCTAATAACACCTTTTTCTCGGTATAATTTGTAGGCAATTTTTGTGTTGATAATTTTGCCAACATCTTCCACATTCGATTGCTATTGTCATAATAATACTCATTGGCACTAATAGAATTCTTCCCTGGTATTGTTCCCAAAAGCAAGATTCGAGGCTCATGACACATTAGTGGAGGAAAACCTTCTACAATTGTTGAATCATTCTTTTTCATGTCAGTTTAATGAAGATAAGATAGATTTAGTATAATTCCTCAGCCCCACCATAGTAATCGTAGACATCTTGATAATCAAAGTCTAATTGTTCTAAGATTTCCTCTGAAGACAGGCCGGTATTTATCTTGTTATCACCAGGCAAAGTTATGACTACTCCATTGTTCCCATCATGGCTATTTACCCTTGGCATAATAGATTCTCCTTTTTTAGGGATTCTCTCTGGGTGAGCTAAAATGGTATCAGCTGGATATTCATACCTTGGATAATTATGCACCTTCTCCACTTTTGGAGCTGAGTATCTTTCATCTAAATAATCCACAAGCAACGCTAACGGAATAATCCAAATAGGACTTGTTACAAGCATTATTAATAAGGCATTATTACCCCTATTTTTGTTTGTTTTCATAAAAGTCCTCTTCTCTCTAATCATACGATTGCAAAAATACAAAAGTTTTGGAAATTGGTAATTGTACACCACCAAAACCATTGAAGTTCGTTTTTATCAGATTTGTTTCCAAGGGTATCAATCGTTTTCGTACCTTTGCAGCCAAAATAACGCATCACATTATGTTAAGCGAACAGGAACAAATCAGAAGAAATTCATTATCAGAACTTTATAAATTAGGAATCAATCCTTATCCTCAGGCTGCCTTTCCGGTAAGTGTGACCACTACCGAAATCTTGGACAAGTTTGACGACAACAACCTGGAACAATTCCAAGAAATCACCTTGGCAGGCCGTATCATGAGCCGCCGCATCATGGGTGCCGCTTCGTTCTGCGAACTGCAGGATTCGAAAGGTCGTATCCAACTATATATCAAGCGCGACGAGATTTGCCCCGACGAGGACAAGACCATGTATAACACCGTCTTCAAGCGCCTCTTGGACATCGGTGACTTCATCGGAGTGAAAGGTTTTGCCTTCCGCACACAGATGGGCGAAATTTCTGTCCATGTCAAAGAACTGACGGTTTTGAGCAAATCGCTACGCCCGCTGCCTATCGTCAAGGAAAAGGACGGTGTGAAATACGACGAATTCAACGACCCTGAACTGCGTTACCGTATGCGTTATGTTGACCTCGTGGTCAACGACAAGGTGAAGGACATTTTCATCACCCGCAGCCGCATCATCAACTCGATGCGAAACTTCTTCAACGAAAACGGATGCCTTGAGGTTGAGACTCCTGTTCTTCAAGCCATTCCTGGCGGCGCCACCGCACGTCCATTCATCACTCATCACAACGCATTGGACATCCCGATGTATCTGCGTATCGCCGACGAGCTCTATCTGAAGCGCCTGATTGTTGGCGGCTTCGCCGGAGTCTACGAATTCTCTCGCAACTTCCGCAACGAAGGCATGGACCGCACCCATAACCCGGAGTTCACCTGCATGGAAATCTACGTCGCCTACAAGGACTACCTCTGGATGATGGACTTCACCGAAAAGATGATCAACAGGGTGGTGACAGAAGTGTTGGGCACCGACACCGTCAAGGTCGGCGACAACGAGATCTGTTTCAAGGCTCCTTTCAAGCGCATCACCATGATTGATTCCATCAAGGAAAAGACCGGCTTCGACATCACTGGAATGAACGAAGACCAACTGCGCGACGTGTGCAAGCAACTCGATATTGAAATCGACCCATCGATGGGCAAAGGCAAGCTGATTGACGAAATCTTCGGCGCCAAGTGCGAAGGCACTTACATCCAACCGACCTTCATCACCGACTATCCTGTTGAGATGTCGCCACTTTGCAAGCGCCACCGTAACAATCCCGAACTGACCGAACGCTTCGAGCTGATGGTGAACGGCAAGGAACTGGCCAACGCTTACACCGAACTGAACGACCCAATCGACCAGCGCGCCCGTTTCGAAGAGCAGATGAAACTCTCAGAACGCGGCGACGACGAAGCCATGTTCATCGACCAAGACTTCCTCCGCGCTTTGGAATATGGTATGCCGCCAACCTCAGGAATGGGCATTGGCATCGACCGTTTCGTCATGCTGCTCACCGGCCAAACTACCATTCAGGAAGTGCTTCTCTTCCCGATGATGCGTCCCGAAAAAGTTGTGAAGAACGCCACCAAGGAAGACTTCATGGCACTCGGCATGGCCGAAACCTGGGCCACCTTGCTGCTGAGCAACGGCTACAACACCATCGACCAACTCAAAGCCGAGAAACCTTCGGCCTTGCGCGAGAAGTTGAATGGATTGCGAAAGAAGAACAAACTCGACATTCCAGCGCTTCAATTAGAAGACGTCGAAGCATGGATGAAATGATAACGAAAAGGCTCCCAACGGAGCCTTTTTCATTTTAGATGATTTTCTCGAAAGCCACCCTGTCGCCGTGTTCATAATGGATTTCGCCGCAATAAGTGAATCCAAATTTATTGAGCAAATTCAGCATATATTGGTTCTCGACATGAGTGTCAATCTTAAAGCTATGGATGCCTTTGCTCAAAGCAAAATCGATGGCGTATTGCATGATGGCCGAAGCCAATCCCTTCCTGACGAAACTGTTGCTCACGCAGATGCGATGCACCACGATATAATCGCCATCGCTCAGCCACTGGCCACCCACAAGGTTTTTGTATTCAGGCTCGCCATTGACGATGATGGCAGCATAGGCAACCACCCTTTCGTCCTGCAAAACCGCTACACCTACACCTCTATTAATATCAGCGATAATCGACTCGCGATTGGGATAGCCATTTTGCCATTGGTCGATGCCACGCGAGGCTAACGACTGTTGCGCATCACGGACAATTTCCATGATGGTATCAACATCGCCAGAAACAGCTTTCCTGAAAACGGCAGGCATCACTTCACCCTTAGTTTTTGACCAATCTGCAGCGGCTTGGTTTCCCTAATACCATTCAACTTGCACAGCTTCTTGATAGTGGTGCCATTGCGTTTGGCTATCTTGCTGAGCGTGTCGCCTTTCTTCACCTTATAATAAACAGGAGAGTTTGCTGGTGCTTGTGACGACTTTTTAGCAGCTGCAACCGATTCCTTGTCGGTCTGACCGTAATGCGAGTTGATATTGGTGTAATGCTTTTTCCATGTGAAGACTTCGCTACGAAGCTTACCATGCTCGAAATCGAAGATACGTTCGGGGTCGAAAGCCTGGCCCATGTAACGCGTTTCGAAATGGAGGTGCGGGCCCGTGCTGCGACCTGTCGAACCGCCATAGCCAATCAACTCACCCGCTCTCACCACATCGCCGCTCTTGACGAGATGTTTTGAAAGGTGGCCATAATAGGTCTCCAATCCGTTAGCGTGACGGATGACGACGACGTTGCCATAGCCCCCCGTCAAGCGCGTTGGCAAAGCCACACGCACAATACCATCGAATGCGGCATAGACGGCATCGCCCGTGTTGAGGTTGATGTCAACGCCTTTGTGTGGGCGTTTTTTGCGCCACTTGAAAGTGGAAACCACTTGGCCAGGATGCGGAATGCAGAAGCCATGAGTCGAATCGACAAGCATCAAGTCAACCTCGTCAGGAATATCTTTAAGTGCAATGTCGCGATAGGTGTGCACACAGTCGGTATCCCAATGGTCGCTATCGAGCGTATCAGGCAAAACTGGCATGTCCAAATCATAATATACCCAACTGCCATTGTCGAACAAGACAATTTTGCGGAACTTGTTTGCAGTATCAATAGTATCAAACGGCACCGGAATGCTTTCCGACTCTTCGGTAATATCATCGAATTCTTCGTCGTTTACATCACTCAAAGAGTCATTCGACATCGAGTCAGGAAAATTTAATCCATATACAGAATCCAAATCATTGCCATTCAGATAGATATAAACCGTATCATGAACAACGAACAGATTCTTAACCTTATGGAAGAAGTTTTGCTTATCTTGAGAAAACGAGGTCAGCGAAGCCAACAGAAGAATAACGATTGTGATATATTTTTTCATGTAAAAATTCGATATTAAAAATAAAAGTGCAAAGATAGGTAATTTTTCCTTTGATACAAAGATAAAAATGAACGTGACAATTTGTCAGTTTTTGGTTTTGGCACAAAGATTGACTAATGGAGGCCGTCGCAACAAATGCAGACTGGACATAGGCAAACAATTGCCAAACAACCAACGAAATTAGATCAACAATTAAAAATAGGAGAATCAAAACATGTCAAAAATCATCGGAATAGACTTAGGAACAACGAACTCATGTGTAGCAGTGATGGAAGGCAACGAACCTGTTGTCATCGCCAACAGCGAAGGTCACCGCACCACACCTTCAGTGGTAGCATTCACCGACAACGGCGAGCGCAAGGTAGGTGAACCAGCCAAGCGCCAAGCCATCACCAACCCATTGCGTACCATTTATTCCATCAAGCGTTTCATGGGTGAAACCTACGATAAGATGAGCGCTGAAATCCGCCGCGTGCCTTACAAGGTAGTGCAAGGCGCCAACAACACCCCTCGCATCGACATCGACGGAAAGCAATACACCCCACAGGAAATCTCAGCCATGACCCTTCAGAAGATGAAGAAGACCGCTGAAGACTACCTCGGAACCACCATCACCGAAGCCGTCATCACCGTTCCGGCTTACTTCAACGACGCTCAGCGCCAGGCCACAAAGGAAGCAGGTGAAATCGCCGGCCTGAAGGTGCGCCGTATCATCAACGAGCCTACAGCCGCTGCTCTGGCCTACGGCCTCGACAAGAAGAAGAACGATGTGAAAGTCGCTGTGTATGACCTCGGCGGCGGTACCTTCGATATCTCCATCCTCGAATTGGGCGACGGCGTGTTCGAAGTGAAATCAACCAACGGTAACACCCACCTCGGTGGCGACGACTTCGACGAAGTCATCATCAATTGGTTGGCTGAAGAATTCATGCGCGACAACAACATCGACCTCCGCAAAGACCCGATGGCACTGCAACGCCTGAAGGAAGCTGCCGAAAAGGCAAAGATTGAATTGTCGTCATCAAGCGAAACCGAAATCAATTTACCATATATCATGCCTGTCAACGGCATCCCACAACACCTTGTCCGCACACTCAGCCGCTCCAAGTTCGAGCAACTGGCCGACAAGCTCATCCACGACACCATCGAGCCTTGCCGTCAAGCACTGCAAGATGCTGGCATGAGCGTCAACGACATCGACGATGTCATCCTCGTAGGTGGTTCAACCCGTATCCCTGCCATCCAGAACATCGTCCGCGACTTCTTCAAAAAAGAGCCTTCGAAGGGCGTCAACCCTGACGAAGTGGTGGCTATCGGTGCCTCCATTCAAGGCGGCGTGCTCACCGGCGAAGTGAAAGACGTGCTGCTGCTCGACGTCACCCCACTGAGCCTCGGTATCGAGACCCTCGGCGGCGTGATGACCAAGCTCATCGAATCGAACACCACCATCCCTACCAAGAAGTCGGAAGTGTTCTCGACCGCAGCCGACAACCAGCCTTCGGTTGAAATCCACGTGCTGCAAGGCGAACGCCCAATGGCTGCCCAGAACAAGACCATCGGCCGCTTCATCCTCGACAGCATTCCTCCAGCGCCACGTGGCGTGCCTCAAATCGAAGTCACCTTCGACATCGACTCGAACGGCATCCTCAACGTCACCGCTAAGGACAAGGCTACTGGCAAGGTGCAGAGCATCCGCATCGAAGCCTCATCGGGCCTCACCGATGCCGAAATCGAACGCATGAAAGCCGAAGCCCAGGCCAACGCCGACGCCGACAAGAAGGAACGCGAACGCATCGACAAGATTAACCAAGCCGACAGCGTCATCTTCCAAACCGAGAAACAGCTGAAGGAATATGGCGACAAGCTGCCAGCCGACAAGAAGAGCGAAATCGAAGCCGCTCTCGCCAAGCTGAAGACCGCTCACCAGTCGCAAGACATCGCTGCCATCGACGCCGCCATGAACGAGATGAACGCCATCTGGCAAAAGGCAAGCGAAGAGATGTACAAGAACGCCGGAGCACAAGGCGGCCCACAAGGTCCTGGCTTCGACCCGAACAACATGGGCGGTGGCTTCCAAGGTGGCAATCCTAACCAAGGAAACCAGCAGAACAACGGCAACGACAACGTCACCGACGCTGATTTCGAAGAAGTGAAATAAGGCAAATAGACAACCCTCTATCAAAAATAGATAAAAAGGTGTAGCCCAAAAGGTTGCACCTTTTTTATTATTCCCAACCCAAACACTTTTTTCTCCAAAAGAGCAAACATCCCTGAAAAAGGATTACATTTGCAACCCAAACTAAAGTAGGGTTCAATTCTAAAATTATCGCGATATGAAAAAATTTTACTTGTTAATTACAATGGTGCTTTTCAGCTTTATCAGCATGCAAGCACAAATCGAGGCACCTGAAAGCCTCCACGTTTCACCAACAGGTTGGGCACAATGGGTAAGCAATGCAAACCCCGACCAGCCTGAATACGGAGAGACATTCTCTTATCCTTTCAACATAAGCCTCAATGGTTGGACCTTGATTGATGGCAACCTTGATGGCCGCAACTGGGCACTTGGCTTCGACCCGTTTGGCGGCGTAGGAGACTACTGCGCCACCTCTATTTCATCGTCCGATGGCGTGACCTCATTAGGCACCGACGACTATCTGGTTTCGCCACAAGTCTTGATTGGAAAGAAATCAGTTCTGACTTTCGAAGTCACAAGCCATTGGAGCAACCGTCGCGACCATTATGGCATCGCCATTTCGACAGGCACTCCAAACAATCCCGACGATTTCACGGTCATCTTCGACGAGAAAGCCGCTTACGAATGGCACACCAAGACCATCGAGCTTGGCGCTTATGCAGGCCGCTATGTCTATATCGCATTCCGTCACTATGATGCCAACGGCTTCAAGATTGACCTTAGGAACGTCGAACTCGGCAATTCAGCAAAGAAAGACTTCGTCGGCTTCAACATCAAGCTCGACGATGAAATCGTAGCCCATAATGTTGCCGACTGCTACTATCAACTTGAGACAAGCAATCTCGTTGAAGGTCAAAGCTATACGACATCTGTTCAGACCGTCTTCGACGAAGGTGAAAGCGAATGGGTAAGCTACAATTGGGTATATTCAGCTTGCGATAACTATGAAGGTTACGAAACGGTCGAAGTTGAAGAACTTGGCAACAACGTCCTCATCACATGGGACGAAGAGGAACCGCTCGACGGCACCTATCTGTATTATGACGATGGCACCAACGAAGAAGGCCTTGGCTTGATGGCGGGCACTCCGATTTATTGGGCAATCTATATCCCTGCCGAAGACCTCGCTCCGTATGACACCTACAGAGTCACCAAGGTCGCCATGTTCGACTATGAGGCACACCGCGGCAAAGCCATGATTTATCAGGGCGACGAAACAACTCCAGAAAACCTGCTTTACACACAAGACTATACCACAACAGGTTGTGGCCAGTACATCGATATCCCATTTGAGGAATATGTCGCCATTCACAACACAAGAGGCCTTTGGTTTGTGATGGAAAGCCTGACAGGAAATTATCCCGCTCCTATCGGACCGAACACCGGAAACCAATACGGCCGCCTCTATTCGGACGACGGAACAAGCTGGTACGACCTTGCCAACAACGGCATGGACAATTCATTCAACCTGCGCGGTTACATCGAGGAAAACAATAGCGTTCTCGGAACGATGGTGTTCAAGAATGAAGTTTGCCTGACGCCAAAACCAATTCACGGCAACGCATTCATCGATTCAAATGCAAAAGACCTATACAATTATTGCATCAGAAAAGTCTATGCTTTTGACGTAAACAACCCTGATAGATTCGCCATGTCGTGCCCAACATGCGCCACAATCGAAGACGTTGTTGAAGTGGCCGACAACGCCATAAGCGTTTATCCAAACCCAGCTTCAGAAATCATCACCATCGAAGGTGTTGAAGTTGAAAGCATCATGGTTTACAACGTTTTCGGCCAGCTCGTCGAGACACTTGAATCAACGCAATTTGTTGACGTGAAGAACTACGCATCAGGCATTTATACGATGGTGGTCAACGGAAACGAAAAGATTAGATTTGTGGTCAAATAAATAAAAGGCTAAAAATAGGAAGCGCAAACCGATCGGTTTGCGCTTTTTTTGTGCCCAAAGTTGAAATTTCCAGATTCCGGAAGTATATATATCATGAACGCCAAAAACGAAGCTTAGAAAATTAACGTATATTTGCCGTGACAACAAACAACTCAAAAACAATATGAAAATACTTCACACCAGCGACTTACACATCGGGAAGCGAGCCAACGAATACGCTTTGCTCGAAGAACAAGAGTTCGTTCTGAAACAAATCATCGACATTGCCCAAAGCGAAAAGCCAGACGCCATCATCCTTGCAGGCGACATCTACGACAAAAGCATTCCATCGGCTGAAGCCGTAAGCCTATTCGACGACTTCCTGGTCAATCTTGCCAAGCTCGGCAAAGACATCTTCATTATCAGCGGCAACCACGACTCGGCCGAGCGCATCGCATTTGCATCGCGCATCATGGAAGCCAGCAAAATACACCTTTCGCCCGTCTTTAACGGAAAAATCGTTCCCATCATCTTGAACGACGGTGAAACAGAACTGGCCGTTTACATGCTTCCTTTCATCAAGCCAGCTATCGTGCAGCATTTTGCCGACGAAGGGACCGAAATCAAGACCTACGACGAAGCCATGCGATACGTCATCAGCCAAATGGGCATCGACAAGACGCGCCGCAATGTTCTCGTCACCCATCAGTTCATCACCAACGCCGAACGCACCGAGTCGGAAGACGTCATGGTAGGCGGTTTGGACAACATCGACGCATCAGCCTTCGACAGCTTCGACTATGTCGCCTTGGGCCACCTTCACCGTCCGCAGTCATGCGGGAAAGAAACGATTCGCTACAGCGGCTCTCCACTAAAATACTCCTTCTCCGAAGTCAACGACAAGAAGTCAGTCACCATCATCGAAATCAATGGCGAAGAAACACCTATTATTACTGAGCGACCATTGACACCGCTTCACGAATGGTTCGACCTGCGCGGCTCCTACGACGAACTCACAGCAAAGACATTCTACGATGGGAAAGGCTACCAAGAAGCCTTCGTCCGCATCACCCTCACCGACGAAGACGACATCCCCGATGGCATGCGCAAACTCAAAAGCATCTACCATCGCCTCATGGAGCTGCGTTACGACAACAAACGTACACGCGCTGGCATGACATCAATCGGCAAACCCATGGATGTAGAAGCACTACAACCCGACAAGCTTTTCGGTGACCTCTTCGAAAAGCAAAACGGACAAGCATTGAGCGAAGAACAAAAACGATACATGAACGAAACCATCGAAACCATTTTCAACAAAAACTAAATACCATGAGACCACACAAACTGACCATCTCGGCCTTCGGGCCCTACGCAGGAAACGTCGAAGTCGATTTCGATAAATTAGGAAACAACGGACTCTTCCTCATCACCGGCGACACAGGAGCAGGCAAGACCACCATCTTCGATGCCATCACCTTTGCCCTCTTCGGCGAAGCCAGCGGCAATGCACGCGACGACTCGATGTTCCGCTCGACATACGCCAAACCCGAAACCCCAACCTTCGTTGAACTCGAATTCGAATATGCTGGCAAGCAATACAAAGTGAAGCGCTCGCCCAAGCAACTTCGTCCCAAAGACCGCGGAACAGGACTGACAGAAAAGAAAGCTGAAGCCGAACTGCAAATCGGCAGCGGAGCCCCTATCACCGACATCAAGCAAGTCAATGCCAAACTCAATGAAATTCTCGGTGTTGATTTCTCGCAATACTCACAAATCGCCATGATTGCCCAAGGCCAGTTCCGCGAATTGCTTCTTGCCGACACCAAGAAACGCGCCGAGATTTTCCGCAACATCTTCAAGACCAGCGGTTATCTCGATTTGCAGAAAAAACTGCAAGAAAATGCCAACGAGGTTTATGGCAAGGTTCAAGACCTCAGGAAAAGCGCTGCCCAATATGTAAATGGAGCAGTTTGCCACGAAACCAATCCTCATTTTGCTGAATTGCTGGCAGCCAAGGAAAACTTCAAGAAAGGAGAATTGTCCATCGACGAACTCACTAGCCTCATCAGCACCATTCACGATGAAGATGTTGCGAACAAAGAGGAATTGACCAACGAAAGCCAGAAACTCCAAGAACAGATTGACGCACTGAAAAAGCAACTCGACGATATCAAGGCATATCAAACCAACAAGAAAAGACACGACGAAACCGTTGCTGAACGAAACCGCCAAGAGAAAGAAGTAAAGCCTGCTCTCGAACAAGCCTCTGCCGAAGCGCAAAAGCATCAACCTGAAATCGACACACTGGCAACTGAGATTCCACAGATGGATCTGCTGATGCCAAAATACAAGGAATTGACCGAGTGCGAGAAAAAACTGAAAGACAACTGTCGAAACACACAAGCAAATCTTGAAGCCACCGGCAAAGCAAAAGAAGAGCATGAAACATTGTCAAACGCCATCAAAGAAAAGGAGACGGAACTCGGAAAAATACACGATCCGGGAGCCGCTATTGCTACACACGAAAACAGCATAAGCAAACTTATCGAAGACGGTGAAAAACTCAAGGCACTTAAAAACGATTTGGAAAACCACAATGCCGAATGCACAAAACTTCCTTCACTCCAAAACAAGGCAAAGTCGGCAGAAGAAGCCCGACAAAACGCCAACTCCGACTATGAGAAGAAATACCATCTCTTCATTGCCGAGCAAGCAGGCTATCTGGCCGAAGAACTGAAAGAAGGCGAAGTGTGCCCCGTTTGCGGCTCAACCCATCACCCACACCTTGCCGAAAAAACAGCATCAGCGCCTACCAAGGCCGAACTGGAAACGCTGAAGAAGCAAGTTGAAACCCTGGGCACGAAAGCCCAACAAGCAGCGACTGATTATTCCAGCAAGGTTGCATCGCTGAATTCGACCAAAGAAAGCCTCAAGCAAAGAATAACTGAACTTTTGGAAGATTGTGATTTCGACGAAGCCATCGGAAAGATATCCGAAAAGCAAAAGGATATGAGATCGGAATGGACTCGACTCAAAGATGAACTTAACGAACTCAAGCGTCAAAAGCAACGCAAGGAGACGTTGGATAAAGAACTGCCAACCGACAGAACCAATCTAAACGATAAGGCTCAAGAAATAGCAAAACTCAATGCCCAAAAGACTGGTCTTGAAACTGAATCGAAATCGCTGATGGGGCAACTGCAAGGACTGAAAGATTCGCTCAACTATCCAACCGAAGCCGAAGCCCAGAAAGTGCTTGATGCCAAGAGACAGCAAAAGAAAGAATTTGAAAACGCCATCGCCAAAGCCAGCGATGCCCTTCAGCATTACGGCACCAACTTGGCAACACTCGACGGCCAAATCAAGCAACTGGCTGAACTCGTCAAAGAAGAACCAAAGATTGACGAAACGGCGACCACCCAACTGATGGCCGAGACAGAAACAGCCAAACGAGAGAAAGATACTGTCATCCAAAAACTCAGCACCAACATCACCATCAACCACGACATCCTTGATAAGGTGGCTGCGACAACAGGCAAGCTGTCGGTGCTCGAAAAAGAGTATCAGATGAAAAAGACACTCGCTGACACTGCCAATGGCCAACTCGCCGGCAAAGAACGCATTAGTCTCGAGACTTACGTCCAGACCGCCTATTTCGACCGCATCATCCAGCGAGCCAACACAAGACTCCTGGTCATGTCGAACGGACAATATGAATTAAGGCGACGCAAGACCTTCAGCGGAGGTGCACAAACCGGTCTCGAGCTCAATGTCCTCGACCACTATAATGGCACAGAGCGCAACGTTCGTTCGCTCTCGGGCGGCGAATCGTTCAAGGCTTCACTCTCGTTGGCACTCGGACTGTCGGACGAGATACAGTCATCAGCCGGTGGCATCCAACTCGACACCATGTTCATCGATGAAGGCTTCGGCTCACTCGACGAGAACTCGCTCCAGCAAGCCCTCAAAGTGCTCAACGAACTCACCACAGGCGACCGCCTCATCGGCATCATCTCACACGTCGCCGAACTGAAGCAAATCGAAAAACAGATTCTTGTCGAAAAAGACGACAAGAACTACAGCACAATCAAAACGATTGCATAACTAAACGAAGAAAGGTGCGTTGCCGCACCTTTCTTCATCTCTTATTCTTTCTGGTTCCGTTCCTTCACGATTTCCTCCTGCTTGTCCTTAGGAGTTGGCGCGTATTGGTAGAACTCCATCGAGTAGTTGGCTCGACCTGACGAAAGGTTACGCAACGCGGTGGCATAGCCGAACATCTCCATCAGCGGGACGAAGGCATCCAACTTCTGTGAGCCCTTACGGAAACGACGCATGGCCTCGATACGGCCACGACGTTTGTTGACATCGCCCGTCACATTGCCGATGTAATCGTCAGGCGTATTGATTTCCACCTTCATCATCGGTTCAAGCAGCACTGGACTTGCCTTCATGAAAGCTTGCTTGAAGCACATCTGTGCGCAAAGCTGGAAGGCCATGTCGCTCGAATCGACAGGGTGCGAACTGCCATCCACGAGGACACACTTCACATCCACGACAGGATAACCAGCAAATGGGCCTTTGTTCATGGCCGCTGCCAGACCCTTCTGCACCGATGGGATGAATTCCTTCGGGATGACACCGCCCTTGGTGACATCAACAAACTCGAAGCCCTTGCCTGGGTTAGGTTCGAAACGGATGACAGTATGTGCAAACTGACCCTTACCACCAGTTTGTTTTACAAAACGATAGTTGCATTCAAATGGCGCAGTGATGGTTTCGCGGAACGATACCGAAGGCGCTCCCACCGTGACCGGCACCTTGAATTCTTCCTTCAAGCGATCGACGATGATTTCCAAATGTAGCTCACCCATGCCAGCGATGATAGTCTCTTCGGTCTCTTCATCGAAGTGTGCACGGAACGATGGGTCTTCGTTGCAGAGTTTGGCCAAGGCCTCGCCCAATTTATTACGGTTCTTCTTGTCCTCAAGGTTCACCTTCATCTCAATGACCGCTGGAGGTATATGAATGTTTTCAAGCATGATAGGCGACTTTTCGTCGCACAAGGTATCGCCCGTGCGGGTAAACTTCATGCCCACCAAAGCCACGATTTCGCCTGTGCCAGCCTCTGTGATTTCCTCGCGTTCCTTAGCCTTGATGCGGAAGATACGTCCAACTCGCTCACTCTTGCCTTTGTTGGTATTATATACGCTCATGCCACTCGTCAGCTTGCCGCTGAAAATGCGGATGAAGGTCTGTTGGCCAACATACGGGTCGTTGATGAGCTTGAAGGCCAAAGCCGAGAAAGGCTCGTTATCGGAAGGATTGCGTTGGATGGTCTTCTCTTCGTTTTCAGGATCGTGAGCGATGACAGCTCCCAAGTCCTTTGGCGATGGCAGATAATCGACGATGGCATCCAAAAGCAGCTGGATACCTTTATTCTTATAGGCCGAGCCACACAACACAGGAACCATCATCAACTTAATGGTTGCATTGCGGATGGCCGACTTGAGCAAGTCGAGCGGAATCTCCTTGTCTTCGAGATAAAGTTCAGCCACCTCATCGTCCACATCAGCCACTTTCTCGATAAGGTTGTGACGGGCTTCCTCTGCCTGCGCCATCATGTTTTCCGGAATCGGGCCAACGATGCGTTCCTTCTCCTTGAAAATGACCGAGTTCATATTGACCAAGTCAATCATACCCTCAAACGAAGCTTCTGAACCAATGGGCAAATGAAGAGCTACCGCATTGGCACCCAGATACTTGACCATTTGATTGATCACTTCATTGAAGTCGGCACCCGTGCGGTCCATCTTGTTGACGAAGGCGATACGAGGCACACGATATTTGTCGGCTTGGTTCCAGACCGTCTCACTCTGTGGTTGCACGCCACCCACGGCGCAGAACACGGCCACCATGCCATCGATGACACGCAACGAGCGTTCCACCTCGACGGTAAAATCGACGTGACCGGGAGTATCAATCAAGTTGATTTGATGGTCGTTCCAATGGGCTGTGATGGCAGCAGATGCGATGGTGATGCCACGCTCCTGTTCCTGCTTCATGAAGTCCATCGTGGCTTGTCCGTCATGTGTTTCACCAACTTTTCGGTTCACGCCCGTAAAGAAAAGGATGCGTTCCGAGCAAGTGGTCTTTCCAGCATCGATATGCGCTGCGATACCGATGTTTCTCAATTTCGATATATTCTGACTCATTGTATAAAATTAATTTTCGGAAACGATTTCGGGTTCCATTCCATGCGAGCCCCTTGCATATCATTCATGTTTTCCGATTATTTGCGGCTGCAAAATTACAAAAAAAGCAAAGACGGCTAACGGCTAAACTTTTTCCATATATAACTATAATGTTTTCAATAATTTAATCAAATCATCGGCGTTTATCTCCATTTTCGAGAATGCAAACAGCTTTTTGCCCAAATCCTTGAGCGAAGCGCCAATATGATAAACATTGTCGTCAATGATTAGGAATCTGTCGTGAACTCTATCCGTCACTTTCACGTCAATCGTGAGATATTGAGCCTTATGCTTTGCCAAATCCTGCTTGAGCATTTGCCCAGCCTGTCTTGTGATGATTGTCGCCGCAACGTTTTCATTCCGTTTCGACAGCAATAGCAACACTGATTCATCAATGTAATTGTCAATCAGAACGACCCGTGATTTTGCCGATTTCACAAGTTGGCTGGCAAAAACATACGCATCGAAAATCTGCCCATCGCAAAACACACCCTCAACAGGAGGCAATGCGTAACGGATGAAGAATCCTATTTGTTCTTCGTTTTTTCGAATTCTCTGTTCATGATCAAACAGTTCCTTATCAACACGTTGCTCAAAAGCCTCCAGCCTTGTGTTAATGGCGTATCCCCGCAAGAGATAATCCTTCAAGATCTGATTTGCCCAGATGCGGAATTGAGTGCCACGGTTCGACTTGACCCGATAACCGACGGAAATGATCACATCTAAACTGAATAACTTTATTGGCTTGTCTGAATTTGCAATGTGCAAAAATTGCACATTCCTTCCTTCGTCTAATTCTTTTTCCTTAAACACATTGTTAATATGTTTAGTAATGACAGACCTATCTCTTTGAAACAGTTCCGACATCTGGCTTTGTGTCAGCCATACCGAATCGTTCTCGACACGCACTTCCA
>JAKSMV010000017.1 GCA_024400425.1 Bacteroidales bacterium
CTGCCATTGCGGGCGACATGAAGCGTTTCGTCAAGCTCAACAAGGATTACAAGGACTTGGAGCCTATCGTCACCGCTTTCAAGGAATATAAACTATTGAAAGCCAACGTCGAAGAAGCCCGCGAAATCCTCGCTACCGAAAAAGACGAAGAGATGCGCAAGATGGCCGTCGATGAAATCGAAACGGCACAATCGCGCATTGATGTTCTGGAGCAAGACATCCGCGTGATGATGATTCCTAAAGACCCGCAAGACAGCAAAAACGCCATCATGGAAATTCGTGCCGGCACTGGCGGCGACGAGGCTTGCCTCTTTGCCGGTGACCTTTTCAGGATGTACACCAAATATTGCGAAGCCAAAGGCTGGAAAATTGAAGTCACTTCCGTCAGCGAAGGTGCCAGCGGCGGCTACAAGGAAATCGATTTCAATGTGACGGGCAACGGCGTTTATGGTATCCTGAAGTTTGAATCGGGTGTTCATCGTGTGCAACGCGTCCCGAAGACCGAGACTCAAGGCCGCATCCACACTTCAGCTGCATCGGTAGCGGTTTTGCCTGAGGCAGAAGAATTTGACGTGGAAATCAACGAAGGTGAAATCAAATGGGACACCTTCCGCTCAAGCGGTGCTGGAGGTCAGAATGTGAACAAAGTGGAATCGGGCGTGCGTTTGCGCTATGTGTGGAAGAACCCGAACACAGGCGAATCGGAAGAAATCCTGATAGAATGCACCGAGACGCGCGACCAACCCAAGAACAAGGAAAGAGCCTTGTCGCGCCTGCGCACACGCATCTACGACATGGAATATGAGAAATACATCAACGATATTTCCGCCAAGCGCAAGACCATGGTCTCGACTGGCGACCGTTCGGCAAAAATCCGTACCTACAACTATCCTCAAGGGCGCGTCACCGACCACCGCGTTGAAGGATTGACCGTCTATAACCTCTCCGCAGTAATGGACGGCGACTTGAACGAAATCATCGAGAAGCTGCAAATGGCCGAAAACGCGGAACGGCTGAAAGAAAACTTAGAATCATAACACAACACTATGAATAAATCACAACTTTTTGAACAAATCAAGCAGAAACAATCGTTTTTGTGCGTGGGTTTGGATACCGACATCAACAAGATTCCACAGGAATTGTTGGCCTTGGAAGACCCGATTTTTGAATTCAACAAGCAGATCATCAATAAGACTGCACAATATGCAGTAGCTTACAAGCCTAACACTGCATTTTATGAAGTTTATGGCGCAAAAGGTTGGCTTAGCCTGGAACGTACCATTCAGTACATCCACAACAACTACCCTGAGATTTTCGTCATTGCCGATGCGAAACGTGGCGACATCGGGAACACGTCAGCGAACTATGCCAAGGCATTTTTCAACACGCTGAAAGCCGATGCACTCACCGTTGCACCTTATATGGGCAAAGACTCTGTGGAGCCATTCCTTAACTTCGAAGACAAATGGGTTGTCTTGTTGGCACTCACCTCGAACAAAGGCTCACAAGACTTTCAATACCTCAATGTTGGCAGCCAAATGCTGCATCAGCAAGTGCTGAAGACCGCTACCACTTGGGCCACTTCCGAACAGATGATGTTCGTTGTTGGCGCCACCCATCCCGAAGAACTAGGCGAAATCCGCAAGATGTTGCCCGATTATTTCTTCCTTGTTCCTGGCGTTGGCGCACAAGGCGGCGACTTGCAAGCCGTAGCCCAAAACGGACTGAACAACGAATGCGGTTTGCTCGTCAACTCATCGAGAGGCATCATTTACGCTTCAAATGGCAGCGACTTTGCCATTCGCGCTGGCGAAGAAGCCCACAAACTTCAATCGCAAATGGCTGAACTGCTGAAGACAAAAGGAATCATCTGATTTTCTCATTCCATCTATAGCAATAAAAAAAGCCGCCAAATGGCGGCTTTTTTGTTGTATACCAGTTGTTCAATTAACGAACCACTGAGAAGTTTCTGGTAACCATTTCACCGCTTTCAGCATAGATGCGGACGAAATAGACACCATTGCTCAAAGCGCTGGTGCTGATAACAGCATTGCCATTCACTTCTTCAGCAATAACGCATTGGCCCATAGCGTTGTAGATTTCAACCTTATTCATGCCTTCGCCGACGAGATTCAGGACTTCTGAAGCTGGGTTAGGATAAAGTCTCAGGCTGTTTTCCAGTTCGTTGACGCCTTCAGTCCAAGTGTTGAATGTGGTAGATGTGCCATAATAGGTTGTACCATTAACCTTAGCATAAGCATAAACAGTGTAAGTGCTTGAAGCTTCAAGGTTGTTGACAGTAGCCATAATCTTATGGAATTCGTTGATAATACCTTCGACGGTCTGCAGTTCACCGCCTTCCTTCTGGTATTCGAAACCGACTTCTTCAGGATAACCTTCGTATTCAACAGGTTCGGTAATGAAATTAGCATCAGTGTAGTTCAACACTTCAACTTCAGTTGCACCAATTACGATTGGGCTTTCACCCTTCACAGAAAGCAGGATTGAAGCTTCAGAGCCAAATTCACCATCGTTTTCGTCACCGAAAATAACATTATTATTCGAATCATAGAGGATGAAGTAACCTTGACCATATGCGCAGCAGATACCATTGCCGATGTTGTCATAAATCGTGAACTTGACGCATTCGTTAGCAGGGACGTTGAAATGTTCGATGTGAAGTTGAGTTGCAGTACCACCAACGAGCATTGCGTAAGGACCACCAGATGCGATAACTGAGCCATCAGAAGCAGTAGCTTCCCATGTGGTTTGGTTACCGAACTTGTCTTGCATGAGTTCAAGTTTCAGTTCTTCTTCAGTACCTTCAATCTGAAGGTCAGCCCATTCCATGCAGTTGACTTCAACTGTCTTTGAGCCATCAAAAGGCTGACCATTTGCAGATACAATCTTCACGGTAGCATTATAAGTGCCAAATGGAACTTCGACAGGGATTTCAATAGTTTCCTGATCAAATTGAGCGAGGTTGCCTTCCCAATTCATTGTATAGGTTTGACCTTCAATGACTGTTTCAATGGTCATTGATGTCAAATTATCAGTACCGCCATTCATGATCGTTGTATTGAGGAGTTTGCTGTGAGTGCAGGTCACATTTGATTCTTGAGCAACAGTCTTCAAGAATGGATAAATTGGTTCATCCGAACCCTGAACGACTTCGAGTTCATTTGCTGTGAGTGTGTAATAATGATCCTTTGTGACCCAAGCAAGGAAATGGAGGTGGTCAATGATAACATCAACACCATTAGGATCACCAATGATTTCTGGGATTTCATAGGTATAAGTCTTAGTAATAAGAGTACCTGCTGTCGTTGGGCTGATAGCTTCGCCCCAAGCATCACCATTCACAACATCGCGAAGAATATGCATGTGGCAATACTGGCCATTGACCCATTGTTCAGGATTGGATGAGCCACCAGACTGACTGCCGAAAATACTATCTTGCAACATAGCAACAGTGAGATAGTTTGTTGATTCAGGAGAATTAGCGGTGAAATAAACTTCAACAGTGATGTTCGCCACTCTTGCAGCAGGATTGATGATGACACGACCACCAATGTTCATTTCTGCAGCTTGGCTGAGTTGACCATTCGCCAAGCCCGACCACTGGCCACGATTGTATGATTGGTTGCCACCACAACGGTTCACTGTACCAGCTGGATAACCACTGATGCTGAAGCCATTGTGAATGGTCACGCCATCAGGGCACTGGAAATTAGGATAGGAAGTTGGTGAATAACCGCCAGCATGGATGTTAACAGCCCAAGCACGGCCTGGATTGTCATGAACGATGCCGTTAGCAATAACATGACCGTCAGGGCAATAGCCACAATTACGACCCGTAAACTCTTCGATGACAACGTTCCTATTGGAAGGTTGAGTTGAAACGTACTGCTGGGCCTTCAGCGAGAAGGAGAGTGCCAGCACAGCCATTAAGGCAAGGGTAAATTTCTTCATAGTGTATAAATTTAAGATTGAACTTCTATTTGAGGCTACAAAAATACACATTAATAAAAAATGCGCCTCATCGAGACGCATTTTTTTTGAAACTTTTTTCCAAAAAAGGAATCAGATGCCTTCAACGATGGTAATCCAACCAAATTCGTCAGGTTCAGTACCATATTGAATGCCACGGAGCTTGTTGTAGAGCTTCAGGCTCCAAGGACCTGGCTTGCCGTCGCCAAATTGGTATGACTTGCCAGTTTCTGGGTCGTCGATACGTGAAATTGGGCTGATGACAGCTGCAGTACCGCAAGCGCCTGCTTCTTCGAAGGTTTCCAGTTCTTCTTCAGCGATAGGACGGCGTTCGACCTTCATGCCAATGCTTTCGGCAATCTGCATCAGGCTCTTGTTGGTGATTGAAGGCAGGATTGAAGTTGATTGAGGAGTGATGTAGGTATCATTCTTCACGCCGAAGAAGTTAGCAGCACCAGCTTCGTCGATATACTTCTTTTCCTTAGCGTCGAGATAGAACTCGCAAGCGTATTGGCCACCGTGGCAAGCCTCAACGTGAGCGCGCATTGAAGCAGCGTAGTTGCCGCCGACCTTATAGATACCGGTACCGAGAGGAGCCGAACGGTCGTACTTGCGTGTGATGACGTAAGGGTTAGCCATGAAACCGCCCTTGAAGTAAGGACCAACTGGGGTCACGAACACCACGAAGAGGTATTCGTTAGCTGGCTTCACACCCACTTGAGCGCCCATACCGATCAGCAATGGACGGATGTACAACGAAGCGCCAGTTTCGTATGGAGGAATGAAATCAGAGTTGAGTTTCACGACCTTAACGATAGCTTCTTCGAACTTCTCCATAGGCAGTTTGGCCATCATGATGCCGTCGCAAGAATTTTGCAGGCGCTTGCCGTTTTCGTCCATGCGGAAGATGCGGACCTTACCGTCCTTGCCGCGGAAAGCCTTCATGCCTTCGAAAGCTTCTTGACCATAGTGCAAGCAAGTAGCAGCCATGTGGATGTTGATGGTGGTTTCGGAGCTCACTTCGAGTTCACCCCATTCGCCGTTGCGATAGTAGCAGCGGACATTGTAATTTGTTGGATAGTAACCAAATGTAAGGTTTGCCCAATCAATGTTTTGCATAATGTCTATTTTTTTAGTTGATAAATTGTTTCGTTTACGAAAAGTCCACGAAATTACGAAATTATTCAATACGATGGACTCTTTTATCGAGAATTATTTCCGACTCAAAAGTTACTATCAGTGCATCAATATTTCAAATTCACGAACAAATGTTTCCAAAGATAATGTTCTCCGACACCATATTGTTCCAATAAGTCATTGATTTGCTTCGAGATAGCAGACTTGTCAATCGGTGCATCACTTTTTCTGCCCACCAAAAGCACATTCTTTGGAGTGTTCTCCATCTCGATAAACTCCATCACTTGTGTCTTGTAACCACAATACTCCATTACCAAGGCACGAATCGCATCGGTAATCATAACTGCCTGACGCTCAAGGAAAATGCCAAACCTCGTAATCGAATCCGTCTTACCCGACTTCTCCATCTCCTGCCGAATCTGCTTATGGCAGCATGGCGCGCAAATAATCAATTTGGCATCGTTTCTAATGCCCTTCAAAATCGCATCATCGGTGGCAGTATTGCAGGCATGCAAAGCGATGAGGACATCAAGTTTAGCTGGTTTGTAATCCTCAATCGAACTCTCGACGAACTTGAAATTTTCCAGATTACACTTTTCAATTATATCATTGATTTTCAGCACTAAATCAGGACGGATTTCGACACCTTCCATCACGATTTTCTTGTCGTATCTCGTGGTCAGATATTCATAAAGTGCGAAGGTGAGATAGCCTTTCCCCGCCCCCATGTCGGCAATGTGAATCTCATCGCCGAACTTCACGTTTTTCATCACGCCGTCAACGATTTCGACATACTTGCAAATCTGCTTGTATTTGTGCTGCATATCTGCCAACACCTTTCCCTCACGCGTTGTCAAGCCCAACAAAAACCACCATGGATTAGCAGGATTGATGAGACGTTGCTTCTGTTTGTCGTGGTCAAGATTCTGTTCACGGCATTCTTGGACACGTTTCGTCTGAATAGTGGCCTTTCCTTTGGCGCTAACCAAAAGCGTAAAATCCTCACTCACAGTAAAAAGAACCGCATTCAAGAAACGCGAGGGCAGCAACTCGCCTATTAATTCAAGCATTTGCTCTGCATCGTAGTTTTTCACTTCATCGCGACGCTCGTAGTGATAGGTGAAAGCAAAAAGGCGCACACCTTTTATCAACACGGGCTTAACATAAATGTTGCGCAGTTCATCGTTTTTTTGCGCGGGCTTGCTCAGCGTCATCTTCACCAAAGTGCTAGCATTCAACGCTTCAGCCACATAATTCAAGTATTTCTCGATAATATTGTCCATTCCGAAAAAGAAAAATGCAAATGTATGAAATTAAATCGGAGCCTATTCCTTCATCAGCCAATCCATACCGAAGTTATAGAACACCATTGTGTAGCCAAGGCTATCCACCTGTTTTTCTTCGACATACATGCCAATCGTTCCGTCACGCAAGACGCAAAGCGACGAATAGGCCGATGGATAAGGCACCACGCAACGACGCACTGGCCAAGTCAGGCCTTCGTCGAGACTGACAAAAACCGTCACACTGTCGCGGCTATCGCCATAAGGGACCGAGTGGAGCAGACAGTCTTCATTGCCGAACTTATAACGGATGATATCGCCATTGCAAGCGGGTGCCGTTATGTCGTTCCAAACAGAGACTTCCGGTTGCCAAGTCTCGCCGCCATCTTCCGAGATATTGAACCAGCGATTTCCTTCATGGCGGATGCTCATCAAGATGTGGCCATCGTTGAGTTCCACCACCTTAGCTTCGTCGCCACCCACCGAGGCACGTTGCGAAAGGTTCCATGTTTCACCATTGTCGTCGGAATAAAACACATAGTTGTTCAGTTGCCACTCCTCCGTTTCGCGGATAGCTGCCACGAACATAATGCGTCCTTTAGAAGTCAGCAAGCCGTTGCCCGAACCGAAGAACGAGGCGCGCCACGTTTGCCTAACCGAATCGGAACATCCGACACCGAAAATCGATGCCGTAACATCTTGCGGTTCCGACCAAGTGAGACCGTTATCGTAGCTGCGGGCGATATAGGAACGATTAGAGTTTTCGGGAGTGGAAGCCCACAAGCCCTTGCCTCCCACAAAAGCCGCCATCAAGCCACCTTCGTCGTTGGTTTGCACCAAGGCGCAATCGCCGAAACCATGTTCATAACCAGCACCTTGCGCCAAAACGATTGGCTCGCTCCATGTGCGTCCGCCATCGGTGCTGCGGTTGATGAGGATGTCAATGTCTTCGGGCAAGTCGCCCTCGTTGTTTTTCCGCTTGTCGGTAGCCATCACCAGCGAGCCATCCTTGGCCGTGACGATAGCCGGAATACGGAAGTTCTTTGAATCATAATCGCCTGGATGATAGATTTCTGTACGGAAAAACGAATTGTTTTGTTGAGGTTCATCTGATGATTGACTTGCGACATTGCACGACGCAAGCAGCGCAACCAATCCTAACGAAAGCAGACCTTTTCTTATCATTGCAATTTACTTTTGACTTGCAATAATAAGAAAAAATACGACGCGCGCAAGCAATTATTCTTGGAACACCGTTTCGGCCGAGGCCACCGAGGCGGCATAGAACCAACCCACGGCTTTGCCTGCCGGCTGGATGTTGGTGATGAGGTTGGTGGGCGCCCCCATCATCGGGTTACTGCCCAACGACGTGCTGAGGCTGTAAACATAATACATGAAATCCATCGGGACGCTTTGCAAGTCGGCACGGATGCGGTCGCCATTGTGCAACTTCGACCTCATGAAATAATGGATCGGGATTTCCTTGTTCTTCTGGAGCATTTCGGGACCATTGACATAATAGCCAGCATAGCCCGCTATCGGAATCAGCATGCGCTGCGTGAGGGTATCAGTCAACAAGGTGTCGTTTTTCCAAATCATTGGCATATACACGATGCTGGGATCTGGAAGACTCTGAAAATAAGGATAGAGCCACTCTATGGTATCACCAAAAATCACAGCAGGAGTGGTATCGTTGACCCCATTGAACGGCTTGATGGCAATGGAATCGATAACATCCACATTGTTTTTCATGAAGCTTTCGGCAAAAAGATGGACAAAACCGTCTTCTTCAGTCTCGTCAGGCACATCAACCATGAGTCGGTAAAGCGTGTTTCTCCTTCCCGCCACCATTTCCGAAAAATAATGTCCTTTTTTCTCGGCATCCTCTTGGAAACGAATCGTATCAACCCCATCTGTGACACTGACTTTGGCTCCGCGGACCATCTCGATGTCGCCGCTATGATAGAAATTGGCAGTATAACTCAGAATCACTTCGTGTTGTTTCATCTGGTCGGTAATGGAACCTTCCACCACAATCATCGGTGAGCCTTCCTCCAAATCGATGACGACATCTTCCGTACAGGCGAAACAGCAAAGCAACGGCATCAATGACAATATCTTAATCAACTTTTTCATGGCAGTCAGAATTTGAAGTTATAGGAAATGGATGGCACGGTCGAAAACAGGTACATTTTCTTTGTAGCGATGCCGCCATCGGGATTTTGCCCAAAGGTAATGGCCCAAGTGTTGTGGTGAGCGTAGGCATTATACACCGACACATTCAGCTCGCTTTCCCACTTTTTCCATCTTGGTTTACTAAGTTTAAAAGTGGCCGAAATATCCATCCGGTGATAGGCGGGATAGCGACTTTCGTTGCGGGAGCCATTATAGATGGCGTATGTCACACCACCAACCGTACACTGTCCGTATGGGTAGGTCACCGGCTGGCCCGTGTTGTAAATCCAGTTGGCGGCCACGCTGATACGCGGTGTGAAATCGTAGTTGGCCACAAGGACGATGTTGTGAGGTCTGTCGTAAGGCGAGCGATACTCTTTCCCAAAATTGATGTCTTCGATGGTTCTGAATGTTCTCGAATAAGTGTAAGAAATCCAACCCGTGAATTTGCCGACATTCTTCCTGACCAAAAATTCGACACCATAGGAACGGCCCTTCCCACAGCGCAACTCACCATCAATGAGCAAATTGCCATAGGTCATGGCATTGTCTTTAAAGTCAATCACATTTTGGTAGTTCTTGTAGTAGGCTTCCACCGAAGTCTCGATGGCGTCGTTCTTGAAATTGCGGAAATAGCCAAGAGCAAACTGGTCGCACTTCTGCGGCTTGATGTTGGGACTAATCGGGAACCACACATCGAAAGGCAGTCCGCCCGTTGCCGCCGAAGCCACTTGTGCATACTGAACGGTGCGCGAATAGGATGCTTTCACCGACGAGGTCTCATCAATCCTAAACATGGCAGCAAGACGCGGCTCGGGATGGATTTCGGTATGGAAAATCTCGCCCGCCGCATAATGCAGAGTATCGGTCACGTTGTGATGGGCATCGAATACGAAGAATTCTTCCTCACCCATATTCTGGAAGCACGACAGGCGCACTCCAAAACGGAAAGAGAGGCGTGGCGAAGGCACATAATCATGAGTGAAATACAACGCATGTTCTAAGCCTTTTCGGACGACATTTGCCGTTGAATCGACTTGCAGATATTGCGACAAGGCACCTCCCCTATCGAAAAGCTGCCCTTGTTTATAAGCCTGAAAACCAGATACAATTCCGAATTTCGAGGTATGCTTTTCGTTCCACATCATGGCGAAATCGTAAGACAGATTACCCGAATTAGTTCCCGCCTTGATGGTGAAATCGTATGGATCAAACCAGATGTCGATAGCGTAATTGAAGTGCGAATAAGTGGCTGACAGATTGGAAGTCAAGCGATTAGAGAAGATATGATTCCATCGGAGCGTAGCACTTGAATTGCCATAACCCAAGCCAACCATATCCTTCATCGAAAATTGGTCATGACCATGATAGGCCGAAACGAAAAGACGGTTCTTCTCATTCAGGGTCTGCGTCACCTTCACATTGAAATCATTGAAATAGATGTCAGAACCTTTCAAATCTTCGCCGAGGAAAGGTATCACGAGGCCAGCGTATGTGGTACGTGCCGAAGCCAATACTGACGTCTTGCTATCAAATAGCGGCGATTCGAGCATCAGTCTGCTCGTTACCAAGCCAACGCCTCCCTGCATCGAGAATTTCTTGGGCATGTCATCTTTAACCTGCACATCGAGCACCGACGACAAACGACCGCCATAATTGGCAGGGATGTCGCCCTTATAGAGCGTAGCATCCTTCACCACATCGTTGTTGAAAACCGAGAAGAATCCCAAGAAGTGCGAAGCATTATAAATAGGCGCGTTGTCCAAAAGAATCAGGTTTTGGTCGGTGCCGCCACCGCGCACGCTGAAACCCGACGAGCCTTCGGAAGCCGCCTGCACGCCAGGTAGCAGCTGTATCGACTTGATGACATCCACCTCACCCATCAGGGCTGGGATTTTCTTTATGGTGCGCATATCCAAAGTCTGCACGCTCATCGCCATCTTCGACACATTGCGATTAGCTTGCTCGCTCGAAATCACCACCTCGGAGAGCATTTCCGTTTCGGGCTGTAGGGAGAAATTCAGTTTCTGTGGTTTTCTAGTAACTGTAACTCTTTTATTCTCTGAAATATAGCCAACATAAGAAACCGTTATTTGTTGTTCATCAACAGGCAACGACAATTCATAATAGCCTTTTTCGTTGGTTGTGGTTCCCATTTTCAGTTTTTCGACATAGATGGAGACACCGATAAGCGCCTCACCCGAATCTGCATCCTTGACGGTGCCCGAAACGGTGCCTTTCTGCTGGGCAAAAACACTCATCCAACACGACAAAAGGCATATAATCAATATGATAAGTTTTCTCTGCATAAGTCAAATAATTACGCAAAAGTACGAACAAAATTGCATTCATGAAGGTAATTTTCAAGGAATAACGGATTTGTGTCAATTTTGTCTTGATTGAACAAGATTTTATATCGCCACAAAAAAAACGGGTTTCATCATTCCCTTTGCCGATAGCCCATCTTGGCCATCTTTTCCACTTCGAGCGTAGTTTGTCCAAACTCTTCGGTCACCTTCCCGAAAAGCAGATACACGCCATCACCTTGAAACGGATAAGTCTTCAGCGACATCGGGAAATGCACAGTATCAAACACTTCGCCCGTACAATCCACGAAAGTACCCATCGCCATCAAGTCGCCCTTGCAAGTGTGGACATATTTCACCGTGACCAGCTTGCCCAACATCCGATAGCATTTGCCCACGAAATGAATCATCTGCACCGACATCAACTCGCCACGGAAACGAGTCTGCAACATGTCGAACCACGTCAACGAGACGGGAAATCCATACAATTCGATTTCGTCGTAGGCGTTTTCCAAGGCGTCAGTCTTGAAATCAGGAAACTCAAAATGTTGGTTCTCAATTCTGAAGAGCGTTTCGGCCTGTTCTTTCTTTCCTTGGTTTTTGCAGAGATGCGCCTTCCAAAGCAGTTCTGCCTTACTCAAACGAGTGAAGCCGAATGCGCCACCTCTAATAAGCAAGACCAATTGTTCCAAGCCAAACGGAACACGCGCCACAAAATCATCAAAGTCGGCGAAAGGACCATTCGCAACACGCTCATTCACAAAACTTTCCACAAATTCACGATTAAGCCCCTGTAAATGGACAAAGCCCATAAAAATCGTCTTCCCGTTCAGCGAAGTGAGATATTCGCTCCGATTCACGCAAGGCAGATGCACCTTGGCACCCATTCGGCGAGCCTCGTTCAAATAAAACCAAGTTGGATAGAAGCCGCCGAAGTTATTGATTACAGCTACCTGAAATTCAAGCGGATAGTGACTCTTCAGATAAAGACTTTGATAGCTTTCAACCGCATACGAAGCCGAATGCGCTTTCGAAAACGAATAACTCGCAAACGACTCGATCTGTCGCCAAATCTCCAGAACCAACTCATCGGGATAGCCTTTAGCCTTGCAATTATCGAAAAAGCGCTGTTTCACCCTTTCAAATTCCGACTTGTCGCGCATCTTGTGGCCCATCATGCGGCGCAGCACATCGGCCTCAGCCAAATCCAAACCCGCAAAATAATGGCCCACCTTGAGCACATCCTCTTGGTAAATCATCACGCCGTATGTTTCATGAAGCAGTTCTTTCAGCACAGGATGCTTGTAATCAACATTTTCCGGATAATGAAACCTCTGAATGAACTCACGCATCATGCCCGATCTGGCCACTCCGGGGCGAACGATGGAACTTGCCGCGACAAGCGTATTATAGTCAGAGCAACGCAACTTGCGCAGCAGTCCTCGCATGGCCGGACTTTCGATGTAGAAGCAGCCACACGTCTCGGCTTTCAGCAACTGGCGACGAATCAACTCATCGTTTTTCAATGTATTGACTTGATGGATGTCGATGTCAACACCACGGATGCGCTTCACCATTTCCACCGCGTCACGAATGTGGGCAATGCCACGCTGGCTTAGGATGTCGATTTTCTCAAAACCCAATTTTTCAGCCGAATACATATCGAATTGCGTCGTCGGGAAGCCTTTTGGAGGCAAATCCAAAGCAGCGAAATCGGTGATGGGATTATCAGTTATCAGCACGCCACCCGCATGAATGGAACGCTGACGCGGAAAATCGCGAATGCGTTCAGCGACCGAAAGGATGATTCGCCCCACCTCATTCTGTTGGGCAAAAACGCCCGGATTCCTTTCCATCTGGTCGATTTCGCCTTTAGGCAAACCATGCACCTTACCTAGTTCGCGCACGAGAGAATCTTGCTGAAAAGTGACCGTTGCGCCCAACAGCGCCACATGTTCCGCGCCATATCTATCAAACAGATAAGCAATGATTTGATCACGCTCACGCCACGAAAAATCAAGGTCGAAATCGGGTGGACTTGTCCGCTTGGGATTCAAGAAACGCTCAAAATACAAATCGAGTTCAATCGGGTCAACATCGGTGATTTTCAGGCAATAAGCCACCACGCTATTGGCTCCACTGCCACGCCCGACATGATAGAATCCCTGCGTCATGGCATAGCGGACAATGTCCCAAGCGATGAGGAAATAGGCGCAAAAGCCCATCTTTTCGATGATAAGCAATTCCTTTTCGATACGGCGGTAAGCCTCCTTGTTGGCCGTGCCATAACGATAAAACATGCCATCAAAAGCCAACTTGCGCAACAGTTCGTTGTCGTCAAAGACATTGCCCGTAAAAGTGCGTTTGTTTTTCACGCTACCATCCATCGAGATTTCGCAACAATCAAGCAGATGTTCCGCATTTTCAAAAAGTTGCGGATAAAGCGCAAAAGAAGTCTTGAGTCTTTCCTTAGGCAAGAAAATCTCATCAGGCGAGGCACACGACTCCGGAGAAAGGCGCGAAATGAGTACATTTTCGTCAATCGCGCGCAAGTTCTCGTGAACCGCAAAATCTGACTCATCCGCGAAAGTGACAGGCTGCATCGCCACCATTTTCTCAAACGACTGACAATTATAGATTTTCGTGATTTGCGACAAACGCACACCGAGAAACTCGTTATCGTGCAGCAAAGCAGGTTTCCGTTTCCCAAAAGGATAAATCACGAAGACATTTCCCCATTCGGGCGCCGTCTCGGGATAAGATTGTTTGCTTAGGTTGTGTTGGGTGAGAAAACGGTTCAGTTCGGCATAACCCGCATTGTTTTTCGCCAAAGCCACATAAAGCAACTCATTACCATTACGGAACTCCACCCCTGCCACCGGTCGAAGGCCCCGTTTCTGGCATTCAAACACATAATCAGCCATGCCCATGGTCGTGTTGATGTCAGTCAAAGGCAAGGTTGAATAACCCAGCGCGATGGCTTTCTCGACCAGGGTTTCTATCGGCATCGTGCCGTAGCAGAGGCTGTTATATGAATGAATATTTAACAAGGTTATTTTAAAGTTTAGGAGTTAGAGTAGAGACGTCGATTTATCGCGTCTCCATGTAAATTTGTCGATTTATCGCATCTCAGCAAGCGCAAATCGTTGAAGCTCGTGCAAGCGATTGTTTTCCAAAGCGTTGACGGATTTTATCCATGGCAGAATAAAGTTGTGTAAGCTCAGCATTGTCGTCAAACAAATCAAGTTGCGGTGTGCCGCTGACAAGTTCGCTGAGGCGCACGCCAACCAGCCGAATCATCATGCGGCGGTTGTAGAGTTTATCAAAAACAGCCATAGCCGTGCGCTGCAACACATGGTCGAAAGCGGTGTAGGGAATGCGTTGCTGCATATCGTGGGTATCGAAGTTGGAATAGCGAATCTTCACCGTCACGCAGCCCGCCATCTTGCGTTGAGTACGGAGGTCGAAGCCGAGGCTTTCCACCATGGCCGACAGCCATTGCTTGATGGCAGCCACATCAATGGTATCTTGTTCAAAAGTCCGTTCCTTGCTCATCGATTTCTGTTCCTGATAAGGCACCACTGGCGAAGCATCGTGGCCGTTGGCTTTCTTCCAGATATCGAGGCCCGGCTTGCCAAGCGCCTGCTCCATCGCCACAGGTGGCAACCGACGCAACGTACCGATTTTCTCCACGCCCATCGAGCGCAGCAGAGCATAGGTTTTTGCGCCCACCATCGGAATCTTCTGCACCGAAAGCGGGTCGAGGAAGCTATTAATATAAGGTGTAAGGATGTGAAGTTCGCCATTAGGCTTGGCTTGCCCCGTGGCAATCTTCGAAACGGTCTTGTTTTCCGAAAGGCCAAACGAGATAGGCAGCCCCGACTCGCGCATGATGCGTTGTCGCAGTTCGTGCGACCACAAACAGCAATCGTGGAAGCGGTCCATTCCCGTCAAGTCGAGATAATGCTCATCGATGGACATTTTTTCATACACCGGCGCGCTGTCGGCAATGATTTCGGTCACGAGGCGCGAATAGCGGCTATACAAATCCATATCGCCGCGGATGAAGATTGCCTGCGGGCAGAGTTGCTTGGCAGTGCGCATAGGCATGGCCGAATGTACGCCAAAATGCCGGGCCTCATAGCTGCAAGTGGAGACCACTCCCCTATCCGACATGCCGCCCACCACTACCGGTTTACCCTCCAAAACCGGGTTAATCAGCCGTTCGACCGACACGAAAAAGGTGTCCAAATCAAGATGCAAAATCGTGCGTTCCATTATTTTCTTCGTTTTTTTCTTGTATTTCGCAAAAAAGCTGTACTTTTGACGAGTTTTTAATCAAATTTTACGACGTAAATTTAATCATTTATTTTTAAACAGAACAGATATTTTTTGATTTTTTTGACTTTGAGACTGCGAGTATCGTTGACTCCGTGAAAAACTGGCAGAACAACTTAATGATATACAACACACTATAAACAAATAACAAAAACATCATGGAAGCATTTGAAGATTTAAGAATTTGGCAAGATGCTCAAGATTTAGGCATAAGCATCTATTTACTAATGAAAGACAACAAAGATTGGGGATAGGAAAATTCATCACTTATCTTATTGACAAATTAAACGGGAACAAATCCAAATAGTCAATAAACCACACAGTCACATAGTCAGCAAAACACACAGTCACACAGTCAATAAACCACACAGTCAACAAAACACCATGTATTTCAGCAACAACATCAAATTCCTCCGCAAGCACCGCAACCGCACGCAAGACGACGTTGCCTTTGCGCTCAACATGAAACGCTCCACCTTGAGCGGCTACGAGAACGAAGTTTCGGAACCTAACATCGAAGCCCTGATTGCCTTCTCCAAATATTTCGGCATTGCCATCGACACTTTGGTGAAGGTCGATTTGACAACCATTAGCGAGAGCCAACTGCTC
Organism: Bacteroidales bacterium; assembly: GCA_024400425.1. Lineage (GTDB taxonomy): Bacteria > Bacteroidota > Bacteroidia > Bacteroidales > F082 > Limimorpha. The sequence goes on from JAKSMV010000017.1 coordinate 15,839, forward strand.
CAACTCGAACGCGGCTACGATGTGCATCTGAAAGGCAGCAACTTACGCGTGCTGGCCACCACCGTCAATGCCGACAACAACGAGAACATCGAGCTCGTGAACGAGCGCGCCAAAGCCGGCTATGCCACCGGATTTGCCGACCCCGAATACATCAAGGTGCTGCCCACCTTCACCATGCCGTTCCTCTCGCGCGACCGCAAATACCGCACTTTCCAAATCAGCGGTGACTCGATGCTTCCCATCCCCGACGGCTCATACGTCACCGGCGAATATGTGCTCGACTGGACCTTCATCCGCAGCGGACAGCCTTACATCGTGCTCACCCAAGACGACGGCATCGTGTTCAAGATTGTGGAAAACAAGATTGAACACCAAGGGAAACTCACGCTCAGCTCGCTCAATCCGCTCTATCATCCCTACGACTTGCCCGCCGCCGACATAAAAGAGGTGTGGAAATTCGTTCACTACATCTCCGCCGAAATGCCCGAACGAAGCGAAAACACCATGCGCGAAAAACAACTCATCCAAACCGTACAAGACTTACAGAAAAAAGTTGAAGAGATACAGTTGAAACTAAATCTGTAAAATTGCTTACCTTTGCGAAAAATTACGGAAAAATGAAGAAACACCTTGTCCTTTTATTCTTTTGCTTCGCTTGGATAGTCGGCCAATCACAAAACACCCACATCCTGCCCACACCACAACAAGTTGATTTTCAAAAAGGTAAATTCACCTGGGACAACAACGTCATATTGACCTACGACGCTTCCGATACCGAAATCAACCAAATCGTGGAATTGCTACGCAAAGACCTGGAGGGCATCACGCCTCACAAATCGCCTTTCTCGCATGGCGCATTGAAGGACAAGCGTTTCATTGAAATCACAAAAACCGACCACATTGACGCAACCGAAAACAAGGACCAAGCCTACAAAATGGTGATTACCGAGAACTACATCCACCTCGAAGCCACCACTTCGACAGGCTTGTTCTATGCCACGCAAAGCCTCAAGCAACTCTATCGTTACCACAGCCTCGACGCCAAAAACGGGAAAATAGAATTGCCCTGCATGACCATCACCGACTGGCCCAACTTCAAGTGGCGCGGCTGGCAAGACGACATCAGCCGAGGCCCTATCGTCTCGATGGACTACCTCAAGCGGCTCATCCCGACAATGGCCGAATACAAGGTCAACTTCTTCTCACTCTACACCGAACACACCTTCAAGACCCAATGCCACCCCGACATTGCTCCCATCGATGCCTTCACAGCGGAAGAAATCAAGGAATTGGAGAATTTCTGCAAGCCATACCACATGCAAATCATTGGGAACCAACAATGTTTCGCCCATTTTGAAGAAATTCTCTGCAACCCATTCTACGAGCACCTTGCCGACACCAAATGGAACCTGAATCCCGCCGACGAAGATTCCTACAAGTTTTTGGAAGAACACCTGAAAGAAGTGACGAAAGCCTACAAGTGCCAGTATTTCAACATCAATTGTGACGAGACCGAAGCCTTGGGACAAGGCCGTGCCAAAGCCTACGTCGATTCCATCGGCGCCGAAACGGCCTATTACAAGCACATCAACCGCGTGAACCAAATCGTCAAGAACAACAGGAAACGCACCATAATGTGGGGCGATATCGCTGCCAGCCATCCCGAAATTCTCGACAACCTCGACAGCGACATCACCATGATTGCGTGGAGTTATGTAGATTTAGACAGTTTCGACGATTTCTTGCAACCTTACGTAGATTGCGGCCATCCCTTCATGGTAGCGCCAGGCACCAGCCTTTCAGGAAGTGCATGGCCCGACTATCGCGTTTTCAGCAAGAACATCACCAACCTATGCCGCGACGGCTACCGCAAAGGAGCCATCGGCGTGATGAACACCTGCTGGGACGACTTCGGTGAATCGCTGACCAACAACGCCCTTTACGGCCTCGCCTTGGGAACCGAAATGAGCTGGAACCCGACAAAAAGCGAAGACGAGCAGCGCCAAACTCGCGAAAGCTTCAGTGCCCAGTTTTTTGGCTGCAATTCTGCCGACCTCACCACGAGCCTCTTCAAGGTATCGGAACTTTCGTTCACCGACGGCATCGGACGTTTCACCGAGATGAGCGAACCTTTGCTGCCCTTCTATCCCAGCCAAGTGGGCGATTCGGTCGAAACCTTCTACAAAGATTTGCTTCATCAATATTTTGACGACTCAAACGACATCGAGCAATCGCTTCGCGAAGCCCAGAAACAGGCCAAGTGGAATGCCAGCACGTTCGACAATGCCATCTATGCCATTCACCGCATGGAATGGTGCATCAAACGCAACATCGCCCGCTGCCAACTCTATCGCACCTACGAAAATCCGAGCGAGGAAAACATCAAAGAAAGCAAACAGCAAATCGACCAACTCATCGCATCGCTGCACCAGCTCAAAGTGGAATACACAAAGATTTGGCAACAAGAAAACCGCAACTATTGGCTCGACGTAAACATGAAGAAATACGACGACATTGCAAAAGAATTGCAAAACATTGAATACATGCCTCTCATAGAACCATCAATCAACGATGGAGGCATGGCAAATGCGCAATTGCGGACTCTTTATAACGACAAGGAAATCCGATTCACCATTGACGGAAAAACCGTTGACAAAGACGACGACCTCTTCGTAGAACCTATCGCCATCAACCAATCGTGCGTCATCAAAGCCACTTGTTTTGATGCGCTTGGCAACACCATCGGCAGCGAGAAATACCTACTCTACCATAAAGGTTTGGGAAAACTGAAGCAACTGAACAGTCCGGCAGGTGATTACCGCCCTGAATATTCGGGCGGTGGCGACAATGCCCTGCTCGATGGCAACCTCGGCAGCAGCGACTACAAAGACGGTCATTGGCAAGGCTTCTACGGCATCGATGCCGACATCGAAATCGACCTGAAAACCGTTGACACCATTAACCAGCTCAAAATCGGTTTCTTAGTCAACGAACACGATTGGATTCTGCGCCCTAACGAAGTAGAAATCTACACTTCAACAAACGGGAAAAACTACAAGCCTTACAAGACTTTCGAAATCACGACCCAAACAGAAGGCGCAAGCAATTTCGTCTTCAGAGAGAAGTTCGACTTGCCAGGGCTTCAGACGCAATACATGAAAATCGTAATCAAGAACCCAGGACTGATTCCCGAAGGCCTGCCCGGAGCAGGTTACGACTCGTGGATTTTCATGGATGAGATTGAAGTGCGGTAAATCGAGCGGAACCTAATTACCGAAAGGAGTCCTCACGTAATAATTGAGTTTCATATTTTCATTCCAATCAGCGATATTGTCGCCCGTCAATTCCAGCAGCAAGCTGCAGTTCTCACGAATATAGCTCTTGAAACTCAATTCGTCAACTCTTTCCACTCCCTCCTGAACATCATCCAAAGTAAAGATTTCATCGACAAGGACTTTCTGCTTACGGGAACTTTCACTTGTCATAACCACATGAAGCCGCAATCCTGTTGCGCTATGCGGACCTATATTTCTCAGCCGCAGAGTCAAATTACACTCTGCCTTCTCGAATACGAACGAGGAATTTGATTTGAGACCAACGGAATCCACGACAAACATAGGCTCATTGCCGATTGGGATTATCTGTGCGTTTTTACCTTCATACTTTTCCGGAATAGCGCCAATCTCCCAATTATCGGCGGTTGTCTCAATGTAATAATACGACTTACCTTCATAACGATATGCCTCTTTTGTTTCGGCAACATCGCAATTGACGCCAACCGCAACATGGTCGTCAAACGAGATAAGTACAAAATCGACATCCATTTCGTTGAAAATTGACGCCAACAAGATTGTCTTGTCCTCACAATCTCCCGTTCCATCGACTAATGTCTCAACGGGAAATCTCGCATAATCATCCAATCCTTTCGACTGAATATCAGTAGCATAAGGGAAAGACTGGACAAACGAAGCCGCCTTGGCAATAGCATCATCACGATTAAGGTCCCTAACCTTCAGGCTATCAACCAAATCGGAAATTACGTTTCTATCATAATCAGAAAGGACAAAAGTCATATAATTGTACATCACATGGCTTCTATCTTTCCGATAATAATCATACAAATGCTTATCTAACTGCAAATTGACAGATTGGTTCACAGATTGGCATTCCCACGAATGTGCAATGTGATAATTGCCATTCTCTTCCGTAACGGAATGAGGAAATGTGGCAATACACACAAACGAAAACAACAAAAACAAAATGGCTCTCTTCATGGCACTTCTTTTCCAAGAAGAAACGCAAGAATCGAGCCAAAATTGCGAGTCGTTGAAACTTGTTGAAACGACTTTTATTTCACTACGCTTACACGCTCTGTATAGGCAGTTCCCTTTTCATCCGTAATCCGCAGCACATACACTCCTTCGGGCAAACCCGCCACGCTGATTTCATTTGTGGCTTGCACGGTTTTCACCATTTGGCCAAGGGTATTGAAAACCTGCACTTCGGAAACTGTCACACCTTCAATCCGAGCAACCCCATTGGTAGGATTAGGATAAACAAAAGTGCTTGAAAGTGATTCTTTTTCAGCAATATGCAAAGACTCTCCAAATTGTGGAACATAAATGTTATACCCTTCAATCCAATTACGATACAGGTTAGGCTCTTCTTGAGCTTCAACCCAAAGGTTCAGTGCATCCACCAACCCATCGGTTACCGTTTCGCCTATCACAACTGGCTCTGTCAGCAGCCCATCGCCCCAGGAAGAAATAATAAAACCCGTGCAGTTAGCAATATCGCCCAAATTGGTGCCAAACAATTCCACATACTCATTGCCCGCGCCTTGTTGCTCCCTCATGTGGGCAAAGCAATTCTCCACAAGACTGCCGTCCGAATTGTAAGCGACAATATAGCCTTGGTCTTCAAATCCATACAAATCTTGCAGCAGCTCCGAATAGCAATTCCTGACCATGGCTTTATTTCCATTTGAATTTTTGACGGTTTCATTGAAACACACGATGCCACCCATGTTTTTTGCACTATACGACCCCATCAGGTTACCATAAAAATAGCAATTCTCCACCACTGCATCTGAATAGCCTCCTTCGCAAAGATTGCGCAACACGATGCCGCCGTTGTCTATAGCAGCTGCTTGAGAATAAAAATCCATCTCGTAAGCGCAGTTGCGCACCGTGGAATTTCGGTTGAGACCGACAAATGCCGCCATATAGGTTCCTGCCGGATGTGCGTTCCCCACCAACCCAGACACTTTGAAATGACATCTGCAGTTTTCCACCAAAGATAGCGAATCGGCGACAGCGACGACAAGTGCATCATAATAACGTTCATATTCTCCCGTAATCATATCAAAGGGATGCACATAATTGTAAAAGCCTGAATTAAGGGACAGGTTCTTCACCGCGCCATGATACAAATAGCCAAACAAGGCCATGTCACGCCGAAGCACTTCATCTTCCATGGTGTTGACGTAGTATATGAACAGCCCATAAATATGGTGATCCTGTCCGTCAAACACACCCATGAAACGGTGTTCGCTGCTTCCTATGGGGACAAGATTCATCAAGCCATATTTTTCTTCAAGGTCAAGGTCGGCCATCAGCCTCACGATACGCCCGTCGAAGTTGTCAGGTTCGCAGCCGTTCATTCCGTTCACTACGCATGAAAGCCAAGCCAGACCTTCAGGCGTGTAGATTTCCACATTACCATCGGCATCCATTACATATCCATCAGGTTGCTCGGTAACGACATCAGCCCAATTGCCTTCGGTATCCATTACATAACTTTCCGGTTGCTCAGCAACAACGTCAGCCCAGCAACCGTAGCCTAGCGACCTCTCGCTTTCCTGTGCTTGCATCGTTCCGCAAACCAGCAATGCGGCAAGGATAAATGATAATTTCTTCATAGTTAATTCTGTTTTAGTGATTATTCATTTGCAAAACTAAGCATTATTTTCCATCACACAACATAACTTGCTGTTTTTTTTACTTTTACTATTTCTTCAAAAAACAATATGCTGGCAAAAAACTTTCTTATTTCCCCCAATAATCAAAACTTTCCAACTCTTTCAGCAACTGTTTCACAGCGGCTTCAAGTTGCTCGTCAATGCCTTCGGCCATCTTTTCGGGCGTGTTGCGGACTTTAACATCAGGTTCCAATTGCGTGTTTTCCAAATAATTGCCTTCCTTTGTACGATAGCCGACTACCGGCAAACCGAAATACAAGGACGGATCTTGCAAAGTCTCCCAATTCACGCTCGACATGGTGCCAGGCACTGGCATACCGACCAAACTGCCCATGTTTTTATGCTTATAGACCCAAGGCGTGCCGTGCGCATTGCTGTAATTAGCCTCGCCGATAATCATAATGGAAGCCTTGTTGTAGCGGCGCGACGGCATAATGCAAGCCACGCTGTCGCGGATGACCTGCTCAAGATATTTCTCGCCACTAAAAAGTATTTCAATGTCCTCGTGCAAACGGCCACCGCCATTGAAGCGCGTGTCAATCACGATGCCATCACGAAGATTGTATTTGCCCAAAATCTGGGAATACACATCGCGGTAGCTGGCATCGCCCATGCTCTTGATATGCACATAACCCAAACGGCCATTCGACAGCTTGTCAACCGCTTCCTCGTTGCGTTTCACCCAACGGTTGTAAAGCAGTTCATTCATCGCGCCATGGCTAATGGGCTTCACGATTTCGGTCCAACGCTCGCCCGTTTCAGGATTGTAAACGGCAACCAAGACCTGCTTTCCTGCCCTGTTGTTCAGCATCGGGAAATAATCCAATCCAGCCTCAATATCCTCGCCGTCAATGGCTTCAATGATGCAGCCATTGACAACTTTTGAGATTTTCTTGTCGAAAGGACCACCTTCGACAACTTCGTCAATTTTCAAACCATCGCCTTTATAGTCAAGGTCTAACAGAACGCCAAATTCAGCCGTTGCATCAGGATTCTTTGGCGAAGGCCTATAACCCGAACCTGTGTGCGACACATTGAGTTCACCCAAAATCTCGCTCAACATTTCAGAGAAATCCTCATTGTTGTTAATGTGTTCCAAAAAAGGACGATAAGCTTCTTTCAAAGCCTTGGTATCAACACCGTGGCAGTCCGTCATAAAGAACTCTCTTTCAATCTGCTGGAACACATGATTAAACATATATTCCCTTTCCTCGGCGAGATTCAGCTGCATCGTCGCATCGTATTTTATGGAAGTCGATTTGCCGCTCTTTGGGTCAACGGTCTGTAAATTGCCACCCGAAAGCAGGAACAGGTTTTCGCATTTCTTGTCCCATTTCAAACTTCCACCACCTTGTCCCATTTTCTTCAAAATCTTCATGGAACGCTCACGGACATCCAGTTCCCACAAATCGTAACCCTTTTCAAACGACGACAAGAAGTAAAGTTTATCGCCATCCTTCGAAAGCGCAATACCCGAAAGACTCGACGACATCGGTGTCAGCCTGCGCACTCGGTCTTCCAGATGTTCCAAATCTATTTCAATGGTTTTCAAATCCTTTTCCTCTTTCTTTTCACCCTTCTTATCCTCCTTGGCATCATCTTTTTTCTCGTCCTTACTACCCTTTTCGGTTTCCTTCATCAAGGCATATTCCTCCTTGCTCAGACGGAATTTGTCGTAAGCATCCTGATTCATGAAGGCAATAAAAGCATCGTTCTGACTGCCCCACGAAGCATGGGAACGCATTCCGTAACGGTCGGATGAGAAAATCACGGCATTGCCATCTAAAGCCCAATGCGCATTGCCCGTAATATAGCCATCGTTGGTGATATTGTAAATCTTCATGGAGCCATCAGCCTTGACGATGCCGACATCAGAATACGGGTCGTGCATGTTGGTAATCAGCTTTATGACAAACCACTGGCCGTCAGGCGACCACTCATAATCCATGCCCCAATCATCGGTATCATAATGCTGGGTGCCGTCCGTTATCTGACGGACTTCCTTGCTGGCGATGTTATAAACTTTCAGAATGTTTCTGTTTTCCACAAACGCAATCTCCTTTCCGTCAGGCGAATAACACGGTGTTGTACGGTCAATGCCATCCTTTTCAAAAAGCGGTTTTTCGTCAATCAAAGTGGAATAGACGAAATTATAATCCTCCTTGCGGGAAATCGTGGCCTGATAGATGTTCCAATAACCGTCGCGCTCGGAAGCATAGACCAACGTGCGGCCATCGGGCGAAAACGAAGGGCAACGCTCAGGTTGGGTCGTGTGCGTGATTTGCTTGGTCGTAGCATATTCATCAGCACCCGTAACGAAAACCTCACCCCTTTGCGTAAAGGCAATCAGTTTGCCATCGGCACTCACATCAACATCGCCCACACCGCCAAACTTATCCTTCACAAGCTGCTCAGGTTCCAAGTCATTCACAATTTCAACATTCACCTTTTTCGGCTGACTTCCAATTTGTTGCGTGTAAATTTCACCCATATAGCCATAGCAAAGCAAACCATTGTCCGCCACACTCAGGAAACGCACCGGATGCTGCCCAAAAGCCGTGATTTGCTGCACGTTTTCCAAATTATCAGCCGGAGCCTTATACACATTGAAACTGCCGCCATTGCGCTCGCTCAAGAAAACGACATCCTTATAACCAGGCAGATAACGCGGGTCGCGGTCTTCACCGACATTGGTTGTCAGAATAGTATGCGTTTGTTTTTCAGCATCGTAATAGACCACATCGCGTGCCACCGATGAAGTGTGATGTTTACGCCAGATGTTTTCGCTGCCTTTGCGGTCGTAATACAGGAACGATTTACCGTCCTTGTCAAACGACATGCTGCAAACCGGCACGGCAACCACCTGTTCCGGACGTCCACCTTCAATGCTGACCTTATAAAGTTCGGTAATCCATCCCGATGCAAACTGCACATTTTCAGCCGATTTCTGAATCTGAGCGGAATAATAGACTTCCTTGCCGTCAGGCGAAAAAGCCAATGGCGTTTCGTTGGCCGAATTTGTCGTAATGCGTTTTGCCACGCCACCTTCAGCCGATGCCAGATAGACATCATAATTGCCGTTGCGGTCGCTCACAAAAGCCAAAGTCTTGCCATCGGGCGACCAAATCGGGTTGCACTCGTATGAAGCATTTGTCGTGATTTGCAAGGCTTTACCGCCTTTTGCATCAACCACATAAATATCGCCCTTGTATTCAAAGGCAATCTTTGCGCCATCAGGCGAAATCACATTGTCGCGCATCCAAAGCGGTTGTGCCGAGAGTTTCAACGATGCCACCAAAAGGGCAAGGACAAGGAATCTTTTCATACTATCAAATTTTTAATTATCTGTAAAACAATCGATTATTTAACCCTAAACCAAAATACGGATTCACCTTCGAGGAAAAGCTCAAGTTTGTCGCCAACATGCACCTCACCCACTCCACGCGGTGTGCCCGTAAAGATATAGTCGCCTTCCTTCAAAGTGACGAAATGCGACACGTATGACACGATACGGTTGAAGTCGAAAATCATATCGTGGCTATTGCCTTGCTGCACCCATTCGTCGTTGAGTTTCATGCCAAACTCAATGTTTTGTGCATCCTTCAACTCGCTGATTTTCTTGAACTCACCAATTGGAGCCGAACTATCGAACGACTTGGCGATTTCCCAAGGATGGCCTTTGGCGATGCACTCGCGCTGCAAGTCACGCGCCGTGAAATCGATGCCTACGGAGATGGCATCATAATAATTAGGTGCAAACTTTTCGGCTATCGAACGCCCAGGTTTGCAGATGCGCAGCACGAGTTCAGTTTCATAATGAATCTCTTTCGAGAAATCAGGATAGAAAAAAGGATTATGCGGCAAAAGCAAAGCCGAAGCTGGCTTCATGAAGAACAAAGGCTTAGTCGGCAAGTCGCGGTCAAGCTCCGCAATATGAGCCAGATAGTTACGTCCGATACAGATGATTTTCATATTATCATTTTTTTCATCAAGAATTAGAGAATTTGAGGTTAGACACAGTTTTACTGAAATTCTGTGCGCAAGCGCACTCTTTTGAATTTACGAATCATTTCTACATTATTCCAGCGCGAAGCGCAAATTTCAAGTAACACTGCATCCATATAATTCTCTAATTCTCAAATTCTTGACAAGAAACATAATCAAAACTTTGTCTTCTTTCCGCCCATGCGGAGCTTGATGGCCGTCACCACCTTCTTCGTGTAAAGCGGAAAATCTTGATTCATAATCCACGAATAATAAGGAGGTTCCTGACGGAAGACATCCTCCACGCGCTTGCCTTTGTGCTTACCGAACATGAAGACTTCCTTGCCTTCATCATCGAAAATGATTTGTCCCGAAAGGTCGGCATTTTTGTGGTGGGCCGAAAACTCAGAGAGTTGTTTCATGTCGTTGGTCGGGCCTTGCGACTTGTTGCCCTTACCATCCTCATATTCGACGCCTTCATAGCGGTCGAGCATGGCTTTCAGCACATCGTAAGTGGCTTTCGTGTCGGCAAATGCGCCATGGGCACCTTCCATCTCGGCATGGCAGAAGAAGCGATAGGCACCTTTCAGCGTGCGCGGTTCCATCTTCATGAAAATGTTCATCACGTCAATCAAGTCGCGGCCTTTGATGTCGAAATCGTAATCCACGCGAAGAAACTCTTCCACCAGAATCGGCACATCGAACTTCAGGATGTTGTAGCCCGCCAAGTCGGCGTTGCCGATGAACGCGGCAATCTCGTTGGCTTTTTCGCGGAACGTGGGCTTGTCGGCCACAAGTTCGTCAGTGTAGCCCGTCACCTCAGAGGCCTCCTTCGAAATCGGCATCTCAGGATTCAAAAGCCAAGCGCGTTGTTCTTCTTCACCATTCACATTGATTTTCAGCACACTAATCTCAACGATACGGTCGTGTGCAGTATTCAGGCCCGTCGTTTCCAAATCGAAAAAAGCGATGGGGCGTTTCAGATTCAGTTCCATTGCAATTACATTTTGAACTGCAAAAATAAAACTTATTAAATCTCCCTATTCAATTTTTTCTTACTTTTGCCCGATTTTCAAACAACAAAGAACACATTAGAAATATCACAAATTATTGAAAGACATGATGGAAGAAAATGAAATGAACAGCAAGGAAGGTTTATACTCCAAGGCTGTGAGAGCTGGAAAAAGAACTTATTTCTTTGATGTAAAGACTACAAAAGGAGACGATCAATACATTACCATCACCGAAAGCAAACGTCGTTTCGATGCCGAACAGAACCGCTTTTTCTTCGAGAAGCACAAGATTTTCCTCTACAAGGAAGACTTTGAGAAGGTTGCCAAAGGCCTGAACGACGCCATCAACTTCATCCAAACCGGCGAATATCCAGAAGACTACAACGAAGAGCCAGCACGCTTCAACGACGAAAGCGGAAGCCCAGTTGACAACAACAACATCGAGAAATGGTTTGACGAACTGGATAAGTAAGTTGCCATCCTAAACGGTTAGGTAATAAGTATTTAAAAAAAGAGGTCGCGTCATTAGGCGCGACCTCTTTTTTACTTTCCTGGTTCATTCGTCTTTCCGTTTCTTGCGCCAATGGTTCTTCCCCACCTTCTCAATCAGTTCATCACGGTTCCAGACATAGACCATCTGCCGCATACCGTGGTTTGACAAATCCGGACGCAATGCGAGAATATCCTGCATGGAGAACTCCACAGGCAGTTCATCGAACAGACTCTTGTTTTTGGTCTTCCTGCCCGATGCCGTCAGCACCGTGACATTTTCAAGCAGTTGCTCGCCGAACAGCTCCATCTGGTATTTCAGCGCATATTCCGCCATCAGTTTGGCGAAATCGACACAGGCCTTGCTCTCGGGTTGCATTTTCAGCGGATCGCCATCATTTTGCAAGAGGTGAAACACCACCCCGCAGCGGAAGCCTATGACACAGGCACGCTTGCGGAAGGTGTCGCGGACGATGTCCTTGTCGGCGCGTGCCATGGCCGCCTCTTCGTTGCACCATTTCGTCATCTCCTTGCGGAGACGCGGCGTATCGACAAAGCCCTTGTAGGACGACAGCAAGGTGACAGCCTCGTAGATTTTCTCGTCAATCATCGGGTCGCGCTCCTCGTAGGTCGGCATGTCCTCGAAGTTACGGCTCGGCATCATGCTGAACAGGATACGCCCGCCCAGGCCGTTCTCCACGTTGTCGGTGACAAAGAGTTTCTTCACCGCGCCGTAGGTGCCAAGAATCGTCCAGTTGTAGGCCACGTTGACCATGCCGCTTTCGGAGTTGTCCGACACATAGTCCTGTCCCCACTCGCCATTGTCGAAGGCCATGCGGTAGAGGTCGTATTTGGCGCTCCACGATCCTGCGCCGTTGCTCTTGCGCAAGGTGTCGAGTTCCTCGCCGAAGCTGAACACATGACGCCCGGCGGCATTCTTCATGCGCTTGAGCAAGCCCGAATTGGAGATGGTGACGGCTACGCCCTGCACGAAGGTCTTCGGTTCGGGCGGCAGTTTCTCGTTGGCCTTGCGGCCTTTTTTCAGCTGCTTGTATTCGTCTTCCTGCTGACGTGCCTCGGCATCGGCGACTTTCATGGGCTTGCGCCACACCTCCACCACATCCTTCACGGCGCTCTTGCCCGAAGCCTGCTTGCCATAGACCACGCACATCATGTTGAGGCGCTGCTGCTTGCCGTCGCAATACTGATAGCTGACGTTGGTGGCGTAGGTCATGGCTAAGGGCATGATGCCACACAGGATGGGCACCTTCACCTTGTCGGGCACACCCGACAGCGATTCGTTCAGTCCAAGGGGCAGCTTGGGCAGACGCGCCAGATATTCCTCGTCGTGCGGGTCGTCGGCATCGTCGGCGATGGCTGGCGATGGCGTGGCGGCATCTTGCGAAAGGTCCTTGTCGCCACCCTCCTTCAGCATCTGGTACAGCAGCACCTTCAGGTCGCGCGGCATCTGCGATGAACGCTGGGCGTTGCACGCGCTCTGGCACAGCGACAGCACCTCGGCATCCGTCAGGCCGCAATGCGGAATGGCGGCAGCCACCACCTCGGCCTTGAACTCGGTGATATAGCGCAGACTGAAGGCCAGCCGGTGCAGCACCGTGTTGCGCTCGCCTTCCTGGGGCAAGCCGCCGTTGGACTTCAGCCATTCCATGGCGATGTCGGTCAGGGCAAGGCCCTTGTAATGGGTCTGCAATCCTGTAGAGACGTTGCGTGAAGCCTCTGTTTCGGATTCATTAGGGCGATCGTTTGCCGTTGCCGTGGCAGCGGTGTTGAGTACAACCGCTGTTGCGGGTTCGTCTTTACAATTGTTTTCCACCGCAACGTTTTCCATGGTCCAGATGTTATCATCTAAATAATAGAAATAGGTATGCGGCACGAGGTATGAGAAACGCGCCAGGTCCTTGACGGCTGCATCGATGGCGAGGCCTGTCTGCTGGGCAAACCAACGCTGGTTTTCCTCGATGCTGTGGCAGTCCTTACGGCAGCGTGCCACCACACGCAGGCCATGGCACGAAGGGGTGCAATGCACGGCCATCACGCCCAGTTTCACGAGGCGGTAGGCGATTTTCTCCTGATAGACGGCTTCGGGCTTGTCGATATGGTCGATATCGACGATGAAGAGGCCTGTCGCCACGGCCTCGTCGTTCTTGCGCCGTCCCTTGGGGAAATCGGCTTGCCAGGTGATGCCCGGCAGCCTTTTCTTCAGTTCGCCACGCTTGCCGTTGTCGGTCTCACCGGCAATCTGCCTGTAAAGCGGCAGCAGTCCCTCGTCGTGGGTGGCGGCGAAGAACAGCTCCCTGGTCAGGAGCTGTCCCTTTGCACTTACCGATTTGAAGTAATATGCCATGGCGCCATCAGTATTCGTTCAACACCTTGATTTTGCTCATCAGCGTCACCACATCGAGGACCATAAGGCGCTGCAAGGTATCCAGATCCTTGGCGGAACTGAATTCCGCCCTGATGCTGTAGTTGCCATCCTTCAGCACGCGGCTGGTCAGCACGTTGCCACGGTAGAACACCGGGTTGGGGCTGTATTGCTTGGTGATGCGGCCTTCCTTGTTGAAGACGAAGGCGTCGCCGTCCTGCAGCAGAGCGCCCATGCCCGTGCGCGGTTCCTTGAGTTGCATTTCCTTTCCGTCGTTGTTGTAGATGACGAGACGAATATTGTTGATTACCTGCTTCTTCATGGCTCAGTCTCCTATCCTTTCCAGTTTCCAGCAATTGAGGTCGGTGCTCCAGGCGGTGGTGCCGTCGGCTTTCTGAAAGCTGTGCGCCTTCAGGTCGATGGAGGCCTGCCATAAGCCGTTGTAGGTGCCGTCGCTGTCGATGCGCTGCGCCTGCAGCAAGGCTATGACGGCTTCGTTGCGTGTGCGGCACACCACGCTCTGCGGATACTGCCCGTCGGCTTCCTCCACCACGAAATCGGTGGAGCACCACGGCCGGTTGGTTTTTGAACTAATCCCGCTCTGCATCGGGGAGATGTGTTTTATCTTTCCTTGAAATTTAAGTGTGTTTGTCATTTTGCGTTAGTTTTAAAGTTTGTATTATCGTCTTAATCTTTCAGCCACATCACCGCTTAGAGCCTTGGCGGGGAGCATACGCCTCAGGCTCTTGCTCCCAAGCGGTTTGCGACCGATTGACGGGGCAAAAATAAAGTGAGGAAAGAGGGCAAAACGAAAATTCCCAGACTTGGGAATGAACCTGGGAATTAGGGCATGAAATGTGAATGGATATGGGAATCGGCGGGGATCCTATTCATTCAAAAACCATCAAAAATCTCTTTGCGACTTCGACAAGGCGGGCGGTTTCGTCGGGCTGGCTGTCGGTGATGCGCCATTCGGGATATTTCCCTGAAATGATGACTTTACGCAGCATGCTGTCGCTCGGCAACATGTCATGGACTTTCGGGGAGCAGCCTTTTTTCAGCAGTTGCACGAATTTTGTCGTCTGGATGTCACCATAATACCCTTTATCCAACAGCACCTGACGAATGGCGGCCAAGTCTCCCTTTTTCCGGATGACATCCTCGTTGATGAGTTGCTCCACGCAATGGCAGATGCGGTCCTCTCTGCTCAAGGAATCTTCACTTGCGGATGGCTGTAGATTTTCGTTTCTTTCACTCCCTTGGCAATAATTCACCGTGCTGCCAGGCAATGGGAACACACCGCCAAAGATATTGCCTTGGAAGATATTGCAGTTGTGATTCTCCTGGTGCAGAATCACCGTTGGCTTCTTTTCTTCATCCATAAGTCTATTGCATTGGATTCAATGGTTGCTGAAACTGGGCGCCGTTGACATTGCCCGTGAAAATGTTGCAGTTGCTGTTGTCCTGATTGATGGTGACGCCTTTCATGGCACCCGTCTGCATGGCCTTGAACGCTTTCATCACATTAGCTTCCACCCTTGCCAAATCAGTCTCGACGAACATTCCGGAAAGTCTCAGGTTGTCGATGCGTTTATCCACCGTCTGCCAGTCGGGCAGTGCCATGAGCTTTGCCTCGATTTGTTCCAATGTGACGCAGTTTTTCACCGAAAAACGTTCCATGAGCGCAGCAATAGTGGCATCGCGTTGGGCGATTTCGGTCTTCAGCTGTTCGCGTTCCTCGTTGTAGCTGCACAGTTCCCACCACCCTGCCGGCTTACCCACGGCTTTCTGTATCATCGGATGACGCTGCAAGATGGTGCGGATTGTATTCTTCGGTGTCTTCGCATTAGAGAAATCGGCTTTGGGCAAGGCGTGCTTGTAAATCAGTTTGTTAGTCGAGCGGCCGCCAAGCTCCTTAAGCGCTTCATAAACAGCTTCCTTTTGGGTCATATCGAGGTGTCATTTAGGATGCGCAATTTACAAATTTTCCGGATGCCGCTAAAAAAAAAGCCATCATAAATGAATTATTTCTATTTTTGTTGAGCGAACAAAGGCGACAAATTCCGTATGCCGGCAAGTCAACCGACTGACATATAATTATTAACCATAGCGTTGGGAGCAAATGAACAAAAGCATCAACATATTAGATAAAGAGTATCAGGAATGGGTTAAAGCTTTGGCCGTTCGGTATAGGAACAGTCAGATTAAGGCTGCTGCAAAGGTCAATTCCGAAAAGTTATTCTTTAATTGGCTTCTGGGACGCGACCTTGTGGAAATGCACGTTGAAGAACGGTGGGGCGAAAGTGTAATAATGCAACTCAGCAAGGATTTACGTTTGGCGTTACCTGGTGTCGATGGTTTGTCGAAATCGAACATTTACTATTGCAAAAAGTTTTATCAGCTTTATAATCATGCTGGAACAGTTTTCCAACAAGCTGTTGGAAAAATCGGGATGGAGCCGTTGAGCGAATTAAATGGTTTAGACAGGCTGAGCTTGCCAGGAGAGACAGACCGTTCGGAAAAATTCCAACAATTTGTTGGAGTTTTCCAAATTCCTTGGGGACATCATTGCGTGATTATGGATTATGCGAAAGGCGATGTCTGCAAGGCTTTGTTTTTTGTCAGGAAAACCATCGAAAACGGTTGGAGTCGCGCCATGCTTCTTAACTGGATTGACACTGGTTTGTACGAAAGAGAAGGGAAAGCCTTGACCAATTTCAAGGCGACCTTGCCCGAACCCATGAGCGACCTTGCTCAAGAAATCACTAAAGACCCATATAATTTTGCATTTGCCGGCATTACAGGAAAATACAACGAGGCTCGATTCAAGTCCCAACTGTTGAAAAACATCACGGATTTCCTGATAGAATTAGGAACGGGGTTTGCATACGTTGGCAAGGAATACCGTTTGCAAATCGGGCAGAAGGAAAAATTCATAGACCTTCTCTTTTATCATCTGAATCTTAGGTGTTATATCGTCATCGAGGTGAAGATGGGCGATTTCGATTTTCAGGATGTCGGACAATTAGGTGGCTATGTTGCATCGGTGAACCATATCGTAAAACGAGACGACGACAACCCTACAATCGGATTACTCATTTGCAAAAGCAAGGACAAACTATTAGCTCAATATGCGCTGGAGTCAAGCAGCCAACCATTAGGAATATCAGATTTTGAATTAGAAAAGCTGTATCCAAGCAAAGTTGAGGGAATGATACCGACAATACGGGAAATCGAAGAAAACTTGAATGATAAATAAACACATTTCATTAACAATCAATTAACAAGAAAAAGAAATACTTATTTAACTGGCATATAATTATTAACCATAGCGTTGGGAGCAAATGAACAAAACGAATGACATAGCATCGAAGAATCAGGAATTTGACCAAGACATCTACATGCCATTGGTTGAACAGATAACCACGTTGGTAAACGAGAGCAGGAAAAAAGCTGCAACGTCAGTAAATACGATAATGATTGAGACCTATTGGCAGATAGGCAAATACATTGTGGAATTTGAGCAAGGCGGCTTTGCGAAAGTGGCTTACGGGGCTTCTAAGCTGACGCAACTTTCCCAATTGCTGACTGCGCAATTCGGAAGAGGTTTTAGCCGTCCTAACTTATCGAATATGAGGAAGTTCTATCTGACGTATCCTAATTGTCAGACAATGTCTGACAATTTAAGTTGGTCCCATATTTGTTTGCTGTTGCAAATTGACGATAACCTCGAACGAAGTTTTTACGAAAAGGAATGTGTGGCTCAGAAGTGGAACTTTAGAGAACTGAAACGTCAAATGTCGTCGGTATCGTAAACGGAAAACTGAACAAATAATCATTCACAAACAAAGATACTTAAACAACAACCAATCAATTAACAAGAAAAGGAACACATATTTAACTGACATATAATTATTAACCATAGCGTTTGCTATTTATTCGGCACAGCCTTGAAACCTGAGAAATTTTGAGAATGCACTAATGCTGATAAATGGGAAACGTCTGCGTTGACGCGGGCGTTTTATCATCCATTAGTGCGGGCAATTCTCAGGGCCTCAAGGCGTGGATTGAAAAATGTCCGCGTTTTTTATGCCCTGCCAGTTGCCCGTAGCCGATACAATAGATGATGCTGAAAAGCAACAAGACGATGCCAAAAAGTATATCTATAAGCAATCGGCGGTACTTGGGCAACAAGTATAAACTATTGAATTTCATTCAAGAGGTAATAGAAAATCATTGCAACGACATAAATGTATTTGCCGACCTCTTTGCCGGAACTGGTTCTGTAGCTTTTGGATTCAGAGACAGCAAGACCCTTATCACAAACGACATTCTATATAGCAATTACATTTGCAATCTTGCATGGTTTGGAACAGAGCAATTCCGACAAGAAATACTGGAGCAAATGATCGACGGATACAATGCTGCCAACCCTACTCATGCAAACTACATGTCACTCCATTTCGCTGACACCTACTTCAGCAAATCCGATTGCAAGAAAATCGGTTACATCAGAGAAGACATCGAGCGGAATTACAAAACGGGCAAAATAAACTCACGCGAAAGAGCCATACTGATTTCCTCGTTACTTTACGCCATGGACAGGGTGGCAAAAACTTGCGGTCATTATGATGCCTTTATTCAAAACGCCACATTCGATGAACATTTAGAACTCGGGATGCCGACCGTATCTAACGAAAACGCACCAAACAATCAGTGCTTCAACGAAGACATCAATCAATTGGCAAAAAGGATATATGCCGATTTGGTGTATCTTGACCCACCCTATAATTCACGACAATACTGCGATGCCTACCACCTGTTAGAAAATGTTGCGCAATGGAAAAAACCAAAAGTATATGGTGTTGCAAGAAAAATGGACAGGAGCCGGCTAAAAAGTGATTATTGTACAAGAAGTGCCGCAATAGCCTTTGACGACCTTATAAAAAGCCTCAACACTCGCTATATCCTACTTTCTTACAACAACATGAGCACCAAAGGCGACGACAGGTCAAATGCCAGAATTTCCGATGAAGACATAATGCGAATATTAAGTGAAAAAGGCAATGTCCAAGTGTTTTCGCAAGATTACAAGGCCTTTTCTGCTGGCAAATCAGACATTTCAGATAATCAGGAACGCTTGTTCCTATGTACTTGCAGGTGATATGGAAACAGCACAATTAGTATCATCACCTTTGAACTACACAGGAGGCAAATTCAAATTGTTGCCGCAGATTCTTCCTTTCTTTCCTGACGGAATCAGCACATTTGTCGACCTGTTTTGCGGTGGCGGTAATGTCGGAGCCAATGCCATTTGTAGGAATGTGATTTTCAACGATTCTGACAAGAACCTGTCATTGTTGTTGAACGCCTTTAAGAATCTTGACGAAAACATTATTTTTCAATGGATTGAAGAGACTATCGACACCTACGGACTGTCCAAATCAAGTGAGTTTGGATATGATTACTATCAATGCAACAGTAGCGAAGGATTGGGCAAATACAACCGTGAAAGATTCTACAAACTCCGTGACGATTTTAACAGGCAAGACACACGCGATTATCGCTATTATGTTATTTTGTATGTCCTGATAGTATATGCTTTCAACAATCAGATTCGCTTCAATGTCGAAGGGTACTTCAATCTTCCTGTCGGCAAGCGCGACTTCAACAAAGCCATGCAAAAAAAACTATCCAATTTCATTCAGCGTCTGCACGAAATTGAATGTCGCTTTATGCACGAAGACTTCCGCAACATCGATTTTGAGAGATTGACAGAAAACGACTTTGTATATGCCGACCCGCCCTATTTGATAACATGCGCCGCATACAACGAAAACGGAGGATGGGGCAAAGAGAAAGAAACCTCCCTGCTTGAATTGCTTGACACACTTAATGAAAGACACATCAGGTTTGCCCTGTCGAATGTGTTGACAAGCAAGGGGAAAAGCAACTCCTTACTTATTGATTGGCTCGGCGAACATCCCGATTACCATTGCCATCATCTTAATTTCAATTATTCAAATTCAAACTACCAAACTAAAGACAGGACCTCGGGAAGTGATGAAGTCCTGATAACAAACTACTGATATGGAAATCGAAAAAGGACATGTATTTAATTTATGGGATACTAATGGCAGGCGCAACGACATCACGAATGCGATAAAAATCTACTTGGATATTCTCTCTAGAATTGAAGAAGACTATCCTGATGAACCATGGGGCAATTACCCCAACAGTCTCCAGCAATTCCGTTTCTATAAGGAAGCCATCAGCGAATCACCCGAAGTTTTCCAAGAACACGGAAAATATGATGATTTCATCAATTCGATAAACGGAAGTGAAGAATCATTCAACAAGAAAAGACTAAAGCTGTCAACAAGTCAAAGGGACAACCTTGACAAGAATATAGAAGCACGAGCCCGGCACTACACCAGCAACTTAGTGAGATTGGGGCTGTCAGATGACGACAGAAACATTTCTCCTACCGGTAATTTGTTCCGAAAGGGCGGCATCACACGCGACGAAATCGAAAAGCTATTGCCATTAGATGACATCAATCTAATCATATTACGGCAGCTGCTGAAATTTCGGGTTTACACGAAAAAAGACGAGAATGGCAACAGGAACTTCTATTCACCTTGTTTCATGGCTTTTTATTTGCTGACCAAGGCCAACGCAATTGATAAAGACAATTTCAGATGTAAAATCCAAGGCATTTCGCCATATTGGAAAGAACAATATGACCTGGAACAACTCCTAGATGAGAGCATGGATATCCATGATTTCATCAAAGACGGCACAAACATACCAGAGTGCTTTCAACGACACGACAAAATCAACAGACAAGATTTCAACACTCACATCAGGAACAGGAAAAGCAGTTCGGTCACTGCCATCTACTATGATTTTTACAACGCACTTTACGACTATGTGGAAAATCCTACAGAAAGCACATACTCAGTCTTAAAAGCGTTTTTCCATAATGGTAACACTTCAAAACTAAACAAGGCTTTCGGATACGGTCAACCAGTCTTCAAATGGGGAACGTCGACTGCTCCGTATTCTTTCCATCAGTTTCAGGAAGAAAACAGTTCATCTCCTTTACTGACACAAGACATCAACGAGGTTTTTTACCAGCATTATTCCGATTCAAAATTCATTGATTCCGCCTACGAATATTCAGACACGACAATCAGACTTCTAAATGCTACTGGCGTTTTCAAATTCGGGAAACCTTTGGTTGAACTTTCATATTCAGAAATATGGAAATCAATATTCAATCATTTTTCCCTGATTGAGAACATATTTGGAACCGCTACACAAGCAGAATACGCCGCATACGAATCAGGCATTTCCGCTTATTTTTGCAAAGAAGAAAGTCTTTGCGAGATTTTAAGGTTCGATGACGAAACCACAAAACAAATCATTACCGAAATGAGCGTTGCTCTTGGCTGTGACAATTTTGAGATAAAAGACAGACTTGAAGAAAGTAACAGACATCTTCTTGAACAACATATTGAGACAAAATACCCAATAGAAAGAACCATTGAATTACTCAAGATGTTTTCCGACAGAAACAACGACAATCAAATCAAAAGTATTGTAAACGATTCCGCAACAGTGCCAACCATTTACGAATACATGGTAGCCATTGCTTGGTATTATATTTCTGAGAAATCCATTTCAGTTTACGACAGTTTGAATCTGACATTAAATGCCGATTTTGAACCCGAAATCCATGCAGCAGGTGGCGGAGGCGATATTGAAGTTGATTACGACGACCACATGGTTCTACTCGAAGCCACCTTGATGAATCCTTCTGCGCAAAAAAGAGGCGAATGGGAACCTGTATTAAGGCACGCCACCAACTTAAAGACAGAAATCCAGCCTAAGTCCTTAGTCACATTATTTGTGGCAGACAAACTGGATTTTAACACGATCAACATCTGGAGAGCTGTAGCTTCTGTCCCATTAAAAGCGAGCAATTCCGAGAAACAAACCGACCATGTCATCATAATGCCGTTCACGAACGAAGAATTGTGTAATTTCATAGAAAAAGGCATAACCGATGATAGCATTATTGCAGCAATCAACTCTTCTTACGACGAAATTTCAACCAATTTCAATGACAACTGGAGACAAGATATAATGAGTACTATCATAAACTAATGGACGATTCTTTCTTTTACATTGATGGATTTCGGCTGCTAAAGAATGATTCATTCGAACAGCTTTCAAAGATTACAGATTCTTTCGACATGATTTTTGCCGATCCTCCCTATTTCCTATCCGACGGCGGCAAAACCATTCGTGGAAATCGCATCGTTACTTTAAACAACGGTGATTGGGACAGGCCAAGAACTGAAAAAGAAAAAGATGAATTCAATTTCCGATGGCTTTCGCTGTGTAAGGAGAGATTGAAAAAGGACGGAACAATATGGGTATGCGGCACTTTTCACAACATTCATTCAGTTGAGCGTTGCATGATTGATTTGGGATACAAGATATTGAATGTCATTACTTGGCAAAAGACAGACCCGCCGCCTTCTTTGACCGAGACAAGATTTAATTTTTCATCGGAGTACATCATTTGGGCAGCAAAATCAAAAGAAAGCAAGCATTTTTTAAATGCTTCACTGCTCAAATCCCTCAACGGAGGGCGTCACATGCCCGACGTATGGCGTCTTCCCTCGGTGGGCCTTTGGGAGAAACGCTGCGGCAAGCACCCCACTCAGAAACCCCTGCACCTGCTCTACCGCATCATTCTGGCCTGCACCCGCGAGGGCGACCACATCCTCGATCCTTTCGCCGGGAGCTGCACCACAGGCATCGCCGCCAACCTGCTCGGCCGCAATTTCACCGGCATCGACCAAAGCGAGGAATACCTTCAGCTGGGCCAACGCCGCCGCAACGAAATCGACGACCCGAAGACTGCCGCCAAAATGCTTCGCAAAATGAAGGAAAATCCCGAAGAGACTACCGTCCTAGTCAACCACGCCCGCAAAGACCTGCGCCTGCTGATGATTGAAAAAGGCATCTGCTACCTGCGCGCCGGCGATTCACAAGGCTCGCTGCAAGTCACACCGGGCTTCGAACGCATGAACTACATCGTGCTGCACACAGGAGGCAACAATGCCAGCATGTTCCGCCTCAAAACCAAAGGCTGTTTCCAGATCTGGACGCGCAAGACCCTCGAACAGCACGGCTTCTCGCCCGAACACGCACCCTACTACATCGTCCTCCTTTTCGACAACAGCAAGGAGATTCCTTTTGCAAAAGACATCGATTTGCGCCAACGCCTCAACACCTACCGCGCCAAAATCCGTCCTCTGAGCGATTTCATCGGACTGAAGTGATGGAATTTGCCAACAAAACTTTCAACTTAGCTGTGACAAAATCACAATGCCATTATTAACCAACAAACTCATTATCAATAATATAACAAAATTCATTTTGTCAAAAAATCATTTGTCATTTTGTCACAATAAGCAAATTCAACCTCTTCGTCATTTGTCACCTATTGATAAAATAATTAATAATAATTATTTATTAGGTATAATAAGTAGGCGAAAAGAGGTTGGGACATCGAAATCGCTTATTGTGATTTTTTGACAAATGACAAAATGACAAAATCGCCTTGCTGAGGTACGCACTATACCAAGGCCGTACCAAGGCTATCTCCGCATCCAGCCTCCTGCCGCTCCGCTCCCACCCCGCTTCGTTGCAGAACGGAGAAAACACTCAAAAAAATGCCGGGCGGTGTGCAAAAAACACGGCCTTGGCATTGCCCATGTCGCTTGTTTTCATTTTCCGTGCATTTACGGCAAACACGGATCAATTCTGTGGGCTGCAGACTGGGCGGACCGGCCGTCCATACTGGCGGTAGTTGCTTTCCATGCGCACGAAGGTGGAAGTGAAGTACAAGCCGTACGAGGCAATCGGGACATCGGTGTAGAGCGAACTCGCCCAGGAGTAGCCGTTGGAACCGACGTTGTCGAGGATGCCACCGTTGTAGCAGCCGGCTGCCGGCAGGAAGATGCTGTTGCCGTTAGGGCCTGTGACTTTTCTTCCGCTCACACCATTCTGCGTCGTCCATTTCCATTTACATTTTCTCAACTCTTTAATCTCTTTATATGTAGGCATGCGCCAGCCGCCGCCCCAATTCACGTGAGCCACGTCGTCCTCAAGGTCGAGAACCGTCTTGTTGTCAATGGGACCGTAATCTGAATTCGTGTTGTATTTGGTGAGTTTGTCATAATCACCGTTGCACCACTTATAAGTGCTCCAGTTGTACGTGCTCTTTGTCTCCGTCTCGCCCCAGGCGTAATAATTGCCGTAGTCCTCTGGCGAGTCCGCGCCGATGTTGCACGTCGCCCACAGCGTGCCGCTCGGGAGGCCGAGGTCAACGTACTCATGGCCGGCAATTGTGCCATTGCCACCTGTAATGCCACCGTCAGGCTCGTTGTTATCGTCTTTCTTGCACGATACGCACAGCGCCATCGCCATGCAGGCCATAACCATTACTAATGTCTTGAAATGTATCTTCATTTTTATATGCCCTTAATCCGTATCGGGCGCAACTTTTTGTTTTGCTTGACTTATTTTAACTGTATTTCTTTTAAGCCGCAAAGGTAGAAAATTTTTGGTCATCAATATGACATTTTAATCTTGGCATTTTTTACCTATTGGCACAAGAAAAAACGATAAAAAAACACGGCCTTGGCATTGCCCATGTCGCTTGTTTTCATTATCTTTGCATCGGCAAAGCCAGTCATCGGGATGCCGGATTTTGCTGCCACCCGCCCGGATGGGAATCATGTAGCGCATAAGAGTCCCTTAACGCAATTATTCGCCAAAACTTACTACAATGGCAAAAGTAATGAATGGCCTTGTCATAGGCCGCGTAGGCCATCTGGTCTATTACGTCAGGGACGGACAGCAGTGCGTGCGCACACTCGCCCCGAAGCAAAAGAAACCGCAAAGTCCTGCCCAGCTGCTGCAGCAGGCCAAGTTCACCGCCATGCAGCAATGGCTCACGCCGCTGAAAGACTATTTCCGCGCCTTCCCCGTCAAGGACTTGTCGAAGGCGGCTTTCAGCAGCAGCATCCGCCAGGCTTGCACCGCCGAAGGCGGCAAGGTCGGCATCGACGCCTCGAAGATGGTGCTCACCCAGGGGCCGCTCTGCGCCATGGAAGGCGGCGTCTTCACCCTCGAGGGGCGCACGCTGCACCTCAGCTGGAACGACAACACCCGGCTCATCATGAGCGACGCCACCGACCGCCTCGTCTGGCTGCTCTACAACCCCGACACGATGACCTACCTGTCGGACCTCGGGGCTCAGCGCATGCCGCACCGCTTCGAGCGACACTGCTCCATCGAACTGCCCGCAACGGCAAAGGGCAGCCACCACCTCTACGCCACTTTCTGCAACATCCACGGCAGCGCCATCAGCGACAGCACTTATCTGGGGGAGGTGATGCTATGAAAAAGGAACTGAATATTTTGCCCGGAGGGGTTGTGGATGAGCTGGATGTCATCGTCGCCACACAGTTGTCGCAGCGCACCTTGCGCCGGCTGAGGCAGAAAGGGACATTGCATTACTCGAAGATCGGCAAGCGCATCTTCTACCCTGTCGCCGACATCGAGAGTCTGATGAACGGGACGCTGTAAACGCAAAATTGGCGACCGCAGATTTGGTTTTGTTGACCGCGAATCTGGCGAATTGAGCGAATAGGGCCGTTCGTCATTCGCTTGATTAGCTTAATTCGCGGTCAAATTGCCCCAAGCTGCTGCAGTATGATGCTTTTGTCGAGGCCCAGCCTTGAGAAGGCAAAGAGCCGCTTGCCCAAGTCCTTGACGGAGGCTCCAAGATGATACACATCATCGTCGATAATCAGAAACCTATCGTGGAAACGGCTGGCACAGGCATGCACCTCGACTTTCATGTCGGGGTGCTGTGCGTTGTAGAGAGTAGCGGCATGACTGATGGCCGCATTGACGGTCTCAGTGTAGATTTCTGCCTTGACACCAGCTTCACGATGTCCCAAGACATCGATGACCGATGCGTCGATATAATTGTCAATAAGCACAATGCCATGCCGTGCCGATTTTATCAATTCCTCCACAAAACGGTAGGCGTCAAAAATCTGGCCCTCGAAGAAGACCCCCTCTATGGGTGGCTGATTGGTGCGGATGAAAAAATCGATTTGCTGCTGCTGCAATTGCAACTGGTTTTCGATTTTCATTATCCTTTCCTGCTGTTCGTCAAGGCGCATATCAACCTGTCGTTGCATAGCAACAAACTGCTGATTGACAGCATAACCGCGCAGAAGATATTCCTTGAGCACTCCGTTTGCCCATTGCCGAAACACGATGCCTTGTTTCGATTTCACCCGGTAACCTACCGAAATAATCATATCCAGATTATAGAAATCAACCATGTAGGTTTTGCCATCAGCGGCAGTATAGGCAAAATTTGCCCAAACTGACTCTTTGGTCAACTCGCCTTCGCTAAAAACAGACCTTACATGTTTGCCAATGACACTCCTATCCCTTCCGAATAATTGCGCCATCTGGTCGATGGAAAGCCACACGGTATCTGACACAAGTTTCACTTCTAAACTAATATTCTCATCGGGTTGGTAAAGGACTATTTCACCCGATTGGGTTGCTGGTATGGATAATTCGTTCATTGTGTGTGAATGTTTTCATTTCCGCTGCAAAGATGCAACACCTGTCAAGACTAAGCCGCTGATTAAACGTTTGTTGTCGAATGTAATCGTTTGTTGTCGTTTGCTGTCGGATATAATGCTGGAAATCAATGATTATAATAGAACCGCGAATCTGGTGAATTGAATGAATGGAGTTGTCCGTCATTCGCTTGATTAGCTCGATTCGTGGTCAGAAGAAAAGGGAAACAGGCATGTCATTGCGGTCACAGAGGACACATCGCAACCCATTGCGGCACATGACGGACAGGCTTGACAATATCCCGTTTTTTCGTTATATCTTTGCACCGTGAACGTTCACAAAGAACCAAAACCTTGTAGAGACGCGCCATGGCACGTCTCGATTAACAACACGATTATGAGACGTGCCATGGCGCGTCTCTACCAAAAACCAAAATTCAAATAATATTCATCAACCTTGAGACGTGCCATGGCGCGTCTCTACCAAAAACCAAATCTATTATGGGTAAAATCAATCAAGGAATCCTGGGTGGATTCAACGGTAAGGTCGGCTCCGTCATCGGCGCCTCATGGAAGGGCATCAGCTACATGCGTGGCATCGCCCAGTCAATCAAGAACCCGAAGACCGAGGCTCAGGTCATGCAGCGCGACTATTTCGCACAGCTGGCGCAGATGTCCTCGCAGCTCAGCAACGAGCAGCTGGCCTCGCTCTTCCCTAACACCGCGAAGGGCCTCACGCGCCGCAACCTCTTGCAGAAGCAACTCGATGCCTGCGCCGTCATCGCCGATGGCGTGAAGCGCATCGACCTCGGCCTGCTCGAAGGCATCGGCAACGGCAAGCGCATCGACTCGCCCATGCTGAGCCGTACGGTCAGCGAAGGCTTGGCCATCACCGTCGAGGCTGACGGCCTCAGCGCCATCGGCAAGCCCGTGACGGCCAACTTCATCGTCGTCGCCTACAACGTGACGCAGGGCAAGCTGGGCGTCTTCAACACCCCTGTCACCGCCACCGATGCCGACCTCGACATCGACGTGAAGGGCTGGGGCGAAGCGGGCGACACGGTGCGCCTCTACCTCACCTACGCCGAGTCGGGCGAGGATGTCGCGGCACGCGGCTTCGGCTCGTTCATCATCAAGACCCGTCAGCCCAAGAAGGGCAGGAACACCTGTAAGGACATGGACGGCAACTCCAACGGCAGCGGCACTCCCCCGTCACCTTCATCCAGTCATGGATTAGACTATTGATGCCATGACCGCCTACGAATGGATCACCACGCTGGCGGTGCCCGTCACGGGCATTGCCAGCTGGCTGGCGGCCACCAGGCTGCGACAGAACAAGACCATCTGCGAGATGCAGGAGACCGTCTTCAAGCTCGTGGAGGAGAACAAAAGGGTGTATGCCGAGCTGACCGAGGCACGGATGGAAATCGTCAACCTCTCGACGCAGGTCGCACGGCTGACACTCGAGAACGCCGAACTGAAACAACTCATTGAGAACATCACGAGTTGAATCTTTTATCAAGAATTAGAGAATGAAGAGAATCCTAGACGACGACTGGAATTTGCATCTGCGATGCGGGAATTTGAGAGAGGTTCGTTGCACTCACTTCTGCCTGCCGGACAAGGCCAAAACCTCCACTTATCACGAGTTGAATCTTTTATCAAGAATTAGAGAATGAAGAGAATCCGAGACGACGACTGGAATTTGCATCTGCGATGCGGGAATTCTCTACATTCTCTGCATTCTTGACAAGGGAAAAAGCACACAACCATGAGAAAAATAGACGAAATCATCATCCATTGCAGCGCCACCAAGGAAGGGCAGCCCTTCAGCGTTGCCGACATCGACCGGTGGCACCGCGCACGTGGGTTCCGCTGCATAGGCTACCACTTCGTCATCTACCTCGACGGCAGCGTCCATGCCGGAAGGCCCATAGCCGAAAGCGGCGCACACTGCCAAGGGCACAACGCCCACTCCATCGGCATCTGCTACGTCGGCGGGCTCGACGGCCTAGGCCAGCCCAAGGACACGCGGACGACCAAACAGAAAGAAGCCTTGAAGGCACTTGTCAGACAACTCAAAAACGACTATCCCCATGCAGAAATCCACGGCCATAACGAATTCGCTCCTAAGACTTGCCCTTGTTTCAATGTGCGTGCTGAATTTTGAGAGCTGCGCCCTGGTGCGCCAACGCACGAAACGGGAAAGCCAGACGCAGGAGCTGTCGCTCGCGCAGCGCCGCCTCACGGCCATCACGTTCAGCGACAGCCTCGCCTCCCGCCTCGACATCGTCTTCGACAGCGTGGAAATCGTAGTGGACGACAGCCCTTCGCCACAAGTGAAAGTAAGGGCCACCAAGGCCACCATCAGCAGTGAAACGAATCACACAGTCACCGCGCGCGAACTGGATGCCTCAACGGATACGCTAAGCGCTGAAAGCAGTGTCGAGAAGGTTGACGAGCGCATTGCAGAGCCAAGAAGGAAACCGCCCTGGTGGGTATGGGTTGCAGGGATTGCCGCTGTAGCGGTCTGCCTGCTGGCAGGCTTTAGAATGAGAAAATAATGATGGCAAATGATAAGAGGCGCTGTGAGGCGCCTCTTATTAAATAAGGAGCACTTGCTTTTCCAATTGAAAAAAAGCCATATCTTTGCAGGCCCAAAAATGCAAAAACATTTACCACAAAAATGAAGAAGATATTAGTTATTATTGTAGCTTTATTGGGCTGCTTCAGCTATCGCTTCCTATGAAATCGGCCTAAACACAGCCTTTGGCGAAATGGGCACCGAATGTGACGACTGCCCAGCCGTGGATGTTAAGAAAGGCACAAAGACCATCAGGCTTTACAACCCTGACAAGGTGGAGTTTATTAAGATTGAAGAATAAGAAATACAATGATTTACGTAATAAAATCAGACAGTAATGAACAAAAAGAAATACATTTTTGCACTGCTTGCCATGCTAACCCTTGCGGGCAGTGCCGAAGCACAGATTTTCAACACCAACAACGAGAGCAAAGACGCACGCACCCTGACCGGCCATTTTGAATGGGGCGGCCAGAACGCCAACACCCGCGACAGTGAAGGCGGAAATGAGGAACTGGGCAACGAAGACATTCCAACTCCGATAGGTTCGGGCGTTTTCCTGCTATCAGGAATGGCCGGTGCCTACGCCATAATGCGGCACTGAAAAGAAACTGACAAGTGATAAAATAGACAAGGAAAAATAAGAATTAAACACAAAACGACCATGAAGAAAAGTATCATGATTCTTTCGGTATTCGCCACAGCTCTCATGCTGCTGCCATGCTGCAAGGAAGACAACGACGACCTGGTCTACATCAGGTCAAAAATGGAAAGCGCAGCTCTCAGTAGCAGCGCAAAGACCTACCTCGGTCCAACGGCCGACGGGCAGACCCCTATTTTGTGGGACAGAGCCGACCACATTGGCGTCTTTGATGGCGACAAACGCTACGAATTCGAACTTGAAAGCGGCGCAAACACCACAAGCGCACAGTTCACAACTCTGGCACGCCCTTCCGACACAATAGACCCTCCCTACTGCGCCATTTATCCGACATGGGGGAATCCTACGGCTGAACGCAACGGCGACAGCTATACGGTGACCTTCTATCTGCCAAAGGAGCAAACCTACCAGGAACCCATCAACGGTGTTCCGACTTTGGGCAGAGACGCGCTCCCGATGTTAGGCTACTCCTATCAATTCAATACGTTCAACTTCAGCACGCCGATGGCCATCCTGAAGGTCGACCTCACAGGCACAGGATGGGTGAAAAAAATGGTGCTCACCGACCTCAATGAAGATAACATGCTTTGGGGCAAGGCCTCGGTGACCATGTCGTCAGAAACAGACACACCTGAAATCCATTCCTCTGACTTGAGCGAAGGCAGCAACAAACTGTCCCTCAACTGCAACCATACCCCACTGAGCGAAAACCCGACAAGTTTCTATTTCGTGGTGCCAGTCGGCACGCTGTGCAATGAAGGCCATGGCTTCAAAATCGACGTGTACGACCTTGACAACGTCTGCCACACCATCGACGAAAGCAGCGTGGCAGGCGACTACATTCACCGCGCCACCATCACCAGATTGGCGCCAACCGATA
Source organism: Bacteroidales bacterium (assembly GCA_024400425.1). Taxonomy (GTDB): domain Bacteria; phylum Bacteroidota; class Bacteroidia; order Bacteroidales; family F082; genus Limimorpha. Next base: position 46,505 of record JAKSMV010000017.1, read on the forward strand.
TGGTGGAACTTGACGACATAATAGGAATCAAAGGTCTGTTCAGCGTTAGCGAAAACAAAAAAGTCTATTTCTCTCAGGGCAACCTGATGACAAAAATGCTTCTTTCTGATGGTTATTTCTTCCAGGGAAAGCAGTATCTTTATCAACCTTTATACCCCGTTTCCTTCACCCGATTCGGTTGGGGCGAGCCTGGAAACACGATGCCGTATGTCACTGTAAGCATGGATAATGGGGTCCGTCAGCAAAACATTTGGCGCGTGCTCACGGCCGAAGAATGGATGTACCTGTTCAGTTACGCAACCGATGGCGCCAATCCTTACGGTGAGAATTATGACAATGACACCCGCCGCGACATGTATCGCAAAGGGGTGACGGTGATGGGTAACCCTAATTGCCTTGTCCTTTATCCCGATGGTTATGCAGGGACAAAAGTTCAGGATTTCGACACGGAATCGTTCGATACTGAAGCAGAGTACGAGGCTGCTACAGCCGCCGGCATCGTATTCCTTCCTGCCGTCGGTTATCACAACAGTGCCTACGAGGGCCAGGCTGGCGCCTATTGGTCATCGACGCACTGCGAAAGTTCATACAACTTTGCCTATGCACTCTTCTTCCAATCGCAGGAAGGCAAATGGGTCGACAGGTATGTCAATCCGAAAGCAGAACTCTCCAGCAGTACCGGTTGTGCACTGCGTTTAGTTCGCGATATTATAATTCCAGCCGAATAAACAATGCTAAATAGAAATCTTGCAAACCAATAAATTATTCATCATGAAAGCAAAATCATTCAAAAATACATTTGTCAGGACCACATTCGTCGTCCTGATGTCGTCGCTCGTACTGACGGGCTGCAAGAAAGACGATGCGGAGCCTGTGCAGGAGCCTATGCCGACACCAAGTGCCAACTTCAACTTTCCCGAGTACAACCCCATCATCACCCAAGGATGCGACCCGATGAACCACATCATCGACACGATGGACTTCCCGTATATCAACATCGATCAACTGATAGGTTCAGCAGGAAGCGATGCATCAAAAGAAGGCAGTTTTTGGGCGAATGCAGGAATGTGGGTATTGGAAAAAGGCGGTGGCGGCCTGGTAGCAGGAATGTTCTCACCTTTGGGATCAATGCTGACCAATGCGCTTCTCAATACGATTGTCGGTGAAGATGAAACGCAGACAAAGCTGAACAAGATACTTGACAAACTGGATGTGATTGAGGGCCAGATGAACACGCTCATGGAAAACACAGATGAAGCACTAGCAGCGATCGACGAGGTCGGTTACGGCCAATTAATGCAATTCTACAGAGAATTTCAATCTCTTCTTAATGACTTGACTTCTATCAACGATGATTACATGGATTCTTTGAGGTACATTCATGAGAATTTAGATTACATGGATTCCGCCGAGGCCGAGCGACAGATAGCGCGAGTCATGCAACATTGGGCAGACGAACCCATTTCTGGCAGCAAGGCCTCCAGAAGCTTTAAAAAATTGGTTGACGAACAGATGCTTTATAGTGTACCATTTCACAAAAAGCCACGCAACATTTTTGCCATTTACGATGTGACAGTGTTCCACAACACGCCTTGGGAAAGGACAGGTTACGACATCTGCGACATGTTCCGTGCTGCCGTCGCCACCGAGACATTACGCACTGCATGGCTGACAGCCCTCTATTACAGGACGAAAAACGATGACGATGAAGTTAATAAAATCGCAGATAAAGTATATTATCTTTATGCATATTTCGCAAGCGAAAACAATCGTGTCAACCGCCGTTACGACATAGTTAAATGCCAGCTTTCAGACGCATTATTTGTCCTTCAGGCAGACGCTCTAACCCACACGTCGAAAGACCAAGGCAATCATAACGGTCAGAAAGACGCATTCTCAAATGCTGATGCTACAGCCGTTTCCCAGCTAACACATACTCAAATTAACCAAATAATGGCTTATTACGGGAATAGTTTCGGCAGGTTCTATACCCTCCTGAACTGTCTGCAAGATGGCGGACTGCTTGTCCAGGGTTACTACCACACCATTTTCACCTTCCAGAATTACGATCCTTTTGCAATCTCGTATTACGAAGAAGTGTACCTTATGTCGCAAGAGAACGATGCTTACAATGTTGGCATTCCTTTTAACTGCTATGTTACCATCGATGGCAAACAACACTACGGTTATGAACCTTATTCCAACCTCGAGGACCTTAATCCAAAATATTTGCTAAGGTTCAAGCCGGGTTCATATGCAACTTACAATGGATACGACGACATATAACGTTCAGGAATAAGAAATCCGCATGATAGGAAAAAGCCTTGGCTGCACCGGCCATGGCTTTTTTCCTATATATTATTTCCAATGTATTAAAGAGATACACAAATTTGCGGAATACGAGGAAACAAAAAAAGCCATATCTTTGCAGGCCCAAAAATGCAAAAACATTTACCACAAAATGAAGAAGATATTAGTTATTATTGTAGCTTTATTTGGCTGCTTAGGAGTTAAGGCGCAATCCATCACATTGTATAATTACCACCCCATTTCTTCGTTAAACGAAATCGACCTTGATGCCGTTTATGTTCTCGGCTATCAAGATGGCAACGATTACTACCTGCACACGTCGGGGACTGAAGTTGGAGAAATGCTGTTGTCGAAAAATCCCCAAAGTCCTTGCGAATATACATTCACCTATAATCCTAATCAAAACCGTTATCATGCAAAATGTAATGATTCATATTTATACATCACTACAACAGGAGCATATCTCGGAAGTTCCAATGTGAATATGATAAGTTATTATTCTTTGACCATAACGGACAGCAACATTTCCTCAGCAGGCGCATCCGGCTATACCGTTTATCACGATGGCAACATCATAAAGTCGCACACCGGCTCAAGCAACGGCAACCTGCGTTTCTTTGAATGTAAGCAACAGCAGAACAACGAAATCTGGTACAGTTCGACGAACGGCCAGAAAGTCGTCCCAAGCTCTACAGATGTCTTTGGTGCCACAATCCAGAGCAATGTATATTATTCTGAAAGAAACATGGGTATCATTACTTTTAATGGCGAGGTGACGAGCATTGGAAGCAATGCATTCTATGATTGTAATAATTTGGCTTCCTCTACCATTCCAAACAGCGTGACGAGCATTGGGTCATACGCATTCGCATGGTGTCCGAGTTTGGCTTCCGTCACCATTCCCAACAGCGTGACGAACATTGGAGAACGCGCATTCCTTCAGTGTACGAGTTTGGCTTCCGTCACCATTCCAAACGGCGTGACGAGCATTGGAGAAAGTACATTCTATAGCTGTACGAGCTTGGCTTCCGTCACCATTCCAAACGGCGTGACGAGCATTGGAGAAAGGGCATTCGATAACTGTACGAGTTTGGTTTCCGTCGCCATTCCTAACAGCGTGACGAGCATTGGAAAGGACGCATTTAAAGGCTGTACGAGTTTGCCATCCATCACTATTCCAAGCGGCGTGACGAGCATTGGGGATGACGCATTCGATGGATGCACAGGTTTGACTTCCGTCACCATCAATTCCGATGCCTTGCTAAGTGTAGATTTTTTGTCTAATATGCCTAAAATGAGAGATGTTTTCGGAACTCAGGTAACAGAATACACCATTGGACCCTCAGTCACAAAAATCGGACTAAGAGCCTTCACAGCATGTAGTAATTTGGAAACGTTGACCTTTGCGCCAAACTCACAATTACAAATAATTGGACTTGATGCATTCAGTGATTGTACGAGTTTGTCTTCCATCACCATTCCCGCATCCGTCACTAACATTGGGAATTGGGCCTTTACTGGTTGCACCGGAATAACCCAGGTCATATTTGAAGGCAACGCCTGCGAGAACAACATTCCCGACCGAGTTTTCGGCAACATCGGCTCTCAAAGTCCCGCTCAACTGACATTGCCATTATCATGGGCTTTCGAATACCTGCCGGAAGAAGGCGAGACATGGCACGGCGGCAATTTCATATCCAACCGATATTTTGACTTAGATGAGTACAAAGCTTATGTCTGCGCACAAATAACAGCAGCATTCAATGAACTGACCTACTATCTGGAGAGTGAACTCAACTCTTGCATTAATGCTATTAACGCCTCCTCTACGAAAGCGGAAGTGAACACACAAAAACGCAATGCACTCAACTGCATTGCATTACGCAGAAGCAAGAACGAAGCCAAAGCGGAAATCGAAGCCCAACGGGACTTGGTTACCGATTGGTCGGAAGCAGAGATTTCGGTTATCGCAGCGTATTTAGATGCCATTGAAAACTGCAGCAGCACTAACGATGTAAGCAGCACCTTGCAAGACGCCCTTAATTGCATGGCGCAACATGGAATCAGGGCATCCGCTTTGGCCGCCATCACAAACGCGATGGGCGAATACGCCAATATCAATTACTTGCAAGAGTTGGTCACTACAGAAATCGACAACATCAACAACGCCACGGATGCCGAAACGATAACCGCCAACAAGGAAGCTGCACTGGCAAAACTGGCCATTGCGGTTCCTGCCATTGAAGTCGGTCAAGCAATGATTCTTGAAAACCTGCCCACCGAAGGCACCACGGGGCCGGCCGTGCGTATCACCAAGCAAGGCAAATCGGACCTTATACTCATTAACCCCGACAAGGTGGAGTTTATTAAGATTGAAGAAATAGAAGAATAAGAATAAGAATGAAAAAGATATCAGCACTTATTGCAGTTTTTGGCTATGGCCGACTTTTTTGGCTCGCTACCAACAACTGAAGCCAGTTCTCAAAGTTTTATAGTTTTATCTCTATTCCAATCGATCTGAAAGGCTTATAAGATGTTTGGTTATACTCTGGCAACAAATTGGTAAAGATCCGCACACCATGAATTATGCCTAAAGCATTGGTGCTCAATCCGATTCCAAGTTCAATTTTCCAAGGATTAAACAAATCAGTGATTGATTCCTGGCTGCTCGAATTTCCCAAGGTCGTCGTTTCGCGTGTGAACAGACTGCCCCCAAGACGACGGCCAAAATTGACATCGAAACCCAACGCTTCGCCCTTTTTCGTGATTTTCCAATAAAAATTGACGGGAATTGTAAGATAGGTATTGGTAACAATATTTTGTCGTGCAGGAAGTTGATTATCAACAGCCACCAAACCATTACCATCTTGAGTCACAGGATGCGCCATGCGGCGGATATTCAAATCGAATTGCAAGCCCGTCTGCATCGTCCAGTTTTTGCTCAAGTTGAAACCGGTGACAAAGGGAACCGACAAGGAAACTACTCCGAAAGAAGCATACGGATTTGTATCAAAGTTTTTCGGGGTTTGCAAGAAACGATAGCCACAAGTCAAGCCGCCAGTAATAGTGCCATTCCACAGACGTTCATAATCCTTTATCAACGTGAGATGACGGAGCGTATCGTTTTGCTCCCACTTATGCTTCGGATTAACAAACTCTCCTTCAGGGATATAAGTTGCATAATGATTCGGTTCTGTTTCCCTAACAGTCAGATTCCCGTCCATCAGATTCGCGCCATAACGGAACTTGCTATCACCCATCCAGACATGAAGGTTTTCGCCTGTCAAGGTGTCAATCTGCAATTCCGCTGCATCCGAAACCCGAATGCTAGGTTGGCCAATCGAATGCAAATGTCCAATGTGCAACGATGCAAGTTTTGCGACTTCAAAACTAAAATGTTTTGAATCAACAGCTTCAATCCGATCGGCAAAAACCTCTGACCTTTCATCGACATAAAGGCTTTCAAGTTCGAATTTTCCACGCAATTCGACCACCGTTCCTTTGGGCAAAGTGTTGTTTTCAAAGATGGTCAAAGTCTTGCCTGAAAGTCTGCAAAGTTTTGTCTGACAGGCTTTTTCCTGATATTTCTCATCAGCGACAATGGCGATGCTACAGCAACTGTCAGTAGGTCGGTTCAGCAGTTTCACCTTCCAGCCTGACTCGATTTCAAGCTTGTTGAATTTTCCCGAAATGCTTTGCTCGATGGCGATTTCCTCTTGCGCCACAGCAAACAACGCAGTGCAAACCGCAAATAATGTCAAAAAATAACGTTTCATGATAAATCCTATTTAATTATTAATCATTTAATTCCGTATTGATTTCAAACGCCAACATGCAACCTTCGCTGGCAGAATATTGCGGCAATCCGATAGCACCGCTTTCATTTATTCGTGACTTTTTCCTTCTATTTTTATGCTTTGTAGCCACATCATCATAAGCGACAAGATTCTCTGCACGAATGACACGACGTTTCGCAGGTTCAGGTTGAGTATCAGCAATTTGTATTGAATCTTCGTAAACTAGAGCCAGTTGAGCGGCAAGCGAAGTATCGACTTGAACAAATTCTTGATTTTCAACAACTTCAGTCATTTCCTGTTTTGTATCGGCATCAATTTTACGCTCAGCTTGTTCCACAACGTTTTGTGCAACGACAGTTTTCCTTTCGGCAGCTGGACGTTCAACATCGTGTTTTTCAACATTTTCAGTCAGAGTCTCTTTTGGGATGGCAACCGAATCATGCACAATTTCTTCGTCTTGCGGCAAAACCGAATGTGCCATTTCCATCGATTCTGTTTCTGAAGGGTTTTGCGCTATCTTTAACACAAAGAACAGCAATGCACAAGCCGAAATTCCAATGGCGGTTTTCAGCCACAACGGAATCGTTTTCCGCTGCGTTTCCTTTGCTGCAAGGCTATCAATCAAATCGTCGATTTGCTTTTTCTGCCGCTGGTCGCGGCCATATTCCTTCAAAGTATCAAGCAGTTCCTTGACTTCTTTTTCCATATTATTTTCCTCGTTCATAGTCATTTAGTTTTTCCATTGTTTCTCTGATTGATTTGTAGGCACGCGAAAAAATCGTGTACAGGTTCGCACTGCTGACATTCAAAGCCTTCTCGATTTCGCGATTCGGCAAGTCTTCTTCATATTTCATCAAGATGGCCTCACGTTGTTTTTCAGGCAACCTATCAATCACCATACGAGCCATTCGATAGCGTTCTTCAAGATTCTCATCGGCTGAAGATTCTTCCATCATAATCACCTTTTCGTCAATCGGTTCGGATGGCCGCTGCTGCCGCAAAATGTCAACGCAACGGCGTTTCACAACCGTAATGCAGAAAGCCTCTTTCTTCTCCACACGTCCAAAATCTTCCCTTTTATTCCAAAGGCATATCACGCTTTCCTGAACGGCATCAGCAGCCAAGTCGTTGTCGTTCAACATACTTTCGGCCATGCGTCTCATGGAGGAATGATACTTTAGGATGATATTTTTGAACTCTTCAGCTGTCACTTTTCAGGTCGTTTTCATATAGTAATCGTGAAAAACAAGAAAATCTTGCACTTATCAACACTTTTTTGTTTTGTTGATAACTTTCCAAAGAACTGCCATAATAAATCAAGGCAAAATACGTACTTTTGTAGCCTTATTTTTCGAACAAGAACAGAAACAATATATGGGTAAGATTATAGCAATTGCCAACCAAAAAGGTGGCGTGGGCAAAACCACGACAGCCATTAACCTCGCCGCCAGCCTCGCCGTGCTTGAGCACAAGACGCTGCTCATCGACGCCGACCCTCAAGCCAATGCCACATCGGGCGTGGGCGTTGACCCCAAGGCGGTGGAAACCAGCATCTACGAATGCATCATCGACAACGTTGACCCCAAGAGCATCATCGCGGAGACTGAGACCCCTAACCTCTATCTCCTCCCCGCCCACATCGACCTCGTAGGCGCCGAAATCGAGATGATCAACATGCCCGAACGCGAACAAATGATGAAGAAATCGCTGGCCGGCATCAAAGACGACTACGACTTCATCATCATCGACTGCTCGCCTTCGCTGGGCCTGGTCACCGTGAACGCACTCACCGCATCCGACTCGGTCATTATCCCTGTCCAATGCGAATATTTTGCCTTGGAAGGTCTCGGCAAATTGCTCAACACCATCAAGATAGTGCAAACGCGCCTCAATCCCGACTTAGACATTGAAGGTATCCTGCTCACCATGTTCGACACACGCTTGCGTCTCTCGAAGCAAGTGGTGGAAGAAGTGAAGATGCACTTCCAGGACATGGTTTTCGACACCATCATCAACCGCAACACCCGCTTGGGCGAGGCTCCCAGCTTCGGACGCACCATCATCATGCACGATGCAGGCAGCATCGGCGCCATCAACTACCTCAACCTTGCACGCGAAATACTGGAAAAGAACAACATATCAACCAAAAACTGATTTTCACCATGCCTGACAACAAGAAAAGAGCTTTGGGCCGCGGCCTCGATGCACTCCTGCAAAGTCCCGAAACCGACATCACCAGCCGCGACATTTCGGGTAACTATGTGGCCGGTGCCATTGCCGAAATCGACATCAACCTCATCGAAGCCAACCCTTTCCAACCCCGCACCGAATTCGACCAGACCGCCTTGGAAGAACTCGCCCAATCAATCAAAGAACAAGGTGTGATTCAACCTGTTACGGTCAGAAAACTCGGCTATAACAAATATCAGCTCATCTCAGGCGAACGTCGTTTGAGAGCCTCCAAACTGGCAGGACTGAGCAAGATTCCGGTCTTCATCCGCATCGCCAACGACGAGCAGATGCTCGAACTCGCCCTCATCGAAAACATTCACCGCGAGAACCTGAACGCCATCGAAGTGGCCATCTCCTACCAGCGTCTCGTCGATGAATGTCACATGACCCAGGAAGCCATCAGCGAAAAGGTCGGCAAGAGCCGCAGTGCCGTGGCTAACTTCTTGCGTCTGCTGAAACTGCCAGCCGAAGTGCAAATCGCCATCCGCGACGGACACATCTCGATGGGTCATGCCCGTGCCATCATCAACATCGAAGACAAAGAACAGCAACTCAAACTGTTGCAGCAAATCATCGAAGACGAGATGAGCGTCAGGCAGACCGAAGAAATGGCAGAGAAAGCCAAGAAAGGCGCAAATGGCGAACGGAAGCAGACCAACTTCATCCCTGAACACTTCAAGAGCAAAATCAAGTCGCTGTCGCAAACGCTCAACACCAAAGTGAAGGTGAAACGCGACGTGAAAGGCCACGGCAGCGTGGTCATCGACTTCAAGGACGAAGCCGAGTTCGACCGCATCATGGAACTCTTCAACAAGCAATAACAGGTGCGGAAAATACTGATATTTTTCGGGCTGCTCTTGTGCTTCTGCCTTTCTAATGCAGAAGCGCAAATCGTTGTATTTGATACGGTTCACGACGATATTACCGCCGACACCATTGTCAGCACCGCAAAAGTCACGAAGCACAAGAGAGAGCACAGCGCCAAAACCGCCACCATCATGTCGGCCTGCCTCCCCGGATTGGGACAAATCTATAACGGGAAATGGTGGAAAGTGCCCATTGTATATGCAGGTTTAGGCGGATTAGGGTATCTTTCCTACAACAACCATTATGAATACAAAAGCTATCTGATGGCTTATGAATTCAAGACTGGCGACCTGCCCGAAGGCACCGTCATGACGGAGTATGCCACGCAGCTAGCCAACAGATATCAAGAATCGCAGTTGCAAAGCTACAAGGAAAGCTACCGGCGCGATTTCGAGCTTTTTACCATCATCACGGTGGTGTGGTATGGGGTGCAAATCATTGATGCCTGCGTCGATGGGCACCTTTATTCTTACGACATCAGCGACGACCTGAGTTTCAGCATCGACCCATGTTTTCAGTTCAACGGGCCGCAAGGCAACACGATACCGCCTTTGTCGCAAGTAGGACTTTCGTTCAACTTAAACTTTTGAGAAATATGAAGATAGCACTTTTGGGATATGGAAAAATGGGGCATGAAGTGGAAAAAGCCGCCCTCGCCCGCCAACACGAAATCGTTGTCACCATCGACAATGAAAGCGAATGGGCAGAACGCACACCTTTATTAAAAAGAGCCGATGTCGCCATCGACTTCAGTCAGCCCAACCAAGCCGTGACCAACATCTTCCGCTGCTTCGACCTTCACATTCCCATCATCGTCGGCACCACCGCATGGTACGACCACCTGACCGAAATCAGGCAACGCTGCGAAGCCGAAGGACAAAGCCTCTTTTATGCGCCCAATTTCAGCATCGGAATGAACATCATGTTCCGCCTCAACAAGCAACTTGCCACGTTTGCCGAAAAATATGGCTACCAACTCGCACTGACTGAGACACACCACATCCATAAGTTAGACAAACCCAGCGGAACAGCCGTGAAGATTGCCAACGACATCATCGCCGTGAACAAGGACTACGATTCGTGGAGTCTCGATGCCCAACCCGGCACCAACGTGTTGCCCGTCACTGCCATCCGCGAAGGCGAGGTGAACGGCATCCACAGCGTGCAAGCACAATCGCCAGCCGACAAACTCACCCTGACCCACGAAGCCTTCAACCGCCAAGGCTTTGCCCAAGGTGCCATCGCTGCCGCCGAGTTCCTCATCGGGAAACACGGCTGCTTCACGATGGATGATTTGTTTGGCGAATAAAAATACGATTTCGAATCATTTTGCGTTAATAAAGAAAATCAAACACACGACATGTCACTTATATTATTCATTCTCATCGTTCCAGCACTGTTCACCATCCCATTTGCATTCTGCTGGAAACAATTCGAAGCCGCAGGACAAAAAGGCTACCAGTGCCTTATTCCTTATTACAATATCTTCGTCATGCTAAAGATCATCGGCAAGCAGAAAAAGTTCTGGTGGTGGTTCTTCATCGTGTTCCCCTACATCAACATTTTCATGCTGCTGCTCATGCTCGTCGAGTTGGGCAAATGCTTCGGCAAATTCAAGGTGTGGGAAGAAGGCATGGCCGCCATCCTGCCTTTCATTTTCTTCCCTTGCATCGTTAAAGATGCGCCTTACCAAAACCCTGCAACCACACAACGACCCAAGAAATCGACAGGCCGCGAATGGTTCGACGCCATCATCTTTGCCGTCGTCGCTGCGCTGATTATCAGGACCTACGTCTTCGAAGCCTTCACCATCCCGACCTCGAGCATGGAAAAATCGCTTTGCGTTGGCGACTATCTCATTGTCAGCAAGATACATTACGGTCCAAAGCGTCCAAATACCCCGTTGTCATTCCCATTTGTGCACAACACCTTGCCATTCAGCAAGACCAAGAAATCCTATCTGGAATGGATCAAGTTGCCTTATCACCGCTATCCAGGCACCTCGACCATCAAACGCTACGACCCCATCGTGTTCAACTACCCTGCTGGCGACACCGTCTGCGACAAGTTCCAAAGCAGCGTGAGCTACTACGACCTCGTGCGCGAATATGGACGCGAATATGTTTGGAACGACCATGAAGATTTCGGCAAGGTCATCGCCCACCCTATCGACAAGCGCGAGAACTACATCAAACGCCTCATCGGCATGCCGGGCGACAGTCTGCAAATCATTGATGGCGTGGTATTTATCAATGGAGAAAAGGCCTTTGAACCCGAAAACATGCAACACAACTACAGCGTTACGACCACCAACGGAGGCATTAACAAGAAGACCTTGGAGAAATACAACATCACCGAAGGCTATCGCACCAACGACCCCAACACCGTCATTCTGAACATCAGCGAGAAAGTGGCCGAAGAGTTGCGCAGACTGCCTTTCATCACCGAGGTGACCGAAATCATCCAGCCCGTGGGCGAAGGAACCACTGCCAGCCTCTTCCCTCACAATCCGGAACTGTATCCCTGGAATGTGGATAACTTCGGCCCTATCTACATCCCGAAAGCTGGCGAGACGGTCAAACTCGACGTTGAAACATTGCCTTTGTATGAACGCATCATTCACGCCTACGAGCTTCACGACCTGAAAACGGAAGGCAACAAGATTTTCATCGACGGACAAGAAGCCGACAGCTATACCTTCGAGATGAACTACTACTGGATGATGGGCGACAACCGACACAACTCAGCCGACTCGCGCTATTGGGGTTATGTACCTGAGAACCATATCGTTGGCAAAGCCGTCTTCGTATGGCTTTCCATAGACAAGGAAAACGGCGGCATCCGTTGGAACCGCATGTTTAGGATTCCGAAATAATTTTTTTCAGTTACACACATTTTTTTCGGGAGAGGGATGCACTTCACGTTGCGTTCCTCTTCCTTTTTTTGCAACACATATCAGTTTTTCTACATGAAGACCCTCCATTCAGAGCATATTTTCGCAAAAAAATATGTACTTTTGCAAACCATTTTGAAACAAAAAAAACATGCCTACAGGAAATAGCGAAAATACATTTAGGAAAAAGGCCATCGAAGAGCCTAAACTTGAAAAAGACACTGCTATCGTCGAAGAAAAGAAGATAGAAGAAAAGCCTAAAAAAGAGAAAATCCAGAGAAAAGAGACTGCCAAACCGAAAGAAAGCAAGCCCAAGAAAACCGAAGGCAAGAAAAAGGAATCTGACGGCAAGACGCAAAGAATCATCGGAATACTTTTCGTCATCCTCGCTGCTTTTTTGGCCATCGCCCTCATTTCATATTTTACCAGTTTCTTTGGCGGGAACCATCAAGAATATGGCAGTCATATATTCGACAAAGACATCAAGCTCGATAATACTACCGGAAGAATCGGTGCATGGCTATCGCAAACACTCATCAAGGAATCGTTTGGCATCGGCGCTTTCTTTTTCGTATATCTACTTGCCGCCATCGGTTTCCGACTCGCCATGGAAAGCAAAATCCGTCCGTGGCGCATCTGGAAATATGCGCTCATCAGCCTCGTGTGGCTGCCGCTGCTTTTCGCCTTTATCCCCGCTCCGAAATGTGCCATTTTTGGCGGCAGCGTAGGGTTTTGGCTCAACAGCATTCTCGGCAACTATGTAGGCAGAGTCGGCACGTTGCTTGTCCTGATATTCCTCTTCTTGGTCTATGCCGTGGTCCAATTCAACATTACTTTCAACTATTTCAAACGTCTGAAAGAGCAACGCGCTGCCCATAAAGCCGCGCAAGAAGCACTGAAAAACCAAAATATCACTGACGGCAACGACGATTTAGAGAATCCCATCGATGACGAGAATACTGAAAACATTATAAACGAAGCAAATAACGAAGTCAGGAATGACAGCAAGGAGAACAACTTCGACAAAGACGACAAAGACGACAAAAACGACGAAGAAGATTTTCCTCCGATAACAGTCATCAGACGTAATCCTGAGATGGAAATCGTCGATGCGGCAAGCCAAAACGAAAACAGTTTCAGGAAACCGCAAGATTTGGTTTTTGAGGTCAGCCAACCTTCAGAAGAAAGCCAGACCCCTGTTGAAGAAAAGCCTTCCGATACTGAAGCCGAACAAGTTTGGAAACCAACCATCGAAAGCATCGTCGTTCCCGTCGATACACCTTTACCTACTAAAGAAGAAGAATTCCACCCCACTCCCAAAAGCGACATCAAATTGGTGGTTGAAGAGAAAAAAGAGGAAAAGACCGTTGAAGACGACGGCATCGAGCATCACACCCTCGACACGCCCTACGACCCGCATTACGAGCTGAAGAATTTCCAGTTCCCGTCACTCGATTTGCTGAACGACTATGGCGGGAAAGCAGCCGAAGTCAGCGGAGAGGAATTGGAAGAAAACAAGAACAAGATTGTGGAGACTTTGGCCAACTATGGCATTGCCATCGACAAGATCAAGGCTACCATCGGACCTACCGTAACGCTTTACGAAATCGTTCCTGCTGCGGGTGTCAGAATCGCGAAAATCAAGAACTTGGAAGACGACATCGCCTTGAGTTTGGCAGCCTTGGGAATCCGTATCATCGCCCCTATTCCGGGCAAAGGCACCATCGGTATCGAAGTGCCAAACAAGAAACCCGAGACCGTTTCGATGAAGAGTGTGTTGGCTTCAGAGAAATTCCAGAACAACAAATACGCCTTGCCGTGCGCCATTGGCAAGACCATCTCGAACGAGACCTACGTCTTCGACCTTGCCAAGATGCCGCACATCCTTATGGCTGGTGCCACAGGTCAAGGTAAATCGGTGGGACTGAACGCTATAGTGGCATCGCTGCTCTACAGCAAGCACCCATCGGAACTGAAGTTCGTCATGGTTGACCCGAAAAAGGTGGAGTTGACCCTTTATAACCGCATTGAGCGTCACTATTTGGCGAAATTGCCGGATTCGGAAGACGCCATCATCACCGACGTGAAGAAAGTGGTCCGCACCCTCAATTCATTGTGCATCGAGATGGACCAGCGCTACGATCTGCTCAAGCAAGCCGAATGCCGCACCATCATCGAATATAACGAGAAATTCAAGGCTCGCAAGCTTTTACCCACCGAAGGTCACCGTTTCCTGCCTTACATTGTGCTCGTCGTTGACGAGTTCGCCGACCTCATCATGACCGCTGGCCGCGATGTGGAAGCACCAATCGCCCGTCTGGCTCAGTTGGCCCGTGCCATTGGCATTCACCTGATTATCGCAACACAACGTCCTTCAGTCAACATCATCACGGGTTCCATCAAGGCCAACTTCCCGGCCCGTATCGCCTTCCGCGTTATCTCCATTGTTGACTCGAAGACCATCCTCGACCAAAAAGGCGCCAACCAGCTCATCGGTCGCGGCGACATGCTGCTTTCGACCGGTAACGACATGGTTCGTCTGCAATGCGCCTTCATCGACACACCTGAAGTGGCTGCCATCACCGAGTTCATCGGTGCCCAACGCGGCTACGGCGAAGCCTTCCTGCTTCCTGAAGTCCCAGACGAAGACAGCGGCGAGATGATGGGCGATGACGAAGATAACGGTGAACGCGACAGCCTCTTCGAAGAAGCCGCTCGCATCGTTGTGCAAACCCAACAAGGCTCCACTTCGATGATTCAACGCAAGCTGAAGCTCGGCTACAACCGCGCCGGCCGCATCATCGACCAACTGGAAGCCGCTGGCATCGTCGGCCCATTCGCCGGAAGCAAAACTCGCGAAGTGAAAGTGGCCAACGAATTCGCTTTGGAACAGATTTTGCGTGATCTCAACATCGATTAAGCAAAACGAAACAATGAAAAGACATTTCATCCTTATCGGCTTCATGCTTATGGCAAGCATGAGCAACGCACAAGAAACCGCTGGCGAGTTCATCAAACGAGTCATCAACCAACTGAACAGCCACCAAAACTACGAGATCACTTTCGACTACGAAGTCGGTAACAGTGTGACCACAGTCAGCGAAAAAGAATCCGGCAAAGCCACCTTGCAAGGCGAAGCCTACAAACTCGAAATCGCCGACCAGCAAATCATCTCCGATGGCAAGACCCTTTGGACTTATCTGATTGAAGATGAAGAAGTCATGGTAGGCAATGCTACCGACGAGAGTCTCATCACGCCCATCAAGATGCTGACCACCTACGACAAGAGCTATTCGATGAAATACGTGAAGCAAGCTGCCAAGGGCAAGAAATGCGTCGAGATGCTGAACCCTCAAGGCGAATTCAAGCGTATCACTCTTACCATCGACGAGAAGAAACTCGAAATAGAGAAAGCCAAAATAGAGCTTCAAAGCGGCGACGAAATGGTGGTGACCATCAATTCATACAGCTACGACAAAAAACTGGATGCCAACTTCTTCATCTTCAACGAGAAAGAACACAAAAACGTGGATGTCATCGACATGCGCTAAACGATGGATTGGATTGAAATCATAGCGGCAGCTCTCGGCCTTATCGGTATTGGATTGCAAATCAGGCAAAGCCATTGGTATTGGCTAACCTCCATCCTAATGGTCACGCTCTACATTTATGTCTTCTACCAATCCAAGTTCTACGCCGACATGAGTTTCCAGTTCTACTATTTGGTTGTCAGCATTTACGGCTGGTATCTTTGGCTGACGAAACGCGAAAAATCAGATTCGGAAACGAAATACACTGTCAACAGGCTAAACGGGAAGCAACTGACAGCCAGTCTTTTGGTTTCATCCGTCCTATTCATAGCTATCTATTTCATCCTTAAGCGTTTCACCGACTCGACAGTTCCTGCTGGCGATGCTTTCACCACAGCCTTGAGCATCACCGCCACCTGGTTGTTGGCAAAGAAATACATCGAAAACTGGTTATTTTGGATTGTCGTCGATGCCGTTTCTACAGCATTGTATATCGTAAAAGGACTCTATCCCACGGCAATCCTATTCACCGTTCTCACCATTTTAGCTGTCGTCGGTTATTTCAAATGGAGAAAGGAGGCTTTGCAACATGCTTAAAATCGCCATTTTAGGACCTGAATCGACCGGAAAATCGACACTTGCCGAACAGTTGGCCAAGCATTTTGGCACCGACTTCGTTCCCGAATACTCGCGAGAATACCTCAAAGATTTTGAAGGTCAATATCAAATCGACGACGTGGTGAAAATTGCTCAAGGCCAACAAAAATGGATTGACGAAGCCGAAGCAAAAAAGCCAGAAATGCTCATTGCCGATACCGAAATGATAGTCAATAAGATATGGTGCAAATACGTCTTCAATTCCATTCCAGAAACGATTTCCGACTTGGTAAAAAGACAAGACTACGACCTCTATCTTCTTTGCGACATCGACCTTGAATGGAGTTTCGACCCGCTCCGCGAAAACCCTGATTTTGAGGAACGTAAAACCATTTTCAAGATGTACGAAAAAGAATTGTCAACACTGAAGGCCAATTACAGAATCATTTCCGGGCACGACCAACTGCGCTTGAAGAATGCCATTGACGCAATAAAACAGCAAATCATCAGTTAGATAACAAATTAAAGAAAAAAATATGTTTTCAATGCTTGAAATCCAGACTGCTGCCAACGAATTTGGAGCAGCCGTTCTTCCAGAACAACCGACCGAAATCAAACTCTCACTTTTTGAACTCGCCACCAAAGGCGGATGGATCATGATCGTCTTGGCTGTACTTTTTGCCATCGCGGTTTATATTTTCATCGAGCGCTTCATCGCCGTTTCGCGTGCCACGAAATACGACAACAGTTTCATGGAACGCATTCGCGAATACATGAAAGAAGGCAAGGTTGATTCGGCAAAGGCACTTTGCAGAGGCAACTCCACTCCTATTTCCAGAATGATTGAAAAAGGTTTGTCGCGCCTCGGTCGCCCACTGAACGACATCAACTCTGCCATCGAAAATGTCGGCAACCTCGAAGTCGGTCAGTTGGAAAAAGGTGTCAGCATCATGGCCATGATAGCCTCAGCCGCACCTATGATAGGTTTCTTGGGCACCGTTACCGGCATGATTAAGGCCTTCTACAACATGTCGATGGCTGGCAACAACATCGACATCGAACTGCTATCGTCAGGCATCTACGAAGCCATGGTCACCACCGTGGGTGGTCTGATAGTCGGCATTGTGGCCTACATCTTCCACGCCATCATCACGACACGAATCCAAAAAGTCGTCAACCTGCTTGAAGTGAAGGCTTCAGAGTTCATGGACGTTCTTAACGAACCCGCATAATATCAAGGATTATGGCTATCAAGTCGAGAAACAAAGTTGATGTGACGTTCAACTCGTCGTCGATGTCGGACCTCGTGTTCCTACTGCTGATTTTCTTCATGCTGACTTCGACCTTAGTTGCGCCCAACGCCATCAAGCTGATGCTGCCATCAAGCAACAGCAAGACCATGGCCAAGCAAACCGTCACGGTGTATATCAACGAGCAATTCAGCTACTTCGTGGACGAAACCCCAGCCGATGAAACTGAGTTATCGCAACTCATCGCTACGAAAATCGTCGATGACAACGAGGCCACCGTCGTGCTTCGTTCTGACAAGACCGTTCCCGTGCAATATGTCGTCAACGTGATCGACGCCGTCAATGAAATCAACAACGCCACGGGGACAAATCACAAGGTCATCTTGGCCACTTCCCACAAATAAAGACTCGGAAAATGATGGAAAACAATAAGAAAGACAAGTGGATAGCTGCAGGCGGGACCATCATCGTCCAGGCTTTGGTATTGCTTGTGCTTTTCCTGATGGCTTTCCGTACGCCTTTGCCTTTGCCAGGCGAAGAAGGTGTGGAAGTCGATTTGGGCATGTACAACCAAGGCATGGGCGAAATACAACCCGAAACGCCAGCCATTCCGCAAGCCGCTACCCCACCTCCAACAACAGCAAAAAGTGAAGACGAACTTGTCACGCAAGACAACGAAGAAGCTCCCGCGATTGAACCTAAAAAGACACCAAAACCAAAAGACACCAAACCTGCCGAGCCAACGCAGCCTAAAGTGAATCAGAAAGCACTTTTCAAAGGTAGCAGCAATTCGCAACAAGGCGGTTCAGAAGGAATCACGGGGCAACCTGGCGACCAAGGGAATCCCAACGGACTGAAAGACGTGAAACAATACGAAGGTCAAGGAGGCAAAGGCAACGGCGCGGGCTACGACCTTGGCGGGCGCGGGGCTAAATCACTAAACAAACCAAACAATGACTTCAGCGAAGAAGGCATCATAGTCGTCGATATTTGGGTCAACCAAGACGGAAAAGTGGTTCGTGCCGAAATCTCGAACAAAGGCACTACCCTCATCGACAGCGCAATGCGGGCCAAAGCCAAAGAAGCCGCACTACGCTCTACCTTTGCCGCCGACAAAAACGCACCCGAGCAACAACACGGAACAATAACGTACACATTCATTATCAATCAATAAAATGAACTATCAAGAAACACTTGATTGGATGTTCAACAAACTTCCAATGTATCAACGAATTGGAGGTGCTGCTTACAAAGCCGACTTAAACAACACCATAGAACTGCTCAATCTCTTGGGCAATCCTCACCACAACTTCAAGTCAGTACACATCGCCGGAACCAACGGCAAAGGTTCTACCTCGCACATGCTGGCCTCCGTCTTTCAGGAAGCAGGCTACAAGACAGGCCTTTACACCTCGCCTCACCTCCGCGATTTCCGCGAACGCATCCGCCTCAATGGCGAGATGATTCCTGAAGAGAAAGTAGTCAGTTTCATCGCCGAACACAAGGAACAATTCGAAAAGATGGAGCTTTCCTTCTTCGAGATGACAGTAGGCATGGCCTTCGATTTCTTCTCGAAAGAGAAGGTTGACATCGCTATCGTCGAGGTAGGCATGGGAGGCCGTTTGGATTCCACCAACCTCATCACTCCCGAACTGAGCGTCATCACCAACATAGGTCTTGATCATGTGAAATTCTTGGGCGACACAATGGAAAAGATTGCGGGCGAAAAAGCCGGCATCATCAAGCCTAACATCCCAGTCGTGATTGGTGAGACCCAACCCGAAACGCATCAAGTGTTTGAAGCCAAAGCTGAAGAATGCAAAAGTCCAATTCATTTTGCTGACCAAATCTTCGACTGCAACAAGATTCACATCGAATCGAACACCGTGCAGAAATTCGACATTTGGAAGAACAACGAACTTTACATGGAGGCCATCGAAATACCCTTGATGGGCAACTACCAGCAGAAAAACCTCACCACAGTCATGTGCGCTCTTGATTTGCTGCGCGAGAAATTCAACCTTTCTGACGACGACATTCGCGAAGGCATCGCGAAGGTAATCCGCAACACGCATCTCATGGGACGTTGGCAGATTCTCAACGACGACCCACTCACCATTGCCGATACGGGGCACAACGTCGCAGGCATCACCGAAGTCGTAAAGCAACTAGCTGAACTACGCTACAACAAGCTACATTTTGTGTTGGGCATGGTCAACGACAAAGACATCGACCATGTGTTGCAACTTTTGCCACGCAGCGCCGAATACTATTTCTGCAAGGCCGACATCCCAAGAGGCCTCGATGCCAACATCTTAGCCGAAAAAGCCTTCGAGTCAGGTTTGCGTGGCCTGGTTTACGAATCGGTGCGACATGCCTACCTCTCGGCTGTCAACAATGCCCATTTTGGCGATGTGGTGTTTGTTGGCGGCAGTAACTTCATCGTTGCCGAAGTGGTGTAGAAACATCATTTTGTAGTTTTCGGGTCAAAGCATCGCAGAATTGCAGTTTTAGTTGTACTTTTGTGCCATCAAATCAAGTCAAGGTGCGAAAGAATAGGATATTTTTGTTCATTTTGTCGTCATTACTCCTGATAATGTCGTCATGCTCTTTACGTAGATATGTTCCGGACGGGAAATATCTGGTGAAGAAAAACGTCATTGTAGTTGAAAACGACAGCACCGGCATCAACAAGTCAAAACTTTCCGACTACATTACCCAAAAACCCTACAAAGAGGGCCTCGACTCTGACCTCCCGTTTTGGATTTACTACAAGACAGGGCAACATCCCGACAGCAAATTCTGGAAATGGCTGAACAAATCAGTAGGCAAAGAACCTAAATACTACGAAAAGGCTGATGCCAACTATTCAGCCAAGCAAATAGCGATGTACCTAGGTAATATCGGCTACCCCAACTCAAAGGTCAAGAGCAGCGTCGCGACTAAAAGACACAAAGCCACAGTCACCTATACGGTTACACCTTCGCAGCCCTATCGCATCAACAAGATTGACTATCAGATTGACGACAGCGCCACCGAACAATTTGTCATGCGTTTTGAAAAGGATTTCCCCGTAAGAACCGGCGATATCTATAACGCCTACACCATGAACGACCAACGCGAGCTGATCACAGAACACCTGAAAAACACAGGATATTTTTTCTTCAATCGCGACAACATCCACTATGATGTAGATAGTTCCTTCAAGAACCATACGATGAATGTTACGATGAAAATCGCTCACAACGAACTTGCAAGCCGGCGCTACTTTATCAACGGAATCAGCATCTATCCAAACTTCTCGTTAGGGAAAGCTTTAGATTCGCCCTCTGACACCATATCATTGACGCCTGAAATCGGAAGAAGAAGGCTGAAGAACAAACTCGACTTTCTCTATTACGGAAAACCAAATATCAGACCGCAAACGATAGCACAATCCATCAACATTTATAAGGGGAGTCCTTATCGGCAACAGAATGTGTCACTTACATATAACGGCTTAAACAACTACCAAATATTTAGCAATACGAGTATTGAATTCGACACCATCCCCAACGACTCGCTTTACCTACTGGACTGCAAGATTACCATGCAGCAGAACGACACTAGATCGTTTACCGTTCAAGCAGAAGGAACCAACTCGGATGGTGATTTAGGCATCAAAGGAAGCCTATCGTTCACCAACAGGAACATATTCCATGGCGCCGAGGTATTCCAACTAAGTCTGAAAGCAGGACTCGAAGCGCAAACCATCAAATTAGAAGAGACGGATGGCAGTGTTTTCAATACCAAAGAAATTGGTATTTCTGGCAGTCTTCTATTCCCACGATTCATAAGCCCTATCCCATTCCGTAACTTCGCGCGTGACTATCAACCCACCACAAGCCTCACACTCGGACTCAACACCCAGATTCGCTACTATTATTCGCGCTATATTGCAACAGCATCAATTAGCTACGATTGGAAAAACAGCAAACGTTATTTGCACACCCTCACCCCTATCTACCTTAACACTGTTAAAATCAGCAACATCAGCCCCGACTTCTTTCAGATGTTGCTAGAAGATCATAACCAAAGAAGAAAAGACCAATACACAAGCCATTTGCTGTTGGGCGCAAAGTATTCATTTGTCATAAACACTCAGAACCTGAACACCCAAAACAGTTTTATCTATTTTCGGACAGATTTAGAGACCAGCGGTAACTTGATTTCGCTCTTCAACAACACGAAACTCATCAAAATGAATGAAGGTTCGTACGAACTTTTCGGAATCAGATATGCCCAGTATGCCAGATGCTGTTTTGATTTCAGGCAACACGTTAACCTACAAAAAGACCATTGGTTTGTATTCCGCGAATTTCTTGGGCTCGGCATACCTTACGGAAACTCAAGAGATTTACCATTTGAACGCAGTTTCTACGGAGGTGGAACAAGTAGCTTAAGAGGATGGAATTTCCGAGGAGTCGGACCTGGAGGCTACGTTCCCACCGATGTGGATATCGAGAGAATCGGCGACCTCCAACTTGAAGCCAATTTCGAATATCGTTTTCCCATCTACAACATCTTTCATGGAGCCTTTTTCATTGATGCAGGAAACGTTTGGACTTACAATGTAAACGAAGATCTTCCTAACAGCGAATTTTGGTTTAAGGATTTTTATAAACAGATTGCCATTGACGCAGGCATAGGCATCAGACTTGACCTGAATTTCTTGGTTGTACGACTTGACCTTGCAAGAGCCTTACGCAACCCATACCAAAATGCGAATGGACACTATTGGCGCTTCGACTACGATGAAACCTACGAAAACAGTTGGCGTTTAGTGGCCGGCATAGGATATCCATTCTGAGCATCATGCCGAGCCGATCAGAACTATATGGACAACTGGTTCATTCCTTCAGGTTCACGCCAACTGAAGGGCAATCTACCGTCATGTATCATCTTTCGGCCTTTCTTCTGTCACAAAAAGAAAACCCGACCTACATCCTTAAAGGATATGCTGGCACTGGAAAAACAACATTAGTGACCACATTGGTAAAAACCTTGCCGACAATCGGGATGAATTACATTCTGATGGCACCAACCGGAAGAGCGGCTAAAGTCATCAGTAACTACACGCAAAAAAAAGCCACTACAATCCACAAAAGGATTTACCAGACAATGACATTCCCCGACGGGAGCATACGCGTAGGAAGGGCCGAAAACAAGTTTAAAAACACACTATTCATTGTTGACGAAGCATCAATGATTGGGGAACAACAAGAATATGGCGGTTCAAGCCTTTTGGACGACCTTTTGGCATACGTTTTTCAAGGCGAAAACAGCAGACTGCTTCTCATCGGCGACAATGCGCAGTTACCCCCTATTGGAAACGACGAAAGTCCGGCATTAAACATTGATTATCTAAAAAGTGAATTTCCCGTTACAATAGCGAGCTACGAACTCACCGAAGTAATGCGACAAGCTCTTGAATCAGGCATACTTTACAATGCCACACATCTTAGGGAACTGCTTTCAGAAAGTCAATTTGAATACAATTTACCAATATTTAAAATCAAACCATTCGACGACACCAACAAGATAGAACCTGAGACTTTCGAAGAATTGCTTTACGATGCATTCGATAGCGAGCATTGCAGCGATTCGGTAATAATATGCAGATCAAACAAAAGGGCGAATCTATATAACCAAGCCATCAGAAGCAAGATTCTGAATATAGAAGGCGAAATTGCCACCGGAGACCGGTTGATGGTCGTAAAAAACAATTACTTTTGGGCAGATGGCAACAAACAAATCAGCTTCATCGCCAATGGCGATATGGCTGAAATACAGAAAATTTCGAGATACGAAGAAATGTATGGATTTCATTTTGCCGATGTCGAACTGAAATTCATCGACTATCCAGAAGAGCAAAACCTTGAAGTAAAAATACTTCTCGAAACATTAAACAGCGAAAGTCCGTCACTAAATAAAGAAGAGTCAGAAAGACTGTTTAAAGCCATCGAAGAAGATTACGACGACATTCCAAATCGTTCAGAAAGATATAAGGCAATAAAGAATAATCCATGGTTCAATGCGTTGCAAGTCAAATTTGCCTACGCTTTGACCTGTCACAAGACACAAGGTGGTCAATGGCAGAGAATCTTTATTGATTCGTCATTAAACCAGAAAGAAGCATTAGAAAAAGAAGACATTAGATGGCTTTACACAGCCGTTACGAGAGCCCAAAAGCAAATCTATTTCGTGAACTTCAAGGAAGAGTTTTTCATTGAATAAAAAATCCGCGTAAGATACAAACAAAAAACCCCGACGCTTGTCAGTGTCAGGGTTCTCGCTGTGGT
>JAKSMV010000018.1 GCA_024400425.1 Bacteroidales bacterium
CCGCCGTCGAAACCTTCGTCGAAGCTGTCGCCGAATTCGTCGGTGAAGTCTTCTTGGTCGTATTCGTCTTCAAATTCATCGAAAGGTGAGTCGTCGGCAAAGTCGTTGTTTTCCCAATCGAAGTCACGTTCCAATTTCGAGTCGTCAAATTCTTCTTCTTCTTCAAGGTTGCTGAGAAATGCGTCAACTTCGTCGTCGGTCATCTTGTCGAAATTGACGTCAAGCAAAGCTGAATCGTTGATGGCTCGGTTCATGGATTTCAATTCGCGCATCACTGATGGCGAAACATAGAACTCGTCGATGTTCTCTTCGCAGAATTTAATGTATTTAGGGTCTTTCTCATAGACTTCCGCGATGCTTTGACCTTCGTATTTTCCGAAAGTGAAAACAGAATCAATGTCGTAAAATTTCATGTCGTTATGTCGTTAGTTTATACTCTTGTTTGAACTATGGCGCAAAAATAAACTTTTTCAATATATCTGTGCATTGTTTTTTATGCTTATTTTTGTGGCATGAATCCAATTTTAATACTTGCCGTTTTTCTTCTATATACGGTGCTGCTTTTTGTCATCGCGCATTTTACTTCGCGTAAGTCCGACAACGCCTCTTTCTTTACAGGAAACCGTAAGTCGCCATGGTTCGTTGTGGCCTATGGAATGATTGGTGCCTCGCTTTCGGGCGTAACCTTCATGTCGGTTCCAGGTGGCGTTTATTCCGGACAATTCACCTATTTGCCTTTGGTGTTAGGCTATGTCATTGGTTATGCGGTGATTGCGTTCGTCCTTCTGCCTCTGTATTATAAGCTCAATCTGACTTCAATATATTCGTATCTTGAAATCAGATTCGGTTCAAAGTCGGAAAAGACGGGTGCGGCGTTTTTCATTTTGTCTCGTCTGCTTGGCTCGGCTTTGCGCATGTATCTCGTTGTCTTTGTGCTATATGAGTTTGTCTTCAAGGCTTGGGGCTTGCCTTTCTGGGTGCCTGCGGTCGTCTTTATTGCGATCATCCTTCTCTATACTTTTAGGGGTGGCATCAAGACCGTGGTTTGGACTGATACCTTGCAGACCACTTTCCTGCTTCTAGCAGCCTTGCTTACCGCAATCTTCATATTGAAAGACTTGGACATTTCTCTTGGCGGTTTGCTCAAGAAAACATCCGAACTGGGTTACACTAAAGTCTTTGAAACAGATTGGACACACAACAAGTTTTGGCTGAAACAACTCCTGAGTGGTGCATTTATCACCATAACGATGACAGGATTGGATCAGGATATGATGCAAAAGAACTTGACTTGTAAGAACTTGCGTGATGCCCAAAAGAACGTGATAACCTCAAGCTTGCTGTTTGTGATTGTCAATGTATTGTTCTTGTGCTTGGGTGCTGCGTTGATTTTCTACGCCCAAGAAACTGGTTTCGCCTTGCCTGTCAACGATGCCGGCGTTGTGGTTAACGACAAGATTTTCCCTTCGTTAGCTTTCTCATTGAGCACTTTGACAAGTATCTTGTTTGTAGTGGGTCTGGTGGCTGCGGGTTATTCTAGCGCCGATGGAACCCTGACCGCCTTGACGACTACTTTCTGCTTTGATTTCCTGCATCTTGATAAGAAGAATCTTTCTGATTTTCAAGTCACTAAATATCGTAAAATCATCCATGTAGCTTTCGCTTTGCTCTATTTGGTGGTCATTGTCTTGTTCAGGCCTTTCCATAATGAATCGCTGATTGACAAAATCTTTGATATTGCCGGATTCACTTACGGGCCTCTGTTGGGCTTGTATTCTTTTGGCCTGTTCGTCAAAAACCGCACGGCTAACGACAAGGCTGTCCCGTTCATCGCGGTGGCTTCGCCTATCATTAGCTACTTGCTGAAAGTCTATTCAAAGGATTTGTTCTTTGGTTATCAATTCGGATTCGAGATATTGATTATCAATGGATTGCTGACATTCTTGGCTTTGCTGGCCTGCAGCAAGAAGATAAAAATCGACGAACCGGCATGAAATTGAGAATTATTTTCTATTTTTGGAAA
Source organism: Bacteroidales bacterium (assembly GCA_024400425.1). Lineage (GTDB taxonomy): Bacteria > Bacteroidota > Bacteroidia > Bacteroidales > F082 > Limimorpha. Next base: position 2,024 of record JAKSMV010000018.1, read on the forward strand.
AATTTTAACCTATAAGCTATGAGACGTATTTCAAACAGATTGTTATTAGTTATGCTGCTGGCTTTTGCAACCATTTCATCGATGCAGGCTCAGTTTTCGACCACATTTGCAAAGAATGCAGTGCCGAACCAAAATAATGGAGTGTTTTATTCTCTGCCCTCAACCATGTTGAAGTTGGATTTCACCATTCTGGAAACCGAGAATATGGAAGGCCCGTTGAGTGAATATGCCTCCACTTATTTTGAATCTGCCGAAATAGTGGATTATTCCGAAACGAGTTACCAGTTGCTGGGCGTTGACATGCATGTCATGACATGTGCCGATCCGAATGCAACGTTTTTCGTGTCGTTCACTAGTGGGAGAGGTAGCGTAAAGACTAATTTCAATATCCTGCCTAATGGAATTATCAGCAGCGTAGGCATTGATAATCAAGTGGAAACAGTTGCTGCACAAGAAAACGATGAAGCACCTGTTCAAGTTTTGGACGACAATCACTTCATGAGCATTTTGACCAATGGCAAGTCGCAGTCGATGATAGCCAAAGACATGGCTGACAAGATTGAGGAAATCAGAAAGGCAAAGTTCAACCTCATCAGTGGCTACTATGAAACTGCCCTCGACCCGCTGACTTTTCAGAAGATGTATTCTGAGCTTGAAGCGATGGAAAAGGAATATATCAGTCTTTTTGTGGGAAAACGCATCGTCAAGCAGGTCGTGAAATCGGTGTATGTGACACCTTCAAAGGAAATCTCAACCCAGACTGTTGCCAAATTCTCTGATACGGAAGGACTTACAGTTGGCACATCTGGTACGGGTTCTCCGATTTTGGTACAAACTCTTTCGATGAATACCACCTCGAATATCAACACGATAAGCCAGTCTGCTATCGAGTCCATGTCGTATGAGAACAAGGTCTTCTATCGTATTCCTGAAACTGCCAATGTCAAGGTGATGTATAACGAGAAGGTTCTTGTCGAAAAGCGCGAAGTGGTGAACCAACTGGGCGTGTTGCTTTTGGCTCCAGTATCAAATATGGGTTTGCAATTTGATGTTAATACCGGACAAATTGTGAACGTAAAGATGCAATAATCAAGAATCAGACGATTGCTTCTTTTATTCTGACTAATTGTTGCAGCAACGGCTCGACCAAGTCGAGTCGGAGCATGTTGGCACCGTCCGACTTTGCGTTTTCAGGGTGGGGGTGAGTCTCCATGAAGATGCCGTCGGCACCTGCTGCAATGCCGGCTTTGGCGATGAGCCCGATGAGTTCGGGACGACCGCCAGTCACGCCGCAAGTCTGGTTGGGTTGCTGTAAGGAATGGGTGACATCCAAGATTACGGGAGCAAATTGTTGCATGGCTGCAATGTTGCGATAGTCAACCACCAAGTCTTGGTAACCAAACATCGATCCTCTTTCGGTGAGCATAACTTTTTCGTTTCCAGATTGCTGTACCTTTTCGACAGCGAATTTCATGGCTTCGCCCGAGAGGAACTGGCCTTTCTTGATGTTGATGGTCTTGCCGGTTTTGGCAGCGGCCACCAATAGGTCGGTTTGTCGGCAAAGGAAGGCTGGAATCTGTAGCATATCCACATATTCAGCAGCAATTTCTGCTTCCTCGGCAGCATGGATGTCGGTGACAACGGGGATATCGAAAGTCTGTCTTATCTTCCACAGAACACGAAGTGCTTTCTCGTCGCCAATGCCTGTGAATGAGTCGATTCGCGAACGATTGGCTTTGCGGTATGAGCCTTTGAAAACCAACGGGATTGAGAGTCTCTCCGTAATCGTCTTTAGCGTTTCGGCAATGTGAAATGGTGAGGTCTCGTCTTCAATGACACAAGGACCGGCCAACAGGAAAAAGCGGTCGGCGCGTAGTTTGTCGAGAAATTCGAATCGTGTTGCATCCATAGCCATAAATTTTCCGCAAAGGTAAGCAAAATTCTATAATGTCATTGATTCTTGAATCTGGGATGATAGCTGATCATCGTGTCGCGCAGAATGTCGTCGGAGATATGGGTGTAGATTTCTGTCGTGCTCACGCTGGCATGGCCTAGCATCATTTGGACAGCCAGAAGGTTGGCGCCGCCTTCCAGGAGGTGGGTCGCAAAACTGTGGCGGAAGGTGTGCGGACTGATGCTTTTCTTGATGCCGTTTTGCTCGGCAAGGTCTTTCACGATGAGGAAAACCATTTGCCGTGTCAGTGATGTGCCGCGGCTGTTGAGAAAAACCGTATCAGTGAATTTGGGCTTTACATTGACGTGGACGCGGGCTCCATCTATGTATTGGAAAAGTATTCTCAGACTGTTGTCGCCAATAGGGACTAGCCTTTCCTTGTTGCCTTTTCCGATGATTCGCAAGAAACCATCGTCTTTAAATATGTCGCTGATTTGCAAGTTAGTGAGTTCGGAGACGCGCAGCCCGCAGCCGTAAAGCACTTCGATCATGGCTTTGTTGCGATGCCCATTGGGTTGGCTGAGGTCGATGCTGTCAATCATCTTCTGGATTTCCTCATAACTGAGCACCTCGGGCAAATGTCGCCCTAAAGTGGGAGAGGAGATGAGGATGGTAGGGTCGATTTCAGTAATGCCTTCCGAAATCAGGTAGCGATAGAACGATTTCAGTCCTGAGAGGATTCGCGCTTGTGATGTAGCACCGATGTTGAGGTCGAAGAGATAAGCGAAGAAGTTTTCTATGGTCTGAAGATTGATGTCGTTGATGTCAACCGAAAGATGCTCTGCTTCAAGATATTGCAGGAACAAGTCAACATCGTGCATATAGGCTTCGACGCTGTTGTCAGAAAGCGATAGTTCCAACTTGAGATAGTCGGTATAGTGGCTGATAAGTTTCCGTGTAAGGTTCATTTCTCTGCCGTTGGGCTTTCGGCTTCTTCAACAAATTCTTCTTTGTCGGCATAGAAAAGGTCAATGGCCACTATCAATGCTGCGCAACCCCATACTGGAACGGAGAGCTTGTCGGTGTCGAGGAAGTTGTTCAGCAAGCCATGGATGAAATAACTGATGAAGGCGAGGGTGGCACCCAAAACCAAAATCTTGGCTTTCTTGTTCTTCGCACGATGGTAAGTCTTCAAACCCGAATAGATAGTGACGATGACCAGAACCAGCACTAACAGCGACCCGATGATGCCTTGCTCGGCCAACGGACCGAAATATTCAGAGTGGGCATTGCCTCCATCTCCTGCATTGGTGCTGATGATGGTCTTTTCTTTCGACATCTGGTAAGGTGCATACACGAATTGGTAAGTGCCTGGACCCCATCCGAATAGCGGACGCTCGTTGAAGAGCCTGAATGCTGATTGCCAACGGTTGAGACGTTCCAAATTGGAGGCATCGGTCGAGATATTGGTAATGGATTGCACGTTTTCGACGAAATCGCCTGAGGCATCTTGGTTGTTCTTCTCCATGGCATCGATGATTTGGTTTTGGAAAACAAGGAAAAGACCAACCAGAACTACTACGACTGTGGCAATCCAACGGAATTTTATTTTCAACAGGACGCAGACCAACACGCCAACGGCGGCGATCACACTAAGCCATGCAGCGCGGCAGTTTGAAAGGACGAGCGCGAGACTCAGCAAGGCAACCACGCCGATAATGAGAATCCTTCTCGATTTCTTGATGCCTGGCAGAAATACGTAGGTGAGTGCCAGAATGAGGTAGATGGCCAAGGCGGCACCGTATGCAGTGTGGTCGTTGTAGAAAGGCGTCATCACCCAGTGGGCTGAGTCGCCATCAAAGCCGAACATGGCATGATGGATGATGGTATAGACGCAAACGATGCACAACGACGCGATGTAGAGCCAGATGAATAGGTCGATGTTCTTAGGCTTCTTGAACATGATGGAACAGAAGAAGAAGGAAGGAACAATGAACCATAACTTGGAAAGCATGAACTTCAGTGAAACGATGGGCAACTCACTGGTTATCGTGGTGACAATCATCCAGATGAACATGCAGTAAATGACAATGGAGATGGGGTGTCTCGAAACACGTCGGTCGTAATGGCCGTCATAGAGCAGCTTGGCTACAAAGAGAATAAGGATGCCCATCAACAAAGGCTCGGCAGGAAGCGAAATCGCCAATCCCGCATCGCTGAACTTGTCGAGGACAACGGAAAGCGGAACGCAGAAACTGGTGAGCAGCATCACTTTATCCAACGAGAAGATGTAAAGCAACAGCACACCTAATACCACGGGTACGGCAAAGAACAGATAGGTGTTCTTCTTCACCACAAAGAAGAGGCTTGCCGCAATGAAAACTGCAGCGATGACATAGAGCCAGCCTATTTTAGCCTTCTTTTCCACAGTTGATTATTTTCCTTCGACGAAACGTTTGCGGTTTTCGATGATGAAGATTGCCAATACGGAGATGAGGAATGCGCCTAATCCGCAGAGGGCGACAACCACCCAACGCACAGGGTAGGCTTTCTTGTCGGATGGGAATGGCTCGGTGACGATGTTGGAATAGGTGAAGTCCGAATTCAAGAAGCGAAGCTCTTGTTCGTAATCGGCTTTGATTTCGGTGTATGATGTCGCTTCGGCTTCGATTTTGGCAGCGAGGTCGATGGTTTGTGGACCATATTGTGCCATGTTGTCCTTCAGTTCGCTGGCTTTTGCCGAGCCGCTAAGGTAACCACGGGTCACTTCGCGTGATTGTCCTGGATAGTCCAATACGCCGTATTGTGTTGAAAGGTTGCTGAGTTGCTGCATCAGCGAGTCAATTCCGGCTTGCTTCTGCTTCAGTTGGTAAGCATACATTTCAACAACCTCCTTGTTCTTCTTCTTGTGAATGTCTTGAACTTTTTGGTCGTAGAAGTTGAGGATGTCCTTGGCAATGTTGCAAGCAACGAATGGGTCCTTGTCGGAGACCGTAATCGACACGGCTTCGTAAGGTGTCTTCGAAATCTTGATCTTGCTTTGGTATTCGTTGATCATGTAGGTCTTGGCAAACTTGTAGTTGCGGTCAATCTTGTAGTCGGTCCACAAATCGTATTTTTCGATGATGGAATCCATGATGGATTGCGAGTTGATGATTTGGAGCATCTGCTCGGTCTCGCTTTCATCGGAATAGGGGTTGATGTTGGCAGGGTAGGCCACGGCTTCCGACTTGTAGAGTGGCGTGATGAATGTCGAACTGGAAAACACGGCACCACAGATGGCTGCTGCCACGGTGATGATGATGATGTGCCATTTCCACTTCAGGATGAGTTGAACTAATGAGAGATTGTTGAAATTGTTATCCATTGTGTTTTGTATTGTTTCGTTTGTGTTGATGATTTTTGTCTTTTTGCTTATCTCACTTCTTGTCTGGGTTTTTGGAGGCCTTTTCTTTCGTGGCCTCGCGCAGAAAAAAGCTCTTGTAGCGGTCGAAGACCACAATACAGAGGATTAATAATAAGAAGGTGCTAAGCAGCGTGACCGTGACGATGATCCAACGCACGGGATAGGTCTTCCTCTCGGCTTGGAAGGCTGAGGTCACAACGAACTTGTGAGGAATGTATTCAGTAGCGTCCACCTTGGCTTCTTCGTATTTCGATTTCACCAAAGAGAGTTGCAGACGGTCGTTGTCCAAACGCTCGTTGATGGCGTATGAAGCGCCTCCGTATTCGGCAATGATGTCGAGTTGCTTCTGTATGTTGCTGACACCTTGCGTGTTGCCTTTTCCAAGCTCGATGGCTAACTGTTGGCTCAGCATCTCAACTTGCGATTCGTAGTCGAAGACTCCAAGCCTGCGCAAGGTATTGAGTGAGTCTTCAAGTTGGGCCATCTCGGCGCAGAGGGTGTTGTATTCGTCTTCCACCAGACGGAAGGCTTGCGTAGCGACTTCCTTTTGCATCTGGTTCATCGTGCTGTCGAAAATCTCGGTGATGTCGTTGGCCATCTGTGCTGCCAAGGCGGCATCGGCATCGAGGACGGTGATTTTGACGGCGTTATATTCAGTGCGGCGGAACTTGATTCGGCTGTCGTACAGCTTGTTGAGCTTCGTGTAAGGGTATTTGCTGTCGGCCTTGATGTCGTAATGGTTCATCAAGTCGAAACGCTCGATGACCTTGTCACGTACACGGTTCGAGTTAAGTACCTGCAACATCTGTTCGGTCTGCTCGTCTTCGCCAAAGTTCATGATGTCTTTCTCCGACTGGTAGGTCGTGCTAATCAACACCTTAGAGATTGAGTTGGAAGATGTAGGATAGATGATGGCCGTTGACTTATACAGCGGAGTGATAAAAAATGGCGTGCTGAATACTATGGCAAACAAGGCTGCAATGGCCAAAATGATGAATACGGGTTTTCTATATTCAATCAATAACTTGCATAAGTATTTGGAATTGTATGAATTATGCTGCTGCTCTTCCATATTGCATTATGTATCAAAGTGACAAAAATAAGGAATTATGTTGAACTGACAATTGAAAATCTACGTTTTACGCATTTTTTGCATTGGGCAGCATGAGGGCGACGATTTCCTTGATGCTCAACAGCCGTGTGGCAAAGATGAGTCCGCAATTGGCCACGAAGCTGATGCCGAAGCAAACCATCCAATTCAGGTTGAGGAACTTGAGCAGATAGGTACATAGGGCAATGCTTGTGGCAAACAGGATAAGGTGGAACCAGTATTTTCCTCCAAGCTCGAACTTGAGGATGCGTTTCGAGATGATGTATTGCAGCGTGGCGGTAAGGGCTTGCACGCAAAGACTGGTGCAGGCGGCACCCATCGCCTTGAACATGGGAATGAAAATCAGGTTGAGTAAGATGTTGATAATCACGCCCGATGCTGCCACAATATTGAGTTGCTTCAGACTGCCGTTGGCCGTAAGCAAGGTACCGAAGACGTAGGTCGTGGAGAGGCAGAAGAAACTTCCCATCAGCAAGGGGAAGATGGTGGAGTAGCTCTCGATGCGTTGCAGATAGGCGGCTTCGGTTTCATGTAGCTCGGGCTTGTAGAGAAGCTGCATGATCTCGTCGCTGTAGAAGATGCACATGATGGCGATGATGCCCGTCATGGCGACAATGAGACTGAACGACGATTTCACCAATCCGCTGAGGTTCTCCTTCTTGGCGATGGTCGAGGCGAACATGGGGAGCAGGAAGACGGCAAACAGGTTGGAGATGTTGTTGCCTGCGTCGAACAAGCGATAGGAACGGCTGTAGATGCCGGCTTGCATGCCTCCGTCCTCGAGCAAGAGCTTGAGCAACACGGGCTCGATGCGGCTATAGACACTCATCAGCAGCACAAGCACGGCGAAGGGGAGACTTTGCTTGATGATGTGGCAGAAAAATCGGGTGTCGATCTTGAAATGGCACTCGTCGAGGTGCCTCACTACGATGACCAAGGCGAAAACGATGGTGAAGATATAGGCAATGGTTTGGGCTTGCAGATACCACACGATGGTGAATTTCTCTCTCGGGAACCATCCTGTCCATAGAATCATGCTCATGAGGAATATGGCAAGAAGACGGTCGAAGACCGAAAGGAGACTGTCGGTCTTGAACAGCAACAAGCCTTGGATGTTGGACCTGAGATATAAGACGAACGAAAGCAAAATCTGATTCAAGACGCACCAAAACAGCAACTTGAGTTCAAATCCTTCGCGGAACCCGCTGAGGTAACCGACGGCAAACACAATGGCGGCATAGACGAGGCCCAAGAAAAGTTTCACCTCGGTGAGGCTCGCGAAATACTTGTTCAGTGCCTTTTGGTCTTGCGCGATGGTGCGGCTGTTGAAGTTGGTGATGCCAAGGTCGAGGATGATGTAAAACAGGTACGAGAAATTGAAAATGGCTTGGTAAAGACCATACGACGTGTCGCCAAGCATGTTCTGGACTTCACGGTCGATGCCCAAAATCCAAAACGGTTTCACCAAAAGATTGAGAAACAGCAGGAAGATGATATTCTTTATGAATCTGTTTTGCATCTTGTATCTTGGTGATGATGGCTAATCTTTATTGTCGGTTGAAGAGTTGGTGAGGTCTTTATAGCGTCTTCTCGCAGTTGCAAATGTAATTTGCCTGTCTGTCAATGTGTTTTCGGCTTGTAGAAGCAGTGTGTTTGCTTCTAGGACATCAGTGAGAGTGACAGTTCCCGCTTTATAGTTCAGTTCAGCTAACCTATAGTTCTCCATGGCCATTTCGAGGGCTTTTTTGTCAGTCGCAATCAAGGCGCTTGCTTCAACCATTTGGTTGTAGGCTTGTTGCTCCTGGAGTTTCATCTTCTCGTTTAAGTCATCACGCATGATTTCCGCTTGCCTGATGCTGATGTTGTGCTCCTTGATTTTGTGCGAAGTTTCCCACCATTGTGAAAGCGGAACATTGGCAGTGACGAAGAGCAACCCATTTGTGTTGTATTTGTAGTTCTTGATGAGGTTTCCATGGTTTCCCATTCCACCTAAGATGATTTGGGGTAGTGCTTCCCCGATTGTCATTCTTTTCCTAAGTTTTTGTGCGTCAATGTTTAATTCAAGGAGACGATGCTCTGGACGTGAACTCTTCGAGATAGTAATTGGAATATCGTTGTCGGTCACGAGTTCGGGAACCAGTTCGATGTTTTCGTTGTAGGGGATGCCGATTTGTTGGCAAAGAAGCCGTTTTGCAAGCACAATTCCGTTGGACAACTGCAATTGGGAGGCTCTGATTTCGTTTTGCTTTAGTTCCACACGAATAAGGTCGTTGCTTGTGATGACGCCCGCTTGCATGGCGATTTCTACTGTCTGGTGAAGCGAATCCAATAAGTAAAGCGCCGATTCTACGGTATTGACTTTTGATTCAAGCCCGGTTACCAAGAGGAAGGTGCTCTCAATGTCTTCTAAAATGTCGCGTTGGGTTGCTTCTGCCTGCAATTCTGAGGCTTCTATGCCTAAATTGGCAAGACGGTTGCCGTTAACGATGCGCCCGCCGACGAAAATGGGTTGAACGACATTTGCACCGAGGCTTAATCCGCGTTCCATAAGATTGATTTCAGTAACGTCATTTGGAATATCCAAATCTTCTATGGCTTCAAGGATAGATTCTCTTAATTCAGTATTTTGAATGTCTTCTGGGGTGATTTTAATTATCGGATTATAAGCGTGATATGCCATGAAAGATGCTGACACTTGTGGGAAAAACTTTGTAAAGACTTGGGCTTTTACGGCTCGAGCTTTCTCAATATCCAAACGTGAGATGCAAATGTCAGCATTGTTTTGCTTGGCTAACAACAGACAGGAATCTAATGTCAGCTGCCGGTTTTGTGAAAAGGAAGCATGACTGCAAATCAGTAGGATGCTCAATATGAGGAGGTGTCGTGTTTTCATTTTTTTCTATTTTTGCTAAATGCTAGACTGTAGGCGACAGGAAGGACCGTGATTGCCAGCGGAAGGGTGAATAAGGTGCCAAAACAGATGACCACCCCCATTGGCTCCCAGAGCATGGTCGCGGCAATGATCATAGGAATGACGCCAAGAGCGGTGGTGGCTGATGTCAGGAAAATCGGGCGCATACGGCGCAAACCGGCTTCGTAGGCGGCTTCGGTGGCTGGAATTTTTTTCGTTTCCACTAATTCGTTGGCATAGTCGTACATGATGATGGCGTTTCTGACGATGATACCGATCAGCGAGATGACGCCCAAAATGGCCGTGATGGAGAAGTCGAGACCGAAAAGCCATAACCCGAAGCACGAACCGAAGAGGCAGAGTGATGCAACGGAAATGGAAAGCACTGATATCCCGATTTTTCTATAATGGAAGACCAAGACAAGGAACATCACGAGAATGGCTGCGATGATGGACATTATGACGCCTGGCATTAATTCGTTAGTGAACGCTTTGCTGCCGCCGGGTTCCCAAGTCACTCCTTCTGGTATGTCTATGCTGTTCAGGTAATTTTCCACTTTTTTCCATTCGCGCATCTGACCGTATCCCGGTGACATGTCGGCACTGATGGTGATGCAGCGCATGCCGTTGCGATGGGGAATGTTGCTGTGGTGGAATTTTGGCTCGATGCTGGCAACCTGACGCAACGGGACCCACATGCCTGGTTCGGCTGCGGGAATGAGCAAATCGCCTATGGAAGCATAGTCGATGTCGTGAACTCCTTCTGTATAGACGGTAATCGGGACGTTGTAGTCGCCTTCCCATGATGACGACATCGTGGTGCCGCTTAAAGCTCCGCTAAGGTAAATTGAAAGCATGGACTGCGTGATTCCTAATCTGTTTGCTTCATCGGTGTCGATGTTCACTTCGATGATGTCTTCTTGGCCGTCGTAGTCACAACGTACAAAGTTGAGATGAGGGTTCTCCCACATCATCTTGAGCAAGCTGTCCTTGATAGGCTCCATTTTGGCATAGTCGTCGGATTTCAGATAGACTTCAATCGGATAGGCAACCATCTGATAGTCCATTTGGCGGAACCGTATTTGTGCATTAGGAAAGTGGTTCTCGTATTTTTTCTGGTATTCTTTGACGAGTTCTTTTGTGGCTTTGTAGTTTTGGGTTGTTACGATGAATTGGGCGTAGGCATCGCTGGCCAATTGTGGCGCATACGAGAAGAAGAACCTTGGCGATGACATTCCGATGAACGAGGTCACGGAGGTAATGCGCTTGTCGCTTTGGAGTATGCGGGTCAGTGAATCGGCCACCATGGCGGTTTCTTGAATGCTTGATCCTGAGGCCAGATGAATCTCAACGGCAAAGCTGTCGCGTTCTGCTTTCGGAAGCATCTGGACGTTAATCCTTAGGAAGAAAAATACGCCTAAGCCTACGAATAACAATGCAACGATGATGGTTCCCCAACGATGGCGGAAACATACATTCAGCAGTTTCTGATAAGCGTTCTGTATGCTCCCAAAGAATTTGGCTTGAGCGCGTTCGATGATTGTCGGCTTGTCGTTTTTCGACGGACGGATCATCCTTGTCGACAAATACGGAATGACCCAAATGGCATACAATATGCTGCATGTCAGCGCAAAGAAAATGGCCCATGGGAACATTTTGATGAAGTCGCCCATCGTGCCTTTGATGATGCCTAACATCGGGAAGAACATGCCTGATATGCTGCAAGTTGCAATGACCATTGAAGCAACCAGCGATTTGGTGCTCACTGCTGCCGAGTACCATCGGCTGTGCCCTTTGTTGAGCATTTCGGTGTATCCGTCGATGACCACGACCGAGTCATCGACAACCATGCCGAGGACAACAATCATGGCGGCCAAAGTCACGGTGTTCAGTTCGATGCCTAAAAGATACATGATGCCGAAGGTGATGGCAATGCAGACGGGAACGGATGTCGAACTCACGATGGCTGTCCGAAGCGGGAAGAGCAGCAGCATGACCAAAACCACGATGATGACAGCTTCGATAAGGTCCTTCAGGAATGATGTCACGGAAGCGTTAACGGTCTTGGGCTGGTCGGTGATGCGGTGGAAACGCAAGTCGGGCGGAGCTGCGGATTGGAATTCGGCGATTTCCTTTTCAACTTTCTTGCCGAAATCGACCACATTGTTTCCAGGGCGCATTTCCATGGAAAGCACGAGACAGTGGCTGTCGGCAACCTCTTCATCGGTATATTTGATGTATGGAGTGTTTTCCTTGTAACGTCGTTCCAGTTTGGCCACATCGCGCAGGCGCACGCTTTGACCGGTGACGGGGTCGGCGAAGACGACAAGCTGGAGCAGGTCGTATTCGTCGCTATATGGTATGCTGACATGAATCTTGGCCTGTCCGTCGTTGTTTGAAGCCTGTCCGGAGATGGTTCGGAAGCCGTGAGCAGCCAGCTCGGCTGAGACAAGGGAAGGGGAGATGCCATATTGCGAGAGCTTGATGGGGTCCATCAGAATGGCGATTTCCTCTTTCTGCTCGCCAACAATCTTGATGTTGCCCATCTCGGGAATGTCGCGTAGTCGGTCGCAGAGTTGCTCGGTGAAATATTTCAGTTCCCTTGAACTTCGCTGTTCGCTCTCGATGGCAAGGAAAAGTGATGATGCATTGCCAAAATCATCGATTACGACTGTGGCTAGAACACCTTGTGGCAATGACGACAACCGGAACAGTGTCAGCCCTTCGCGGATGCGCGACCATGTCACTTGGCTGTTTTCGACGCCAGGTTTCAGTGACGCGAAAATATAAAGCATGCCATCCTTGCTGTAGGAGTATGTTTTTGTCTTGTCGATGTCGGTGAAGGTGAACAGGTAGTCTTCAACGGGGTTGGCAACCTGAACCTCGATTTCTTCGGCGGTGGCGCCAGGATAGACAACGGCCACTACGCCTTGGAGTACAGTGACGGTCGGGAATTCGTTCTTTTTCATTTTCGGCAACGATATGAAACCGAAAATGAGCAATACGATAACGAAGAAGAATACAAGTCCATGCGACCGCATGGCTCCTTCTATGTGATTACGGGATTTTTTCATTGCACGGCAAATTGGGTTGTGATATTATTCAACGACAGATGCACCTTCATAAAGTTTGTGGTACCCTTGTGTGATGACTCTGTCTCCGTTTGCCAATCCGTTTGAAACCATGACGCCGTTTTTGACATAGTCGCCGACTTCGATAGTTCTCCTGTGTGCTTTCCCGTCGTCGTTTACCCAAACGCAAAGTCCGTCTTCGCGGGTCATCACGCATTCCGATGGAATGACGATGCCGGAAATGCCGGAAGATATGGTTTGAACTTTGGCGACCATGCCGGGAAGCAATGATTCTATGCAACTCCCGCCAGTGATGCTTCCGTTGACCTTGTATGTGTGCCCCATAGGGTTGGCATTCATGTTTTTATCGGATATTTTCAGGTTGAGTTGGCAGTCGTTCAATGCTGGTACGGTGGCAGTCGCCAAATCACCAGACTGAATGTTGCAAACCTCTTTCTCAGGAACGGAAAACTTCACGCGGAGGCAATTCATGTCGATGAGCAGAGCGAAGACTTCGGTAGGACGCAGAGTTTGCCCGACAGTCCAGTCCATGCTGGTGATTACACCGTCCATCAGGGCATATAAGGCGCATTTGTCAAGATGGTCTTTGGCTGAAATCTCTGCTTGACGGGCTTTCTCCAGGTCGGTTTCCATCTGCACCCAGCGGACATCGCTGATGCCGCCGCCTTCGTGTACGGTCTTCAGACGTTCGTATCCGTCTTCGGCTTGGCGAAGGGTCGCTAAAGCACTTTCGTGCAGGCTGTTGGCTGTGGTCTCGTCGACTTTTGCAATGAGTTGGCCTTTCTTTACCTTTTGGCCGTTGTGGACATATATTTCTTTTATCTCGCCGCCTAATGGAAATACCATAGGTATGCTTTGCTCCGATTCTATTGTCCCCACATAGGTGCGCGGAAGTTGCGTCCCGTTATCATTTACAGTGATTGTTTTGATTTTGATAGGTGAAGTTTCGACTTTTACTTCCTTTTCTTTGCAACTAGTTCCTAAAAAAAGTAAAATGCTTAGAACAAAAAACAGTTTTTTTCTCATTGTCTTCAGAAAAATTAATTTTTGCAAAAGTAGGAATTTTTGGAATAGATAGTGAAAAAAGTTGTATCTTTATCCACTCAAAACGAACGAAAAACTATGGTCAAGGAAGAAGAATCCGTGCTCACATTGGAAGACGAACAGATTGATAATGAGAAGAGTCTGATATTGATCAACGACGATTACAATACTTTCGAGTATGTCATCGATACCTTGATGAAGGTATGCGGACACACTTTCGAACAGGCTGAAACCTGTGCATGGATTACGCACTACAAGGGCAAATGCGCCATCAAACATGGCACTTTTGATGAATTGAAGCCTTATTACAATGCCATGTGCGACCACCATCTTTATGTCAGTATCCAGTAATGTAAAATTGACAAGCTATGGCAAATTATTCATCTGAAGAATTTGATGGCATCCAACAGGCATATGACAAAATGTTGGCCGACATCAGCCCGCATGTCAACGACCCAGCGCAACTGTCCGTCATCGATGATGCCTACCATTATTGCTTGGAGCATTACGACGGGAAACACATGGTTTCGGGCAAGGCCTACATGTTCCACCTTATCGACATGGCACGCATCGCCGTCGTGGAAGTGGGCTTGGGCTACATGTCGGTGGCAGCGTCGTTCCTGCATGGAATCACCTATAAGGAAGGTGTTGACATCAAGGAGATAGAAAGCCGCTTCGGAAAGACGATAGCCACTATTCTCATGGGCTTCGACAAGATTTCGGCCCTGAAGACCGAAAAGGTGGCCTACAACTCCGACAATTTCCGTATCTTGTTCCTCTCGCTGGTCGAAGATATGCGCTCGGTGCTGCTGAAGGTGGTGCACCGCATCTACGACGTCCGCAACCAGTCGGATGTGGATGCCGACCGTTTGGGCAAGTATTTCCACGAGATAAAATATATCTATATCCCTATCGTTCACCGACTTGGCTTGTATAAGGTTAAGGCCGAGCTGGAAGAGAAACTGATGCTTTACGAGGATCCGGAGGTGTTCCACGAGCTGCAGCACAAGATTGAGGCCACCAAGGAAGCCCGTCAGCAGACGGTAGATAGTTTCTTGGCACCTATCATCCGCGAACTCGATGTGGAGAGCCGTGCACGACGCAAGAGTGGTAAGTGCAAGTTCGATTACGAAATCAAGTGGCGCATGAAGTCGATACCGTCAATCTATGCCAAGATGAAGGCCAAGAACGTGCCGTTCGAAGAGGTTTACGACTTGCTTGCTGCGCGTGTCATCATCCGCTGCGCCTTGAAAGACGAGATTGAATGCTGCTGGGGCGTCTATTCGGTGATTACCAACCTCTACGAACCTAACCCCGACCGGCTTCGCGACTGGATTACGCACCCGAAGGCTTCGGGCTACGAATCGCTGCACACCACGGTGAAGTATGACGATAAGATGTGGTTCGAAGTGCAAATCCGTACCACACGCATGGACGAAGTCGCTGAGACGGGACAGGCCGCCCACTATTTATATAAAGGTGAGAAGGCGACTTCAGAGGAGTGGCTGCTCAATGTGCGCGAGGTGCTCGAAAATCCGGGTCTGGTCTCGTTTGAGAACTCCTACAAGAAAATCTATCAATCCGATAAGATATTCATTTTCACTCCCGAAGGCGACTTGAAGATGTTGCCCGAAGGTTCAACGGTGCTCGATTTCGCCTACGAGGTGCATACCACGGTGGGCGAGACGTGCAACGGTGCCAAGGTGAATGGCCGCGTGGTGCCTATCCGCCAGCCTCTGACCAATGGCGACAAGGTGGAAATCATCACGAGCAAGAAGCAATCGCCGCGTGCCGACTGGCTCAATTTCGTCGTTACCGACAAGGCAAAGAACAAGATCCGCCGTTACCTCAAGGAACAGGAACTGAAGGAAGCCGAGCTAGGCAAGGGTATGTTGCAGCGCCGACTGAAGAACTGGAAGTTCCCCGTCACCGAGGAAGTGGTGGAGATGCTTGTCAAGGAGTTCAAGCTCGAGAACTCGCTGCAACTCTATCATCAGATTGCGACCGAGAAAATCGACCTCGCCGACGTGAAGAAGTTCCTCTCTGAAAAATTCGAAGAGCATCCCGAGAAATCGGAAAAGATTACGCCCGAGGTCATTGAGGCCAATTCAAAGGGCCATACTGCTGAAGATGAGTGCCTTTCTATCGGTGAGGACATCGACAACGTGAACTATAAGTTGGCCAAATGCTGCAACCCGATTCCGGGCGACAAGGTGTTTGGCTTCGTCACCAACGACGGCAACATCACCTTGCATCGTGTCAACTGCCCGAATGCCCAAAGTTTGCAGCAACGATATGGCTATCGCATCATCAACGTGAAGTGGAACGGCATTGAGAGCGGCATCTCGCAGGCCACCATCCACGTCAAAGGCCGCGATGTGATGGGCTTGCTGGGCAAAATTACTAAGGTTATTTCCGAAGATTTGGAAGTGAACATGAAGAACATCGCTTTCAATTCCGACAAGGAAGGCTATTTCGATGGCAAGATAGTCCTGCAAGTTCCCGACATAGAAATCCTTGAACGCCTAATGGAGAAACTCCGTGCCATTGAAGGCATTGTGGAAGTCGTTAGGATTGATGAATAGCTTTTATTTTGGCCATACATTTTGTGTTTCATGTAAACTTTCCTATTTTTGCTAACCAAATTGAATTGAAATGAAAAAGATTAGAGCAGCCGTCGTGGGTTACGGCAATATAGGCCGTTATGCGGTGCAGGCTTTGGAAATGGCACCCGATTTCGAGATTGCGGGCATTGTGCGCCGTCAGGGCGATGACGGCAAACCTCTGGAATTGACGCCTTATCGTGTGACGAAAGACATTCAGGAACTGAAAGATGTCGATGTGGCCATTTTGGCCTTGCCGACGCGCAGCTGTCCCGAATATGCCAAACGGATTTTGCCTTTGGGCATCAATACGGTCGATTCATTCGACATTCACACTTCGATTCCGGAATACCGCCATGAACTGATGCCTATCAATAAGGAAACGAAAACCGTCAGCGTGATTGCTGCAGGCTGGGATCCAGGTTCGGATTCGGTGGTTCGCACTCTACTTCAAGGTCTTGCTCCTAAAGGATTGACTTATACCAATTTCGGTCCAGGCATGTCGATGGGGCACAGTGTCTGTGTGCGTGGCAAGAAAGGTGTGAGAAACGCCTTGTCGGTCACCATTCCTTTGGGCGAAGGCATCCATCGCCGCATGGTTTATGTTGAACTGGAAGAGGGCGTAAGCCTCGAACAGGTGGCTGCCGACATCAAGGCTGACCTGTATTTCGCCAACGACGAGACTCATGTTTTTGCCGTCGATAGCGTTGATGATGTGCGCGATATGGGGCATGGCGTCAACATGGTGCGCAAAGGCGTTTCGGGCATGACCCAAAACCAGCGTTTCGATTTCAACATGAGCATCAACAATCCCGCCTTGACGGGCCAAGTGCTTGTGAATGTGGCGCGTGCCACTATGCGCTTGCAACCCGGTTGCTACACGATGATTGAAATCCCAGTGGTGGATATGCTGCCTGGCGACAAGGAAGATTGGATTGGAAAACTGGTGTAGTCTCACTAAACGCTCAAAACGATGACAAAACTTTTTTTCCCCTTTTTGATGGTGTCTTGTCTTGTTTTGTGCTCCTCATGTTCCAAACAAGACAAGGTCGGAGACCTGCTTTCCAAGATGACCCTCGACGAGAAATGCGGTCAGCTTTCCTGCCCAATCGGTTTTGGTCTCTATGGCAAGGAAGGCGATTCCATCTGGCTTGACGACAGTTTCATCAAGGCAATGGATACCATGCCATTAGGCTCGTGCTGGGCGGTGCTGCGTGCCGACCCATGGTCACAAAAGACTGTGGAAACGGGCTTGAAACCTTCCCAATCGGCGCATTTGCTGAACGAAATGCAACGTTATGCCATTGAAAATACGCGTTTAGGCATTCCGTTGCTATTCTGTGAAGAAACACCGCATGGTCACATGGCTGTCGGCACGACGGTCTTTCCTACGGGCATAGGTCAGGCGAGTACTTGGAATCCAGAACTGCTTGAGGAAATGGGCGAGGTGATGGGCAAGGAACTCCGGCTGCAAGGCGCACAAGTAGGTTATGGTCCGGTCTTGGACATTGCTCGAGACCCGCGTTGGTCGCGCGTGGAGGAAACCATGGGTGAAGATCCGTATCTTGCCGGTACTCTCGGTGCTGCCGTTGTAAAAGGAATGCAGAAAAATGTGGTTTCCACCTTGAAGCATCTGGCGGCCTACGGCGTTCCACAAGGCGGACATAATGCTGCCGCTGCCGAAGTGGGACCCAATCATCTGATGAGCGAATACCTGCCTGCTTTCGAGATGGCTATAAGCGAAGGCGGCGCACAATCGGTGATGACTTCCTATAATGCCGTCGATGGTGTGCCGTGTTCGGCGAATGTTTGGCTTCTGCAGGAAATATTGCGCGAGTCGTGGCAATTCAAGGGTGTCGTTTTCGCCGATTTGAACGCCATCAATGCCATGTATGCCACGCATCATGTGGCGGCAGACCCAGTTGAAGCCGCTGCATTGGCATTGAAGGCCGGTGTCGATATTGATCTTGGTGCATATAGTTATGGTGGTTTCCTGAAAGAGGCTTTGCAACGTGGCCTGGTCACGGAAGCCGAAATCGATAGGGCGGTACGTCATGTCTTGCAGCTGAAATACGATTTGGGTTTGTTCGACAATCCGTATGTTGACGAGCATCTTGCAGAACAAAATGTCGGTTCTGCCAAAAATGCGCTGCTAGCGAAACAAGTCGCGCTTGAATCAGCTGTCTTGCTGAAAAACGATGGCATTTTGCCTTTTGGTGAGACGGTTAAAAAAGTTGCCGTGATTGGCCCGAATGCGGATAACATGTATAATCAGTTGGGCGATTACACATCGCCGCAAGAGCCAGAAAGAATCGTCACGATATTGGAAGGAATCTGTGAAAAGGGCAGGGCAGAGGTGGTCTATGCCAAAGGCTGTTCGGTGCGTGATGAATCGGATGCCGACATTGAATTGGCCGTTAAGACAGCTCAATCGGCTGATGCAGTAGTACTTGTGGTTGGCGGATCGTCGGCACGCGATTTCAAGACAAGTTACGAGGCAACGGGCGCGGCACAAGTCAACGCATCGCTTTCCGACATGGAATGTGGCGAAGGCTACGACCGCTGTTCCTTGGATTTGTTAGGCAAGCAGAACGAACTGATGGAGCGCATTTTCGCGACAGGAAAGCCAACGGTGGTGGTCTATGTCGAAGGCCGTCCGTTGGATATGAACCTTGCCGCTGAAAAGGCTGATGCCTTGCTGACGCTATGGTATCCGGGCATGGAAGGCGGTTCGGCATTGGCCGACATCCTTTGGGGCGATTATAATCCGGCTGGCCGCTTGCCGATTTCCATTCCTCGTCATCTGGGTCAGATTCCGGTCTATTATTCCCAACCCAATTGTTCCGATTATGTGGAAGGAAGTTCAAAGCCTCTATATCCGTTTGGCTATGGCTTGAGTTTCACTGAATTTGAATATGGAGACTTGCAAATTTCAGAAAATCATGATAATGCAGATTCACTGTTCGTTGTCTCGTGTTCGGTAAAGAACATAGGAAATTGTGATGGCGACGAGGTGGTGCAGCTTTATGTACGCGATGAAGTGGCGTCTGTTACGCCACCTTCGAAATTGCTGAAGGGTTTCCGTCGCATTCACATTCAGGAAGGTGAAACCGTTTCGGTTCCCTTTGTGCTTTCCGAAAGGGATTTGTCGGTATATTCCACTGAAAAGGGCTGGCATTACGAGCCGGGCGAGTTTACTTTTATGGTGGGTGCGTCGTCGGACAGGCTTATCTCCAAGTAGGCTTGCCGGACGAGGATGCATGACCGCGAATTGTGCGAATTCCGCTAATGTTGCGGCCTTGCCGCTTGTCATCGGACAGTAGATGTTTAAAAAAGAACGGACGGGAACGGAAAGACGAAACTTGTCCGGGCAGGGCGCGTTGGGAATGGGGAAAAATCGGGGCAGCGCCCGCCTATAGGCAGACCGTGCGTAGGCCATTATTTTTCCCCTTGAACTTTTGGTTACTTTTCTTTCAAGAGAAAAGGAACGATGAAGAAAAGACGAGTGCCTGGATGGCTTCGTTCCTCGCCATGACGCCAAGCGGCCGTGGGGGCAAAGCCCAGAAAAGTTCGTGACCTATTCACCAAACAAAAAGAGGACTGATCGTGGTCAGCCCTCTTTAATCCGGTTAGCCTTAGGCGAGGCTTAATCTTTTCTGCGTTTCGAAGCAGCGTAGGCTGCGCCGAAGCTGATGAGCAGCAGGGCACCGCTACCAAGTGGAGTGGCATCCTGGTTAGTGTTCAAGCCGTGTCCGGGTAGCATTGGGGCGTTGCTGCCGCCGTTGTCATACTGTGGCGTCTCGCCGCGGCCAAAGAGACCGCCGTTTTGCGGCTGGCCGTTGTCATTGAAATACTGTGCCGAAGCACCGAGTGTCATTCCGAGAACGACTGCGATGGTTAAAACTAACTTTTTCATTTCTGTATCTATTTTTATTATTACTCTGAACTTTGAACTCTGAAATTATCTCACGACAATCTTTTGGGTCTTGCCGTTGAGGCTAAGGATGTAGAGACCGGCGGCCATGCCATTGGTGCTGATGCGGCATTCTCCGTTGATTTCCTCGCTGCTGATGATGCGCCCCAGCACGTCGATGACTTGCAGGGTGGCGCGGCCTTCGTTGCTGATGATGATTTCGCCGTTGCTGATGAAAGCGAAGTTTTCCGCTGATTCAGTCTCGTTGTCCTTAACGCCAAACACGAGTTTGAAGCGTGAAGCGTAGTCGCTTGTCTTGGCATCGAAGCTGTAGCTTGGTGTGGCGAGGAGGTCAACATCCATACCAGTCATGTTGTCGATAAGGTGCATGTATTCGGCTTCCACGTTTTCGGTGTTGACGGTGATGGTGTAGTTGCCGTCTTTTGCTGCCTTGAAACTGACGGGCATTTCACCTGCCGTGACTTCGGTGGCAACAGCCGCAAAATCCTTGCTGTTTTGAGGGATGAAGAGTTTCGTGTTGCTTTCGTTGAGCATGAACTTGTCGAGGCCTTCACCTTTGCCGAAGTTGACGATGGCGCGGTCGATGGTGGCAGTGCCTTGGCTGAGGGTCATAGCGCACATTCCGTTTTGTGTGGCAGGAGCGTCCTTGCTGAAAGTGACGCTTTCGTCTGTTGCAGTTGCCTGAACGAACACGCCTTCCAATGCGTGGATGGCACCAGAGGCAGGAATCAGTTCTGTGCCGTTGGTGTTCATGCGATAGAAGTTCCTGTCAATATAGGCATCGCAGGTGTAAGGGTTGCCGATGAGGTTGAAACCTTTGAATTCAGCATCATTGTCGAATTCCAAATTTTTGGCTGTGGCTGTTGCAGCGAGCTCACCATCAAAAACTAAGGTTGTGCCGTTCTTGTGGGCGTAGAGGTAGCCGTTTTGGTTTTCGATGTCGAATGATTGAACTTTGTAGTTGTTCCATTCCAATCCGTCAGAACTGCTTTGGTTGAAGATGTAGAGGTCGTAGTTGTCTGCGGTTTCGTCAATCATGCCAGCAGGTGCATCGGTGCTAGCGACAGGTGAAGAAACTAAATACCAGTTGCCGTCGCCTTCGCTATAGCCGGTGATTTCCTTTTTGGCCTGTGCCTTGACGGTGCCGCTTTCGAAACGAAGTTGTCCGCCATCTTCGATGACGAGGTTATTGGCGTTGGCATTGCTCATCGTTTCCGAAACGGTGAGTTTGCCGTTGTCTAAGATGTAGATAGGGTTGGTAACTTCAAGGTTTTGGGCGTTTACTTCGCTGCTGATAGCCGAGCCGAAAAGAACGGTGAGCGTGTTGCTTCCGGAAAGTGTGTATTGTTCTTTTGCAGTTTCACCTTCTTTGACTGTGATGGTGTTGCCTTCGCCAAAAATAACGTTAGGTTGGCTGCTGAGCTGATAACAATTCTTGTTGGTTGTGCCTTGTCGTGTGACAACAGCGTTGATTTCCTGTGCGTTAGCAGTAGCGCAACCTAAAGCTGCGATGATGATTGCTAATGTCTTTTTCATTTCCTTATTTAGAGAAAATATCCTTTTTTTAATTGGGGTGCAAAAATACAATTATTTTTTGATACGAATTACATCTAGTTCCGTGTGTTTTCCAAGCTGGCTTTTTGAGCCTTTATTCCTTTCCAAACTCCACTTTTTCAGGATTATACAGTTTGATGGTCTTTTCGCCCAATATCACTTTGACGTATGATCCTGAGGTGCCTTCGGTAGGCAGGTTGCCGAATGCTTCGGCCTTGCCTTCCTTATACACTGGAACCGCAGCACTTAATTTGGCTAAGGCGGCAACCTTGTTTTCTGTTATTATCTCAATGGTTGTTGCATTGTTGATGGCTGCCATTTCATCCGCGATGAGACCGTTCAGGTATGCGCTGCCTGTTTCTCCGTCAAAAGCATTCTGGATTTCGGCAATGGCAGCGGCTATGATTTCTTCTATGTTGATTGCCTTGATGATGTCGGCGTACGAACTCAACTTGTCCTTGTAGGTGTTCACCGCTTCCTCAGGCACATAGATGATTGACAATTTCGAGCAGTCTTCAAAACAATCAGGCAAAAAGGATGGAGGGGTGTCCGGCATGAAGATAATGTATTCCAGTGCTGTGCAACCATAAAACGCACGCATCCCAATCGTTGTCACTGAATTTGGGATTGTAATGCTTGCAAGCGTACAGCTGCGGAATGCATAATTTCCTATGCTTGTCACGCCGGAAGGAATAACGGAGTTTTTGCATCCTGAAATCAATGTGTTGGTTCCGGTTTCGATGATGGCATTACAGTTGTTGCGGCTGTCATACACCGTGTTGCCATGTTCGACGATCATGGTTGTCAGGTTGGGACAGCTCTGAAAAGCTGTCATTACGATGCTTGTCACCGAAGAAGGAATGGTGATGTTGGTAAGACCTGTGTAGGCAAAAGCGTAATTTCCGATGCTTTCGACAGCATTGGGGATTGCAATGTCTGTGAGATTCGGGCAGTTGGTAAATGCATAAGAACCAAAATTTATCACACTGTTTGGAATGGTGATGCCGTTAAGTGTTAAACAGTTCCAGAAAGCTTCGTCTCCAATGCTTGTCGCCGTGCCATTAAACTTGATGACGCCTTTGCCGTTCTGATAGGTGTTGCTGAGGATAGTGGCTCCAAACGCATGGGTATTATTCGGATACACAACCTGTCCATCAGTTGAAGTGTACCAGATTTCATTGTCTGGCTGTGTCTGTGCGTTTGCTGCCATTGTGCAGCAGAGGATTGCGAAAAGAAAGAAAAATCTCTTCATTGTGTGTTTTGCTTATTTTGACATTTTAATTGTCAGCTTATATTTGGGGCGGCAAAAGTACATCTTTTTATCGAATTAGGGCTACATTCCCTTAACCTCAACAATGCCATCGCGGTTGCAGGCCAACACGATGTGCTTGTACTCGGTCTGCCCTTCAAACGAGCATTGAATCACAAAATGGATGTAATACACTTTCTTTCCGACGATGACGGAATAGTTGGTGTCTTCCCACGAGGCTTGCAGCGGAATGTCTGGGTTGTCCATTTTGCGTAGGAATTCCGTGATGTTGAAACGGATGTTGTCGTTGATGCCGTTGAGCGGGTAGGGACTTGCCTTGGCGAGTTGGTCGCGGTGCAACTGAACCTTCTTGCGGTAGAGGATGATTTTCTCGTCGTTGCCGCTCACCATGTTGAAGAGTTGGGTGCGATACCGCATCTTGAGCACTTCTTCGGGCACCTTGTCGCATTCAACGAAATCGACGCTATCTTTGGTCCAACCAATCTTCTGTTTGTTGATGCGAAAAACGGTCTTCGTGTCGAAGATTTTTGAGCTGAGACGATTGGCGAAAATTATTCGTAACCAATCCTTTAACCTATCCTTGAACATGTAGCTGATGACCAAGGCGACTAAAAACGGGAAGGTGAAGTTCCCGTATTTTTGTTGGAAGAAGAACGATGCTACGGTGGCGAAAATCATGGCAACGCCAGCAGCGGCACTGTAGAAAATCTGTTCGATGAGGAATGTGTTGCGGCTTTTGTTGGCTTGCAAAAACAGGTCGCTCTCGGCAAATTTCTTCAGCAGGCTGGCATGATAGACGAATCGGCTGTTGCCGTCGTCGCTATTGCGCTGTATGCGAAGGTAACCTTGCGCTTTCTTGTAGTCTCTTTCGGCGAGAAGCGTTTGCTTGAAAATCGGTTCAAGTTGCTGATATTCATCTGGATGCTTTAGCCGAATGTGTTCGCGAAGCCGATAACCGTATTGTTCCAAAATATTGCTCAAAAACTCGTCACCGTAACGGAAGGCCTGCACGATTTGTTGATTGGAACTTTCGTATAGGCTTTCTTTCACTTTTCGGAACTTGGAAAGCACTTTTGGGACATCGTTCAAGAAATCAATGGCTTTGGAATGCAATCCCGTTCCCGTTTCTTTTGCAATGGCGTTGAAGGCTTCGCGCGTGGCGCTTTTCGCGATGGCGCAATACATCTTGATGGCATGGCGCAAGGCATCGGTGTTTTCGGGGTGCTTCTCAATGACTTTGGCATTAGTCTCAATCAACTGCCAGGGTAAGAGCGTGTTGTCGTTAGCCAAAGCGTGTAACTTGTAAGACGGAGTGATGAGCCTTACGCCCGACTTGATGTCGCGGTAGAAATTCTCTTTCGAGTATTTGCTTTTGTTGATGTCGAGACTGTCAGGAACGAAAATCCAAGTGTTCATTACGAAATCGTTGACCTTCAAAATGTTCTGGTTTTTCTTCGCAATGAAACCGACCTTGAATTCCAAGGTGAATTTGTCGTGGATTTTTGTCTGTAGATCAATCATTTATTATGGTGATGGGTTATGGGTTAAAGGGTGATAGGTTATGGGTTAGTGGGTTGGCGGTACATTTCGTCGAGGTTGAATTTTTCGGGGAATTTGGCTTTCACGTCTTTGTAATAGTCGTAGATGACGGTCATGTCGGCATCGAAGTCGCCGGTGGGGTAGAAGACGGTGTCGAAGCCGCAAATCTTTTTCTTGAAGTCCTCGAAACCGAAAACTACCGGGACATTGGCGCCATGAGCGATGACGTGGAAACCTTTCTTCCATTTGTTGACCTTCTTGCGCGTGGCTTCAGGGCAGATGACAAGAAACACTTCGTCATTTTTGCTGAACATGTCAACCATTTGTTCGACGAGGTGGTTCTGCTTGCCGCGGTCAACGGGAATGCCACCAAGTTTGCAGAGTGCCCAACGTAGTATAGAAGTGTTGAAGAACTCCTGTTTCATCATGACTTTGAAGTGGAGACCTTGCGACCAGAAGAAAGCCCAGCCGACGAAAAAGTCTTCAATGGAAGTGTGCGGTGCGACGATGCAGACGCACTTTTTGATGTCATTTGGTATGGAGTTGACGGCTTCCCAGCCGCCAACCCATAATCCAAATTTTCCTATTGCTTTTCTAATGCTCACTTTACCAAATCTTTGCGCGTTCTTCTGGAGCAATATACATCTTGTCGCCTTCAACGCATTCGAATGCTTCGTAGAAGTGAGGCATGCTGCCGAGGGCGCGGTTGACGCGGGCTTCCGCCGGAGAGTGCACGTCTTCCTTAATGCGGCGTTCGAGGGCCTTGTCGCGGATGTTGTTGCGCCAGACAGTGCCGTAGCTGATGAAGAAACGTTGGGCTGGAGTGAAGCCATCAATGCTCTCGTTGCGTTGGGCTTCTTCGGTCATCTGATAAGCGTCCCAAGCGATGTTGAGGCCACCGAGGTCGGCGATGTTCTCGCCAAGGGTGAGCTCGCCATTGATGTGGTTGCCACGCAGTTCGAATTCGTTGAACAGCTTGACCAATTGCTGTGTACGTTCGTTGAAACGGACAGCGTCTTCTTCGGTCCACCAGTCGTTGAGGTTGCCTTTTTCGTCGTATTTGCGACCTTGGTCGTCGAAGCCGTGGGTCATTTCGTGGCCGATGACCACACCGATGCCACCATAGTTGACAGCATCGTCAGCGTTTTGGTTGAAGAATGGAGGTTGGAGAATGCCAGCAGGGAACACGATTTCGTTCATGTCGGGGCTGTAGTAGGCATTGACGGTCTGTGGAGTCATGAACCACTCTTCCTTATCGACAGGCTTGCCTAACTTGGCCATCTCTTCGTCGTTTTCGAAGCGGACGGCATTGCGGATGTTCTGGAAGTAGGAATCGGCAGTGACTTCGTATTTGCTGTAGTCTTTCCACTTGTTAGGATAGCCGACTTTCACGTTGATGCAAGCGAGTTTGTGGAGAGCCTTTTCTTTGGTGGCGTCATCCATCCAGTCGAGCACCTTGATACGTTCGCCGAGAGAGGTCTTCAGGTTGGCGACGAGGTTCTCCATGCGAGCCTTGGCTTCGGCTGGGAAATGCTTCTCGACATAAATCTGGCCGATAGCTTCGCCCAAGCAGCCGTCGGTGGCATTGAGGATGCGGCGCCAACGGGGTTGCTGCACTTCTTGTCCGTAGAGGTAGTTGCTGTAGAAAGCGAAATCTTCGGCCACCAAGTCGTCGCTGAGTTGTGATGCGCTGCCAGTGATGATTTTCCACTTCATGTAGTCTTTGATGACTTCAATATTGGTGCTGCTGATGACTTCGTCCATGTTGCCGAGGAAGTCGGGCATGCCCACGTTGAGGCTGTCGAAGGCAGGAGCGCCGACAGCGTTGAAGTAGTTGTCCCAGCAGAAGTTAGGAGTCTTTTCGCTGAGTTGTACGCGCGTAAATTTATTATAGGTGCGGTCGGGGTCGCGGCGCTCAACGCGAGTCAGCGACTTTTCGGCCAGACGGGTCTCGAAAGCGAGGATGCCATTTGCTTTAGCCGTGGCAGTCTCGGCATCGATGCCGACGAGTTGGAACATGTTGGAGATGTGTCCGACATACTTTTCGCGCATTTCTTGCGAGCCTTCGTCAAAGTAGTCGTCACGGTCGGGGAGGCTGAGGCCGCCTTGCATGACGTGCATGATGTTCATGTCGGCTTGCTTTGGGTCGCTGCCCACGCCTGCACCGAAGAAACCGCCAAAGCCAGTGGCATGCATCTTGCCTACCAATTCACCAAGTTGAGCCTTGTCGGTGAGCGCATCGACTTGTTCGAAATAAGGAAGCAATTCGCTGTAGCCACGTTCGTTGATGGCCACGGTATCCATGCCAGCGTTGTAGAAGTCGCGGATTTTCTGTGCTACGCTGCCTTGTTCGGCAGTAGCATCAGCCGACACCTCATTAATAATGTCCTGAATCAGCAGTTCGTTCTGCTGGTCGATTTCGGTGAAGGCTCCAAAGGTGGTGTACTCTTCAGGAATTGGGTGCGTGTCGAGCCAACCTTTGTTGGCGTAACGGAAGAAATCGTCGCCAGGCTTGATGCTCTGGTCCATGTAGGCCAAATTGATGGCGGGTACGACTTCTTTTTCGGTTGTTTCATTAGGTTCGCCTTGCTTTTCGGCGCAGCCTGTTGCCATTGTACATAAAATCATCATGGCGATTGCGTTTTTCTTTTTCATTATTGATATTTTGTTGTTGAATTGTTTGATTGACTTAGGGACTTGGGGACATGTGGACTTAGGGACTTGGGGACATGTGGACATTTAGACTTAGGGATGCTGAGCGGAGTCGAAGCGTATCTTGTTGTATGTTTGACTGCGTGACTGGTTGCAGAGACGCGATAATCGGCGTCTCTACAAAGTTTCATTTAAAAATTACAGGTCGCCTTCCAATTGCAATTCGGTTTGCATTGTCCTCAACATCGGGTTTTCTTTTGCCATGCGCTCGAATTTGTCCTTGTCGGTGTAGATATCCACTTCGACAGGTTTTTCCATCACTTCGGGAACCAGCTGGAATTGGTTGTTGTGTAAGGTGTTCTTGAGGTGGTTTCTCAAGGCACTCATGCCTTCCGTGTCGGTTTCGAATAACTTGTTATCGACGTTGAAATGGATTTCGAAATTGGGACCGACTTTTGGAATGTACTTACTGAGAGCAGCAGTGAAATTGGGCGATATGACTTTGTATTTTTGGGTGAATGCGTTCCACGATGAAACGAGTTGCTCTTGCGTGAATGGCGAGTTCCATGTCTCTTCAATCACATCATCTTTCTTTTCGGCTTCTTTGAGAGCATCGTTGACCGAAATGCCGCTACCGGTAACGCCTCTTCGACGCATGGTTGGAGCGGGAGTGTCGGGTGATGGGTTATTGATGCTGGGTGCTGGGTTATTGGTGCTGGGTTGTTGGTGCTGGGTTGTTGGTGCTGGGTTATTGGTGATGGGTGATGGGGTGGGTTGTTGAGTTTGAGGTTGAGTGACGGTGGAGGTAGTTGATGCGGTGCTTCGGCTCGTTTCGGCTCCGCTCAACGGCCGCGGCCCAGCAGCTGCGGGTGTAGGTTGGCTGGTGAGTGGTCTGTTTTGCGGCAGTTGCGTTGGCTGTGTTTGGGCTTGCGGCATGTTCAGGGCAGGACTGCAAAGCGCGCACATCTTTAATAAAGCGATTTCAAGATGCAGGCGCTTGTTGTTGGCCGAACGATAGTTGATGTCGCATTGGTCGTTGATTTCCAGGGCCTTGATGAGGAACGACATCTGGCATGCTTGCGATTGCGTGATGTAGCGTTGGCGCAACTGGTCGCTTACTTCAAGAAGTTGTGTCGTGGCGGGATCTTTGCTGACGAGCAGGTTTCGCATGTGTGTCCCCATTCCGGTCACGAAATGGTGAGGCTCGAAACCTTTGCTGATGATGTCGTTCAGCATGAGCAAGATGTCGCTGGTGTTGCCTTGGAGGATGTCGTCAACGGCACGGAAATAATAGTCGTAGTCGAGCACGTTGAGGTTGTCGATGACGTCTTTGTAGGTGATGGTCTTGCCGGAGAAGCTGACCATTTGGTCGAAGATGGAAAGGGCGTCGCGCAAGGCACCATCGGCCTTTTGGGCGATGATGTTCAGGGCCTCCGCTTCTGCATTGATGCCTTCGCTCGAAGCTACGAAAGTAAGGTGCTTGGCAATGTCATCGACGGTGATGCGCTTGAAGTCGTAGATTTGGCATCGTGAAAGGATGGTCGGGATGATCTTGTGCTTCTCGGTGGTGGCGAGGATGAATTTGGCGTACGCTGGAGGCTCTTCGAGGGTCTTGAGGAAGGCGTTGAAAGCGTCTTTGCTCAGCATGTGAACCTCGTCGATGATATACACCTTGTAGTCGCCGATTTGCGGTGGGATGCGCACTTGGTCAACAAGGCTGCGGATGTCGTCAACCGAGTTGTTGGAAGCGGCATCGAGTTCGTAGATGTTGAACGAGGCGTTGTTGTTGAAGGCGCGGCACGATTCGCATTCGTTGCAGGCTTCAAGGTTTTCGGTTGGATGCAGGCAGTTGATGGTCTTGGCCATGATGCGGGCGCAAGTGGTCTTGCCCACGCCTCGCGGACCGCAAAACAGGAAGGCCTGGGCCAAAGTGTTGTTGCGGATGGCGTTTTTCAGGGTCGATGTGATGGACTGTTGACCCACCACGGTGTCAAAAGTCGCTGGTCTATACTTTCTTGCAGATACGACGAAGTTTTCCATTTCAGTCTTTTTAAAACTGACAAAGATACGTTTTTTCGTGATAATGGAGAGGACTTTCTTGAAAACGATGGAAAAATGTTGCAGAACGTAAGGCCTGACAGTCAAAATTGCAGAAAATGTGTATCTTTGCGGTCGAAAAGGAAATGGTTCTGGCTCGTATTGATAAAATGAATGTTTTATGAAACTCTCCATTTTAGTTCCTAAGCAGACCAATAGGTTGCATTACATTTTCGACTTGATGTTCGATGATTTGTTGGGCGTTGAGTATGAGCTGTTTACTGATGTTGAAGGTTTCGCTAGGGCAGAAGGTGCCAAGCTGAATTACGGCAAGGAACGCGTTGGCGACGAACCTTTCGTGAAGTCTTCGAACTTGCTCTTCGAACGCAATGTGCACCTGCAAGATGTCGGTTCGGTGACTTGCGAGGGCTTGCAATGTCCATTTCCCGTCTATGGCAAGGACCTGTTGTTTCCTTTCGATGTTTTTGCGGCCTCGTTTTTCCTCGTGTCGCGTTACGAAGAATACCTGCCTCAGGTGCGCGATGAGTATGACCGTTTCAGGGCCGAGTCGTCGTGGATGTTCGAGAACGGAATGCTGCAAAAACCATTGGTCAACATTTGGGCTAAGATGTTGGGCGACAAGCTGAAAGCCGTCTATCCCGATTTGGAATTCAAGTCAAGGAAATTCTCGTTTGTCCCGACCTACGACATCGATTCGGCTTGGGCTTACCGCAACAAAGGCATCTATCGTACAACAGGTGCTTTTTTCAGGGATTTGCTTTCTGGAAATCGCGACGAGATAAAGCATCGGCACCAAGTGCTGAAGGGGAGATGCAAAGACCCGTTCGACTCGTTCGACTTCCAATTCGACTTGCAGCAAGAATTCAAGCTGCACCCCATATATTTCGTTCTTTGTGGCGATTACGATACCAACGACAAGAACATTTCGATTCACAACGATGCTTTCAGGGCACTCATCAAGCGCCTTGGCGACCATGCCGACGTGGGCATCCATCCATCGTTTGCTTCCTATCTGGATAGCAACGTGATGCGTATCGAAATCGAGAGGCTCTCCGATGTGCTTCACCGCCCTTTGACGAAAAGCCGCCAGCATTTTCTGCGGCTTAATTTACCTGCCAGTTATCGAAAACTCATCGAGTTGGATATTTCCGACGATTTTACAATGGGCTTCGCATCGCAGATGGGTTTCCGCGCTGGCATTTGCGACAGTTATTTGTTTTACGACCTTGAAAACGATATGGTTAGCAAACTGAAGGTTCATCCTTTTGCCGCGATGGACGGAACGATGCGCGATTATCTCAACCTTGATGCCAAAGCCTCGCTCAGCGCGCTAAAACAGCTTGTCGATGAGGTGAAAAACGTGAATGGAACCTTCATTTATTTGACACACAACGAGACTTTAGGCGGCGAAAAACGTTGGAAAGGCTGGCCTGAAATGTATCGTGACCTATTGGAATACGCGCTCCGATGATTAGCTATCTCTCACATAGTGAAATAGATAAGAAACAATGGGACGATACGATATCCCAATGCGGAAACATTTATGCCTTTTCGTGGTATCTCGATGTCGTTCATCCTGGTTGGTCGGCTCTCGTTGATGATGATTATGAGGCAATTATGCCCTTGACGGGCGGAAAGAAATTTGGCGTCGAATATCTATTCCAGCCATTTTTCGTGCAGCAATTGGGCGTGTTTTCAAAACAATACTTGACACGTGAAGAAATTGGCAATTTCTTGGCTGCCATTCCCAAGAAATTCTGTTTTGCCGAAATTCGGCTTAACGAAGGAAATTGCACTATTGTCGATGCGCAAGGAATTGAATATCATAGAAATATAATCCTTGACTTGAATAAGGATTATGAAACCATTTGTGGGACTTATCATAACAATACGAAGCGTAATCTTGCCAAGGCAGAGAAGCATGATTTGCAGTTTGTCGATGATGTCGAACCAAGGCAAGTCGTTGACTTGTTCCGTAACGACCGCGGAGCCGATTTGAAGCAATGGGGAGATAATGAATATGCAGTATTGCAGCATGTTACAAAAGAAGCTCAACAACGCGGGAATGCTTTCGTAGTCGGTGTGAAAGAAACCGAAAATGAGGATTTGCTTGCGGCAGCCATTTTCATGAAAACTGACCGTCGCATCACATTCCTGTTTTCGGGGAATAGCACGCGAGGTAAAGAAAAGCAAGCCATGACTTTCATGCTCGACCATGTCATTAGGGAAAACGCTGGAAAAGATATGGCTTTTGATTTTGAAGGCTCAGATAACGAACAACTTGCACGCTTCTATCTTGGCTTTGGCGGTACCGAAGTGAAATATCCTTCTTTGGCATTTAACTGGCTCTCCGCATTGGGAAAAATTGCACTGAAATGCTGGAAAAAAGGTAAATAAAAGGTTTCTATTTGGAAATTTATTATTTTTGTGCCAAAATAAATTCTGACATTATGGTACAAGTTCACGTCTTTGATAAAACAGACAGCGTTATTAATCAGTATTTAGCTGAAATTCGTGATGTTACGATACAACAAGACCGTATGCGTTTCCGCCGCAACCTGGAACGCATTGGCGAAATCATGGGTTACGAAATCAGCAAGACGCTCGAGTATGAAACCAAGGAAGTGACTACTCCTCTTGGCATAAAGGAAGTACGTGTCATCAAGCAGCAACCCGTGGTTGCCACGATTTTGAGAGCGGGTTTGCCATTCCATAACGGATTGCTCCATGTCTTCGACCAAGCCGACAATGCTTTTGTGGCGGCCTATCGCAAGTACGACAAGAACGATGGTTTTGAAATCAAGGTGGAATATTATTCGGCTGCCGATCTCGATAATCGTGTGCTCGTCATTTGTGACCCGATGTTGGCCACGGGCGAGTCGATGGTGAAGACCCTTGATGGTCTGCTCGAAGAACAGCAACCATCGCATATCCATTTGGCTGTGGCCGTGGCAAGCGCTGAGGGCTTGAGCTATGTGCGTCGGGTCTTGGCAAATAAGCCTGTTACGCTCTGGGTAGGCAGTGTTGATGAGGAACTTACCGCTCATGCCTATATTGTTCCCGGTTTAGGTGATGCTGGTGATTTGGCATTCGGCGAAAAACGATAGGCTTATGGGAGGACACAAAAAACAGCGTGACGGTTTCACTTCGAAACTGGGTGTCGTGGCGGCGGCTGCCGGCTCGGCAATCGGGTTGGGCAACATCTACCGTTTCCCTTGTGAGTTAGGCGAAAATGGCGGTGCTGCTTTCTTGTTGGTCTATTTGGGAATCGTGCTCTTGCTTGGTGTTCCAGTGATGCTCTCCGAACTTGTCATTGGGAGACGTTCGCAACGCAACGCCGTGGGTGCGTTCAAGAAACTGGCACCAAAATCTATTTGGCCTTTTGTCGGCTACATGGGTGTGTTGTGCGGATTCCTCATTTTTGCGTTCTATTCAACTGTGGCAGGTTGGACCTTAGAATATATCGTCAAGGCAGTGACCAACAGCTTCCAAGGCAAGGATTTGGCTGCAATCGAACAGGATTTTTCTGATTTCCATAACAACGGTTGGCGCAACGTGATTTGGCAAGGGGTCTTCATTTTCCTCACCGGTTTCGTCGTCTTCAGAGGTGTCCAAAACGGTATCGAGAAGTATTCGAAGGTCTTGATGCCTATGCTGTTGCTCATCCTTATTATTTTAGGCGTGCGCTCAATGTTGCTTCCTGGTGCCAAAGAAGGCTTGCTCTTCTTGTTCCATCCTGATTTCTCGAAGATTACGGGTGAGGTGCTTATCAGTGCATTGGGACAGGTGTTCTTCTCGCTTAGCGTTGGCATGGGAGCGCTCATCACTTACGGTTCGTATATCAAGAAAGACGATAATTTGGTTACCACATCTTTGTCGGTCACGCTTTCTGATACATTGGTCGCAGTTTTGGCTGGCATCGTCATTTTCCCAGCGGCTTTTTCGTTTGGCATCCAACCATCTTCTGGAATGGGATTGGTTTTCAATACTTTGCCTATGATTTTCAACCAGATGACGGGCGGCTATTTCTTCTGCATTATCTTCTTTGTGTTGTTGGCCATTGCTGCGCTCACTTCTACGATTTCGCTGTTGGAGGTTGCTGTGGCATATCTCTCTGAAGAGCTTCATCTCAAGCGTCAAACGGCAACGGTGTTGGCTTGTATCGCAACGATGCTGCTTGGCACCTATTCATCACTGAGTCTTAAGCAAGGTTCGCCGTTCTACATCGCGGGGATGAGCTGTTTCGATCTTCTCGACTTTGTTACCTCCAAAGTGCTGCTGCCATTAGGTGGCTTGTTTATCGTCATTTTTGTGGGTTGGAAGTTGGGCAAGACCAAGTTCTTCGACGAAATCACCAATGAAGGAACGATAAAAGCCTCCTCGAAAAAGGTTTTGCTGTTCATTATCAGGTTTGTCGCTCCATTGGCTATCGCCTTGATTTTTGTGTCGGGTTTCATAAAATGATGGTTTATGGAATGGCTTCGTAGGCTTCTCTCGTTTGGCAAAGGTGAACGCATTGCAGTATTCACGATTTTAGGCGTGATCCTGTTGTTGGTTGTGTTTTGCATCATTCGACCTTTTCGGCCTATGCCAAACGAATCAGCTATTCATGATTTAGACTCGCTCTTGATGATGCGCGAAGCGGCTTTG
This sequence comes from Bacteroidales bacterium, assembly GCA_024400425.1. Classification (GTDB taxonomy): domain Bacteria; phylum Bacteroidota; class Bacteroidia; order Bacteroidales; family F082; genus Limimorpha. The sequence continues at coordinate 35,742 of JAKSMV010000018.1, forward strand.
AAGGAATTGCAAACGAAAGAAAATGAGAGAGCTACGCAAGTCAACGAACTGCATCCATTCCCTTTCAATCCGAATACGATGACGGAAGAGGAAGGACTTAGAATGGGTCTCTCAGACCGCCAAGTGCGGAATGTCATCAACTATCGCGAAAGTGGCGGCCATTTCTATTCAAAGAAAGACATGGGTAAGCTATATACCATCAGTGATTCTGATTTTGAGCAACTTGAGCCTTTTATCGTATTGCCTATCGCTAGTCGTGAGACGAGGATGAGCCGCGAACAAGCTATGTCGAAGGAGACGAAGAATGGCACCGAATCGGAAAAGACTGTAAAAAGGGAAATCCCGATTGTTGACCTCAATGTGGTTGACTCTGCCACGCTTGTAGAATTGCCACAAATTGGTTCTTATACGGCAGGACGCATCGTTTCGTATCGCGAAAAGCTTGGCGGATTCATCAGTTTGGAGCAGCTTCGCGAAGTGAAGGGCATCGATTCGGCCCGTTACGAAGCGATATTCCCTTATTTGAGATTGGAAAATGCAGAAATCCATTTGCTTGATATAAATCGTTCCGATTTTAAGACTTTGGTGAACCATCCTTATCTGAGCTACAATCAGGTGAAGGCTATCGTCAACCATCGCGAGAAGAAAGGCATGGTCAAGAATTGGGCACAACTGCAAACGGTAGTAGGGGAAAAGGAACCTATCAATCCATTGATTGAAAGATATTTGAAGTATTGAATGCAATGAAAAAATCACTTATCATATTTCTGCTAGTTTTGTTGTTCGCGCTTCCATCGCGAGCGGCCTATCTGCTGATTCCGATGGACAACACGCAGACGAATCACCTGAAGGCATACGGTGTGGCCTATTGGGTGCTGCAGCGTGAGGTTGAAATCAGTTGGCTGCTCAACTACAAAGGCGGCTCATATCTGATTCCGTACCATGAAATGTTTGAGCGCGAATGCAAGATGCGCAATGTCTCGTATCAAGTCATCGCCGATGCCCAAGCCGATGCCATCTTGGCCGAAATCGCCGACCCTGGCGTCAACATGGACGAAATGAAGTTGCAGAAGGTGCCGCGTGTTGCCGTATATGCACCGAAGAACAACCTGCCATGGGACGATGCCGTCACCTTGGTACTCACTTATGCCGAAATTCCATACGATGTGGTTTATGACGACGAAGTACTGCAAGGCGTTTTGCCTACTTACGATTGGCTTCATCTTCATCATGAGGACTTTACGGGGCAATACGGAAAGTTCTGGGCGCGCTACCGCAACTATCCTTGGTATCAAGAAGATGTGGCTTTGCAGGAAGCAACTGCAAAGCGTTGGGGCTTCACTAAGGTGTCGCAACTGAAGTTGGCCGTGGCCAAGAAGATTCGCGAGTTTGTGGCAGGCGGCGGCTATATGTTCGCCATGTGCTCGGCTCCCGATAGTTTCGATGTGGCTTTGGCAGCCGATGGACTCGACATTTGCGACTATATGTTCGATGGCGACCCTATCCACGCTGGCGACCCAAAACGCCTCAACTATGATAACTGCTTCGCATTCACCGATTTTTCGGTCTCGACCAATCCGCAGGAATATGAAATCTCCAATATCGATGTGACGCAAAGTCGCAGCCATTCTGTCAAAGAAGAAAACGACTATTTCCTGCTTTTCGACTTCTCTGCCAAGTGGGACCCTGTGTCAACCATGCTCACGCAGTGTCACGAGCGGCTGATAAAAGGTTTCATGGGGCAAAGCACCGCATTCGACAAAAGGTATGTGAAGCCGTCGGTTGTGGTGTTGGGCGACAATGCCGCCTTTGGTGAAGACCGTTACATCCACGGCAACTTTGGCAATGGCTTCTGGACTTTCCTCGGTGGCCACGATCCCGAAGACTATCGGCACATTGTCGGTGATCCGCCCACCGAACTCGACATGTATCCCGACTCGCCAGGTTATCGCCTGATACTGAATAATATCCTGTTTCCCGCAGCGAAGAAAAAGGAACAAAAGACGTGATTTTTTTATGTCAGGAGAAAAATCAAGCATGATGAAGGAGAGCGAAACGAATAAGATATCCATACGTTTTTATAACGACCGCGAAGTCAGGGCTGTGTGGGACGCAGGGAAACAGCAGTGGTTTTTCTCGGTGCTGGATGTCATTGGTGCCATCAATCAGCAAGATGACTATGCAAAGAATCGTAACTATTGGAAGTATCTGAAAACGAAACTCAAACGGGAACAACCCGAGTTGGTTAGTGCCACTAACCAACTGAAGTTGAGGGCTGCGGATGGCAAAAGATATGCCACCGATACGCTCAATGCCGATGGCGTTGCTCAATTGGCAAGAAGCATCAACAATGTTAGGGCAATCCAATTCCTTTGACTGACGACATCAATAGCCGCGAGATATTCATGAAAGGCATTGATTATTCGTATTATTACGAGCAGGCTGATGAAGCATGAAATGCGACTTAGATTCTTGCTAACACAAAAATCTATTGAAATTTATGTTGCTCACTATTGATTAAATTCCTATTTTTGACCCCTTATTAAGAAAACATCAAACTTATAACCTATGAAAAGACATTTACTCTTCTTGACCATCGCCCTTTTGGGTGTGAGCATAGCTCAGGCAAAACCTGTCGATGTTGCTAAGGCTCAACGTCTTGCAACAAGTTTTGCAAAACATCATTCTGGATTTTCGAGGTCGGCTGACGAAGCCGTCTTGTCGTTTACGCTTCGCGGTACCAACGGCATGGCAACAATGTATGCTTTTAATGTTGACAACGGTTTTGTCATCGTTGCAGCCGATGATTGTGTTCGTCCTGTCTTGGGTTATTCCAACGAAGGTCGCTTCGACATCAACAATGCATCTGATGGCTTGCTTTATATGCTTGATGAGCTTTCGCAAAGCATCGCTTCGGCAATCTCAAGAGGCCAGAAACCTTCGAATGATGTCGCCATCCAGTGGGAAAACCTTGAAGAAAATGGTATCATGAATTCGCATCGTGGTGTGTCTGTCGTGGAACCTCTTATCAAAACGAAATGGAACCAAGATGCACCTTATAATATGTATGTGCCTTCGGGTTGCCCAACGGGCTGCGTTGCTACAGCCATGGCTCAGATCATGAAATATTGGGAGTGGCCACTGAAAGGTACGGGCGAGCATAGCTATATTTGCCCTCCTTATGGCGAACAGTATGCCAATTTCGGAGAGACGACTTACGACTGGGCCAACATGACCTTGACTTACGGCAACCAATCGACCCCCGAAGAACGTGAGGCAGTGGCAGTCTTGATGCGTCATTGCGGTGTGGCCGTGGATATGGCGTATGAGACAGACGGTAGCGGAGCCTTTTCGGGTGATGTGCCTGCAGCAGTGAGTAACTATTTCTCATATTCAGAGCATACTTCCTATATCAATCGTGCTCATACCCCTGAAGATTGGGCTTTGTTGTTGAAGTCGAATCTCAACCAAAATCTGCCTATCTATTACTCAGGCCAAAGTGCAGAAGGCGGTGGCCATGCCTTCGTTTGCGACGGCTACGATGAAGATGGTCTCTTCCATTTCAATTTTGGATGGGGTGGAGCTTTAAATGCTTTTCTTGACATTGAAACTGAAGATTTTGAATATTCAGGATATCAGGCAATTGTATGTGATTTCGTTCCAGACTATCTTTTTGAACAAATGCCTTCAGCTCCTGAATCGCTCGAAATCAGCATTGATGGCGATGTGTCGCTTGTCGGTCATCTCAGTTGGGTGAATCCAACAAATACGGTCAATGGCGTGCCTATGACCGAGTTCGACAAGATTTTGGTTCGCCGCAATGGAAAGATTGTGGCTGAGTTGAACGGCGCTCCTGGTCAAGCTATGACCTACGATGACGAAGTGCCTTTCTTCGACCAATTTGACTATAGCGTTTGCGCTGTGAAGAACGACCTTTATGGTCGCGAAGTGCAGGCCTCGGCTGTCTTCGGCCCCTATTGCGAGTGGACTGTCCTCATGACATCGGCTGATTTCCACGGCTGGCGTGGCGGCGGTATCACGGTGCAGAATGCTGCTGGTACCTATATCGACTTCCTGACCACGACAACCTCGTCGGCTCAGATGCAGCATTTCCAGATGGCTTTGGGCAACAACAACCTCTATTGGACCGAACCTGAATCGAGCATTTCGAATCTTACTTTCAAGGTGAAAGACTCACAAAATCAAGTGGTTTATGAATACAATGGCCCTTCTTCGGGACTTGAGGCTGGATTGCTTCGTACGCTCAACAACAGCTGCGGCAACGAAAATGCTTGTGAGGCACCAACCAACCTGTCAGCTTCATTAGACCCTGATAATCACAGCAATGTGCGTTTGACTTGGGAATCGAACCATCAGCCGGAATTTGGCTACTGCATCTATCGCGATGGCTATCTCTTCAACATGTCGCATGATACTGAATATGTAGATTACAATACAGAAATCGGTGGTCACAATTATTATGTTACCGCCCTTTGCAGTGGTGGCGAAACCGAGAAATCCAATGAGTATAGCGTCACGGTTGGCGATGGTTGCGACGCTCCTCTCGACTTGTACTATCAGTATCTCTCATCAGGTAAGATTCAGATTCATTGGGCGAGACCTGACAATGAGAATGTGAAAGGCTACACAGTGTGGCGTAAGACCTTGGATACTCCTTATAAACGTGTAAAACTTTGCACTGCAAACAATTACAAGGATAATGGCGTTCAAGAAGGTGTTGTGTATCAATATGCAGTGACGGCCACCTATGAAGTTCCTGAAAACTGCACTTCGGGTTATGCCAACGACTTGTTCAATCCAGTCCAGTTCTTCCTTAACGTAGATTGGAACACGCAAGTCGGTTCGTTGGTTGTCCGTGCCGATGATGTGGCCACTTTGACGTGGCAACCTGTTTATGGCGTGGCAACCTATAGTATTCTCCGTGATGGACAAGAAATTGCCACTGTCGATTACGCTTGCCGTTATGTTGATGAAAACGTGGCAATAGGGGAGACCTATTGCTACAAAGTTGTGGCTAACGGAAATTCAACCAACGAAGTCTGCGTCAAGATTGGCAATGAGTTGCCATGCACCGAACCCACCAATTTGGCTGGTGTTATTGAAGGCAACGTAGCTCACATCACGTGGAATGCACCTGCCGACCGCGAGCCTAATTATTATAAGGTGACACGCATCAACCATGCTGCTGAAGATGCTACTGATGAGTTTGAAGTGTCGGAAAACTATTATGACGATGTCGAACTTCCAACTGAGGGCATCGACCGCAGCTATTCGGTGAAAGCTGTTTATGACGATTGCGAATCGGAATATGCCTTGACTGCTGATGGACAAGCCTCAGTGCGCCTCGTTAACATGGGAGTCAACGAAATGGATAACGCTTTCAGAGTCTATCCTAACCCGACCGATGGCCAAATCGTGGTGGAAACAGAAGCCGCTCAAGTGGCCATTTACAATATGATGGGCCAAATTGTTGAAGAAAAGGATACCGAAAATGGCGTTGCAGTCTTTGACTTAGGCCGACTGAGCAATGGAATCTATTTCATCAAAGTTGGAAACAGCACTCAGAAGGTCGTTAAAATTTAATTGACGCAGTTGGGATATTTACTTTATCTTTGCGCCTTCAATAAACGATAATTAACCTATTTTTAATCAATAATTACTCAATGAAAAAGTCATTATTTCTTGTGGTAGCATTGGCTTTGTTTGCCGTGCAAGCCATCGCATCGCCAGTCAGCGTGAATCGCGCTGCCCAAATCGGCTTGAAGTTTGCCCAAAGCAACATGGCTTCAGCCCGTCAGATTTCTGGCTTGAACCTTGCCTACACCCAGCTCGAAAACGGAACGCCAACTCTCTATGTCTTTGACTATGAAGGTGGTTTCGTGCTTGTCTCTGCTGACGATGTGGCTCAACCTATCCTCGGTTTCTCCGAAGAGGGCAGTTTCGATTATGACAATATCCCTGATGGCCTGAACTATTACATAGGCCATTATGCCCGTCAGATTGCATACGCTATCGAAAACGGGATGGTTGCTGACGAAGAAACCGTCGCACAATGGAAACATGTTGAAAACGATGGTTTTACGCATGACAACCGCGGCACTCGCGATGCTGGTCCATTCATTACCTTGAACTGGAACCAAGATAACCCTTACAACCGCCTTTGCCCTGCACATAACTATGGTCCTGGCGGACACGTTTATGTGGGTTGTGCAGCCGATGCTATGGCAATGGTGATGAAATTCTGGAATTGGCCTGACCATGGTAGTGGCAGCTACAGCTACACTCCACAAGGTTTCCCTCAACAGTCAGCCGATTTCGAGAACACCTATTACGATTGGAACAACATGCCTAATTCCATTTCCAATGGTTCGCCAGCAGTCCAGATCGAAGCTATCGCCCGTCTGATGTGGCATTGCGGTATTTCCATCGATATGCAGTATGGCTATGATGGTTCAGGCGCTTATTCGGAAGATGTGCCTGATGCCATCAAGAAATATTTCCGCTATTGCGATGCTGCTACTCTCGAAAACCGTGACGATTATACGAAGACTGAATGGGAAGACATGCTGATCGAATCGTTTGACGAAGGTTTCCCTGTTTATTATGCTGCAGCTGAAGCTGATGGTGGTGGCCATGCTTTCGTTTGTGATGGTTATCGCAGCAGCGACCGCAAGATGCGTTTCAACTGGGGCTGGAGCGGCTATGGCAATGGCTATTTCGCTATCGATGCCTTGAATGCTCCTGGCTATCATTTCAATTACTATCAACGCGCTGTTTTCGACTTCTTGCCAGATTACGTCTATGAAGCTCTGCTTCCTGCCGTTGACATGGAAATCGTTGCCGAAAACGCCAACTCCAAGAAGGGTGTCATCAGCTGGACTAACCCAACTACCACTTTGATAGGTAATCCAATCGCAAGCATCGACCAAGTCGTGGTGCTTCGTAATGGTGAACAAGTGTTTAGCCAAAGCAATGTCGCTCCTGGTGAACCGATGCAATTTGAAGATGAAGTCGCCAACTATGACTGCTATACCTACAGCCTGTATTTCGTCAGCAATGGCATCAAGGGCCGTTTCTCCACTGCAAAATACCAATATGGTCCAACTTGCACATGGAAACTCGTCGGTCAGACTTCCAACTTCCAAGGCTGGAATGGCGGCAAGGTTCAGATTTACAATGCCTACAATAACCTTATTGACGAGATTACCATGACTTCAACAACTCCAGTCAGCAAGCAGATAGCCATGCCTGAAGGTAACGTTACCTTCAAATGGGTGGCTCCGGCTAGCAATGTAAGCAATTTGACCATCACCATCAAGAATTCGTCCAACCAAAGCGTTTACAACTACACGGGCGGTTCGAACAACGTTCCTGCAACGCTCTACACGGGCAGCAACGATTGTGCTGGTTGCTTGCCTCCAACTGAGTTCAATGCTGAATACATGTATGATGCTGGTGCCTTTGGCGCACTGCTGACATGGAGCTATGATGAAGACCCTCAGTCGTTTAAGGTGTATCGTAGCAATGATGGCGTGGATTATGAATGTGTTGCCACTGTTGATAAGACCGAACGCCAATATTTCGACGAAGTTGAAGCTGGCACCTATTATTATAAGGTAACTGCTTATCGTAGCTATTGCGAATCAACTCCAGCATGGGATGCAAACGACAAGGATTTCGTCATGATTGAAGTCACGTCGGTTAATGAAGAAGGCGAAAGCATGAGCGTGTATCCAAACCCAGCCAACACCACAATGAGCGTTGCTGCTCAGGGTTTAAGCCAAGTCACCATCTTCAACGTGATGGGCCAAGTGGTTTACAGCGAGAATTGCAGCGCTGACGGCATCGTCATCAACACTTCGAGCTTCGTTTCGGGTGTTTACACCATCAGCATCAAGAGTGCTTGCGGAACTGTTTCACGCCGCTTCACTGTGATGCACTAATCATTTTCGGAATTTACGATTCCCAATATCGAACAAGAGGCCGACAAAATCGGTCTCTTGTTGTTTTGTATTACTGATTTTCGCATTTTTTCGGGTTTTTCCATATTTTTTCCTATTTTTGCAAACTTTAATCTTTGGAAAAATCTATCAAATCATCAAATTTATCAAAATGAAAAAGTATTTATTGACTCTACTCGCCTTGGTTCTTTGCGCAGGTATGGTTCAGGCCAAGCCTGTCAGCGTAAGCCAAGCCAAGTATGTTGGACAACAGTTTGTCCAAGCTCAGTTCGAACAAGCTCGTCAAAGTCAGGAACTTACACTTGTCTATACAGGTGTTTCCAATCGTGGCGATGCATGCTTCTATGTCTTCAATGTCGGTGAAACCGGTTTCGTCATGGTTTCGGCTGACGACATTTATCGTCCTATCATTGGTTATTCCGACCAAGGTTCTTTCGATGCAACTAACATCAATCCTGCTTTGGAATCCAGACTGAACAGCCTTGTTGAAGGCAGAAGTAACAGAATGACTGGCACTGCAGATCCTGCTACTGCTTCTGAATGGAAGACCGTGATGAACAATGGCATGTTGCGTTCACTCTATCCAGGACGTGCTGCCACCTATCTCCTCTCGACTACTTGGAATCAAGACAGCCCTTATAACCTGCTTTGCCCTACCGGCGCTGGCGGTCCTGGTGGACGTTGCTATGCCGGTTGTGTCGCTACAGCCATGTCGCAGGTGATGAAATATTGGGATCATCCTGTTCAGGGCACAGGTAGCCATTCCTACTATTGCCCAGGCCATGGTCAGCAAAGCGCTAACTTTGGAGAGACCACATACGATTGGGCCAATATGCCTAGCAGCATTTCGAACAGCTCGCCAGAGGAACAGAAAGTTGCTATTGCTACCTTGATGTATCATTGCGGTGTTGCTGTTGACATGGAATATGCTCCAGATGGTAGCGGTTCACAATCGCCTCTTGTCCCAGGTGCTATCTCCAACTATTTCGGTTATGCAGGTGCTTCCGTCTATCGTGAAAGAGCAAGTTATTCACGTGAGGCTTGGAACGACATGGTAATTGAACATTTCGACATGGGCTGGCCAGTTTATTATTCAGGTTGCGACAATGGCAATCCTATGGGTTGCCACGCTTTCGTCACCGATGGCTACAACGAAGCTGGTTTTTATCACTGGAATTGGGGTTGGAGCGGAAGCGGCGATGGCTGGTTCGATTTCGATGCCATGGATTATTCATATTATAGAGATGCTGCTGTGTTCAATTTCGTGCCAGCCGCTGTTTACAATAGTACACCTCAGGCTCCTACCGGCCTCACCGTCACTCCTGCTTCTGACATTGCACTTTCAGCTACTCTGACTTGGACCAATCCTACCAAGACCCTCAGTAACAGCAACCTTAGCAGTATTGACAAGATTGTCATCGTTCGTGGAGGTCAATTGGTGACCGAAATCGAAAATCCAGCACCAGGTGCTTCTATGACTTACGTCGATAACGCCGTTCCACGTTACGATTCTTTCAAGTATCAAGTCTATGCAGTTTGCAACGGCAGCCATGGTAAAGTCGCCAATTCGCAGCAGGTTTCGTTTGGTCCTACTTGCGATTGGACAATCATCATGACTTCGACAGCATTCCAAGGCTGGCGCGAGGGCGCAATTCATGTTTACAATGCTTCTGGCACTGAAATCGCTACAACTACCACCACAACATCAAGTTCAACTTCAGCAACTGTTGCTATGCCTATCGGTCAAGTCTCGTTTGGCTGGAGTGTCCCAACTTCGGAAGTCACGAATATGGGATTTGTCATTAAAAACTCACAAAATACTACAGTTTACAACTACTCGGGTTCTTCTAACGACCTTGCAGAGGGTATCTTCTTCACTGCCAACAATGGTTGCGGCAATACTACAGGTACTGGCGTTCCTTCAAATATGGTAGCTTCAATTTCGGACGATAATCTCTACAATATCAATGTGTCGTGGGAAGGCGTGAGCGATGAAGGTTACGGTTACACTATCTATCGTGACGGTTTGCTCTATCGCTTGATTCCTGATGCAACATCGTTTGTTGACGAAAATGTAAGCATGGGCGGTCACTGCTACTATGCAGGTTTCCTGAGCAATGGCGGCGAAAACGGCGAATATTCAAACGAATCATGCGCAAATGCCGGCGAAGGTTGCGCTCCTGCTACTGGTCTCGACTATGAGAAAACTAGCTCGTTCAAGACCAAGTTGTTATGGCAAAAGCCAGTTCCATCGGATGGCCTTTCGGGATTCGTGATTTATCGTAAAGCTGAAGGCGGTGAATATGAACGTATCAAGTTGGCTGGTGCAGGTACAACATCTTATACCGACAATTCTTCACTTGAAGAAGGTCATTATTACTACAAAGTTGTAGCCTACTATCAAGGTATTGACTGCACAGCAGCTCCTGCTGCTTGGGTTGGTGACGACAACCAATATTATCTGCATGTCTATTATTCACCAACGGGTGTTGAAGAAATTGAATCGGGCAAGATGGCTCTCTATCCTAACCCGACTAACGACTGCTTCATCGTTGAAGCCACAGGTATGACCCACGTCACTGTTTTCAACATGGTTGGACAAGTCGTTTACACTGCAGATTGCACTGCTGATGTGATGAATATCAACCTTGGCAATGTCGAATCAGGTATCTACATGGTCCGCGTTGAAACTGCCAATGGCGAAATCAATGGCCGTATCAATGTGGTCAGATAAGTTCTGACTGGCGCATAAACGTCTTGTCAAGAATATGAAATTAGAGACCGGCTTCGAGTCGGTCTCTTTTTTTTGTTCTGGCGAATGCTGTATCGCATTTTACCTTTGCAACAAGTTAGATATTGCAGGAAGAATAATATGGTTATACAGACAGCAAGGTTGCTGGTAATAAAACAAGAAGGTCGTTCCATTTGGAGCGACCTTCTTCATTTTTGTGTAGTAGAGACGCGTCATGACGCGTCTCGTTATTTTGTGATATTATGTAATGTAGAGACGTGCCATGGCGTGTCTCTACAATTTGTTTATTCTACAGGAATGTCCTTGTTTACGTTCTTCGAACCGATGAGGGCGTAGAAAAGTAAGAAGGCGAATCCTACGATAATCACCCAATAACTGTTGATGCTACCAACCGAGTCGGCAATCCAGTTCTGGATGAAAGGAATGATGCCGCCACCGCAAACTAGGGCCATGAAAATACCAGAGGCAGCAGGTGTATATTTGCCAAGACCTTCAGCGGCAAGGTTGAAGATAGCGCCCCACATCACAGAGGTGCAAAGACCGCAAAGGGCAACAAACAACATGCTCAGAGGCACGACTTTCTCACCCAGCGAAATAGTGATTTCTTGTGGGATGAACATGATGCAAAGCACAAAGATGATGGCAATGATGGAAACGGTTGTCAGCATGGCTTTTGACGAAACTTTTCCGCCAATGGCACCGCCAATCAAGCGGCCACACATCATCAAGAACCAATACAGACCGATGATGGTACCTGCAATGGCAGGACCGATTGAAGCTTGACCTGACATGTAGATGTTAGCTGTGTTCGGGATACCGACTTCAACGCCAACATAGAAGAAAATGGCGATGGCACCGAGAACGAAATGACGGAACGACATTGGTCCGTGAGGGTCTTTCTGCACTTTGCCGCTCAAACGGGCTGCTTTTTCTTCAGCGGTTTCCATGTGAGGTTCTGGAATCTTGGTGATCATAATCACCACGAAAGCAACGGCAAAGATGGCCATGGCGATAATCATGGCAGGAGCAGCGTCGGCAACGGAAGCTGTCTCGATGCTGCCACCGATAAGCCAGCCTAAAAGGATAGGTGCAAGAGTGCCACCAACCGAGTTGCAGCTGCCGCCTAACTGGATGAGTTGGTTGCCTTTATTGCCACCACCACCAAGGGTGTTCAGCATAGGATTGACGACAATGTTCAGCAAGCACATTGAGAAACCTGCTACAAATGCGCCAAGAACATAAACGCCAAAGCTTTCGGCATAACCTGAAATAAACTGAATGCCAACGCCGATAAAACCGACGGTAACAGCCAATAGCGAAGTGAATTTGTAGCCTTTACGCTTCAGGATAATACCTGCAGGAATGCCCATGCAAGCGTAGGCAATGAAGTTGGCTAATGTGCCTAATTGCGAGAGGGCTTTTGATGCGCCAAATTGATTCGTCACGATGACACCCATCGAACCAGCAAAGTTGGTCACGAAGGCAATCATAAAGAACAAGAGGAACATCACGATAATCGGAATCGTAAAATTCTGTTTGTTTTCTGCTTTTTCCATAGTAAAGTGTTATTAATTAGATTGTTGAAAACTTGAAAATGATAATCTCTTTGTATTCTTCGCCCGAGCGCAAGACGGTGTTCGGGAAGTTGGGCTTGTTAGGCGAGTCGGGGAGGGCTTGGCATTCCAAAGCCACGCCTTCGTAGTCATGATACTCGTGTCCGTTCTTTCCCTTTGGGCATCCTGTCAACCAGTTGCCTGTATAAACCTGAACGCCAGGTTGCGTGGTGTAGAGTTGCACCATGCGGCCAGAGCCTTCGTGCGACAACTCGGCGGCAAGGTTCAGCTTGCCTTTGCAAAGGTCGTTGATGACCCAGCAACTATCGTATCCTTTGCCGTTGATGAGGTCGGGGAAGTCTTGCTCAATGTCTTGACCAATCAGTTTGCCTTCTGTGAAATCCATGGGAGTTCCAATAACAGAAGCCATCTCGCCAGTAGTAATCAGTTCATCGGTTGCTGGTAGGAAACGGTTGGCATTGAGACGCAACTTGTGGTCGAGGATGTCGCCATTTCCTTCGCCCTTTAAATTAAAATAGGTGTGGTTGGTGAGGTTGACGATGGTTGGCCCCGACGACCAAGCGCCTAAACGGATGTTGAGTTCGTTCTCATCGTTGAGTGTGTAGCGCACTTTTGCCACGAGTTCGGAGGGATATCCGGCTTCGCCTTCGGCTGAAAGGTAGGTGAACACCACGCTGTCGCCATCAATGCGGCTAGCCCATTTCTGGTTGGCAAAACCGATGCTCCCGCCGTGGAGGTGATGGTTGCCATCGCCAGTGTTCAGTTCTAATTGATATTCAACGTCATCGATGCTGAAACGACCATGGTTGATGCGGTTGGCAAAACGGCCAGGCACTTTGCCAGCGCAAGGCCCGTCACCAAAGTAATCGGTGGCGTTGGGATAGCCTAAAACGATGTCGTCCATCTTGCCGTTGCGGTCGGGGGTGAGGATACTCACGATGCCTGCACCAATGTCGCTCAGTTTCACTTCGATACCGTTGTTGTTTGATAAGGTATAGAGCATGATGTCCTTTCCGCAGGATGTCTTGCCCCAAACTTGTTTTTCGATTTTCATATTACCAAAGTTGTTTTGGATAAACGCCTTTCTCGATGAGTTCCACAATCTTACGCATTACATCGGGTTTGTCTTCCTTGTAGGTGACACCAAACCACGAAGCGTCGCTCGACAGTACTTTCAGTTTGGCGGTGCCATCGTTGATGCTCTGGTTGACCATCAATGGGATGAAGAACTCGGCTTTGATGTTGGTTTGGGCAGGACCTTTTAAGAACTCGATGAGACCTTTCTCGGAATAGGCAAAGAAATCAGGCGTGAAACCGAAGAAGTTCATCGAAACAAGGCTGTCCATGTCCAAAGGATGCGAACCAGTTTCGTCGGTGTAGGCAGCGCCGCCGTCTTCGGTGTGACCAATCGAAGTGCGTTCGACGATGGTCTTCAGGTTGCCACAACGGTTAGCGGTGCAAATGCCACGACTCACGGTGCCGAAGTCCGACATGGTGTTGCGCAGCTTGTAGGCCACCATGCTGTATGCGCCTTTCTTGCCTTCGCATTCGGTGAGGTATTTCGCCATCACTTCATAGGCTTCCTTACCATAGAAGTCATCGGCATTGATGACTGCAAATGGCTCATTGATAACGTCTTTAGCCATCAGAACGGCATGGCAGGTGCCCCAAGGCTTTACGCGCCCTTCAGGAACCGTGAATCCTTCAGGAAGTTTATCGAGACTTTGATAGACATATTCAACGGGCATTCCAAAACGCTCGCTGCTGTTGATTTTTTCGAATGCTTCGGCGAAATCCTTGCGGATGACGAAGACGACTTTGCCAAAACCAGCGCGTTTGGCATCGAAAATCGAATAGTCGAGGATGGCTTCATTGTTGGGGCCAACACCATCCATTTGTTTGAGGGCACCATAGCGCGACCCCATTCCTGCTGCTAATACTAATAATGTTGGTTTCATTAGTTTGCTGTATTTGTTTATTTGCTTCGCAAAGAAATCTTTGTGGAAATCATGTTTTATCAAATGATTTTTTCCATAGGATTTCTGCACGAAGTGCATCGTATTTAATATTCTAAATCTATTCTAATCTGCGTGCGCCATCAGAAATGACAACGTCGTAAATCCTAGGCTCATGGCCGAACTTCTTGAGGAACTGTGCCTTAGCCTTCGAGATGAAGTCAAGATACAGATTTTCCTTCACGAGGTTGATGGTGCAGCCGCCGAAGCCGCCGCCCATGACGCGCGAACCGGTAACGCCGCATTCTTTGGCGATATCGTTTAGGAAGTCGAGTTCTTCGCAGCTCACTTCATAGAGCTTGCTCATACCATAGTGAGTGCCATACATTCGGTCGCCAACGGTCTCATAATCACCTTTTTCCAAAGCTTCGCACACGTCGAGGACGCGTTGCTTCTCACCGATGACGTATTCGGCGCGCATGTAGTCTTCTGCCGAAATCTCAGTCTCTATCTCGTTGAGCATCTCCATCGTGGCGTCGCTCAGATATTTCACTTCTGGATGACGTGCTGCTATGTAAGCGCAGGCATTTTCGCACGATTCGCGGCGCTTGTTGTAGGCCGACGATGCTAGCTCGTGCTTCACGCGAGTGTCCAAAAGTACTAATTTATAGCCTTTTGGGTTGAAAGGAAAGTATTCGAACTCCATGGTGGCGCAGTTGAGGCGCATCAGATGTCCGGCTTTGCCGAAAACGGAAGCGAATTGATCCATGATGCCGCATTTCACACCGCAATAGTTGTGCTCTGTGGCCTGACCGATGCGTGCCAGCTCGAACTTGTCTATGCCTAAGTTGAACAGGTCGTTCAAGGCAAAGGCAAAGGTGCTTTCCAGGGCAGCCGATGACGACATGCCGGCACCGAGCGGGACATCGCCCATGACAACGGTGTCGAAACCGCCAATCTGGTAACCGCGTTTCTGGATTTCGCGGCACACACCATAAATATACTGCGAGCCACTTTTCCTGGGACGGTCGCTTTCTTCGAGACTGAAACTCCAACGGGCATCGTAATCGACGGAATAACCATTCACAACATCAGTGCCGTTAAGACGTATGGCAGCATAGATGCCTTTGTCGATGGCACCTGGGAAAACGAAACCGCCGTTGTAGTCGGTGTGTTCGCCAATCAGGTTGATGCGGCCAGGGGAAGTGTATATAACTCCTTCAGCGTCAAAGCATTGTTTGAAGATTCTCTTTAATTCTTGTATTTCCATCGTCGTTGTTGTTGGGGTTATTTTACTTGGATTTTGCCATAATTCCAATGTTGACCATCATAAGCTTTCATGATGTAAAGACCTGATGACAAGTTGCTTAAGTCGATGGTATTGCCGCATTGGTCTTGCTGGAGAACGGTGCGACCATTCATGTCGAGCACTTCGACTTTTTCCACGTTTTTCTGGCTAATTCTAACGACGCCATTGGTCGGGTTAGGGAAGATGAACATCTCTTGGAGGTCGGAAATCAGGTTGTTGACACCTTGGACTTCACAATAGGCAAAGTCGTAATCGCAAATGTAAACGAGGTTGCCATTGGCATCGGCAGTTTCCCAAGCGTAAGCTAAAGGACGGTTTGCGAAGGTTTCCCAACTGTAGTCGCCTTCTGGGTCAGATGGCATGATGACTTCTTCAATAGGAGTGTCATAGTCGTATGCATAAGTCTTGCGGTCGGCAATAATTGAAGATGAGTAAACGCTGACCGAAGTGGTATTACCGGCTTCATCAAATTCATAAACATCGCTTTGCGAAAGACTCCAGCTGGTGTAATACCAATAATAGTAATTCACACAGGTGCATTGCCCAAGTTCGTTGTATTCCCAAGTGGTCTTGGCTGAATTGCTCCAACCGGTTCCGCCCCATGGGTCGTTTTGCGTCTCAATCAACTCAATAGGCTGACCTTCATTGTTATAGGTGTAGGTGCCACGTGCGAATTCATCACCCACGAAGTACATGACGTATCCTGTGATATGATTGTTTTCGTAGGTGTATTCATAGCGTCCGCCTAAATCGAAAGTGATGCCACCGTCAAAACTGTTGTAGTTTTCGCGCGAGAGGCAATTGTGGTTGGCGTCGTAGGTGTAGTCAATGTAATAGGTGTACTTCCAAATGCCATCCATAAGCTGGTAGTTCTTGATTTTCACACAGTCACCGTTGGCATCGTAATAGAGAGAGTCGCGCAAATCCGTAGGATATTCGGGGTCAACTCTATCAAACACTTCGTAGGCAATCAGTTCGTTGTCGTTGCCGTAGAAAAAGTTCACTCTTTCCGCATCATCGCTAGCGGAAATGCCTGTAAGACAGTAAGATTGTGCCATTCCGAAGAAAGGAATGAACATTGCGATAAGGATAAATGCTTTTTTCATATTGATTTAATTTTAATGTATGAATTTGGGGCAAAGATATGATTTTTCTGCTTTATTTCTGAATTAGAAGGAAAATTAATGAATGGTTTTACAAATCATTGTTTTTGCTACATTTGCACCATGAAAAAACACCTTTTACTTTTGATTTTTGTGTGTTCCGCCATGTGCTCATGTGTGCGTGCACCTCAACCAGACTATCCTGTTCCAACCCGTCAACAACTTGAATGGCAGCAACTTGAAACCTATGCCTTTGTGCATTTCGGCTTGAATACATTCAACGACTTGGAATGGGGCTATGGCAATACGCCGGCATCGACATTCAATCCCGTCGAATTGGATTGTGAACAGTGGGTCCGTACCTTCAAGGCATGTGGCATGAAAGCGGTAATCCTGACCGCAAAGCACCATGATGGTTTTTGCCTATGGCCCACAACTACAACGGATTACAATATCTCAAATTCGCCTTATAAAGATGGCAAAGGCGATTTGGTGAAAGAACTTTCCGAGGCTTGCCATAAATATGGACTTAAGTTTGGATTGTATCTCTCGCCCTGGGATCGTCATAATGCCGAATATGGTAAAGAAGGCTATGTCGAGACTTATCACAAACAGATTGAAGAACTTACGACTAACTATGGCCCGCTTTTCGAGTTCTGGTTTGATGGTGCGAATGGCGGCAATGGTTGGTATGGCGGTGCCGACGAAACACGTTCTATCGTGGCGAGTGAATATTACGATTACGAACGGGCCAGAAATACTATCTGGAGAAACCATCCCGATGCGATGATTATCGGTGGCACGGTTCCAACAATCCGCTGGGTCGGCAACGAGCAGGGTTGGGCAGGCGATACGCAATGGTCGGCGGTGGAAATGAGCAACTTAGAGGATTGCGATTATCTGACACGCGGCAGCCAAAATGGCGATGTGTGGCTTCCCTCCGAAGCGGATGTTTCCATCCGCCCGGGCTGGTTCTATCATGCTCGTGAAGACCATCAGGTGAAGAGTTTGGAAAGTCTTGTTGACATCTACTATCGAAGTGTTGGCCATAATGCCAATCTTTTGCTCAATTTTCCCATCAATCTTGACGGAAAGATTAGCCAAATGGATTCTATTCGAGCCATTGAATGGTTTGAAGTAATACAAAAGGATATGAGCGATAACTTATTGAAAAACTGCAATGTTTCGGCAAATAATGTTCGCTCGAACCGGTTCAAGGCTGAGAATGTGCTTCTGGATGACTATGATCGCTATTGGGCGGTTGAAGATGGTCTCAAAAAAGCGGAATTACAGTTTGATTTTCCTGAACGAACTGCAGTCAATCGCGTGTTGCTTCAAGAATACATTCCTAATGGGCAAAATGTGTCATCGTTCAGCCTTGAACGCTTTATCAATGGGAAATGGCTGCCAATTGAAGTCACTGAGGATTTGACGACGATAGGGCATAAGCGAATCGTTCGTTTCCAGACTGTTAGCATGGATAAGTTAAGAATCCGCTTTAAGACATGCAAAGGTACTTTGTGCATCAGCAACGTGGCAGCCTATTGCGCTGAGGCCTTGCTAACGGAACCTATTATCAGACGAGGTTTCGACAATGTAGTCAGTATGAGTTGCGCTGAAAAAAATGCAGAGATTCGCTATACACTTGATGGAAGTGAACCAAATTCTCAATCAATGCTTTACAAACTGCCATTTGAACTTGATTCAAAAGCAACTGTCAAGGCGATTTCAGTTGATCCACACAACGGAAAGCAAAGCTCGGTGGCAAGCCGTGCATTTGACATTCCAACAACAAAGTTTGATGTCGTATTTCCATTAGACCAAATGTCTCGTCGCATGTTTGATGACAATGTATTTACAGCCTATTATCTTAATGAAAATAAATCATATATAGAACTTGACTTGAAGGAAAGTATGAATATATCAGGCATCCGATATTTGCCTTCACAAGCCCGTGATGCTGACCAACATATTGCCAATTATGAGGTTTATGTGGATGATCGTTTGGTAAGCCAAGGCGAGTTCTCAAACATCAGCAACAATCCAATCGAGCAGGTGATTCGTTTTGAACCGATAAACGGAAGGCGTTTGCGCTTTGTGGCAACGCGATTCACTAACGATGCCTCGCAAGGCGCAGTGGCTGAATTTTCAATTGTTACTAATTAAAAGTGTTGGTTTTCATTACGTTACTCGGTGCACGACCTGCATTCAGCTCGTTTGCCATGAACTTGAAATAAGGCTTGGTATGTTCGTAAAACATCTTGTAACCTTCGCACAATGCGTTTTTCCCATTCTGGAAACGGTGCTTGGGACATTCGCCTGTACAAGCAAAGTTAAATTTGCAGTCGAGGCACTCTTGCGACAGATTGCGTCTTTTGCTCAGCTTGAAATCTAAACGTGCTTTGGAATTGAGAATTTCATCCATCGAATTTTGCTTTAGGTTACCAAGTTTAAATTCTTGATAAACAAAGTGTTCGCAAACATAGATGTCTCCGTTGTGTTCGATGATTAAGTTGTCCCCGCAAGTGTCATCGAAGATGCAGATTCCCGGTGATGCGCCAATATATTTCGCCAATGTGGCATCGAATAATTGCACGAATACTTGCCCTACATCGTGTTTCACCCATTCATCAAATATGTCGCACATGAATTCGCCAAATGCTGCTGGCTTAACCGACCATTGTGCCAATTCGCTTTCCGTATCGAAAGGTGAAGATATGCGTCTTGTTTGCTTATTGATATGTTCGACAACGGGCAAAAACTGCATGTAGTTGCTCCCGCATTTCTTTAGGAATTGATATATTTCAAGTCCTTTATTTTCAGAATAATGATTGATGGTACTTAATGTGTTATATTCAACATTATTCCTATATAGTTTCTCGATTCCCCGAACCGTTGATTCCCATGAATCGTTGCCTCTCGTATCCTTCCTGAAAGCGTCGTGAATCTCTTTGGGACCATCAATGGAAATGCCTATCAAGAATTGGTTGTCGTTGAAGAATTTTGCCCAATCGTCGTTGACAAGCGTTCCGTTAGTTTGTAAACTATTGCTGATTTGCTTTCCGTTTGCGTATTTATGCTGAAAATCAATGGCTTTCTTGTAAAAATTGATTCCTGCGAGCAGAGGCTCGCCTCCATGCCAGCAAAAAATTATCTCATTGCTTTCGTTGGTTTCAATGTATTGCCTGATGGTTTCTTCAAGCAATTTGTCGTCCATGATGTGCTCTTTCCCGTCGTAAAGTTGCGATTTGTCCAAATAGTAACAATATCGGCATCGCAAGTTGCATGTTGATCCAACAGGCTTTATGAGCAAACTGAAAACCTTGTTTCTTGAAAGTTGTTTGCCTTCGTAAAATGTTATGGTGTCGTTTTTTAGCACCATTTAATTAAAGTATCGATTGCAGGAAGAATCTCGCCAGATTTGCCTTCCAAATAAAGGTCGGTGATGTAATTTGTGTAGGTGGAAGGTTCCATGTTGATTTCGATAATCTTTGCACCGTTGCGTTTCGCTATTCCAGGAATCATGTTGGCGGGACTCACTTGTCCTGATGTCCCGATGATGATGAAGGCGTCGCAGTTTTCGGCAGCGTTGATGGAACCATAGTAGGCATTTTCAGGAATGCCTTCGCCGAAAAAGATGAAGTCGGGTTTCAAGAGGCCGCCGCAATCTTCGCAACGTGGCGGATTTTCAGTGAGTTGTATTTCTTTTGCTGTGAATTTCTTGCCGCAATGGGTGCATACGAACCGAGCCATGTTGCCGTGAAATTCGTAAACCGTTTTGTTGCCTGCAACGGTGTGCAAGTCGTCGATGTTTTGCGTAATGACGGCTGATAAGCGGCCTTCCTTTTCCCATTTTGCCAGCACTTCGTGACCTGGGTTTGGCTTTATCTCCTTGTTGCTGAAAAAGTTATAAAACACTTCGCGAATGATTCTCCACGAGTCTTTTGTGTGGCTGTAATAGAAATCGATGTCTAACGAGTTAGGGTCGTATTTGTTCCAGATGCCGCCTTCGCCGCGGAATGGTGGGATGCCGCTTTCGGCTGAAGTGCCAGCGCCAGTGAAGCCGACGATGCGCTTGGCTTTTGAAAGGATTTCGGCTGCTTGTTTGATTTTGTCTGAGTTGTTCATGGATAACGTTATTGATTGTTTTTCAGGCGCAAAGTTAGAGAAAAATGTTGTTGGATAAGATGATTTTTATATAATGGTGGTTTCCCATCGTTGATGTAGTTACGGTTTTGACCGATAGTCCTAACCCTAATAATAATTGGAAAGTACTGAAACACAGACTTATAAAAGAGGGAAAAGTAACGGTCACAAATTGTTACCAGTTGAAATTGCAAGCTCCTGACGGAAAAATGCGTTTGACTGATGTTCCAAAATGAGACCAATTGTTTTTTGATTATGACGATGAATGAAAAAATGTGTAATTTTGCCATCGAATATAATTCACAATACAATGAACACGACTGTTGGCACAGAGGAAAAAGTTGATTTTGACACGCTTCAAGACGACTTGACACCAGAGCAGAGAGCTTATTGGGAGGCCTCCATAGAACGCGATTTGCAGAACCCAAACCGTGGGAAAGAGCATCGACCTATTGAAGAATTGAGACAAAAAATGCTTGATGCCTTGGAAAAGCATTATGAGAAAGTTTCGTGTTGAATATGATGTTGAGGTAGTAGACAAGATACTGCCTTCGGCTTTGATAAAATATTGAAGATTTGCGGTGAGTTTTGGATGGGAATAGGTTTTGGGTGCAGACGAAGAATGAAAAAGGTGTTAATTAATCAGTTTATAATGCCATGACACAAAAGCAAGCCATACAGTTATTTGAGGAAAAGCGAGTGCGCACCGCCTGGGACACCGACGAGGAAAAATGGTGGTTTTCCATCGTTGATGTGGTTTCGGTTTTGACCGACAGCGATTACCAAACCGCTCGAAAATACTGGAAAGTATTGAAAGGTAGACTGATAAAGGAAGGATTTGAGTTGGTAACAAATTGTTACCAACTGAAAATGCAATCTACAGATGGAAAGCATTATCTTACTGATGTTTCTGATACAGAGCAACTTTTCCGTATCATCCAAACGATTCCATCGCCGAAAGCAGAGCCTTTCAAGCGTTGGATGGCGCAGGTGGCGGATTGACAGATTGCGCAGGGAGAGAATGTATTGCTGTTGGATAGTGGCGAGGAATGAAAAAAATATTTCATCTCTCTGATGCACTTTGTTGCGTCGAAAATTAGAAAAAATCATATATTTGCATTTGAATTAACAAGATGACAAAACATATAGTTTAACTTAAAATATTGGTATACAAAAGGATAAAATCTAATTAACATAATAAAAAACCTAGCGTTTGCTATTTATTCGGTACTGCTCTGAAATCTGCAAATTCCAAAGAAGTGTACTAATTGTGAATAAGTCAGCAAATGCTCGTGCGTTAGCGCGGGCATTGACTTATCAATTAGTACGGGCATTGCAGAGCCTCAGAGCGTGGATAAGAAAATGTTCCGCGCTTTTTTTTGCTGAATATTGGCACATGCTACTAAACAATAATAGCGGGGAAGCCGAAAACTGCATCAAAGAGTAGGCAACAAAACAAATTATTGAAATATGAATTCTCGATTTTACAAAGCCAACTTTCGGTTTATTGCCAATCGTTATGAAGAATGGTTAGCTGGAAGATGTATTTCAAAAAACTCAATATCAACAGAAATTGTTGCGGAAGTAAGCGGCAACAAAATACATTTCGAACTTGATGATATTGGAGGAATTCGAATGTTGAAATCATTTGATTTTGATATTTATGGTGAAGATTATTGCATATTGCCCGACCGCATACAGTACTCTTGTGGCACTAATGATTTCAATCCGATTGTGCCTATAGTATGCCATATCTTTTATAGTGGCATGACAATGCAATATGTGCGTTTCGCCATGACAAATCCTGACCGATTAGTTGAGTTTTATGGAACATTGGTAGAATGTGGCCAACCGAGTATAGGGAGAAGGGCGGAAACTGATTACAATTCAGCAAAGCCTACAAAAGAAGTTATAAAAACAATGATAGAGACAATTTCTCATGTTCAAGACCAATTTGACAAGGTTGCTGAACAAATGGGGGAGCCTATGCGTGGTTTTCAAATGAGACATGGATTGGAACAATTCAAATTCCCATTGTTTTTCGCATGGCAGGGCTATAAATATGGATGGCACACCGATTGGTGCAAAGAAGGTGATTCTTTGTTCCCATTTATGACGTTTGAGGTTGATATGGTTAAGAACACGCAGGATCTGTTAGAGATACTTCAAACAGAATCTCCTTTTGCAGGTATTGAACGCAATTCAGCATTCACTAATGCTTTAATGGCAATTTACAAAGCCTTTATCAATGACATAATGAATAAAACAATCAAATTCTAGCAATTATGGGAATATTCGATTTTTTCAACAACAAAAAGAAAGAACGTGAACAACAAGAACAACTACGTATAAAACAGGAGGCCGAACACAAACGCCAAGAGCAACAGAGACTGCAACAGGAGCAAGCAAAGCGCAATACAACTACAGCTTCTAATGCGTCAAGTCTTAAAGTACTTGTTGATAAATGCGTTGAACTTGAAAGCAAAGGAAAGATTACCGAATTGCAGAATTGTTTATTTCAACTTTATAACCAGTTTAACAAACCCGGTGCAGGTAAAAAGTTAATATCATATCCAGAAAAAGATAATCTTACCTTATGCTTTGCTTTTATGCTTCAATATGACTGGGTCCATGACTCTGACATTAGAGAGGTGTGGGCAGAAAATGGTTTTTATTGTATTATGGAATATATTGACCACCAGCCATACGGAAGACAAGGACAAGTCGAAGCTATGATAATACTGTTTACACTTCTTTGCGTTGGTAGAGATTCGCTCAAACCAAAAGTACAAGATATTCTAAATAAAGCAAAAATAATGGGCAATCCCGTGTTCCACCAAGATGATTACACTATCGGTGCACAAAATGTAATTGACCAAATATCTCTATTAGCAGTAAGCGGAATCAGAGATATAGGCCAGAAAGCGATTCCTGTTATGACGCAAATAGTAACACGATACAATGGAGCAAGTTTCTTTGAATCAACAATAAAAAGAACTGACCTTATGAAATATGATGTGATGGATGTCATTGCAAAAGCTCGATTCATTAGGAATGTGATAGGCTCTATCCTAAACGACATGTAAATCCGTATAAAATATCAAAAATTTGGAAGCCAATGACATATTGGAATAATACGATTGTGGAATAAGATACTAACAGAACAAAACCATGCTTACAGACCAAGAAATAGAACAAAGAAAAGCAGAAGCTAAAACAGGTGCATTAACTGGTTATGCCTCTGACCGCTGGAAATACGCGCAACACTTGTTGTTGGATCACAATGTTGACTATAAGCAATACAAAACGGGCATTAACTTGTTGAAGCAGGCTGCTTTCCAAGGTCATACTATGGCGCAAGGAGAGTTGTCCTATCGACTTTATTATGGCAAAGGCATTGACAAGGATGAGAAAAAAGCATTGGAATGGTGCAACAAAGCACTTGAGAAATGGAAGCGTCCGCAATGGTTACGTCTTCGCGAGGTCATCACAAAACCTAAAAACATCATGCTTTCCAATGCTCAGATGGCATTGTATCGGGCTTTTTTGCATCACGATATAAGTTATATTGAACCTCGTTTGGATGATGATGTGGTGTTTTCTGAACTTTTTCGTTATCCGACTCCTGGTAAATTGGATGTGTTAGAGATTCTTAAAGATATAGTTTCCCATCGGGAATTACAACCATCGTTGGTATCTACAGAAAGGTATGGGATGGTTACAGAAACATTTATCCCAAACAATATGCGTACTATAGTACGCTCATTGTATTTTTTACGAACGAATGATGAAAACAAGATAGACCGTATTGCCAGACAACCAATCGTATGGGATGATTATTGCTTTAATGCAGGCAGTTCACCCTTTGATTGGGAAGAGATTGAACCTTGCCTGAACGATATTGATACAAGACTTAATAGAGGCTTAATGTTCTGTATGAATTGTGGAAAACTAAGTCATGAACTGAAATGGATACGCTTTCATTCCGACCCAAGGCTGCATAACGGATATTCTTTCATTGGAAGGATGTCGGTGTGTCCAGATTGCCATCAGCAAGTCGAGTTTCATTGTGAGGGTTGTAAATGAAAAAAGTGGCCTAATTACCAAACAAAATTGCGCCAAATAACCAAATTTGTTTTGGTTTTCGCTCATTTTCAATCATACAGTTCAATAAACTCATACCCATTTCCCGTAGCATCCAAAAATTTGATAGGGTTGTTGCCCTTGATAATGGTGATGCCTATGTTTATTTATATGGTAATCCAATAGGTAATGCGCCAAACAACCAAATAAAAGTGAGCCAAATAACCAAAAGTGCGCCAAATAACCAAATCAATGGAAATATTTCTGACCTAAGTCAGATTTCACTCATATAACTCCACAAACTCATACCCATTTCCTATAGCATCCAAAAACTTGATAAAGTCCTCATTCTTAATGACAATCGTGGCGGTGTTGTCGTTAGGATGAAAACTTAGCCTTGGGGCTTTTTCGAGGTTTTTGTCCAAGAAAAGGTGAACATGGTTTTCGGTATCGTTGATGAGGCCGAAAGGCGAGACGCTGCCGGGTTGCAGGCCAAGATATTTCTCCATTCGCGCCTCCGAAGCGAAGGTCAGCTTGCCTTGGTGAAGCCGTTGTTCCAAGTCGTGGATGTCCATTTGGTGCATACATTCAAAGACGACAAGATAATGCCGATTGCCTTTGTGATTCCTGAAAAACAGGTTCTTGCAGTGCGTCGAGTCGAACTCTTTCCAGTATTCTATGGCCGCTTCGATGGTCGGAATGGGCGGATGGAAATAGATGTCGAATTCGATTCCTAAATTATTCAGCGTGTCAACGACTTTCTGCTGCCGCTCACTCAACGGATGTTCTATGTTGTTAGATTTCATTGTTCAATTGCTTTGCTTCATTTCTATTAATGACCAGTGAATGTGACCGTTCTTTTACAAATGAAAAGCGGTCATGGTCATAGTCACTGGTCATGGTCAAACAATTTGTTCTTCAACGCTTGTCCAGTATATGATTTCTTGCATTTCACCAAGTCCTCGGGTGTGCCTTCAAATACGATATTCCCGCCTTCGTTGCCGCCTTCCGGACCCAAATCGATGACCCAGTCTGCCGACTTGATGACGTCTTGGTTGTGTTCGATGATAATGATGGAATGTCCGTTGGCAATCAGCGCGTTAAACGAGTCAAGCAACTTGTTCACGTCGTGGAAATGCAAGCCTGTGGTCGGTTCGTCGAAGATGAACAGCGTAGGCTTTTCGACTTGTCCTTTCACGAGGAAATAAGCCAGCTTGACGCGTTGCGCCTCACCGCCAGAGAGCGAACTCGACGATTGTCCGAGCCTCAGATATCCCAATCCAACGTCTTGCAAAGGCTTGAGGCGTGTCAAGATGCGTTTCACGATGGAGCTTGCGCTGTCCGACGAGTGCTCAAAGAACTCGATGGCTTCGCTGATGCTCATGTTAAGCAGGTCGGCAATGCTCTTGCCGTCGTATTTTATTTCAAGCACTTCTTCCTTGAAACGGGTGCCGTGGCAGGCTTCGCAAGGCAGATAGACATCGGCCATGAACTGCATCTCGATTTTGCAGGCGCCTTCGCCTTCGCATTCGTCGCAACGGCCGCCGGGCACGTTGAATGAGAAGAATGCCGGTTTTATGCCGCGCATTTTGGCTAACTTCTGCTCTGCAAACAGGTTGCGGATTTCGTCGAAAGCCTTCAGATAGGTGGCTGGATTCGACCTCGATGATTTCCCGATGGGGTTCTGGTCAACAAACTCGATGGCTTGGATTAGGCTTAGGTCGCCTTCCAAGGCACCGTAACTGCCGCATTTATCGACCGACTCGCCTAATTGTCGTTTCATGGCAGGGAAGAGGATGTCCTTCACCAAAGTGGATTTGCCCGAGCCGCTCACTCCTGTGATGACGGTGATCATGTTGAGAGGCAGCGCCACCGTGATGTTTTTCAAGTTGTGCTGCGTCGCTCCTTTTATTATGATGGTGTTGCCGACTTTGCGCCTTTTGTCGGGAACGGGAATGCTCATTTCTCCGTTTAGATATTTGGCTGTTAGGCTGTTACGACAATTCTTCAGGTCGTCAATCTGCCCTTCGAAGACCAATTCACCGCCAAATTCACCTGCCAATGGACCGATATCGACAATGTAGTCGGCGCTGCGGATGATTTCTTCGTCGTGTTCAACCACTATGACAGTGTTTCCGATGTCGCGCAATCGCCGCAAAACCTTGATAAGCCTTTCGGTGTCGCGTGGATGCAAGCCGATGCTTGGCTCGTCAAGAATGTAGGTGGAACCGACAAGGCTGCTACCGAGCGAAGTAGCCAGGTTGATGCGTTGCGATTCGCCACCCGACAGCGAGTTGGAGGTACGGTTGAGTGTGAGATAACCCAATCCGACGTCAAGGAGAAACTCCAAGCGGTTATTGATTTCTGTCAAAAGGCGTGATGCGATTTGTGCATCGGTCGCGTCGAGTTCGAGGTGGTCAAAGAAAAGCTTCAGTTCGTCCAAAGGCATCTGAACGAGTTCCGTGATGCTTTTCCCGCCCACTTTCACATATTGCGCTTCTTTGCGTAGGCGAGAGCCGTGACAATCGGGGCAGACCGTCTTGCCGCGATAGCGCGCTTGGATGACACGGTATTGTATCTTATACGATTGAGTGTCAATATATTTGAAAAAGTCGTTGATGCCTTGGAAATATTCGTTTCCGGTCCAAAGAAGTTCTTTCTGTTTCTCAGTGAGTTGGTAGAACGGCTTGAAAATCGGGATGCCGACTTTACTGGCCACCTTAATCAAGGCATCTTTCCATTCGCTCATCTTCTCGCCGCGCCAGCAGGCGATGGCGTTCTCGTAGATGGATAGTCCTTTGTTGGGCACTACGAGGTCGGGGTCGATGCCGACGACATTGCCGAAGCCTTGGCATGTGGGGCAAGCACCAAATGGATTGTTGAAGGCGAAAAGATTGGTGGTCGGCGGTTCAAAGCTGATGCCGTCGGCTTCGAAACGCGACGAAAAATCGGTGGCTGTGCGCTCACCATCGTTTTCCGAAATCACTTGGCAGAAATCCTTGCCTTCGTAGAAAGCCGTCTGGACCGAATCGGAGAGGCGCCCCATCTCGTCGGCAACCTTTTCGTTGATGCGGATTCTGTCAATCAACAGCTTGATGTTCTTGGGACTAACCTTGCGTTTTTTCTCCAAGAAGTCTTCAATCTTGATGATTTCGTCATTATAAAGTACGCGGTAGAAGCCTTGCTGCATCATGATGGAGAGGTGCTCGCTTAAAGTGCGGCCTTCGGGCAATGTTATGGGTGCCACAATATATGCCGTTGCTCCTTGAGTCAAGGCGAGGATGAAATTCACCACGTCCATCACTTGGTGCTTCTTTACGATTTTCCCTGAAATGGGGGAGTAGGTCTTTCCAATGCGGGCGTAAAGCAGTTTCAGAAACTCGTAAATCTCTGTGCTTGTGCCCACTGTGGAGCGTGGATTGTGGGTGCTTACCTTCTGTTCGATGGCGATGGCGGGCGAGAGGCCGGTGATGCTTTCCACGTCGGGCTTGTTCAGTCGGCCCATGAACTGGCGCGCGTAGGCACTCAGGCTCTCCACATAACGGCGCTGACCTTCGGCATAAAGTGTGTCGAAAGCCAACGACGACTTGCCCGATCCCGATAAGCCTGTGATGACTACTAATTTGTTTTTCGGAATCTGTAAGCTAATGCTTTTTAGGTTGTTGACCTTCGCATTGCGGATGGTGATATAAGATGTTTCTTCTTTCAATTTTGCGGAAATTAGAAACTGCAAATATAGGGAAAATAATAATTTATTGGCCCAGTTCCGTAATTGTAATGTTTTTGAGCGATGGCAACTTTTTTTCAAAAAAAATCTCACTTTTTTCTTGACTTTTCGAAAACATTAGTATCTTTGCAAGCGAAAACAACACATTTACTAATCAATAAAACGAGACGCTATCGACAGATCTTTACCCTTAACTAACACGCATTCAGTTGCTTAAAAGAAAGGGGCCGTTATGTCCGAAATAGTAAAATCCGACAAGGAATTGGTTGACAGCTATAGAAATGGCGATGTCACAAGTTTTAATTTATTGGTTAGCCGTCATCAGAATCAAATCTATTCCTACATCATGACGCTTGTGAAAAACAAGCAGTTGGCTGATGATATCTTCCAAGATACCTTCCTGAAAATCATCCAGACCGTCAAGGCTGGAAAGTATGACGACGACGGTCGTTTCGTGCCCTTCGCCATGCGGATTGCCCACAATCTCGTCATCGACTATTTCCGCAAGGAAACCCGAATCCCGATGGTGGAATCGACAAGCGAAGACTACAGCTTTGTGGATAATGCACCCGTCACCGACCCGTCAATCGAACAAAGCATGGTGATGGAACAAGTCTATGGCGATCTCCATAAAATGATTGAGTATCTGCCTATGGATCAGCGCGAAGTGCTTCGCATGCGCATCTTCGACGACATGAGTTTCAAAGATATTGCCGAGGTCACGAATGTGAGCATCAACACGGCTTTGGGCCGTATGCGCTACGCCATTCTGAACATGCGCAAGATGATTGCCGCCAACGATATGGTGATGTCTTTTTGAGAATCTGTTTTGATTTTTCAAAAAAGCCTATGTCATACCGACGAAGGAGGGTATCTATAGGCTTTTTTGAGGGAAACAAATAACAATAGATTTCTTCCCTGCGGTCGAAATGACATTGTTATTTGTTTCGCCTATATCAAAACAAATTCTGAGTTTCAGAAAAAAATATTTCTTGGTGTTGCAATAATCGCGGGAAGGCTGCGTTATCATGGCAAAGTCAAACAAAACGATTTGCCTATGAATTGTAACACTACTCAGAATCTTACCGAATCCATTTATGACCAAAACCTGTTTGCCGACATCAAGGCAGCATTCGCAGAAGAAAGCGAAAACCAAAGCCCGAGCGCATCGGTGCTCCAATACATCAAGGCGTTTGCCGCAGCCTTCGAAACGGTCAATACCGGACTGATTGGAAGGGTTGATTTGATGAACAACTGATTTGGATTCAAGGAAATGTGAGCCGCTGATTTTCAGCGGCTTTTTTTTATTATTAAAATATATAAGATATAAACCTTGTTTAATAAGGAATAATCAGTAAATTTGCAGACTTCAATGAATAATACAAAATTTAATTATTTAAACATAACAAATTATGAATAAGCAGATTACATTAGAACAAGCCGTCGAGAAAGTTCAGGACGGCATGACTATCATGTTCGGCGGTTTCCTCGGCGTAGGAAGCGCAACCCAAATCATCGATGCTATCGTTGAAAAAGGCGTGAAGGATTTGACCATCATCGCTAACGATACCGCTTATGACAATGTGGCTCACGGCAAGCTCGTCGCTAACCATCAGGTTAAGAAGGCCATCGTTTCTCACACCGGCACCAACAAGCAGACTGCCGAGCAGAAAAACGCTGGTACTCTTATCGTTGAATACGTTCCTCAGGGCACATTGGCAGAGCGCATCCGCGCCTACGGTGCTGGTCTCGGTGGCGTTCTGACTCCAACAGGTCTCGGCACCATCATCGCCGATGGTAAGGAAATCGTCAAGGTTGACGGCAAGGATTATTTGCTCGAAAAGCCTCTGAAGGCCGACATCGCTTTCCTGCGCGCTAACATCGTTGACGAATTCGGTAACATGGTGTTCGTTGGCACAACCAACAACTTCAACCCGCTGATGGCTACTGCTGCTGACTATGTGGTTGTTGAAGCCGAAAAACTCGTTAAGGTTGGCGAAATCAAGCCTGAATGCGTTCACGCTTCCGGCATTTATGTTGATGGAATTTACGTTGAAAAATAATCATAAAAACAAAACACACAATGGAAGAAAAAGAATATAGATCAGTATTGCGTCTGCGCATGAGTGCAAAGGACGCTCATTATGGTGGAAATTTGGTTGACGGTGCTCACATGGTACACCTCTTTGGCGATGTCGCTACCGAACTGTTGATTCAGATTGATGGCGACGAAGGTCTGTTTGCCGGTTACGAAAGCATCACTTTCCTGGCTCCTGTCTATGCTGGCGATTACATCGAAGCAGAAGGTTGGATCACCAAGGTCGGTAATACCTCCCGTAAAATGGAATTCGTTGCCCGCAAGGTCATTGCTACACGTCCTGACATCTCAGCTTCAGCTGCTGACGTTCTGGAAGAACCAATCATCGTAGCCAAGGCTATCGGTACATGTGTAACCCCTAAAGCTTGCAAGCGTAAATAAGATATGGAAAAACTGATCATAACCGCCGCCATTTGCGGTGCTGAAGTTACCAAGGAACAGAATCCTAACGTTC
>JAKSMV010000019.1 GCA_024400425.1 Bacteroidales bacterium
GCCATCCTCGATAATGGTGTGCTGAGAAATGTTGATTTCGACAACAACAACATTGCCCGTGATGCCAGCATTGGTACGGGAGCTGCAAGCTACACCAAGGGAACGGCGTTAAGCATGGTCGGTGGTATTCTTGATCATGTCAGCATCACCAACGACTCGACGGTGTATGTCAGTTCGGCCAACAGCGCCATCAATTCCTATCTCTATGTCATGAATGGCGAAATCATAAATTGCGATTTCAGCCATAACATCGGTAAGATTGTGCTTTGGGGTGCGAATGTCGAAAACACGAACTTCGAGTACAACCAAGTCCGCCGCGACTTGCCCGAAACCGATAATGTGAACGAAGCCCAGGTCTTTGCCAATGCTTCCACTTTCGTCAACTGTAGGTTTGTCCGTAACAATGCAGTGGCGGTTTCGAAGAGTGGCAATGGCACGCTTTATGGCAACAGTTACGAGACCTGTCTGTTTGCCCACAACAACTCGGCGGCTATCCGCAATCACAGTTCATCTGATAATGATGTGTTCACCAACTGCAACATCGTCAACAACATGACGAAGAACGAATCAGCCGTTCCGGTGAGCGGTGGTATCTTTAACAATACGGTGGTTTGGGGCAACCGCGACTATCTGAACATGCCGGCACATTTCAAGTTCAGCGATTTGGCCAACAAATATGTCTTCAACCATGTTGCCGTCGAACTTGGCCTTGAGGATTATCCCGATGTCATCGCCTTGGCCTCGAGCAATACAGGCACAAGCGAAGCCTACGTTTATCCGTTCTTCCTCGCTCCTGAAGCCGACGATTACGAACTTTGTGATGCTTCGGCCCTCATCAATGCCGGCGACAACAGCGTCGTCAATGTCGCCACCGACATTATCGGTCAGGACCGCATGGCTGACGGCATCGTTGATATTGGTGCTTACGAATACAGATGTATGCGTTATCGCGAATATACCGATGTCTGCCAAACCAGCATGTATCCTTTCTATGGCGAATGGCTCACCGAGTCGGGTCAGTACATCCATCGTTTCCCAATTGAAGGTCAGGATTGCGACAGCGTCGTGGTCTTGAACCTGCATTTCAAGCGCATCATCTATGTCACTGAAACGGGTAGCGGACTGAGAAACGGTACTACATGGGAAAATGCTTTCGGCACTTTGTATGAAGCCATTGAAGCCTCGAGCCAGAATACTGACGACTTGACCCAAATCTGGGTGGCGCAAGGCCTGTATCGCGGCGACGGCACTTCTGTCAATGCTTTCCGCGTCTTCCCGAATGTCCAGCTTTATGGTGGTTTCGTCGGCAACGAACTGGCTGACTACGACATCACGCAACGCGATTTTGAAAACCACGTCACCACTTTGGACGGCGACTATATCCAGCGCGTCATCTACATGGTTGAAGACGCCACTGAAGAGACTGCGCCAATCATTGATGGCTTCACCATTAAGAACGGCTTCTCGCGTGCCAATGTCTCGCAAGGCACGGCCATGTTCCTGAAACAATATGTCCACGTGCGCAACTGCACCATCACTGAAAACTGGACGAACACGGGTGTCGGTGCCGTCTATATTCAGGCGGAAGACATCAACAACTGCGATGTCAAGAAGATTCTGAATACTTTTGAAAACTGCAAGTTCACAAATAACCAAGGTGCATACGCCGTTCACTCGGCCAATACCTCCTTCACCAACTGCTCGTTTGAAAACAACGATAGGAGAGGTGTTGAAATCGTGACTTACACGAAATTCGACAATTGCACCTTTACTGCCAATAAGGGCCGTGCCGTGTGGCTGATTTCTGGTTTCAGGAAATTCCAGAACGAATGGAAGGAAACCTACACCATCGACTACATGGACATGACCAACTGCGTGTTGACGAACAAT
Source organism: Bacteroidales bacterium (assembly GCA_024400425.1). GTDB lineage: Bacteria > Bacteroidota > Bacteroidia > Bacteroidales > F082 > Limimorpha. Next base: position 1,891 of record JAKSMV010000019.1, read on the forward strand.
GGCGGTGGCATTGCCTATAAAATCAGGACTTGTAGCGGCCATGGCGAAGGCAACATCGTGAGCACGGTCATTGCCAACAACACGACTACTGATGTGGAAAACGCCGTCATGGGACAGGATGGCTTCATCAAGCACAATTATCAAAAGGGTGGCGCCATCTTTGGTGACGAGGCAACTCCAATCAACATCATTTGCTCGACTATCACGAACAACCGCGCACAGAAAGATGGCGGCGCCTTGTATGGCTCAAGTTTCCATTTGACCAATACGATTTTGTCAGGCAACAAGGCCGGCAGCAAGTCGAACCAGCTTTCAAATTACTATTGCGAATTTTCAATCTGTGATGAAGATTTGGTTTCGATGATTAGCATCGAGACTTACGATATGAAATATTGTGCCATCGAAGGCGGTTATCCTGGCGAAGGCAACATTTGCCTGAACAGCGATTTCAAACTTGACCTGAACGGCTACACGCCAAAGGCGACATCGGCTTGCGTCAACCAAGGCACTACCGATGGCGTAACGGTTCCCGAATACGACATCTACGGCAATTCGCGTGTGTTGCAAGGCAGAATTGATATTGGTGCCGTTGAATCCAATTTTGCAGGTCGCGAACTGCTGGCAGCCGATGCCAACCACATCATGTATGTTGCGCCCGAAGGCAGCGGCACAAAGGATGGCTCCTCATGGGAAAACGCAACTTCATGCTTCCAGATGGCGCTCAACTTTGCCATGGCCATGGATCCGAAACCTCAGATTTGGGTGAAGGAAGGCATTTACCTTGATGACAATCCTCAGTTCTGGAGCGGTTTGGCCATGATGCCAGGCGTGAATGTCTATGGCGGTTTCACCGGAAACGAAACGCCTGACTTCAATCTCGATGACCGCGACCTGAACACGCACCTCAGCATTTTGGACGGCAAGAACAAGAAGCGTATCGTTGAGCAGATTGATGATTTCGATGCTGCCAATGCTGTCGTTTGGGATGGTTTCGTCATGCGTAACGGCTATGCCCGCGAAGGTTATGCGAGCAACATTCTCGCCTTGACCGAGTCGGAAGTCGATTCCTATTTCGATGAGTATATGAATGGCGGCGCAGCAATGTTGAAAACCGGCGGTACCTTGAAGAATTGTAATTTGTACGGCAATAACGCCATCAAGGGCGGTGCCATCTACAAGACTTCCAATGCAAGTCTGGCTTCCAACATCCTCAACTGTAAGATGAGTTTCAACTATGCTACAGATGAAGGCGGTGCCTTGTATTCCAATGTGCCATCTTCCTTCTTCTCCGGCACTTTACCTGTCGATACCATCGCCAACTGCGAAATCAGCGACAATGAGTCGGACCGTCATGGCGCTTTAAGGACGACGAGAACGAAGATTCTCAATACCTCCATCCTCCACAATACGACCGATTTGTATGCCTTTGACACCTTGACTTCGGGACATAAAAACAACGAATATGTGAACTGCGTTTTGTGGGGCAACTCATCGCGCAACTATGCTTTCCAGACCGAAGGCAGCGATAATACCTACGATTATTGCGCCATCCAAGGCGGCGGTCCTGCCGAAGGTTCGGGCGAAGGCCTCATCAATCTGGCGCAGGAAAACACGGGCTCTGACCCATCAGCGCATTATCCAAATTTCCTCGACCCTGAACATTTCATCTATCGCCCAATCGAAACCTCATCATTCATCAATGTGGGTGACAACGACTCGGTGGTTGGCGATTATGATTTGGCTTTCAAGAACCGTATCAAGGACGAAACGGTCGATATGGGCGCTTACGAAGAGACTTGCCTCAACTATGTGCATCGCGATGTGATTGTCAATGAGTCGTATGACTTCTACGGACAGCATTTGACCGAATCAGGCGATTATTTCTACCAGTGGACACCGCAAGGCGCCGAGTGCGACAGCTTGGTGAGTCTGCATCTCGAAATCCGTCACATTGTTTATGTCACTGTGGGCGGCAGCGGAACCAAGGACGGCAGAAGCTGGGCTAATGCCATGGACAATGTCCAGACGGCTATCAACGAGGCTTCAGCTCAGGCTGCTGAATTTGGCGAATGTATGGTTTGGGTGGCCAAGGGAACCTACGCTGGCAACGGCACTTCGGCTCAGGCCTTCCAGCTGAAGCCGAATGTCACGGTGATGGGCGGCTTTGCAGGCAACGAACTCCAAGGCATTGACTTTGATGCCCGTGACTTCGATGCTAACGAAACCATCTTGACCGGAAGCCATTCGCAGCGCGTTGTGGGCAACTACGGCAACGAATCGGCCTTCAGCCAGGTTAACCGAGGCTGTATCGATGGCTTCACCATTAAGGACGGTTACACGACTGGCAACGGCGGCGGCGTTTACGGCAAGAACTTCATCTCCGTGAAGAACTGCAAGATTTACAGCAACCAAGGCGGCAAGGGTGCTGGCGTTTATGCTGAAAACCGCTGCGAAATCACGCAATGCGAAATCTACAGCAACACGGCACTCAACGATGGCGGCGGCGCTTACTGCGAATCCTCAACGTTGACCTATTGCAACATTCACAACAACCTCTGCGACAATACGGCATCGGCAGGTCAGCAACGCCGTGGCGCAGGTATCTACGGAAAGAATGCAACCGTCAACAACTGCCTGATTGCCAACAACAGCGCCTTGACCGAAAAATCATTCGGCGGCGGTATGTTTATCGACAATTCGGCTGTCCAAAGTCAGCTGCTGAACTGTACGATGGTCAACAACTTCTCGTATAATTTGGGCGGTGGCGTCTATAGCGTGAACAGCGGCAGTAACAACGAATTTATCAACTGCGTGCTTTGGGGCAACCGCACTTTGCTCAACGACCAGCAGGTGGCGGTTTCGGCTTCCAATGTGCCGATTTACTTGCGCTATTGCGCAGTCCAAGGCGGTTGCGCCGGCATTGGCAATATCAATTTGACTAATGAAAATACGGGCAGCATCTTTGCTCCGCAATTTGTTTCGCCTTCCGAAAATGTGGGTGCCAACTACGGCGGTGGCGATTGGCATTTTGCCGATGGCTCAATCCTCGCTAACCATGGTGAGCGCATGACCTACACCTTGACCCACGATTTGGATGTGAACAATGCTCGCCTGAAGAACAACCGCATTGATATAGGAGCCTACGAAAGCGATTATGTGAATGAATACCATGCAGTACCCGATGCCCACAATATCATTTATGTGAATAAGAACAACTCGGGCGGTAACCAGTCGGGCGATTCGTGGGAGAATGCCATTCCTGATTTGCAATTGGCCATCAACTTTGCCGGCGATGACGATAACCATCCGAAAGTGTGGATTGCAGGTGGCACCTACACCAGCAACGGCTGGCCATACGTCGATGCTTTCGTTGCCTTGAACGGCATCGACCTTTACGGCGGCTTTGCAGGCAACGAGCCTTACGATTACGACTTGAATGACCGCAATCTCGTGGCCCATCAGACCATTTTGGACGGCCAGAACATTCAGCGCGTCCTGCATCAGGCACACAGTACATTCTTCAAGTACAAGCAAATCGAGGAATTGCACAGCGCCATTTATGATGGTCTGACCATTAAGAATGGTTTCGTTTACAAGAACGATGGCGGTGGCGTCAGAATGCAGAAGGGCGACTTGCGCAACAGCATCATCGAAAACTGCCATGCCTTGAGCGGCGGCAATGGCGGTGGCGGTATCGTCAAGGCTGCAAGCAATGTGACGGTGTCCAACTCCATCATTCGCAACTGTAAGGCCGAAGACACCAAGGGTGGCGGCGCTTCGTATGGTGCCATCACTTTCTATAACTGCTTGCTCGCCAACAACTCGGCATTGCAATGCAATGGCTATAGCAGCGGTGGTGGTGCGGCATACGGCGGTACTTTCATCAATTCGACCATCGTGAACAACTATGCTGAAGAAAATGGCGGCGGTTTAGCTGGCAGTTATGTCGTGAAGAATTCCATCGTTTGGGGTAACAAGGTCGGAAATAATGTGTCCGGCAACCTTTATACTTCCGATCCTAATGTTGAAGGCATCTTCGCTGATAACAGTGTCAAGTATTCGGCTATCGAAGGTGGCATGGCAGGTGAGGGCAACATCACGCTGAACTCCGAAAACGAAGGTACCGATGATGTGAATTATCCGATGTTTGCTGAGCCAAGCATTGCAGCCGGTTGTGATTACACTGGCGGCGACTGGACTTTGCAAGAAGGTTCGGTCTGCATCGGTCATGGTAACAATGAATATGTCGAGGGCGCCTACGATTTGGCTCATGAGGCGCGTGTGCGCCAATATACGGTTGATATGGGTGCTTACGAATCGCCTTACGACCAGGAATTTGAGATTACTCCTGATGCCAACAACATCATTTATGTCACGGAAAATGGCGCAGGCGACATGGACGGTTCTTCGTGGGCCGATGCAACGCCATATCTGCAATATGCCATGGAGCGTGCCGCGCTGATGAATCCGAAACCTGTCATTTGGGTTGCTGCCGGTTCTTATCACGGTGAAGGCGTGCCGCAATATCCGGCTTTCATCCTGCCAAAGGGTGTGAGCATCTATGGCGGTTTCGCTGGTGATGAACCTGCAACCTACAACCTCGATGACCGTGATTTCGACATCAACATCTCTTATCTCGATGGCCAGAACATGCAGCAAATCCTGCGTCACGACGAAAACAATCCTTCGAGCCAATATGACCATATCGATGGCTTCACTTTCCAGAATGGCCGCTCCAACCGTTCGGGCGGTGCCGCTAATCTGGTCGGCTGCCTGGTCGATAACTGTAAGTTCTACAATAATGCAGCCATTGACGAAGGCGGCAACAATATCTTTGGCGGTGCCTTGAAGATGTCGAACACCGAGGTCTATCGCTCGGAGTTTGTCGGCAACTATGCCAATGTCGATGGCGGTGCCATTTACGGTTCTGGCATCGTTTCGCATAGCTTGATTAAGGACAATAGGGCCGACCGCAACGGTGGTGGCGTGAATGGAGGCGCAAAACTTTACGACTGCGAAATCAGTTACAATACGGCTGAAAAGGGTGGTGGCATCTACAATTGCGGCACGATGCGCAACTGCACGGTCGTGAAGAATAATGCAGCCCTCACGACAGGTGGCACCTCTGACAACGGTGGCGGTATCTACAGAATGTCATCTTCCGATGGCTTCGGCGGTTCGGTTGCTAACCTCTATACCAACAACATCATTTGGGGCAACAAGACAGGTGCTTTGGTGAGCAACATCAGAATGGCTCCTGGTGCAGGTGCCATGACCTACAGCGCCATCGAACGCGACGAAGTGATGCCTACGGGCATGGGCAACATCGTGATTGAATCAATCAACGATGGCAGCGATAACGCTTTGGTTTATGTCCGCTTCTCGAATCCTGACGACGGCGACTTCAGCCTGATGGAAAACTCCATGTGTATCGATGTCGGCTGCAACGACTATGCCGCTCCTGGCGATTACGATTTGGCTGGCAACGAGCGTATCCGTGGCGGTGTTATTGATATGGGTGCCTACGAACAGACTCCTGTCAACTGCAAGGTCCCGACTGGCCTCAATGTTCCTGAAGAACTCATTACCTTCACGACGGCTGATGTGAACTGGAATCCTGGTGGCGAAGAAACTGAATGGCTGGTTTATTACGCTTTCTCGAATGGCAGCAATGTTCAGACTATTTTGGTCGATACGAACTATGTCCAGCTGCAGAACCTACACCCGAACCTTGAATATTTCGTCAAGGTGCGCTCGGTGTGCGGTGACGACGAAATGAGTTCCTTCTGCGTGCCGAAGTATTTCAACACGCAATGCGACCCTGACTCCATCGTCTGGACTAACTATCTCGTTGAAGAAGGACTGGTGCCGTTGCAAGACCAGACCCTCGAATCGAACAGCCACATCTACTTTAGCTGGGATTACATTGACGGTGCCGATTCATACGACTTGTATTTGTGGCGTACCGACCACGGCAACGGCTTGCCGATACCCGACTTCCCGGTGGCCTACGGCCTGACACGCAACTATACGACTGTCGATTTGTATCAGTCCTATTACCAAGGCTATGGCATTTACGACCATTGCCCAGGCTGGGGCTGCGAGCCTGCGCCTCCTGTCTATCTGCGTCAGGAAGACCCATACGAAACGGCTTACTACGCTTGGAAGGTCGTTGCCCACAAGCAATGCGCTACCATCGAAAGCGACACCATGTATTTCAATACGGCATTGCCTGATCTGCATGTCACAGGCATGGATCATTCGTATGCCCAGACCGGTCAAGTGATGACCGTGGAATGGACCGTGAAGAACGATGGCGTTGGCCCGACTCCGATAGGTGAGGAGTGGAACGATTACATCGTGCTTTCCTATCCTGTCAACTGGCAGCGTGAAAGCTTCACCAATGTTCCTGCCGAATCCTTCTTGATGGCTTCGGTGCCTAATTTGAGAGCTTTGAATCCGGGTGAGGAATATACCAACTCGGTCAATATCAACATTCCTGACGACATGTATGGCAGCGTGTTCCTCTTTGTCCTTTCCAACTGGGAACCTTACAGTGGCATGTCGCTCGATTTCACTCCGTATGGCGGCGTGTTCCCGAACCCATACAATCCGCCTTACATTCCTCACGACCCAGGCGATCCTGAAGGCTATATGGAAGGCTCTTGCTCGCCAGAGTCGTTTGCCGAAATTCATGGCTGCGACAACTTCTTCTATCAGTATATTGATGTCGATATTCCGCCAATTCCTGATTTGGTGGCCCGCAATGTCATCCCGCCATACGAATCGGTGGCTGGCGACAGCATCACTTTGAGCTGGAACCTCATCAACCAAGGCGGTGCCGGATTTGAGGCTTCTCCTGTCACGGATATCATCTACATGTCAACCGACAGCATCTTCTCGTCACAGGCCCGACAAATCGGCACATTCATGGACACCATTTCCATGATGCGTAACGACACGATTACCCGTGTGGCTACTTTCCCGACTGATGAAAGAGACATTGATACCTTCTATTTCTTTGTCCGTACCGATGCTACCAATTCGGTCTATGAATCGTTGTTTGAAGGTAACAATGTGTCACCTGCTTCGGTTCATCCGAGTGTGTTGCTTCCGGCTCCTCCCCCTGACCTCACCGTCACGGGCTTGTCCTTGGAGATGGATACGGTTTCGCCGTATGAATATTTCCACATGAGTTATTGTGTCAAGAACATCGGTTATGTGAATGCCAAGGCTTTGGCAGATCCAAATCAAGGCGGCGGCATTTCCGACACTTGCGGCATCGTTCCGCCGTGGCGTGGCCGACAGTGGAAAGACAGCTTCTATTTGTCGGATGTTGATACGCTCAATACAAATATGGCTACCTTCATCCACAGCATCGTGAACGACACCTTGCTCTACACATTGACCGAATTGCCTGAAGTGGATACTTTGGTCTGGCACTGGGCCGTCTGCCATTACGAGGTGCCCGACACCTTGAGCGCCAATGCTTCGCACAATGACAGCATAGCCTATTATCATGCCGTTGAGCAAAGCCTTGTCGATCGTCAGGAGTTTTATGAGACTCAGATGGCCAAGTATCATAATCACTATCTGGTTGAAGGCAAGATACGCACGCCTCACACCATTCAGGAAGGCAAGTATTACATTTATGTGAAGACTGATGCCGATGATGCCATCTTCGAGTATCAGCACGAACACAACAACATCATCAAGGATTCCATCTATGTGGTGCAGCCCGACTTGACCGTCGATTCCATCTGGATTAACGATACGCGCGACTCGCTGTGCTATGTCTTGGGTAATATCGGCAGCGGCAAGATGATTGACGAACGCATCACCTTGACAGTCAACTTCAACAATGCTCAGGTGGGTAGAAAGACTCTTAGCCGCTTCGACTTGAATCCGGGACAGACTTGTCGCGGTAATGTGCCGATAGAAATTCCTTGCAATTTCTACGAAGTGAACTCGCTGAAACTGCAAGCTACGCCGCAAAACGACAAGGATTTCACCAACAATAACAAGCTGATTGAGAACTATCATCTCTATAATCCTGACTTCCTGGCCTGCAATCTGTTGTCGCCGACCGATCTCAATTCGGGTGATTCGTTTGACGTGGTCTATGACATCGTCAACAAGGGTTCGGTCAACTACACAGGCAACATCAATTTGGGCGTTTATCTCGGCCTGTCGCCAGAACTCAACTTCATTACGGCAACGCAACTGAACCTTGACCCGTATCCGATTGCGATTGCGGTGGGTGATACGGTCACGGTAACGCAAAACGTCACTTTGCCGATTGAGGCGCAAGGCCCATATTACATTTATGTTTCGGTGAACGATGGCGAAGAGATTTGCGAAGGCGACAACGTACATTCCGACTTCATCGTTTCGGATCTGCTCAACGTGACGCTCTCGCCTTATCCTGACTTCATGGTGACCGAGGCTTCGATGCCTGGCATGGCTACGGCAGGTTCGATGGTCGATGTCAGCTACCGCACCATTAACCAAGGCATCCGCGATGTGAGGGCTGGCGAAACCTGGGTAGATGCAATCTATGTATCGCATAGCCCATCGTTCAGCGTCGAAACTTCCGAACTGCTGACCTCAATTACCTGCAGCGGTCCGCTGGCTATTGGCGCCACCTACGACATTTCGCGTCAGGTGCTGTTACCAGCTTCGTTGAGTACTGACAACTACTACATCTATGTGGTCAACGATATCAACGATGCCGTGTTCGAGTATGTAGGTGAATACAACAACATCTACCAGAGTGCTTCGATACCCGTTGCCGAATACAGCCTCGACCTTGCCATGACTTCGCTGACAGGAAGCCAGTCGGTGGAATGGAATGAATCTGTAACCTACAATTATTCCGTCAATAATCTCGGTTCGCGCCCGACCATCTCGGCATACTACGACAAGCTTTATCTCTCCGTTGATGAGACTTGGGATGAGAACGATGTCGAACTAATCAAGGTGAAGAAGGACGGTGTGTCGGGTGGCGGCCATTACGCCGGCACGTTCTCGATTCGCATTCCTTACGGTTATCTCGGCAATTACTATCTCATCGCAGTTGCCGATGCGTTGAGCAACAATCCTGATTCGAATGCCGAAAACAACATCATGGCTTTGCCAATCGAGATTTCGAGCATTCCGGTGCCTGACCTTGAAGTGAGCGATGTGACGGTCTTGACTGAATTCCCGGCTTGCGGTCAGCCTATCAGGGTGGCTTATAAGGTCACAAATGTTGGCGATGGACCGACCTTCGGCACCTATTCCGACCGCGTGGTCTATTCGCGCAATACCTACGATAACGGCACCTTGGTTTCGAACATCACGATTGCCGACATCTTGCAGCCTGGCGAATATTACCGCGATACCATCTCGTTCATCGTGCCGGTACCGCAAACGGGCAACTATGCCGTGTATGTGAACGCCAACAGCAACAAGGATATGTTTGAGATGAATTACGAAAACAATCTCTACATGATACCTGTCGTCGTTGACCTGAATGCTCCTGGCGACCTTGTGGTTGAGAACGTTGAGCATCCGTCATACATCACGGCTGGCGAGCAGATGACCATCACTTGGAACGTGAAGAACCTTGGCCCGAATGAACTGAGCGGTACGGGTTGCAGCGATGTGGTCTATCTCTCTGCCGACAATGTCTTCGATGGCAATGATAAGCTCTTGGGCAATGTCACCTACAATCCTACCATCCCGATTTATTCGCACGTCACCAATTCGCTGACGGCAACTATTTCGGGTGTTCAGGAAGGCGATTACTACATTATTGTTTTGGCTGATGCCCGCAACACCTTCTACGAACTCGATGAAGACAACAACCGCGGCTATTCGGCTTATCCGTTCCATGTGGAATTGCCTGTGCTGCCATTCAACACGGAGGTGCCGTTCGACATGAACAATTACCAGTACAAGGACTTCAAGCTTGAAATCGGCAACAATATCAGTGAGACGGTGCGCATTTATGTCACTTCAACCGATTCGCTGATGGGTGCTGTCAATAACATCTATGTCTTGCACGATTCCATCGGCACGAACCTGAACTATGAATTCTCGACCGATGGCCAGATGACGAGCAACTCCGAACTCTACATTCCGCGCACCGAGCCAGGCTATTATGGCGTGAGCGTGTTCGGCTATAGTCCGGTCCGCGAGCAGCAGCACATGACCATCGAGGCTGACATCCTGCCGTTCGAGGTGCGCAGCATCACGCCAAACCGTGGCGGCAACACGGGCAAGGTGACCGTGAAGCTCATCGGTTCGAAGTTCCGTCACGATATGGAAGTCTGCCTCTATAATTCACGCGATACGATTTATGCCGAGGCCTTGCAGTATGTCAACTTCAACGAAGCCTTCGTCACCTTCGACCTGAAGGGAGCCGAGCTGGGTGTCTATACCTTGCGTGCCGTCAACTACTGCGCTGGTGCCACTTACTTGCACAACTGCTTCACGGTGGTGGAAGGCGAACCTGAGAACCTCTCGACCAACCTCATCATTCCGGCAGGTTTACGTGCCAACCGTTATTGCTGCCTGACGCTCGAATTCGGCAACATCGGCAACACCGACATTGTCAATCCGCGCATTGTGCTGCGCAGCTTGGGCGAGTCGTGGATTGGCCTGAGAAGGGGAGAACTGAACATCCACCGTACCGAACTGGAGATTCCGGTTCAGTTTGAGGATGAGCCTGACGGCGTGCTGCGTCCTGGCGTGCGTCACACCATCACCATCTACTGCTACACCAACGCAGAGATGTTGTTCAGCATCGATGTGAACGAAGAAATCGACGCACATGAGTATGTTAAGAATTTGATGTTACATTAATATGTTTTTCAATGAAAGCGAAAATGAATAAAATCCGGTTTTGCAAAATACTGTTTTCCTTGGCGCTGACGGTGCTGTCGGTTCAGGTTAGGGCACAAGTGTTACATGGCTTCGGAGCAAAGAACGACAACTATATTCCGGCCATCATTCCGCCTGGACAAACAATGGTCGATGTCACTTTGGGCAATCCTGACGACACTGACCCGAATGTCCAGTATCATTGGGAATTCATTAAAGTGAACAAACCGCACTATCAGTGTTCGTTTTGCCCTGAATGGCCGAACACGCAAATGCCTGTGGTGACCTTGGAATATGGACTTTGGCTCTTTCAGGTCACGCGAGCATCCAAATATGGCATTCAGACTGAAAATGTCGTCGTGAATGTCTCGAACGACATCTTTGTCAAGGCCAAGCCTAAGAATAACCGTTGCTGCTGGAGCAATGGTGAGGAAATTAGTCTGAGCCAGTTCGACATTACGACAGAGCCTCCGGGGTTTGAAAACCTCATCGAATTATCCGAGGATAGCCGTGTGGCACAGCATTGGGCCGAAAGCCCCGAAACCGAGCAGATTATTTCCTTCCAGGCTGTTGAAGGCTGCGAATATCCTGTGCACGGGCAGACCTCGATTAATGTCATCGAAGGCCAAGTCTATGTACAGGCTAATTTTGTCGCGGATAGAGGTTTGGTTCGGGCCATTGATGCTATGGAGTCGATCCGTGAGATCAATGGAATGAAAGATAGGTTTAAAAAGGCTGAGGAAATGCTGAAGCCTGTGAAAAAACTTGGGCCATTTGACTACGATTATAATGTCGGAGGAGCAGTGAATTTATATGGAGGCTACGAGTGCTGCTGTGGTACGAAACATAACTATTTAGGTATCAATGCGAACCTTTATGGAAGTGTTTCCGTCATGGCGACTTTTACGCCTTTTGTGGCTTTCCCTCCGTTTAAGATTAAGTTTGGCGTTGAAGGTGGCATATCGCTGACACTTGCTGATTTCAAAGTGTCAGGAAGTATTTTCGATGATGACGAATGTGGCTGTTCTTTGGTTGACCTCATACCATTTAATGTCTATGTCGATATCATGGGAGGTATTGCGTTTGAAGGTCCAGCCGCCGACATGCTGTCGGCTACCGGACTCGTAGTCGGCGGATTGTCGTGGACACTCAATTATAACATTAAGGATGGCTGGGATGCCACGAACTTAAATTTCTACCTCAAGTTAAGAGGAAAGGTTTGCCTGCTTTTTGCTCGTTATCAGATGGAATATTATTTGGTTGATTAATAAATTACTAAGATGAATACAATAAAAAAACTGGTATTATTTGTTTCATTATTTGCTGCTTTGGGTGCAAAGGCTCAAACGGATGTGTATCCTGCCTATCTTCCTGCCGATTTCAACATTGCCATCGACTATGGGAAGGAAGGCGTGAACTTTTATGCTCAGGACGAAAGCGCGCATCATTTGTGTGGTCATTTGGCGTATTATGAATTATACGGATTGCGTCCCACCGATGGCCACCAGTGGATTGATGTCACGGGCGGCACGCAGAATGCCGAGGCCGAAAACTCGCCTACATCGCTGATGTGCCGTATGCTGAAGATTTTCCGTCATGCTGACATGGGCGAGATGGGAAGCCTGTATCGACCTGCCGATGCCGCTTTCCTCGACACGATGGCCTCCATCGATTCGGTCCGCACGCGTTGGCTTGAATTGGCCGGACAAACGACGCGTTTCGATTTCCTGCTCGGATTCATGAATGGCAGCAAGTTCAGTTCTTTCGTCGATTTGTATCATGGTGAGGAAAAGATGTTCACCACGATGATCAATTGTGTGAAGCTGGGCGGACAATGGTATCTGACCATGGAGCAGGAAACAAGCCCGATTATGGGAACCTTGCAGTGGTATTTCTATGTCTATGGCACCGAAGGCCTTGAGGTGAGCAAGGATATGGATAATGACGGCATTCTCAATTTCGACGACAATTGTCCGTGCACCTACAATCCCGACCAGCTTGACAGCGATGGAGATGGAATTGGGGATGCTTGCGACAACTGCCCAAATCATCCCAATCCCGACCAGAAAGACTTCGACAAGGATGGCGTTGGCAATGAGTGCGACAACTGCATGTTCACGCCGAATCCCGACCAGGCCGACCGCGACCACGACGGTGTGGGCGATGAGTGCGACTTCTGTCCCGACGATTTCGACCCAAACAATATCTATTCCTTGAACGACAATTGGGAAGAAGTAGGCGAGGCATGCGACCCCGACATCGACCACGACGGCATCCCGAATGAACAGGATGACGACATGGATGGCGATGGCTGGCCTAACGACATGGACAACTGTCCGAGAATCTACAACCCGAATCAGGCCGACAGCGACAGGGACGGCGTGGGCGATGTGTGCGACAACTGCCAGCTGAAGTATAATCCGGGACAAGAAGACCAAGACCACGATGGAATAGGCGATGTGTGTGATGATGACCAGGATGGCGATGGCATCCCTGACCAGTGGGACAACTGCCCGGAACACTATAACCCGGGTCAGGAAGACGAAGATTGCAATGGCATAGGCGATGCCTGCCAGGATTTTTAACTGTTTAATTTGATCATGCTATGGTAAAACGGTTTTTGTTTTTGATGATAGGGGTCTTCGCTTTTGCCGGCCTCAAGGCGCAAATCAGCTATACTGGCAGTCTGCCGTTGACGGAGGAAACGGAAGGCTGCGAACCGCCCGAGCCTTTAAGCTCTGACGAGGCGTTTGAATACCTGACGCAATACATTGAATTTGAATCACCTGAGGATTGCAATTTGTTTTATTCTGTCGAATGTTCGATTAGTGATGTCGCCACAACCGAAGAATGTTATTTTACGGTCATCCGTTCCTTCTTGGTGACCGATGCTTGCGGTAACGAACAGGAATTCATTCAGTTAATTTTCGTCTATTACAATCTCGACGATTTTGCAGGCGAATCGCTGCCCGAAAACACTTTCGATGCATTCTCCGTCGAGGAAGCGCTGCCTAATACCACGGCCTCAGTCGATGCCTATCTCGCTCATTATGGCGTTGAATACCCATGGTGCTGGGGCGATCACGAGTCGTCATACACGGCTTTGGCTGTCGGCGAGGACGACGATTGCTCCGTGTGGTATGACCTTTATTTCAAAATCAATCCTGTGGGATGCCCGCAACAGCTGCTGCTGAACCAACGCGTCATACTCGCCCCGAGCGGATTGGTGCAATGCTCATGCAATGAAATGACGCCTTTGGAGGTGACAGGCTGCGACCAAACCATGAGCGTCAGCCATGTCGGAACTATCAATAGCTTTTCAGTTTATGGCGTCGAGTTCTCTAATTATTTGCACGGCGATGTGTTCGAAATCAATTTCGAGGATGTCTTCGATGAGGAAAGCCAATGTGACGATTATCTGATTCACCGCACCTATACGGTTTACTATCCATGTACACATCAGGAATTTACGATTACACAGGAAGTGCATGTCCAGCCGTTTTTCGGTGTTTCTGGTTCTCTTAAACCTGTGTTTTATTCCACCGAACCGCCTCAACCCTATACTTTAAGCGAGCTGACCGATGAACTCGACATTTCTTATACTTGCGGAAATGAAAATATCCAGATGTCATACGAGGATATTATTGACGAAGAAAACGAAAACCTGATAGAAAGAAGGTATTCCTTCGAAGGAAAATGCGAGAATCTTCATCAGGATGTTTCGCAGTATATGTTCAAGATGGAAGCGGAACCGAAAGAGTTCATGCTTAACAAAATCGAGGATGTCTCGATGGAAGGCATCGGCGATGGCTATGCCGAACTGAAAAGGCCAAGCTGTTTCTATTGCCCTTCGTGCCCCGATGAGGAGCAGAAAATCTTCAAGGTTGAGTGGTACAACAATAGCACGGGCGAGATGTGGACTACCAATCCTGACGATCCGGAATGTGACATCTATTCCATCCATACCTTAACGGCTGGGAACTACGAAGTCAAAGTGTTCCCGATTTGCCCCGGCTTTTCGTGGGACGACACGCCTATTTTCAAGGATGAATTCAAGATTGGCGAGCGTAAGATGGAAGTCAATATTGCGGACGACATGGGCTTGATTTCCAACCATGTGTATCGCAGTTTCATGGCTGTCATCTCCTTGAAAGGGGCTGATGGCAATTATGTGATGTATGAGGACTATGACAACATCGTCGGAAAGTTCAATGATGAATGGGAACTCACCGATGGCCTGCTGTATTCGCCAAAGAAAAAGGAATGGGACTTGTTTGAAATGCACAATCCTCACATGAATGGTCAAGGTGCATACGAAAACATCAAATGGCGTTATGATACCTATAACGAACAATACGGTCATGGCCTTCAACGCTTCATCGTGGCAAAGGATGAGCATAATCTGATTACCTACCGTATGTATCTGAGAGACCAGCGCAATAACGAATTGGGCACGCTTTATAAGGTAGCCACAAAGACGCTTTATCACGGGGAGCTGTGCTTCTCGGACGACCCGAATGAAATCTTTGGGCCTGTGGGATATACCAATGCCGACAGCACTTGCGTCAGGATGATTAATAGCACCGACGATGTGGATTATACCATCATGTTCGAGAACGACCCCGAATTTGCCACCGCAGCAGCGGCTCGCGTCAAGGTGGAATGTCCGTTGAGCGACAAGATTGACCCGACCACCTTCCGCCTCGGCAACTTCGGCTTCAACAACATGACTTTCGAGGTGCCCGAACTGGCTTCCTATTACAACCAGCGCATCCAACTCGATTCGTTGGGTTATTGGCTTGATGTCACGGCCTCCATCCAGGTGCCGGAAAACATCGCCTACTGGATTTTCCAGACCATCGACCCGGCGACGGGTGTAGCGCCAATCGACTCGTTAGGTTTCCTGCCGGTCAACGACACGCTCACGGGCTGTGGCGAAGGCTACGTCAGTTTCACCGCTGCGCTCGCCGGCAATGGCACGAGAAGCCTCCATACGGGCGACGAAATCCTCGAAAATGCACAAATCTATTTCGATGAAAACGACGTGGTGCCTACCAACGACTATATCAACCAGCTTGATGTGGTGGCGCCAACATCTGTTATCGTGTGCGATACCTTGGGCGCTTTTGCAGCCCGAAAGCTGAACATCGCTTTTAGTGCAACTGACGACATGAACGGCTCGGGCGTCCGTTATGTGGAACTCTATGCCAACATCGACCAGACGGGCTTCGAATTGTTGGCCAATGTGCATCCCGACAGCGTTTTCGTGTTCCCTATGAACAACGGAACCAACTTCGAGTTTATCGGCCTTGCCGTCGATAACGTAGGCAATAAGGAAGACTACAAGACTTATCCCGAATTGTATTATGCTTTGGGCAATCCGCCTACTTCGCTCACGCTGTCGAAAGACAATTTCAAGGAAAATGATGTGGTTGGAACGCTTGTAGGTAACTTCAAGACCATCGACGACCAAATTTCCGATGTGTTTGCCTACACCCTCGTTGACGGTGAGGGAAGTGCCGACAACAGCCTGTTCCGTATTGAAGGCAACAAGTTGCTGACCAATCATGATTTCCGTTGTCATGGCTTTTACGACTATAATATTCGTGTGCGCTCCACCGACCTCTCAGGCCTTTACATTGAAAGGAATTTCGCCATCCGCGCAAGCCGTACGGAAGAAGTTGATCCTGTGACGGTTTACGAAAGCATTTGCCCTGGCGAAAGCATCATTTTCGGCAATGAACGCATCACCGCAGGCGGTGTTTATGAACATACGTTCTCCAATTATCTGGGCTGCGACAGTTTGGTCTATATGACCGTTTCGATGAATGAAGTGGCGCCGACAGCGTATTACGAAGGCGACATCTGCCGCAATTTCGCTTACGATGAGTACGGATTCGATTTGTCGGCCGAAACGATTGCCGCTTTGACCCAAGGTTGGTCGATGGCTTCCGACACCACTATCATTGTGGATAATTATAAGGATAACGCTTTCGGCTGCACCGATACCCTCCGTCTTGCGCTGACCGTGAAGCCTGCTTTCGATGTCGAGGACAACCATCTGGTCTGCCCATCCGATTTGCCATACGTCTATAAAAACCGTCCGTATGTCTCCGACACCACGGTGTTGTTCTCCTATACCAATAGATTTGGCTGCGATTCCATCGTGCGTTTCAACCTCACCCTCAATCCCGACTACGGCACACAGAGTGATGTGCTTGCCGATGGTTGGTATTGGTATTCAACCTACATTGACCAAAGCAACGGCAAGGGCCTGACGAACCTCGAAACCGCCTTGGGCAGAAAGGGTAACCTGATCAAGTCGAAGATGAATTTCGTGCAGTATTATCCTGAACATAACCAATGGTATGGTAATCTTGACGCCATCAATAATGAAAACATGTTCATGATTAACACGACGGCTGATGTTGCCGCTGACGTCACTGGCTGCTATGCCTTGGCATGCCCGATAACGATTCGCCAAGGCTGGAACTGGATCGGCTATCCTTGCGTCCACACCAATTCCGTGGCATTGGCCATGAGCGGTTTGGACCGTGCACCTCAGGATGGCGATGTGCTGAAATCGAAATCGGCATTTGCCACTTATTATGGCGCATACGATATGTGGTATGGCTCATTGGGCATGCTCAACCCTGGCGAAGGCTACATGTACATGTCGAACGGTGATGCTGAGAATACGCTCATCTATCCTTCTGTTACCCGTGACCAGGGCACTCCGGTCGTCATGCAGGAGACATTCTGGCAAGCTGACGGACATCAGTTCGCCCGCAACATTACATTCGTGGGCGCTATCGAACTCGACGACAACATAATCGAGTCGGATACGCTTGAAGTCGGCGTATTCTGTCAAGGCGAACAACGCGGTAGCGGTCGTGCCATCTATCTCGACAAGCTCGGCGAATACCGCCTCTTCCTGACGGTTCATGGCGAAGAAGGCGATGAATTGAATTTCCGCCTCTACGACCACGAAAAGGACAAGGAAAGAAGAATACGCAGCCGACAGCAGGTGGTCTTCCACGACGACGACAACTATGGTACTGTTGATAAGCCTTATCTGTTTGTCTTCAATGCCGATTACGACAAACTCATCGAAGCTGAAATCTGCGATGGCCAGTATTATGTTGAGAACGGTTTCCGTGCCTACCGCTCGGGTACCTATTTCAATGAATTGCCTAATGATAGCATCATCCGCCTCGACCTGACGGTCAACCCGGTCTATCACGAAGAAAAGAGCGTGGTCGCCTTCGAATTCCCGTTCCAATATGATGGCATGGTCTTCGATGGCCCTGGCACCTATAATTTGCAGTACAATACGGCAGAGGAATGCGACAGCACTCTTGTGCTCACTGTTCAGCCTTATGATGGTGTGCGCGAATTGCTCATCAGTCCAGTCCCAGCTGAAAGAACGCAGCGTGTGACGCTTTACTTCCCATTCACGGCTGACGAACAGCACGACCTTCTGGTGGAGGTCTACACGCTTGGCGGCAACCTGATGCAGGCACTGAAGCCGAAGCGCTTCCCAATCGAATTGGATCCGTTCACAACTGCAGGCACCTATATGGTGAAAATCACGATGGGAACCGGCGAAGTGCTGACGGGAAAAATTATTGTAAAGTGATAAATAATAAACAAAGACAATGAATATAATTAAGAAAACATTTTTTGCAATTTTGTGCATGGCCTTGTTGCCGATGCGATTGTGGGCTTCTGATGATTACATTTATCCTTGGCATCACTGGCAGCCTGAATTTTCGGATTTCAACATGACGGCGACTTTCGCCATCCGTATCGATGGCGTGCTGCAAACGAGTCCTGACCTCGAGATGGGTGCCTTTGCCGGCGACATCTGCCGCTCGTCTTTCCATTTGGTGGAGTCTCCTTTCGTCCCTGGGCTTTATATCAGTGAAGGCTACAATATACAGGGCTATGTCGGTGAAGTCATCACTTTCCGCCTCTATGACCATTCGCAGGAACGTGAATTGGACTATGTTACCGGTTATTGCATTCCATTCGAACAAAATCTGCATCTAGGAGGTGCTGATAATCCGCAATACATCGATTTCTTTTCCAGTACGTCTTCCTATTATACGCTTGTAACCGATGCAAGCCAATTGGTGCCGGGCAGATCTTACCTTATTGCTAATGGATGCGGAAACGGCGCTAAGTTTGCCGGTGGACAGAATGGGGAAGAGGATGAAAGGTATGCCGTGGATGTCACGGTTGCCAATAGGAAAGCCTATCTGGAACCGGCTGTGAACATGACGGATTTGGAATCGGTCTATCAGTTTGAGCTTCGTGAGGTGAGTGGCGGTTTCGCCATCTACGATGCGGTCAACCAAGGGTATCTGAATACTACAAAGAAAGGTGTGATTAAATGTTCTGCAACTCAGATGGTTTGGCAAGTGGAAGTCGATGCTTCGGGAAATGCCGCGGTTACTACCATGATAAGTGATAAGAAAAAATATCTTTTTTATGATGGTGAGGATGGGTCTAATTCTTTTTATTGTACAGATGATCCAAGTTCGCTTTGCCTTTTCGCAAAGTGTCAGCTTGTTGAAGGAACGCTTTCGCGTCTCGACATCAACGACCCAACTCAGATGTATGTGGTGGAATCGGGCAATGTGCTTGACGTTGAAACCTTGACTACGGTACACCCAAGCAATCTTATCGTCGAAGATGGCGCACAGCTTATCACCAATTCAGTCACTCAGATCACCGTGCAAAAAAATATCTTGGCCTACGCTGATGCTGATGAGCGTGATGGTTGGTACACCCTTGCCTCGCCAGTCGCTGGTGAAATTGAATCGGCAAGCAACATGACAAGCAATGATTTCGACTTGTTCTATTTCCTCGAGACCGTGGTCACCAAGGAATGGCGCAACTATAAAAATTCTGAAAATGAGTTTGTCAATTTTGAAAGTGGTCGCGGCTATCTTTATGCCAACAGCGAGGACATAACCCTCAATTTCAAGGGCACTTTGAATACCGAAGCTGCCACCTACGCAATGACTTATACGGATTCTCGCCCTGACGACTTGAAAGGTTTCGCCTTGGTCGGAAATCCTTTCGCACACAACATCAAGAAGGGTAGCGGCTGCGCCATCGACGATGCACGCCTCGCAACGGGTTACTACACGTTGACCCACAGCGGTGCTTGGGAAACCCATACTGACGATGAAATGATAGTCCCAGGCCGGGGCATTCTCATTCAGACTTCCGAAGCTGGCGATTTGACCATCAATAATGTTGTCGCATCACAAACTCGTGGCAAGTCAAGTCACAACGCTTATCTTGCCCTTGAGGTTGAAGGCAAGCAGGGAAGTGATAAGGCTTTCGTCTATTTTGGCGAAGGCATTGGCCTGAATAAGATTGCCCATTTCAACAATGCACCGATGCTTTATCTGCGTCAGAACGCCAAGGACTACGCCATTGCACATTATGCCGCTGATGAAATGGTGGGTGAGGTCCCCGTGTTCTTCCAAGCATCAGAAATCGGCAAATATGCCATCAGCGTTGCCAACGAGGGACTCTGTTTCGACTATTTGCATCTGGTGGATAACCTGACTGGTAATGATGTTGATTTGATGGGTTCGGAAGGAGACGTGCCATGCCGTGTCTCTACCTATACTTTTGACGCCAAGACCAGCGATTATGCCTCACGTTTCAAACTTGTGTATCAGCTGCACCATGATATTGAAGATATGGCCGCTGATTTCTGCTATTTCGCCGATGGTCGTCTGGTCATCCCGAGTATCGAAGGCGAAACCACTCTGCAAATCATCGACCTTTCGGGCCGAATCGTCAGCAGTCAAATGGTAAACGGCAGCTACAACCAACCGCTGAACTTGAATGCGGGCGTTTATGTAGTGAGAATGGGCGACAAGACGCAAAAAATCGTCGTTTTCTGAAAACCATCACAATGAAAAAGAAGCCTGTTTCCTTAATTAGGGACGGGCTTTTTTTGATAGAAACAAAAATAACAATTGTTTGCATTTCTCATTGATTTTTT
This sequence comes from Bacteroidales bacterium, assembly GCA_024400425.1. GTDB lineage: Bacteria > Bacteroidota > Bacteroidia > Bacteroidales > F082 > Limimorpha. Next base: position 22,787 of record JAKSMV010000019.1, read on the forward strand.
GTTATTTCGCTTCGTCAAAATCAGCATGTTATGGAGAACAACAAGAAAAGAAAGAAGCGTCGCAATTATCAGTATCACGCCATTACCTTCAAGTTGTCGAAAGGACAATATCGCTCGTTGCGTAACTATTGCAAGGCTCGAAAGACTACACCTATTAAACTGATTAAGAGTAATATAGCTCGCTTTATCACCGCATACGAATATGAAGTGCCACAAGAGCTGTATGTTACCGAGAACCAGCTTCAGCTTTTTGACGATGACGAAATCATGAACTGACTTTTCGGTTATTTTTGGCTGAAAATCGTGCGGTTTTGAATGGAACGGCCTAAGGTCACCTCATCGACGTATTCCAAAGCGTCGCCAACGGCAATTCCCTTCGAGATGACAGAAATCTTTCCCTTGAAGTCGGATAATTGTCTGTAAATGTAGAAATTGGTTGTGTCGCCTTCAATTGTGGCAGGCAATGCCAAAATGATTTCCTTGATATCTTCTTGTTGTGCGCGTCTGACGAGCTGGCTGATTTTCAAATCGTTGGGCGATATGCCTTCGATAGGACTGATGACGCCACCCAGAACATGATAAAGCCCGTTGAAAGAGGCGGTGCGCTCGATGGCCAGCACATCGCGCATGTCGGCCACGACGCATAGTGTGTTTTCGTCGCGGCGCGGGTTGCTGCAAATGGAACATACCGCAGTGTCGCTGATGTTGTAGCAACGTTCGCAAAGCCTGATGTTGCGTTTCATTTTCAACAGTGAATCAGCGAGTTGCTCGGTCTCGGTAGCTTCTTCTCCCAAAAGGTGAAGAGCCAATCTCAAGGCTGTCTTCTTGCCAATTCCAGGGAGCCGCGAAAGCGAATCAACAGCATTCTCAAGTAATATAGATGAATATTCTGCCATAATAATCGGTGCAAAATTACGTTATTTCCTAAATTTGCAGCCTCAAAACCTTGAAATAATGAAAAGACATTTTCTCCTTGCCGCTTTTTTGGTGTTTGCCATGACCGCGGCTTTTGCACAAGACTATAACCAGACCGATTCGAAAGGTCGTCGTCAAGGCCTTTGGACGGGCTACCATTCCAACGGACAGAAACGATATGATGGCCAGTTTAAGAACGACAAGCCAAGAGGTTTGTTCAATTATTATGATGAGAATGGTAATTTGCAGGCTACCAATAAGTTCGATAAGTCGGGCGAAAAGGCCGAGAACAAGACTTATGCCCCTGACGGCACACTCGTGGCAGAGGGAATCTATGTCAACCAAAAGAAGGAAGGCGAATGGCGTTACTATGACAAGTCGGGACGATTAGTCTTGGTGGAAGACAACAAAAACGGCTTAGTCGATGGCTGGTCGAAGATTTTCAATCCCGAAACGGGAACGCTTGCCGAAGAGACTGAGTTCGTCAAAGGCTTGCCTCATGGCGTGTGCCGGAAATATCGTGAGAATGGCCTGCTCTTGATGGAATGCCAATATGCGAATGGCAAATTGGAAGGTGTTTCGAAGACCTATTATCCGAATACTTCGCTGAAGGAAGAAGGCAATTACTGCCAAGGTGAGAAATGCGGACAATGGAAGACCTACAATGAGGATGGCGATCTGGTTGCCGTAGATAGTTACGACCAAGAAGAAATCGCTGAATAGCGTTTCTTAGTTGCAGCTTCTCATAAGGTCCTCGAGGTTCTCGCGACCATATTGTTGTGCCAGCTTATAATAGTAGCACATCATTTCGTAATCGTTGATATAGAAGCAAGTGCGACCGGCGCTGAAATAGGCGTCGGCATAGTCGGGTTTCAGGTCGATGGCTTTCTGGAAGTCTAAGAGGGCTTCGTCATATTTCCTGCTGTTGGTTTTGGCGCAGCCGCGCATGTAGTAGGCTTCGTAGTTGGCCTTGTCGTATTTGATGGCTTTGGTGTAGGCTTCTTCTGCTCCTTCAAAATTGCTGTATCTCATCATTAGTTTGTCGCCTTCGTCCATGTAACTGCGCGATTTTGCTGGGTTCTGACAACTTGACATGAAAAGTGTGCCGATGGCGACGAGTATCAATGCTAATTTTTTCATTTCGGTGATTATTTGCCGCAAAGATACGCCTTTTTTCAGAAATAGAGCCAATGCCATACGAATTTGTCGTTGACGTTGTATTCCAAGGCTGGAGTGGGTAACTTGATGAAACTCAATGCACGAAGCAATGCTTTGAGGTAGCGGTTTTCGATGGGAAGTTTGGCTAAATCGATGCCAGGTGAAAGATAGAATTGTCTCACGCGTTCAAAATCGTTGGTGGGTTGAGGAGCAATCATCCCTTTTGCTCCATAGCCGAAGTCGAGGGTGATCCATTCAGGGAAGTTGTTTTCGGTGCCCAGAAGTATTTCCTTGACGTTGAAAGAAGCCCAGATGGTTATCCCGTTGTAGTCTTTCAAGGCATGGCTCATAAGGTTGTCTCCTAAATCGTTGGGGTTGTATTGGGCGTATTCTGTGGGATGAAATGAGTATTTCAGGCTGATGCGTTGCTCGTCCCATAACAATTGTTGTACTGTGTAAAGCGTAGTTCCGCCTAGGTCGGCGGCCATGTCACCCCACGAGAAGCCCCAACCTTCGTATCCGGCATCCATCAATTCGATGCTTGTCATGTAGAGTAGTGAGAAGGCTCCGCTGTAGAGTGCTGATTGTTTTGCGTCCAAGCCAATCAACCGGAGACTTTCGTTGCCGAGTAGGTTGATGTGATATGCCGTGGTGGCATGACCAAACTTGTCCATCTGCAGCCAATCACTGTTGTCGTTGATGGTATGGAACCCTACCCAGGGGCAGTCTTTAAACCAAAGTTGGTTGAGGGCGACCATCGAACCGGCATAGACAACCGCACCGCCTCCAGCCATGATTTTGACATTGCGAAGGACAATAGAATCATTGGGCTGTTGAGCCCATGTTGAATTGAGCGTAATGATGAGAAACAATGCTAATAGTTTGGTTTTCATTTGTCTCAAGTTGAATTAGTCATTATTGTCAGTCAATGTGATTGCTCATCCTAAATTGCGTGAGATGTCGGTGACTATCTCGATGATTTCCTTCAGTTTGTTCTCGCTTTTGGCTTCGCACAAGAAACGGAGATAGGGCTCTGTGTTGGAAGGCCGTATGTTGAGCCACCAGTCTTTGTAGTCGAGACGATAGCCATCGAAGTCGAGGAAACGCTCGGGCTTTTCGAGGTTCGTGAAATGGTCGCGCACGGCATCCATGATTCCCTTTTTGTGTTCCACCTTGAAATTGATTTCACCGCTGTTGTGGTATGAGGTGATCTCGGAGATGAGCTGGCTCATGGTTTTGCCTTCCTGCTTGAATTGGTTGAGAAGTCGCAACACGATGGATGCGGCCAAGAGTGCCGAGTCGGAATAGTAGAAGTCGCGGAAATAATAATGCCCGGCAAGTTCGCCGCCATATACGCCATCCAATTCGCGGAGTTTTAGAGCGGCATAGGCACGCCCAACGCGCCATGTTTCGACTTTGGCCTGATAGCGGTCAAGATATTCTTGAATGGCACGTGAACTTCTAATGTCTTGCAATACAATTCCTTCCTGTTTTTGCTCGCCGATGAAAAAGTTACCCAAAAAGGCGATGATGAGGTCGGGCGAGATGAAGTTGCCTTTCTCGTCGATGAACGTGATACGGTCGGCGTCGCCATCAAAGAGCAGACCGATGTCGCATTTCTCCTTGATTACCAGCGCCTTGATTTGTTCTTGGTTCTCAGCCTCTAAAGGATTGGGTTCGTGACTTGGGAAGTTGCCGTCGAGGGTGTCGTTGATGTAATGTGCTTGGCCGATGAGGTCGTGAACGAACAGCGACGACATGCCGTTGCTGCAATCTACCGCAATATTAAGAGCCGAGAGGTCGCCCACAAACTGCTTCTGGAAAACAAGATAGTCATCTTTCACTTCCTTGTGGCGTATCGTTCCACGTTGTGCGACGGGCATGCAAGGCGTGTCGCTTTCCACCAGGGCTTCCAATCGGTTCAGGCCTGTGTCGTAGCCCACGGGTAGGGCGTTGGCAGTCGAAATCTTTAGCCCGTTGTGGTTCTTCGGGTTGTGCGAAGCGGTAATCTGCACCGAGGCTTCGTAGCCATATTTTGCCGTTGACCAATAGACGAGTGGGGTAGAGGCCAACCCGATGTCATCCACATCGCAGCCCGCATCGTTGAGACCGCGGGCAAGTTGCGTAAAAAGGGTGTCGGACGAAAGACGCATGTCGCGTCCTACCAAGAAGGTCTTGGCTTTGAGAATCTGCGGCAGGAAATAACCAATGCGGTAGGCAATGTCTTCGTTGAGGTCGGTGCCCCATTCGCCGCGTATGTCGTAGGCTTTGAATGCTTTCATCATTTGATTCCTCTCTTGTTTAGTGCCTGTTGGTATTTGGCAGCGTTTCGGTTGTGCTCGGTGAGTGTCTTGGCGAAGTTATGGTAGCCAGAGAAGTCTTCTTTTGCGCAGAAATAGAAGTGGTTGTGCTTTTCGGCATCGAGAACTGAGTTGATGGCGACAAGCGATGGGATGCAGATCGGACCTGGAGGAAGGCCTGCATATTTATAGGTGTTGTATGGCGATTCCACTTCTTTGTGGACGTTTAGCACGCGCTTGATGTCGAAGTCGTTGAGGGCAAAGATAAGTGTGGGATCGGCTTGAAGCAACCAGTTGCTTTTCAGTCGGTTGAGATAGACACCAGCGATGCGTGGCATCTCGTCGGTCTTGTTGCTCTCCTTGCAAACTATGGAAGCCAATGTGCTTACTTCGGTCGGTGTCATGTCGAGTTTCTTGGCTTTAGCCAAACGCTCGTCATTCCAAAACTTGTCGTATTCTTGTTGCATGCGGTAAACGAATTCTTGCGCGTCGGTGTCCCAATAGAACTCGTAGGTGTTGGGAATGAAGAGGGCGGGGATGGTGTAGGTGTTGAATCCCAATCCTTTGATGTATTCCTTGTTGTGGAGCAATGAGGCAATGGAGGCCGAGTCGGCTTCAATCTGCTTTGAGATGCGTCCGGCCAGTTGGTCAATGTTGCGGATGTTGTTGAACGTAACCATCACTGGCGACTGCATACCGCCGCGCAGCATGTTGACCAGGCGGTTGTTGTTGGTCCCGTCTTTGATGACGTAGCGTCCGGGCTTGACGTGGTCGGGGTATTCCTTCTTCTTGGCGACCCATTCGAAACTCTTCTTGTTGACGATGATGCCAGCTTCGAAAAGCGCGTTTTTCGCTTGTTCATAGTCGCTGCCCGTATGGATGAAGACGACGGCATCGTTGCCATCAGCAGTCTTGACATTAGGTGTCATGACCATTCGGTAAAACCAATAGCCGAATGCTAAAGCGAAGATGAAAAGGATGGCGAGCACCACGACGATGGTCAGGCCGATGCGTTTCTTCGGTTTGCCTTTTTTGCTTTTCTTCGTCTTCTTTGTCTTCTTCTCGTCAGGAAGTTTAGTCTGTATCTTAACCATTGTTAATTAGTTGATAGTCGAAAATGTCAGTAAATCCGTTGGGAGTCTTTTTCCATTGTTTGCGATGTCCGCAAGGCTCGAAACCTACGCTCTCGAAAAGATGCTGGCTGTCGGCGTTGTCATTGTCGATGGAGCAATACACTTGGTGCAGCATCAGGTTTTCGAAAAGGTATTGTATGGTCATCACGAGAGCATTGTGGGCATGTCCTTGGTGGCGGAAATCCTTTTGGATGAGGATGCCTAATCCCGCTCTCTCGTTGATGGCATCGTAGTCGAAGATGTCGATGCAGCCGATGGTCTTGCCGTCAGATTCAATCATCAGGCGGAGCTGGTTGCACGAAACCAAGTTGTTGCTGCTCTGCAGGAACTGCTCGATTTGGTAAAGCGAATAGGGGACATAATTATCACTAACGTGCCACACTTCGCGGTCGTTTTCCCATTCGTAGATTTGCAGTGCATCGCTTGGTTCGGCACTTCGCAATGCGGTTTCGCCTTTCTTGATGAACATCTTTGACCTATTAAAATAAATTGCAAAAATAGTAAATTATTTCTCAAAAAAACGAAATGACATTTTGTCGTGTGGCACAAGTTTTGATAAAAAATCGAGGCCAAATACAATAAAGAAACAAAAACTTCATTATTGGAGTTGAAAAGAAACCGAATAGAAACTATATATCTTTAAATCATACCCGTAAAATGAAAAAGACAAGCTTTATCTTGATGCTTGCCATGCTATTTGTGGCAGCATCGTGCAATCAGAAACAGAATGCCGAACCTCAAGAAGAGGAACCGCAACCCGTCGCAACCATTGAACAGCAGCAGCCTGTCGTGCAGCATGCTGCTTTTGTCCCTGTTGGCGACACTCCCGACTTTGTGAACGCAGCCGAAAAGAGTGTTGATGCTGTGGTGCACATCAAAACGAAAATCATCAAGCAGACCACTACCTATAACGACTTCTTTGGCGCTTTGCTGCAACAGTTCTATGGCATGCCAGGACAAGCACAGAAGCAATACCTGGAGGCATACGGTTCGGGGGTCGTGCTCACTCCCGATGGCTATATCGTCACCAACAACCACGTCGTGGAAGGCGCCGATGAAGTGGAAATCACCTTCAATAACCATGTGAAGAAGGCAGCAACGATTATCGCTACCGATCCAACTACCGACTTGGCCTTGATTAAGGTAGAAGGCTCCGATTATGACTTTTTGACCTTTGGCGATTCCGACAATGTGAGGATAGGCGAGTGGGTGTTGGCGGTAGGTAATCCTTTCCAACTTTCGTCAACGGTTACCGCTGGTATCGTAAGCGCAAAGGCTCGCGACATCAGCATCTTGGGCGAAGGCACCTCAGTGGAATCGTTCATTCAGACCGATGCAGCTGTCAATCCCGGAAATAGTGGCGGCGCCTTGGTCAACCTGAAGGGGGAACTTGTTGGCATCAATGCGGCTATCGCTTCGCATACAGGCTCTTATGAGGGCTATTCGTTTGCCATTCCATCGAACATCGTGCGCAAGGTGGTTGACGACCTGCTGCTTTATGGTGAGACACAACGCGGCTATCTCGGCGTGCAAGTTGGTGAAATGAATGAAGAATTGGCAGAGAAGTGTGGACTCGATACTCCTCAAGGCTTGTATGTAGCTATTGTCACCGAAGGCGGTGCTGCCGAAAAGTCAGGTATCAAGAACGGCGATGCTATCATCTCTATCAACGGAAAGAAGGTGAATACCTATACACAACTCATTGAGAGTGTGCGCCAATACCGCCCTGGTGACCAAGTCAATGTGGAAGTGGTTCGCGCAGGACAACACATGAATTTCGATGTCACGCTGCTCAACGAATCTGGTAATGTAGAAATCGTGAAGAAGGGCGACAAGTTCTTCAATTCGGAACTCGGCTTGACCTTGCAGGCCATCGACCAAAATGACAAAAGCAAGTACGGATTGAAAAATGGACTGAAAATTGCTATTATTCATGAGGGCCGCTTCGAAGGTTCGGGCATTCCTGAGGGTTTCATCATCCTTTCGGTGAACGGCATGAGTGTGAACAGCAAGGAAGACTTGCAGAAAGCACTCGCGAACAGCAAACGTGGACGTAACTATTTCGATGGTATCTATCCGAATGGTATGAAAGTGAGTTTTGAATATTTTAACTGATTAAAAATTAGTTCATTATAAACAATTTAAGATTATAGAAAATGAGACAACTGAAAATTTCAAGACAGATCACCAATCGTGGTGAGGGCAATCTCGACAAGTATCTTGCCGACATCGCCAAGGAACGCCTCTTGACCGCTGAGGAGGAAGTGGAACTTGCCCAACGCATCAAGGCGGGCGACAAGGCTGCGTTGGACCAATTAGTACGGTCGAACTTGCGCTTCGTGGTTTCGGTGGCCAAGCAATACCAGAACCAAGGCTTGGGCTTGCCTGACCTCATCAACGAAGGCAACTTGGGCTTGGTGAAGGCTGCCCAACGTTTCGACGAGACCCGCGGCTTCAAGTTCATCTCGTATGCTGTGTGGTGGATCCGCCAGAGCATCCTTCAGGCTGTGGCTGAACAGTCGCGCATCATTCGTCTGCCCATGAACCAGGTTGGCGCCATCTCGAAGGTGAAGAAGATGGCCTCCATCATGGAACAGGAGTTGGAACGTAAACCTTCGGTAGCCGAAATTGCAGAGGCCGTGGGCATGACCGAAGCCAAGGTGGAGGAACTTCTTAACCTCAATACGCATCATGTCTCGACTGATGCACCTATCGACGACGACGGCGAAGCCAACTTCTTGGATGTGTTTGTGCAAGCCGATGCCAAGCAAACCGACGAAGCAGTGGAACAGGAATCGGAGAGTAAGGCCATACGCCAGTCGCTCGACAAACTCAGTGAACGTGAACGTCAAGTCATCTGCCACTATTTCGGTTTGGGCACGCCGCGCGAATACTCGTTAGAAGAAATCGCCATTAAGTTTGACCTATCGAGAGAACGTGTGCGAAACATCCGCGACAAGGCACTAAAGAAGATGAAAACGCAGACCGACAGCGCGCTTTATCAGATGTATGTGAATGGATAATGACTTAGGGGGCAAAAAAAAAGCCCCCTAAATTTTTTTATAATGGAATAATCTCTATCTTTGCCCGAAATCTAAACAGCAAATTCAATTCAAATACTTATCAACATAAAATTACTGACATGAGTGAAAACTTTGAATCCTCGCTGAAGGCTTGGAATGAAAACGAAAAAGCCGCCAATGAATTCATCAACATCGTTGGCAAACTGTGGTACGATAAATCAGTTGAACTGATTCTGTTGCGTTCGCTGCTCGTGAACCGTGGTTCGGGCAAGATCCTCAACAAGCACCTTCGTGCAGAAGGCGTTCTGGGCAAACCGGTACGCGTGCAAGACTCCCTGCTGATTGCAAAGGCCATCCTGGCTGAAAACATAGCTCCGGCTCGTATCGACATCGGTCGCTTGAATTCGGAATGGACCGACGAGAAGGAAAAGTATAATAATAATGTGTCGGATTTCGTCCGCGACAAGCTTTCGGCTTTCATCGACGTGGCTCCACGCAGCAATAAGTCGCAAGACGTCATCCTTTACGGTTTTGGCCGTATCGGTCGTATCCTCTGCCGCGAGATGACGGAAATGGCTGGCAATGGCACCAACCTTCGTGTGCGCGCCATCGTCACCCGCAAGAACTCACCAGAAGATATCGCCAAGCGTATCAACTTGTTCCGCACCGACTCGGTTCATGGCTATTTCCATGGCGTGTGCCGTCCTTTGATTGAAGAGAAGGCCATGATGGTGAACGGACAAAAGATTCTCTTCCTCGAAGCCAACAATCCTGAAGACCTCGACTATGAAGCCTACGACATCCACGACGCATTGTTGATCGACAATACGGGTGTGTTCCGCGACAGAGAAGCCCTCTCTCGCCACCTCAAAGCCAAAGGTGTCTCGAAAGTGTTGCTTACCGCTCCAGGTAAGGGTGACATCCCGAATGTAGTCTATGGTGTCAACCAAGACACGCTTGACCTCGAAAACGAAAAGATTTTCTCGGCTGCATCATGCACCACCAACGCCATCGTCCCTGGACTGGAAGTGATGCTGAACAACTTTGGCATCGTGAAGGGTCACATCGAGACCATCCACTCCTACACCAACGACCAGAACCTGCTCGACAACTACCACAAGAAAGAACGTCGTGGCCGTTCTGCTGCCTTGAACATGGTTATCACCGAAACTGGTGCAGGCAAGGCCGCAGCCAAGGCGCTGCCTCAACTGGCAGGTAAGCTGACAAGCAATGCTGTCCGTGTTCCTACACCGGACGTTTCGTTGGCAGTGCTCGCTCTCGACCTTGAGCGTGAAACTACCGTCGAAGAGGTCAACGAAGCCTTCCGCATCGCTTGCCTGAAGGGTAACCTTATCGAGCAAATCCGTTTCAGCCAAAACACCGAATTCGTCTCGTCTGATGGCATCGGCGACTCATGCGCTTGCATCTTCGACGCTCCTGCCACCAAGGTCTCGGCTGACGGCAAGACTGTAATCCTTTACTTATGGTACGATAACGAATTTGGCTATAGCAACCAAGTGATTCGTCTCGCTCGCCATATAGGCCAAGTGAAGAGCTACAGATACTATTAATTGTGGAAAATCCCACGCAATGAAAGAGGGTGACAGCGTGCTGTCATCCTCTTTTTATGTATCGCTATGGAATGTGAAACATGAACTTTTATCATCAATCTAATTTATAATAAATCTAAATTTATCATATTTTGATGATTATTTATTGTTATTCGATAAATATTATTATTTTTGCGCATCGCTTAACAATAAAAATTTATCGAATTATGAAACAGAGAATTTTCAAAGACATCAGAATGGTTTGCATCATCGCCTTGGTCTTGTGTGGCATCTGGGCATTAGTGATGCTAGGCCATTTCCTAACGATGTGCCTCGCTCCAAATCATGATTTCTTCAGCAGAATGGCAGGTTTGAATATAATGGATTGGACTACGCACACCAATGCGAAAATCATTTATTTCATCGTTTATGTGATATGTACTGCCATCATGATTTGGCTATGCGTGAAAGTTGTTTGCAACATTCTGAAAGGCATCAAAGAGGGCATGGTTTTCCCAAAAAGCAATGTGAAACTGTTATATTGGTTGTCACTTGCCGATTTTGTTTACATGGCCGTCAATCGGAATTCAACTTTTCTTTATGATTATTACAGTATTTATTTTAACCACGACAATTTCACCACACCATTCATCATTCTGATTATTGCCATGATGTACAAGGTTGCGTCACAGGCCGTTGAGGAGAACAACCTAACCATTTGAGCCATGATTATCGTGAATTTAGATGTAATGCTCGCCAAACGCAAGATGCAGTTGAGCGAACTCGCCGAGAAAGTCGGCATTACCTTAGCCAATCTCTCCATTCTGAAAACTGGCAAGGCCAAAGCTATCCGTTTTTCGACTTTGGATGCCATCTGCAAATATTTGGACTGTACACCGGGCGACATTTTGGAATATCGGGAAGAATGATAGCTAATAATTTAAAAAATATGAAATATGAAAAAGATAACATTAACATTGATTTCGTGTGTCATGTTTTTGACAATATACGCACAATCCATTGACATTCAATGTTTTTTGGTTGACTCGGTGACGCAAGTTCCCATCCAATATGCCAATATCGGCATTTCGGAAAAAAATATTGGCACCGTCACAGATGAAAACGGACGTTTCGTGCTTGCCGTTCCCGATAGTCTGGCAAATCAAGATTTGACCCTTTCACGCATCGGCTATCAAAGAAAAACCATTGCCGTAAATTCATTTGGAAGTCATACGGATACATTGCTGTTCGTTCCTGAAATATATGAATTGCAAGAAGTTACCATTTCGGCTGGAAAAATGCGAGAAAAGAAAGTCGGACATGCAGGCAACAAAATAGTTCAGTTTCAGGATCATGCCAGACATCTTGGCTACGAATTTGGAACCATGTTGAAATTATCGAAGAAGAAGCCGACGCTTTTGAAGGATTTCAATTTTCGGGCTGTTACTTTCGGCAATATCGATTATGCCTTAATGCGTGTGAATATCTATCATATTGATGGAGAAGTGTTTACGAATGTCTTGAAAGAAAATATTTATGTCACACTGACGGATAACGAATTGGGATGCGAAAAATGCGTCAATCTTTTGCCATACAACATTGTGGTTCAAGGGGAGATTGCCGTAACACTTGAATTGGTGAAAATCCGTTACAAGTCTGAACCTCAAAAAGTTGAACAGGAAACCGAAAGTTACGGCTTCGGTGGGATTGGCTATGACGGCACTTTCTTGAACAATATGTGCGGCAGAGATGCTAGCCAAGGCGCATGGGAGACGATATCGGCTGTCGGACCTGGTTTTTGGTTGCATGTTTTGCAATGAAAAATTTTCTTTCCATTCATGGAAAAGAATACGTATTTTTGCCAATAGATAAGTGGATGTCATGAATTCTCGAAGTTCCGCAGCCCACAAAGTCCTCAAGTCAAATAGTCAACAATTCAACAAATCAACAACAAACAACTCAACAAATCCCAAAGTCCAAACATGGAAGATATATTTGCATTTCTCGACGGCATATTGCGCAATAACAACCGCCAGTGGTTTCAGGAACATAAGGATGAATATCTGAAAGCGCAAGGCAAATTCAACGAGATAGCCGAACAAATCATTGCCGGCGTACAGAAGTTCGATGAAACCTGTCAAGGCCTGACGCTGAAGGATTGCACCTACCGTTTCTACCGCGACACGCGTTTCTCAACCGATAAACGACCTTACAAGACCCATTTCGGCGTGTTCGTTTGCCCTGGGGGAAAGAAGTCGATGAAGTCGGGCTATTATTTCCACATAGAGCCTGAAGGTGCTGAATATCTGGGTCGTAACATGCTTTGCACAGGCATGTATTGCCCCGACACGGCCATGCTGAAAAGTATCCGCGATGGCTTGCTTTTCGATAGTGAGCCTTTGGTGAAATCCATCAAGGAAGCCAAGCATTTCGCGTGCGACACGTCGAGAAACATGGTGCGTGTGCCGAATGGCTATCCGAAAGACCATCCGCAAGCCGAATTCTTCAAGCATCGCGACTGGCTCTTGGAACGTGAAATTCCAAAAGACATGCTCTACAGCAAACGCTTGGTTGAGTGGGCTTTGGAAGAGTTCCGAACCACGCGCGATTTCTGCCAGACACTGAACAAACTTGTGAGTTTTGAAGAATAAACAAAACGAGCCTCGCTGACCAGCGAGGCTCGTTTTTATTAGATGGTTAAGCGATTACTTGCCGCCAAAGATTTTGCCAAGGCCGCCAAGAATGCTGCCTAAACCGCCAGCGTTGTTTGATGCACCGCCACCGAGGACGCTGCCGAGCAATGCACCAAGTGCATCGTTGCCAGTGTTGTTGCCCTTCAACTTGCCAAGCATGTTCATCAAGGCAGGAGCAATGGACGAAAGGATGTTGCTCACCTGACCGCTTGTGGTGCCGGTCTGTTTACCGATTTTGTCGAAGATAGAGGAAGCGTTGCCGCCCAAAATCTTACCCAAAATCTTTGAACCGTCGGTGAGGTCAACATTCTTCAGGTTGCTGATCATGCTGTTGGCATTGCCAGCGTGGTCGCCGAGGGCCTTTGCCAAAGCAGCGGCTCCGCTTTCTGTGGAGGCGTTTTTCTGCATGGCGCCAATCAAAGTTGGGAGGGCGCTGGTGATGACTGATGACACCTTGTTGGTGTCGATGTTGAATTTCTTACTGATTTCGTTGACAGTGTCGTTGCCTGCCAATGAGCTTAAAATGTTCGCAAGATCCATAATTTGTGTATTTTAAAGATTTAAGATTTAAAGATATCGTTTTATTGCGTTGCACCAGACTTCATAGCCTTTTCCGATGAGGTGCAGACCGTCGTTTGTATAATCGAGGTTCATTTTGCCTTCTGCATTGGTGAAAAGCGAAAAGAGGTCAATGTAAGTAACGTTTTCTTCCTCAGCGATTTGCTGCAACAAAGCGTTGGTTACGGGAATGTCTTGCCAACGTGCCGTGTGGCCTTCAAACATGCCATAATGGTCGTTGACGGGCAAAACGCTTTGAAGGAAAATCTTTGTGCGTGGCGATTCTGCCTTGATTCTTCTGACGATTTGCCGCGTTTTTGCAGCAATGGTATCAGGATTGCCGCCACGGCCCAAGTCGTTGATGCCAATCATCAGAAAAACCTTGGCCGGCTGGCCTTTGGTGATGGTCGCCAAACGGTTCAGCACGCCGTCGCACACATCGCCGCTGATGCCACGGTTCTTGCAATGGCGGTTTTGTAACAGTTCGCTCCATTCGCCGCCATCGGTGATGCTGTTGCCTAAGAAAATGATGTCGCGGTGCGAGGTCGGCAAGGTCTCAAACAACAATTCGCGTTGGTCGTAATATGTGCTGAATTTGCCTATGGTTTGGGCAAAACTCCAAACTGGCAGCATAGCCAAGAACAATAGAAATATTGATGCCCTGAAGAAGTACATTTTCATAAATTCGTTGAATTACAATAATTTATAGATATTCGAAACATGCTCAAAACCATGATGCTCAAAGAAAGCATGGGCTGAATGGTTCTCGCGTCCCGATTCAAGATAAATGTCTTTTATACCCTTCCCCTTGAACCATGCGAAATCGTTTTGCATCAAGGCAGTGCCTATGCCTTGCGAACGGTTTTCGGACAAAACGAGCAAATCGCACAACATGCCAAACGGATCGGCACCGTCTTCTTCAATGTCGATGACGGAGAAACCTAGCAGTTGCCTTTCATCATTTTCCGCTACAAAAACCGCAGCATCGGTGGAATCCAAATGTTCAGTGATGTATTTGTGCCACATTTCTGCAGCATTTGTCGAAGGCCGACCTGTAAATTTTCCATCCTCTGTATGAATGGCGATGCCAACACCCATCTGTATTTCGCCATGCGAGATGTACTCGGGATGTGCATTGATATGGCTTAAAAATGCTGCTTGAAGTCTGTCGGCATCAGCCATAACCGCTTTTCTTATCGTATAATTTGCTGTTTTCATTTTCTTTTCCTTTTAAACAACGAATGCCAAAACTCCTTGCCGATGAGGCCAATGGAAAGGAGCAAGGCAAGAATCATTAGGATGGCCGAAAACCAGATGAGACCGTTGGCAACATGCTCCGATTGGCTTGTGCCCGCTGCCAGACTGATGAAAGGCAATTCGATAGGTTGGAACAAGATTTCGAGCAAAGATACTGCGGAAATCAAGCCCAGCACCACGTTAAGCTTGTTGCTCTGCTTCATCGAGCGGTATTCGCTCAGGTTGTGCATCGAGTCGTTGACGCGGTCCATGATGGTCTCAAGTTTTTCCATATCCTCGTCAAGTTCTAGGCGTTTCACGGTGCGGTCGAACATGATTTTGTGCGAGACAAACTTTGAATACTTGACGGCATCGAGCTGGAGCAGCAAGTGCGTCATCTCAACGCTCATCTTCGAATTGGCTGCAATGATTTCTTGCGGGTCGATGTCGTTGGAATCGGAAAGGGTGAATTCCACCATGCGCTGGTTGACATAGCCTATGGTGAATTTCTTGGCCAAAATCATTTCCAAAATCAAGAGATATTCTGGCCATGAGACATGGTAATGCGAGCGTTCGGCAAGGTGTTCGGCCCAGTCAGTCGGTGCGTCGGCGCTACGCAATCCGTAGGTGCCGAATACCACGCACATGTTTTGGTTGACCAACACCAAATCGTCAGTATCAATGGCGATATTGCAGCCACACACATCTTCGTATGACTCTTCCGTACGGAAAGGCCATTCGCCAGGATACGAGGACATTAGTCCGACCAATTCCTTCTTGTGATGCTCATAGATATGGGTAATGATGCCGGCTTCGTCGAAACCGAGACTTTGGAAAGTACCGTCGTGATGCTGCAAATCTTCCCAAATATCGACCATCACATAGTTCAAGTCGCGCATCGGCTCTACCTGACGCTTGGGATGCTTACGGCCATCGACAGCGCTAAGGCATTGCCGAAGGATAAGGTTCTTGTAACGCTGGCAGACAAGCTCGAAGGTGTTGGTGGCGCCTTCCAAATCAATCGTCTGACGGTTGTCGGGACAAGGCGTTCCGTCTTCACAAACTTGAATGTCGGAAACATCAACACTCTTCAGCTCCAGGTTGATGTTAGTGCCGTCGCTGTCGTCATCGTTCATGCTCCAGTGTTCGGCACCCATGTTGAGTGCAGCCAAAGCGATGAGATGGTCGGTGGTCAGCAGGTTGTCGCTTCTGAAAGCCTTTCCGTCGTTCACCAGACGGTAGGTCAGCGAAATGGTCTTGTTGAAGAAAAGCGACATCTCGACATACATATCACCCTCAAGATGAACCGGATAGGGGTCATCGAGCTTGACATCCATGTGAAAGCCTTGCAACTTGAATCGGGCGATGCTTTTCTGGTTTTGGGGCAGGACAAAGATTTGCGAGTCGATGTCGTTTTCTTTGTGCTCGATAAGGCCAGTGCGCTCGGCTTTCTCAATGTCGAACTTGAAGCCGTATGGCACCACGAAAGTCTGCATGAATACTAAGGAAAAGCCGTTGTAGCGCAACCCTTTGTGTTCATCTGTGCAGCAAGTGTTGTTGGTCATGACTGTAGATTTTGAGCAAAAGTACATTTTTTCTCCATTCGAAAGCAGAATTTAACTGAAATATTGACCAGCAGTGTAAACCTAAATAAAGAGACCGACTAAAAATTGCTTTTTAGTCGGTCTCATGGTAATTGTTGTTCGGTCAGTTTATTCCTTCACGAACTTTACGGTAGTGTTGCCGTTGACTGATTTCACGTTGACGAAATACATGCCGCTGACAAGGTTTTCAAGGCTCATCGAAGTGAGTCCGTTGGCCTTGCTTTGCCGATAGACCACTTGGCCTACGTTGTTGTATATCACGATTTCGCAATCTTCTTCAGGCAGGTTAATGCTGAACGAACCGTTGTTCGGGTTGGGGAAGATGGCCATTTCATCTGTTGTGACTTCGGTCGTGATGGCGATGACTTCGGTTGGAGGGAACGAGATGTAGTCAATCCAAACGCAGTCGCTACCTGATGAAGCAGCATAGTCTTTCTTATAGGTCCAGTTGAGGGTGTGGCGTCCGGTTGGGATATTGAATGTCTCTTTGCTCCAAGCTACTTCACCGCTCCAGTTACCCATTTCGTTGCCGTCGATGAAGAACTTCAGCTTGTCGTAGTCATGTTCAGACGACACTTTCTTGTAGAAACTCACTTCGCCGTCGGCTTGAACATCAAGTACGATGGAGAGTTCCACTTGCTGGCTGTCGTTGATGTCGCCCGATTTGGCGCAGTAGTTGCCTTCGTAAGGATTTTCGCTGACTACGGTCCAAGGGTGGGTGTATTGGTTGAGGTTCCAGTCGAACTTCGAGAAGTCGCCAGTTTCCCAGTCTTCGGTGACGCTGCCCACTGAGAAGATGAACGATCCGTTGGTGAGGTACTGGCCGGAATAGGCGGCGAGGATGAGCTCGTAGCCGATGCCTACTTGTGCGTTTTCTGAGACACTGAAAGTGAAATCTACAGAGAACTCTTGTCCTGGCTCAACATTCCCAATGGAGAAGATGTTTTGGTCGAAACTGATTTCAGGTGCCGAGCAATAAACACCGAACATGGTGTTAGGGGCAAGGCTCATGCCCGTGTTCACGCAGGTGAAATGGATGTTGCCTGTCTCGCCTGGATTGACGGAGAAACTGCTTTGTGGGATGATTTCGAACGAAGGAGCGCCCACGATGATGGTGAAGTGACTGTCCCAGACATCGGTGCCATCGGTGCAGCTCAAGTTGAAGGTGACGCGGGTGGCATTCGGGATGTCGTCGCTGACCACGAAAGTGAAGGCATTGGCAAGTTCGATGGTGGCATTGCCGCCAATGGTGCTGATGCTTTCGGTGTCGTCGGTGATGGCGATGTATTCAGGCTTGTCGCAAGTTAGGGTCGCCACGACGTTATTGGCTGCTACGTTACCTGCATTTTTCACGCTCATGTTGAGGGTTTGTATTTCACTGAAATCCACATGTCCGTCTTCGTCATTGAGCGAGTAGCTGTAATAGATGACGTATGCGGTATTGTTTGGAATAGCCGACATCTCAAAGGTTTGAGGCCATGCGTTCATGCCTGTGACGATGAGTTTGAGGTCGCCGACAACGTCGATGGCGGGGTCGAATGTTAATTCTGCCACGCCGTTTTCATCCGTCATGCCAAAGGCAATCATTTCATCGCCATAGAAGATGCTGCAGCGGAATCCCATAAGGCCATTTCCAGCTTCGTCGCTCACGGTGACTTGGGTGGAAGTCGTTCCGATGACGAGTTGGCTTGTGTAGTGAACTTCAGGGTTGAAAGGCTCGTCTTGCCATGGGCTGACGGCCACATCGCCGAGGATGTTGAGGTCGTAGAAGTTCCAGCGCATAGCACCTTCTTCGTGCTGTCCAGGAGCGTTTACCCAAGGTGCGGTCATGCACTTGCCTTCTGCCATAGCCATGCCGATGAACGGGATGTGGTCGTTCATGTAGGCGTCGGTGGTCTCGCGGTGAAGGTGGATGGATGGACCTTCGGTTTGGCCTTCGTTGAACCAGCCGTAACGTGAGTTGCCGATGACGCTGACGGCGAAGTTGCTGATGGTAGTCATGTCTTCGAGAATGCAATGCTCGTCGAAGGCACCGCAGTCGCAACCACTGGTGTGGAAGAAGGTGTAGTTGTGGTCAACGCCGTTGGCGCCTGAGAAGTCGGAGTTGTTGATGCCATACCAACCAGCTACATAGCTTGAATTAGCGTGACCATCATGGTGGACATATTGGCAACCTTCGTTGATGGCGTTGCGCAGAGCGACACCGCTCCATGTGAAATCTTCTTCGTAGAGGCGAACGTAGTCGTAGTCTTCCGGCATACCGAGGGTGGTGTAGCCGTTGTCGTCGTGCAAACCGATGAGAAGCTCAAGGTATTGGCTCCCGTTTGTATTGGGATTGTCATATAGGTGCTCGCCGCCAAGGATGATTCTGTTGAACTCGCCAAGAACAGGACTTTGCTGATAGGTGAGTGTTTTATGCAGGATGTGTTCCAACTGCGTGTTGTTGTTGAAGCACATACGAGCGATGCCGATTTCTGGGCAAAGGTCTTCTTCATCGATTTCACCCCAGATGTGGTTGCCGTTGGCATCCCAGTTGCCATCCAAAGCGCAATAGTAAAGGTCGGCAGGAATGTCGTCGGTGTAGGTGCTGCTTGAGTAGGCGGTGCAACGCAAGCCGCGGTAAGGGATTAGGTCAACGTCACCGCCGAGGTTCACCATGATGATGCCGTTGTCTTGGTATTCTTGGATGATGAAGTTGCGAATCTTCTCTTGGTTGTCGTAGCCTGTCATCGAGGCATAGATGCTTTCCACATCAACAACATGGGTGCGGATACCGATGCCTTCGTAGAATTTGACATATTCGTCAAATGCATTGACGTATGACGAAGGCGTGATGACGAGTAACTCGTAGCCAGGAACGGCTCTGCCTCTGCTGAGGTAGGTCTCGAGGTTGTCGTTGTTTTGGGCCATGCGCTTGACGCTGTTGACAATCATCGGATTGTTCCAAAGCATGGATGAATGGTCGTCGCGCTCCGATTGGGTCATGACGCGGACCACAGCGGTCTGTGCGTAATAGACCTTACCCGTTTCAGGGATGTAACGTACTGGGCTGAAGGCAGAGAAAGCAAAGGCAAAGCCATTACGATAGCTGGTGCTGACTTCACCATGATTGACGGCAGGATAAACTTCGCTTGAACGATAGATATTTTCATTCTTCACAAATTCAGTCGCTTCGGGCTTGGAATATGGGCGAGCGGGTTGATAGGGATAGAGTTGGTATTCGCCATTGAGTTCGACGAAATCGCGCAGTTCCACTTCAATGTTTTGTGCTTCAGCGCCCATGGGCAAAAGCAAGCTCACCGATTGGTAGGGAAGGCTAGGCTCGCCAGCGTTGGCGCTCTGCATGCAACCAGGGAACTGGATTTGGTCGTAGCCGTTGATGTGGCTGATTGTAGGTGCATCGAAGTGATAAGCCATTTCGGTCATGTGAAGATACATGTCCCTGTCGATGCAGTTCGACCAAGTGATTTCCGACTCGCGAGGCTCTTGCAGTTCGCCATCGCGGTTGCCGGCATACACGCAGCCGATGCCATACTTATAGACACCAGGTTGGAGGTTGCCAAAACTCATGTCAATGAATACGGTGTCGTGCAATTCGCAAGCCAGCACTTCGGTGTTCTCGAGAGTGTAAGGTCCATCGTTATAGCAATTGGTACGATACACGCGGAAATGCGAGAACGAACGTTCCAACATGGCTGGACCTTCGGCGATATAGACTTTGACGTATGGACTGTCAGGATTGTCGGGGTCAGGGAAATATTCAGCGACCACATGGTCGTGCCCAGTTGGGACATAGCCTTGCGCCATGGTGCAACCCATGCCGAAGAATAGGGCAAAAACTAAGATGAGAAATGATTTCTTCATAGCTGTATTTCTTTTTGTTATGTTCAGTTTGAAATTGCAAATGGACTCTTATTCTACGCTAACGCGCTTCACGATGGTGCCATTTTCGGTGGTGAGTCGGAGCATATAGATGCCGGCGCCATAGCGGCTCAGGTCGATGGTGACGTTGCCATTGGCTTCGGTGTCATAGATGGTCTGTCCCATGGTGTTCATCACGGCGAGGCGTTGCAGACCTTCGGCTTCGATGTTGACAATGCCAGTTGTTGGGTTTGGATAGAGGTTGACGTCGTCTTCAACATAACCGCCCATGCCTAAAACGATGGCATCTGGAGGGAATACGAGGAAATCGAGCCATGCGCAGTCTTGACCATTGGAGGCTCCAGCGTCTTTGGCGTAGGTCCATTTCAGTTGATGTTGTCCTTCGGGCAAAACGAAGGTGGCTTTCGTCCATCCTTCTTCGCCTGCCCAACGGTTCATCAGCTCGTCGTCGATATAGAAGGTGAGCCAGTCGTAGGCGGCTTCTGAAGAGACTTTGAAGTAGAAACTGAACTCGTTTTCGCAAGCCACTTCATAATCGAGCCACAGCGAAGCGCTTTGGTTGTCGCTCATCGATGGCGATTTGACGCAAAAGTCGCCTTCGTAGGCACCATTGCTGGCGATGGCCCAGTGGCGTTGGCTGAATTGCCAGTCGTATTTCGTGAAGTCGCCGGTTTCGAAGTCTTCTACTTCGCAACCTACATTGATGAAATGATGGTCGTTAGCGATGTATTTGCCGCAATATGAAGCCAAGATAAGCTCAAAGGCGGTGGCTTCGGTCAAATCGGGGCTGACGCTGAAGGTGAAGTCTGCCGTTGCAGTCTCACTGGGGTTGAGTGCGCCCAAAACGAATTCATTCTCGCCGAAACTGATTTCAGGGGCTGAGCAATAGGCGCCAAAATGGGTGTCGTTGCTAAGGCTGCTGCCTGTGTTTTCGATGGTGAAATGCAAGGTGAGGGTCTCGCCTGGGTCAACGATGCCGTTCCCGTTGCCTTCAACCTCGTCCATGGTCACTTCCACGATCTTGAACGATGGTGCGTGTGCAATGATGCTGAATTGGCTATTCCATTCTTCGGTGCCATCGGTGCAGATAAGGGTGAAACTCACTTCGGTCATGTCGGGAACGCTGTCGCAAACCACAAATTCAAAGGCGTTTTCGATACTTTGGTAGGCAAAACTTTCGATGTCGCCCACCGTGGCGTGTTCTTGTGTGACGGTGATGTATTCGGGCTGGTTGCATACCAATGTGGCGGTGACATTGTTGGCGTCGAGATTACCTACGTTGCGGAAGACCATATTGATGCTATGGCTCTCATTGAAGTCGATTTGACCGTCTTCGTCGTTGAGTGTGATATTGTCATACATCACAAATGAGCAGTCAACATGCGGGAAGTTGATGCTGAAATGTTGTGGCCAAGCACTCATGCCCGTGACGTACAAAGTGAGTGAGTCGGTACTGACGGTTGGGTAGAAGCCGATAATGGCGTGCCCGTCGTGGTCGGTGTTGGCCATACCGATAAGGTCGCCATCGCCATCGAAAAGACGGCAGGTGAAGTTGAACACAGGATTGCCGTTCTCGTCTGTGACATCGACAGGAATTCGGTCTGTGCCGACTTGAATTTCAGAAGGGTAATTGACGTTTGGAGTGAAAGGCTCGTCGAACCAAACGGTAGCAGAACCGTCACCGAGGGCGTTGAGTGCATACATGGTCCAGCGCATAGTGCCGATTTCACCATTCATCGTGATATAAGGAGCGGTCTGTATCTTGCTTTCCTTAAAGGCGTTGCCCAAATCTGGGATGCGCTCGTGAACGTAGGCATCGACCAGTTCGCGGTTGAAGTGAGCCGATGAGGCATCACCAGCGGTGCTGTACCATCCATAGCGCGAGTTACCGGTGGCACCAATGATGCCTGTCTCGTTTCTCACCATGCATTCAAGGATGCAATCGTCAGCGAAGTCGCCACAAATGCAGCCTTGACTTTGGAAGAAAGTGTAATTGTGGTCAACGCCATTGGCAGTACTGAAAAGCTGTGGGGTGATGTCCCAGTTGTACCATCCGGCCACATAGTTAGTATTGGCGTGGCCGAAGTGGTTGACGTATTGTGTGCCGCCGCGGATGTCGTCGCGGAGCTCGTCGGCATTCCACCAATGGTTGGGCGTTTCGTAAACGCGGTGAATGTCATATATTTCTTCTTCGTATCCGTAGGTGGTGTAGCCGTTGAAGTCGCTCATGCCAACGAGGCGTTCAAGGTCGGATGAGGCATAATAGCCATCGCCGAGGTGTTCGCCAGCGAAGGTGGTGGTGTGAAACTCGCCGAGGACAGGTGTGGTGAGGTAACTGAAGGTCTTGCCGAGGATGATTTCCAAATCGTTGGCGTTGTTGAAGGGCAGACGTGAGATGGCAATCTCTGGCAAGAGGTCGTCTTCACCGATTTCGCCCCATTTGTTGTCGTTGTCGTCGTTCCATGTACCGTCGAGAGCTGCATAGTAAAGGTCGGACGGGACATAATCGTCGTAGCCGTCTTGGGCATGGCACCAAAGACTGCGGTGAGGCACGAGGTTTACATCGCCACCAAGGACAACTGATTGAATGCCTGACTTTTCGTATTCATCAATAATGTAGTTGCGAATCTTCTCTTGGTTGTCGCGACCCGTTCCGTTGGCATAAATGTCTTGGGTTGATGCCACACGCACGCGAATGCCTCGCTCGGCGTAAAGTTCAATGTATTGGTCGAAGTAGCCGAGATAGCTTTCAGGGGTGATGACGAGCACTTCGTATTCGGGAAGGGCACCATCGCGGCGGCTGTAGGTGGATAACAGACCTTCGTTTTGGGCGAGTTTGTTCATGCTGCGAGTGTTCTCCGGACGTAGCCATAACTTGCTGCTGTGGTCGGTGCGCGAAGTGGTGGTTTCCACTTTCACTCTGACCGTGGTGGCATAGCTCACGGTGCCGTTGGCAGCCACATAGCGCATTGGGGTGAAGCCGCTGAAGGCAAAAGCGACACCATTAATATAATAGGTGAGGACTTCGCTGTCGGTTTTCGTTGGGTAGTTTTCTGCTGAACGATAGATGTTTTCGTTTTTCACAAACTCAAACGGACCATCGGCGGAAATGGGACGGTCGGGTTGCGTAGGGTAGAGGTTGAATGGTGTTTCTAATGTCACGAAGTCGCAATACTCGATGCTGATGGATTGTGCTTCGGTGCCTTGTGGCAACATCAAGCTGACGGCTTGCCAAGGCAAGATAGGCTCGCCTGCCTCTCCAGTAGGACGGCAACCTTCAAAATTGACAATTTGGTAACCGTCGATGGATTTGACCATCGGGCTGCCATAGTGATAGGTCTGTTCGATGGTTTGCGCCATTGCAAAAGCACAAATCATTGAACCAAAAATAGAAAACAATGCCTTTTTCATGGTATTATGTGTTTGTTTTGTTGTCCCATTTTGCCGTAGAGACGCGCCATGGCGCGTCTCTACATACAATCATTTTATTCAACAATCATTTTCATTATCTCAACCCCATTCCCGCTTTGGATTTGCACGAAATACATTCCCTTGCTTTGGAGGCTGATTTGTTGATATCCGCTCACGTCGTCGCGTTGCATGATGGTCTGACCGAGGGCGTTGAAAATGGTGATGCTGCAGTTGTCGTCAGCCAAAGCGATAGTGAATTGTCCTTGGTTAGGGTTAGGATAAATGGCGTTCAGTTTCTCGTTGACGTTGCTTTCCACGCTGGTGATGATGCTGGTAGCAGGGAAGGTGACGTCGTCAATCCAGACGCAGTCTTCTCCTGACACGGCGTTAGGACTCTTGTCGTAACGGAATTCAACGGTGTGCGAACCTTCAGTCAGAGGATGAGAGAAGAGGGTCCAGTCTTTTTCTTGGTCCCAGAAATCAACAACTTCATCATCGACGAGGAAAACCAGGTAGTCGTGCTTGTTGGTCGAGGTCTTGTAGTAGAAGCTGAATTGGCCCAAAATGTGGGTTTCAAAACTGATGATGAGACTTGAGGTTTCGTTGTCGCCGATTTCTCCGGAACGGGCTGAATGCTCACTGTCGTGTCCTTGGTTGTCGATGAACCATGGTGAGTCGCCGCCATGTTCCCATTCCAACGAACTGAAGTCGCCAGTCTCGAAGTCTTCTGATGCTTGTCCCACCGAGAAAGTGTATTCGTATGGAATGTTATAGGCACCTGAGCAAAGGTTGAATTGGATTTGATAGATGCTGCCGTCGGTGATGTCGTCGGCGCAGGTAAATGTGATGGCGGTGTTGAATGCTTCGCTGGCATCGATTTCGCCCACCAGGGCGTTGCTGTCAAGGATGGTAATGTCGCTGCTCCCGCATGTTGCTGTAAGATGAGTGTTTGGAGCAAGGCTGTGTCCTTCGTTGATGCCTTTCACGATAAGGACGATGGTCTCGCCTTGTTCGATGATGCCGTTGTTGTTGCCCTGGACGTCATCTGGGATGAAGTCAGTGAACTCGAGCTTAGGAGCGGAAATGTAAAGCGGAAATTCAGTTGACCATTCGTTTCCATCGGCTGAACAGGTGACGTAGAAAACAACTCTTGTCTGGTCAGGTACGTCATCGCTGATGGTGAAACTGAAGGCGTCGGTTGGGATAATGTAGCCGTTTGTGTGCATGATTTCGTCTTTATGGACGTGACCAGCGTTGATGGTGATGTATTCGCTATCGCAGCTCAGTTCGATGTCAACATCGCTAATGTCTTGTAGGCTTGGGTTGATGACCTCGGCAAACAGACCATAATTTTCGCCGTATTCGGCTATATCGTTTCCATTGCCATTATCGATGAAGTTATAGAGTCGGGTAAAAAGGAAAGGCTCGTCGGTGAGTCCTTTCACTGGTAGATGACGTGTCCATGCACTCATTCCAGTGACTACGAGGTCAATGTCACCAGAGGGTTCGTTTGGGTCGGGGAATACGATTTCAGCATATCCATCGCTGTCGGTAATTCCGAATCCGATGAGCTCGTCGCCTTTGATGAAACTGCAACGGAATCCTTCGAGCGGCACGTTTTTGTGTTTTACTGTAACCGCTGTGCTACATCCTCTCCTGATACCTGACTCGTAGTAAACTTCAGGGATGAATGGCTCTTCGAACCAAGGTGCCAGGGCGCCATCTCCTAAGATGTTGAGACAGTAGATGTTCCATCTGAAGCAGCCTTCTTCACCCCACATGGTTACCCATGGAGCGGTGGCTATCTTGGCTTCACGCATTGCCATGCTGATGATGGCAATCTTGTCGTTGCAATAGGCGTCAACGAGTTCGCGGTGGATGTGGGCTGCCATGCCGTCACCCCAAGGCGAATACCATCCGTAGCGTGAGTTGCCTGCCGTGACCACGAAACCGGTGGGTATGGTGACCATCTTTTCAAGCACGCAGTTGCCAGGGAAGTCGCCGCAGATGCAGCCGTGTGAGTGGAACAGCATGAAGTTGTGGTTGATGCCGTCGTTTCCAGCAAAGAAGTTGTTGCCCATCATGCTGCCGGTCCAGCCAGCAACGAAGTCGGCATTGGCGTGGCCAACGTGGTGGACGTATTGTCCGCCGGTGCCTATCACTTTCTTGAATTCGCTGCCGCTCCAGTTGATGCTTGGCGTAGCGTAGTATTTCTTGAAATCGTAATCTTCTGGATAACAGACGGTGTGGTAGTCGTAATCGGAGCATTCGCCGATGAGACGTTCCATGTCGTCGCTGCCGTAGTAGCCATCGCCGAGGTGTTCGGCACCGAGGATGGGGGAGGTGAACTCGCCTAACACGGGCTCTTCAAGGTAACTGAAGGTCTTGTGGAGAATGGTGTTGAGCTGGTCTTGATTGTTGAAGGGGAGACGTCCGATGCCGAGTTCGGGCAACAGGTCGTCTTCACCTACTTCACCCCATTTGTCGTCGTTGTCGTCGTTTAGGGTGCCGTCCAAACATACATAATACATGTCGGCAGGCAGCTGGTCTTCGTAGCCTTCTTGGGCGAAGCACCAAAGGTTGCGGTAAGGCACGATGCTGACGTCGCCGCCGAGACTGACCATCATGATGCCGGATTTCTCGTATTCGTCAATGATGTAGTTGCGTATCTTCTCTTGGTTGTCGCGGCCATCCATCTGTGCGTAGATGTCTTCTAAGGTAGCCACGCGGGTGCGGATGCCCTTGTTGTTGTAAAATGCCACATATTCCTCTAACGGCTCTACCCAGTCGGCAGCCGTGATAAGCAGCATGTCGTAGCCCGTGACTTCGCGTCCTCTAATATTAATATAGGTGTTCAGAACGTCGTTTTGGGCGAGGCGTTGGACAGCAGCCTTGTTCTCGGGCGTGAGCCAGAGCTTGCTGCTGTTGTCGGCACGCGAGGCTTGCAACGCTACGGTTACCTTCACGGTCTTGGCATAGCTGACTTTGCCGGTGGCGGGTACATATTGCATAGGTGTGAAGCCACTGAAAACAAATCCGATGCCGTTGAGCACTTGGTTGTCCACTGTCTTCTCGATTTCCGAAGGGAAGAGTTCGCTTGAACGATACAAGTCTTCATTTTTCGAAAAAGGAATGGCTCGTGTCTCGGAAAGCGGACGAGGAAGTTGGGCTGGCATCAAGTTATAGTTGCCTTCCATCTCGACGAAATCGCTGAAGACGAAGTCGATGGATTCGGCCTCGTAGCCTTGTGGCAGCATCAGGCTGACGCTTTGCCAAGGCAACATCGGGTTGCCTGTCTCGCCTGATGGAATGCAGCCTTTGAAGTTGATTTTCTGATAATTGTCAATAGTGTTGGTGACAATAGGTTGATTGAAATGATAGGTGTGTTCGATGGTCTGCGCAAAACCGATGAGGCTCAAGGCCATCAGTGCGAAAAAGAGAGATACTTTTTTCATAGATGTAAAAATTTGGGTGCAAAATTAAGTATTTAATGCGTTTTCTGTACATAAAAATAACAGATAAATAAAATTTTGCAGTTCTGTTTCAATATTCAAAATAAAGTCCTACCTTTGCACGTTCAATTTTCTGAAAGAACGAACATTTGTTTTACATAAAACCTTTAATTAAAGTAATAAAATGAAAGTAAATGACATTATGGTCGCTCTGGAAAAGAAGCATCCAGGCGAAAATGAGTATCTGCAATCAGTACGCGAAGTGCTCGAATCAATCGAAGAAGTCTATAACCAGCATCCTGAATTTGAAGCTGCTAAGATCGTTGAACGTCTTGTTGAACCAGATCGCATCTTCACATTCCGTGTGACTTGGGTTGACGACAAAGGTGAAGTCCAGGTTAACCTTGGCTACCGCGTCCAGTACAACGCTGCTCTCGGCGCTTACAAAGGCGGTCTCCGTTTCCACCCAGCAGTCAACGTTTCAATGCTGAAGTTCTTGGGCTTCGAGCAAATCTTCAAGAACAGCCTGACCAACCTGCCTCTCGGCGGTGGTAAGGGTGGTGCAGACTTCGACCCAACAGGCAAGTCAGACGCTGAAATCATGCGTTTCTGCCAAGCTTTCATGTATGAACTGTGGCGCAACATCGGTGCTGACCAAGATTCACCAGCTGGTGACGTCGGCGTTGGCGGCCGTGAAATCGGTTACCTCTATGGCGCTTACAAGAAGCTCGCTCGCGAACACAGCACAGGCGCTCTGACTGGTAAGAGCTATGGCTGGGGTGGTTCTCTGATCCGTCCTGAAGCTACCGGTTTCGGTGCTATGTACTATGTCGATCGTATGGTCCACCAGAAGGGCGAAACCATGGAAGGCAAGAGAGTTGCTCTGTCAGGCTTCGGTAACGTGGCTTGGGGTGCTGCTACAAAGGCTACTGAACTCGGCGCTAAGGTCGTCGCTCTGTCAGGCCCAGACGGCGTTTGCGAACTCCCAGAAGGCATCAACAAGGAAATGATCGACTATATGCTGGTCATGCGCGACTCACGTCGTAACAAGGTTCAGGATATGGCTGACAAGTTCCCAGGCAAGGCTATCTTCACTCCTGGTAAGAAGGCTTGGATGGTGAAGTGCGACATCGCTTGCCCATCAGCATTCCAGAATGAACTGAACGAAGACGATGCTAAGGAATTGGTTGCTAACGGTGTTCAGTATGTTGCTGAAATCTCCAACATGGGTTGCCAACCAGCAGCTATCGCTTACATCCAGAACGCTGGTATTCCTTTCGCTCCAGGTAAGGCTGTCAACGCTGGTGGCGTTGCTACCTCTGGCCTCGAAATCTGCCAGAATGCTGCTCACATCAACTGGACTGCTCCTGAAGTTGACCAGAAGCTCCACAAGATCATGAACGACATTTATGACATGTGCGTTGAATACGGTAAGCAAGCTGACGGTAGCATCAACTACGTCAAGGGTGCTAACATCGCTGGTTTCATGCGCGTTGCTAAGGCTATGATGGCTCAAGGCATCATCTAATTTGTCATCACGACTTAATTCAACAAAGGCGGCTCGTAAGGCCGCCTTTGTCGTTTAAAAATAGGTATGAAACAGACCACACAATGTTACCTTGAACGCGGCAGCAAATACTTGATGCTGCACCGCACGAAAAAGCAAAATGACGAAAACCACGACAAGTGGATTGGCGTCGGCGGAAAATTTGAGGAAGGGGAGAGCCCTGAAGACTGCATGTTGCGCGAAATCCGGGAAGAAACGGGCTTTACTGTTACCGAATGGCGCTATTGCGGCATCGTGACTTTCGTTTCCGACATTTGGCCTGCCGAACAGATGCACATTTTTGTCTGCACCAATTGGACGGGCGAACAGATTGAATGTAACGAAGGCGACTTGGAATGGATTGAAAAACAACGGCTTTTGGAACTCACGATGTGGGAAGGCGACAAGATTTTCCTTCGTTTGATTGACGCAAAAGTGCCATTTTTCTCGCTAAAGCTAACTTACAAAGGCGATGAGTTGCAATCTGCAGTCCTTGACGGAAAACCAATTCAGTAGATTCCTCGTCTTTAATGGAAAATTAACTATCTTTGCCCAAAATTACTGATGACGCTATGAAAAGAACTTATCTCTTGTTGATTGTCCTGTCGCTTGCTTGCAATGCGCTTTGGGCACAGATTGATACCGAATTTTGGTTTGCAGCTCCCGATTTGGAAATACAACATGCGCAAACACCAGTCCGCTTCTGTGTCACTACTTTCGACCAAAGCGCAACGGTTACCTTTACGCAACCAGCCAACCCGTTGGGATTTCAACCTCACACCATTGAGGTACCAGCGCATTCCTATAAACTGTATGATGTCTCTAATATAGTTAACATTGTCGAGACAAGTCCTTATAATCAGGTGCTTAACTATGGTTTTTACATCAATTCCAGTGCTCCGGTTTCCATTTATTACGAGTCGAACAACAACAATAGCGAGATTTATTCGCTGAAAGGTTCCAATGCTTTGGGGTACGAGTTCTTGGTACCTACGCAATACACTTACAGCAATCGTTTCCCATCAACGTGTAGCCGTGCCGAAATGGTTGCTACTGAAGACAATACCGAAATCACCATCATCCCGTCGGTAGCATTGAAAGGAGGCATCGCTCCGAACCAGGAAGTGCATGTCGTTTTGCAGAAAGGCCAATCGTATGCTGTGGAGGCAAATAGCAGTGCTCCGACCGCTCATTTGCGTAACACCCGCATCATGGCCACGAAACCAATTGCTGTCAACACATCCGATGACTCGGTGGATTTGGATGGCCATCACGACTTGGTAGGTGACCAACTGGTGCCTGTCAGCTTGATGGGAACCGAGTATTTTGCCGTAAAAAGCGGAACAGGAACCGAATACCTCTATTTCTTCCCAACAGAGGATGCAACGACAATCAGCATCAACGGTGTGGCAGTAGGCACGCTGGATGTAGGGGAGGAGATGGAACGTATCATTCTAAATCCAGTGGAACATATCAGCGCTGACAAACCGATTGCCGTGTTCCAACTAACAGTCAATGAAATGGGCGAGATGGGCGGAACGGTTTTGCCTCACGTTCATTGCACGGGTTCGTTGCAGACTTCCTGCTTCCGCCCGCGTTTGGAATCATATAGCCAGATGTTCGTCACGGTTGTCGTGAAGACCGAAATGATTGATGGTTTCTTCGTTAATAATGACCCTGATGTGCTGACCGCATCTGACTTTACGCCTGTGCCTTCCAATCCAGATTATTCCTATTGCCTGAAGAACCTTAGCAATGTGGTTCCAGTCGAAAGCCTCATGAATCTGGAAAACCGCGCGGGCAATGGCTATTTCCACTTGGGAGTCTTCATCACAAGTGATGGCACTTGCACTTATGGCTTTTTCTCTGATTACCAGTCGTTCTCGAAAATAGAAATTGACGAGCAGGCAACAGGCGAGGAACATTGCGCTGGCGACGATATCACCTTCAATTTCCAGTCGGATTTCGTCAATGCGGTCCACCTTTTCGGTCCTTCGGGTGTCGCCATCAGCCAGCCGCCCTTCGTCTTGCATGATGTGACGTCGCAGCATTCTGGACGCTATTTTATCAGCGGAAGCGATGCAACGGGATGCGTAGCCGACTCGGTCTGGGATTTCATCGACATCAATGTGCATCAAGTTGATTTGCAGGTTTCTCCAACGCAATATTACACCGTCGGAGAAGCTCCTGTTCAACTCTCAGCCTCGGGTGCCGACCGTTATGAGTGGCAACCGACAACGGGCCTTTCCAACCCGAATATTCCTAACCCATTGGCCAGTCCTGACGATACAATTGTCTATACTGTAACGGGTTATAAGGATTTTGGTGAGCTTACTTGTGAAACATCTGCCGAAGTTAAGGTGATTGTGCTTCCCGAAATGGTGCTACAGGCCGTCGATGACAGATTTACGACTTGCCATGCCGAAGCTATTGTGTTGAATTGCCTTGAAAACGACTTGCTGGCAAACTGCCAAGAATTGACCTATGAAGTGAATCAGCCTTTGCACGGTAGCCTGAATCAAGACACTTGGCTCTATATTCCCGACAGCGATTTTTCAGGAGAAGACCATTTTACCTATGAAATTTTCTGTGGCGAAAGGCATTCGTCAGCAGAAGCTGTTGTCACGGTGATGCCTGCTTTCGAAGCTTCGCCCGTTGTGGAACTATGCGGCAATGACGAAAATGTTTGGCATGGGATGACTTTCGATGATAACGATGCGCTTTGGGTCAACCATGGTGCGGCGCAAAGTGGTTGCGACTCGGTCTATCATATCCATTTTGTCCACTATCCTGAATATGTTGATGATGTTGCAACAGACACTGCAGTTTGCGATTATTTCATTTTCCAAGACGATACTATTCGCGAGTCGGGTTCCTACGAATTTCTCATGAAGACAAAAATGGGCTGCGACTCGATAGTCCGCTTGAATCTGACTGTAAATGAATTACTTGATAGGACTGAGATTTGTCCTGCTGATACTGTTGCTCCGCATTGGGTGATTCCAGCTACTGAATTTCAGGTCAATTCCTACGATTATAATATTTACGACCACAAGCATAAATATCAGTGGAATAGCATCAAGTGGTATTTTGAGGAGCCTGTCCATTGGGTGATTGATACCACTGATAATGGTAGGAAATGTAGCGTGTATGTGTTGGAACATTATGATGGTATCGTCCATCTTGTCGCTGAAATGTACAATCCGTGCAGCCCGGAAGGGGAGATGGTTTCGTATTGGCTGCAGTGCTCGTTCTACGATGTTGAAGAAAATGCGACGGCAATGGCCAATTTCTCAGTTGTCCCCAATCCAAACCACGGCGAGATGACGCTGAAGTTTGAGAATATGCAGGGCAACACGAACATCAAAGTCGTTGATATGCGAGGTGTTCTTGTGGATGAATTTGAAACTAGTCTTGACAATGATATTATGACCCGACAATATACCATGCCCAATTTGCAACCAGGAATGTATATGTTTGTGGCGACGGGACGAGGCTTTGTCGTAACTCAAAAAGTGGTAGTCGTTGATTGATATGAATTTACAATTTCTCTATCCGAATATGCTTTGGGGACTTTTGGCGGTCCTGATACCAATAGCTGTCCATCTTTTTAATTTTCGTAAGCACAAGCAGGTGTATTTCAGCAACACTGCTGTGCTGCGCAACATTCAGCAAGAAAATGCGAAGACACGCAAACTGAAATATTTTGTCACATTATGCCTGCGTTGCCTTTTCGTCATTGCCTTGGTTTTGGCATTCGCGTTTCCGTATCATCATAAAAAACAAATGAATGCGAATTCGAATGATAATCTGGTGGGTATCTATCTCGACAATTCCATGAGCATGAAATGCCAATCAGAACGAACCACTCTTTTGGAAGATGCACGGCAGTCGGCACGCGATTTGGTGAGGAAACTAAATCCTTCGAGCCGTTTCGTGCTGATGACCAACAGCTTCGAAGTGCAGAATGAGTTCCCTATGAATCAGGAGGAAATGCTCGACCAGCTCGACCGTATGGAACAAGAGGGTGGACCCGTGGCCATGGGCGATGTCATCGACCGCGTTTCGATGCTGCGCAAGCAACATGAATTTGCTTCCGCTACGATGTTTGTCTATTCTGATTTTCAGCAAAATACATTTAATCTGTCATCGGCAACTGCCGATTCATCGTTGCAATTGGTGATGGTGCCGATGGTTTCCGATTTCACCTCGAATCTTTATGTAGATACGGTTTGGCTTGCTTCTCCAATCTTGCAGGTCGGATTGCCTAATACTTTGAATGTCAAAGTGGTGAATGAAGGAGAAAAGGATGTGAAGGGCTTGCCGATCAACTTCTCGATGAATGGAAGCATGGCGGCATCGGCCACCATTGATGTCGAAAAAGGCAGCGCGACTGATTTGGAGTTGCAGTTTGTCGTTGAGCAAAGTGGCGAGCAGCGTTGTGTCGTCTCGTTGATGGATAACCCAATCATCTTCGACGATGAGTACTGTTTTGTGCTGAATGTGAAGCCCTGCCTGAATGTGATTGAATTGGGCACCGAACCTACCGATTGCGAACTGCTTTTTGCTGACGACGAGCAGTTTAACTATGTGCTGATGGATCCTTCACGCTTCGATTTAGGACAGCTTTCAAAGGCACAACTCCTCATTGTCAACGAGACAGCTGACCTGAACGCTACTTTGCAGCAGTCGCTTCTCGATTTCGCATCCAATGGGGCAAGTGTAGTCGTGTTCCCGAATCTTAATGAATTGAGACAAAACGAATTGCTGTATGACAATGTAAATCTTCATGCCGAGGAGCTTGATGCAAATCCAACAAAAGTGGAAAGCTTGGCTGAACAACACGATTTCTTTTCCGATATGTTGGTCAATATGCCTGAGTTCGCCGAACTGCCTGCTGTCTTTCAACATGTTTCTATGAAATCGGATGGGTTGGCAACAACTTTGCTTCAGCTTCAAAATGGCGATCCACTTCTGCTTGCCACGCCACACGGCAAAGGTAACATTTTCGTTGTTGCCACTGCCTTGAATGATTCGTGGAGCGATTTGTCGGCCAATCCGCTTTTTGTCCCCATGATGCTCAAGATGACTTTGATGGGTGCTCAAGTCGAAAGGCTTTCATATACGATTGGAGTAGATAGGTTTTTGTCCATCAATGACTTGTCGATGGAAGGTGACCATTCTTTTGCTTTGTGCAACGAAGATCAAAGTCTTGTGATAAGGCCAGCGACCGAAATGCGGAATCAGATGACTTATCTTTATCTGAACGACGATTTGCCTGTTGCGGGTTTTTGCGAACTTCGTGTGAACGATACGCTCAATCGGACTTTGGCATGGAACGACAGCCGCCAGGAGTCGTCGATGAAGTTTGTGCCACGAAATGAGGTGGAGCGGACGCTTCGCGCTTTGGGCTTCGATGTGCTTGCCGTCTTGGATGTTGCTGATTTTACCCATAATGATTTGGTGGATGCTTTCGCTAAGCAGTCGTCCCTTTGGAAATGGTTCGTCCTAGTGGCATTGTTTGCGCTTTTGGGCGAGGTTGCGGTCTTGAGGTTTTGGAAATGATTCCTTGACATTTTTGCCACTTTTGTTGAATATTGGCCTTGTATTATTCGATTCGTCTTATTTTTGCTAGCAAATTGCACTTATGAAAAGAACTAACGCGAATCTTGATTATATTGAACGCCTTCACAAACGCGGCGTTACTTGGGCTTTGCTGTTCGTGCTTTTCTTCGCAACGCATCCTAACAGTAACTATCTGCTTCGTTTGATTTCTTCGTTGGCTTTTCTCGGACAAGTCATGCTTCTGACCGAAGTCGTCAATAAAGTGCTGATACGCAGATGCCTGAAGAACCAACGAATCTTGCTTTTCGTGTTGCTCGATTTTGCGGTGGTTTGTTTATGGTCCTATATTTCGCTTTGGATTGAACTTCTCTTGTTGCATTTCTTCGACCAACGCCCGATTTCTGATTTCTCTGAAGAGTTTCCCTACATGTTGCTGATATTCATTATCAGAATGTTATGGTTTGCTGCAGCTATTGTAGTGGCCGTGGCATTCTATTATCAACGAAAGGAGAATGAAGACAAGATTATCGCCGACAAGTTAAAAAGCGAAAAACTTGATATGGAGTTGCGTTATCTAAAGTCGCAAATCAACCCGCATTTCCTTTTCAACGCCCTCAACAACATATACTCGATGGTATATATGCACGACGACAACGCTGCTGATGGCGTGCTGAAACTGTCAGAGATGCTTCGTTACGTTTTGGTCGATTGCCAAGCGGATGTCATCCCACTGAGCAAAGAAGTGAAGTATATCGAGAATTTCATTGATTTCCAGTTGATGCGTTTTGGCAATGACCGTGATGTGATTCTTGAAAAAAACATTGAGAACGAATGCTTTATGATTGCTCCGATGCTTTTGCAGCCTATCGTTGAAAACAGTTTCAAGTATAGCCGTCTTGATGCTGCTACGGATGGCTATGTCCATCTTTCCATCACGCAAAAAGGGAAGTCGTTCTGCTTCGTAGCTGAAAATTCGGTTCTCAACACATCGGTGACGAAGAGCAACAATAGGCTTCCTGGCATAGGACAACAGAATGTGCTCCAACGCTTGAACTTGCATTATGGTGATGATTATGTTTTTGATATTGAACAAGATACAAATAAATATAAAGTAACAATTATGCTATGAACGAGAAGTTGAATGTGGTAATCGTTGACGATGAAATCTTGGCGAGGAAACTCTTGCAGGATTATGTCTCAAAGGTCGATAGCCTGAATTTGGTGGCATCGTGCTCAAATGCCATCGAGGCGATGAATGCGATGAAAAACAATAGGGTAGATGTCCTTTTTTTGGATATCCAGATGCCTGACATAACGGGTCTTGACTTTGTCCGCACCCTAGGCCATAAGCCATATATCATTCTCACGACGGCCTATTCGGAGTATGCAGTCGATGCCTTCGACCTAGGCGTCACCGACTATTTGCTTAAGCCTTTCGATTTTCCACGTTTCTTCCAAGCCGTCGGGAAAGTGCTGGGACACCATAAGTCAAAAGAAGAATCTGCGTCGGAAGAGGGTGGTGATACGATTTTTCACACGAACGATTTCATCACCGTCAAGGCAGACTACAAACTGTATAAAATCAACTATGAGGATTTGCTCTATATCGAAGGCCAGCATGAATATGTGACTTTCCATACGAAGCAAAAGCGCATTACGGCCTTATATGCCTTGAAGGATCTGGAATCCATCTTGCCTGCCGACCTCTTTGTGCGTGTCCACAAGTCGTTCATCGTTTCGTTCCATCACATTCAGGATTTGGACAAGTCGGATGTCACAGTCGCGGGCGACAAGATTCCTGTTGGAGCCAGTTACCGCGATGCGTTGGTGGCCCGTTTGCAGTAATTTTATGGTTTTTTATGCAGATTATTCTGAAAATTGTATATTTGCACCCTAAACCACTCAAAAATTCAGAAAAATGGGAAAATTTGTCATTACTACTAGAAAGAACGGTGAATTCCAGTTCAACTTATTGGCAACAAACGGCCAAGTCATTCTCACAAGCCAAGGTTATGCAAGCAAAGCCTCATGCCTCAATGGCGTTGAATCAGTCAAGAAAAATGCCCAAACTGAAGCCCGTTTCGACACTAAAGTGGCTGCCAATGGCAAGCCTTATTTCAATTTGATGGCTACCAACGGCCAAATCATCGGTTCAAGCCAGATGTATGCTAACGAGCTCAACATGAAAAATGGTATCGCTTCCGTGATGAAAAATGCTCCAGAAGCCGTTATCGTTGACCAAACCGAGGCTTGATTATTCTTGAAAACACTAGAAAATGAAAGAGAAGAATCCAATTCTTCTCTTTTCTTTTTATTTTTATTTTGTTGATTTCCAGTTAAAATGACAATGTGATGAAAAATAACTAAAGAAAAAGTTTGGAGGTATAGAAAAAAGGTGTACTTTTGCACCCGCATTCAGATAGAACGAAGCACCTTGGAGAGGTGGGTGAGTGGCTGAAACCAACAGTTTGCTAAACTGTCGTACTCCGCAAGGGGTACCGGGGGTTCGAATCCCCCCTTCTCCGCCAAGGTCAAATC
The DNA here is from genome assembly GCA_024400425.1 of Bacteroidales bacterium. Taxonomy (GTDB): domain Bacteria; phylum Bacteroidota; class Bacteroidia; order Bacteroidales; family F082; genus Limimorpha. The sequence goes on from JAKSMV010000019.1 coordinate 59,351, forward strand.
GACTTCGGGGTATGGCGCAGTCCGGCTAGCGCACCTGCTTTGGGAGCAGGGGGTCGAAGGTTCGAATCCTTTTGCCCCGACAATGAAAATCAAGGAGTTACGAAAGTGACTCCTTTTTTCGTACTATTATTCGATCTTGAAACTCAATGTCAAACCAAATCGGTCGAATTGTGGTTGCTGAGTTGAAAACAACCAACCCTTATCGTAAAATAACCCTAATTGGGTGATTGGACTTATTTTGAAACACTGTTCTATCTTTCCGGCGAGTATGGGGTGCCAATTTGCGTTTGAAACGGCCGTGTTGGTATTTACCAATACTTTTTCAATAATTGCGACTCCGCCTTGACACGAGAGTTTCAGCGAACAGATTTTTAGATAATCCAAATGTCCCCTGACTCCCAATTGGATTGAACCAGAGTGGAATTGACTATGAATGCGCATGTTTTCAACTCTTTCGGGATCGATTCCTTGAGAAAGTGAAATGGATGCTAACAAGTCGCAATGATTGGCAATGCCCATGGCGTATCTTGTCTCTAATGTCGAACCGATTTTGTTGTCGTGAATAACACAACCAAGGTCAGTTTCAATGTTGTGCTGAAGATTACGATATTGACAATAACTGGCGAATGGAAAAGCCAAAAGACACGTGATGAAGAAAATGTACTTTTTCATATTGCTATTATTTTCATTCATAGTTCGAAACGTGAGGACTGATATTTTAGTATGACGTGGCTTTTATTTATTTTTTCTCCGAACCAAAAAAACATTTCCTATTTTTGCAATTTTATTCGATTATCATTTAGAAAATGAAAATAGAAAAAACTTCATTAAAACAAATTGCCGAACTGGTTGGTGCCTCGATTGTTGGCAATCCTGACTTCCCAGTTACAGGGCTAAACGAAATCCATAAAGTGGAAATGGGCGACATCACTTTCGTTGACCATCCAAAGTATTATGCCAAGGCCTTGAATTCGGCAGCTTCAGTGGTGCTAATCAATAAGGAAGTGGAATGCCCAGAAGGAAAAGCCTTACTCCTTCACGACGACCCGTTTGATGCTTTTATTAGAATCATGCGCCATTTTCGTCCTTTTGAACCTCAGAATCAGCCTATTAGTTCAAGTGCACAAATAGGAGAGGGGACACTCATCATGCCTGGTGCTTTTGTGGGACACCACACCGTGATTGGCAAAAATTGCATCATCCATCCTAATGTTACTATTTACGACCATTGCGTGATTGGCGACAATGTGGTCATCCATTCTGGTAGTGTGATTGGCGCCGATGGCTATTATTTCCAACGCCGTAACGAAGGCTACAAGAAATTCGAGTCGTTCGGTCGTGTCGTTATAGGAGACGATGTTGAGATTGGCGCACTCTGCTCCATTGACAAAGGCGTTACGTCAGACACCTATATTAATAAAGGGACCAAACTTGACAACCATTGCCAGGTGGGACACGATAGTTATATTGGCCGTAATTGCCTTATCGGGAGTCACGCTGCTATTGCAGGAGTGACGCGTATTGAAGACGATGTCATACTATGGGGGCGCGTTTGCGTTAACAAGGACCTTGTCGTTGGTGAAGGTGCTGTCGTTTTGGCGACATCAGCCGTCGATAAGTCGGTTGAACCTGGAAAGGCCGTGTTTGGTGTGCCGGCGCAAGAAGTCAAGAAGCAATGGCGCGAGCAGGCCGCTTTGAGGCAATTGCCAGATTTTTTGAGAGAATACTATAAAAACCAACAATCATGAAGAAATTTTTCTTGTTTTTTGCCTTGATTTCGCTGACCATTTGTGGCTTCGGTCAGTCGATGACAACCTACCAGTATGCTGAGAAGGATGGGCAATCTCTGTTTTTGGATTATTATGAGCCACTTCATGTCACCGACAGCACCATTTGCGTCTTATATGTTTTTGGTGGTGGATTTATGGAAGGCCAGCGCAATGGCGAATTTGAGAAATACTATTTCGCGAAGCTCGTTGAAGAAGGCTTCATGGTCGTAGCCATCGACTATCGTTTGGGCCTGGTTGGAGCAAAGAACCTAGGCCTGACCAATCATAAGCCGGTGCAAAATGCAATTTATATGGCTGCAGAGGATGCGATTTCGGCTTTGGCGTTTGTCATTGACCATCCCGAGATGAAGGTGAATAGCGATTGGATAGTTTTGATGGGTTCGAGCGCAGGCGCCATAACGGCTTTGCAAACCGATTATGCCTTGTGCAATGGCTTTCTCAATTCAGATATCTTGCCTGAGGATTTCCGTCTTGCCGGAGTAGTGTCGTATGCAGGCGCCATTTTCTCTCAAGAAGGAAAAGTAAAGTATCGTAATCATACCCCTGCGCCGACGATGTTCTTCCATGGAACAGCCGACAAACTGGTGAATTATAATCAATTGAAGTTGTTTAATGTGGGGATGTTCGGCACAAATAAATTGGTGCCACGTTTCGAAAAGTACGATTTGCCATATTTTGTTCGCCGTTATGAAGATTATGGGCATAGCGTTGCAACTTTCTGCATGCCCACGGTCGATGAGTTCAAGTGGTTCTGCAAGCATTATGTGGCGAACAAGGAACGGCTGCAAATTGATGAGTCGTATGCCGATAAATCTTCGAAGCGCCCTGATTGGGACAATACCACCCCCGATGATTTGTACAAATAATTTTATTTTGTATTGAAAAATAAACTATTTTTGCAGCGTTTTTTGAATATCTTTGGATTAAAGATAAATAGGTCAATTGTTTAGATATTAAACAAATAAATTAAATTTATAAATTAAGTCATTATGAACAAGAAAAAAAGTTTAATTGCAGTTGTGGCATTTGTGTTATTTAGTTTGAATGTCATGGCTCAAGACAATGCTTATCCTCGTTATGGTTTCTGGAGCAATTGGAAATTGGGAGCGGAGGCTATCTACAATCAACAATTTGGTACACCAGGTGGTTTTTTGGGTTGGCGTCATTCTACCGATGCTGGTTTTGGTATTGTAGTTGAAAAGGAACTTAATCATGTTTGGGACTTGCGCTTGCATGGCGCAATTCCTGGCATCTTCACAAATGTTCCTGATGGTACTCCAGGCTGGTACGACCGTTATGGCAAACTCACTGCAGATGTTAAGTTTAGCATCAATGATGCAATCATGGGCTATAACCCGGAACGTCGATTCTCGATTTATGCTTTGGCAGGTGCAGGTGTCTCGGATCGTTATGCTATAGAAAAATGGGGCAATGTCGCGGCTCTTCTGCAAGGTGGTCTTGGCTTGAGCTATGATTTTGGCAAACATGGTAGTGTGTATGCAGAATACGTTGTTGATAACATTGGTGATGTTGCAGACCCAAGATACATACATGATTTTCATGGTTCAGCAGTTGTTGGTTTGATGTTCCGTTTTGGCCCAACACAGAAAGACCTTGATAGAATTGCTAATGAGAACAGACTCAACCAAGATGACTTTGACGCTCTTAATGACAAAGTTAATAAGTTAAATGGTGACTTGAGTGAAGCTCAACAAGAAGAAATGCGTCTTAATAATCGTGTTAACGAACTGGAACAACAACTTGCTGATGCAGCAGAAGCAGCTGCCCAAAACAACACCAACGATGAAATGGATGCAGTCATCAATGGCATTTCTGATGACAATGTTGCGTTCCGTGCACTTCCTTTCTCGGTGCTTTTCGAAGTCGATAGTTATGGAATCGCACCCAACCAAATGGAGAAGATTGAAGCTGTTGCACAAGTGTTGAAGGACAATCCAGAACTCCGCATTAGTGTTGTGGGTTATTGCGATTATACTGCCAGCGAAGAGTATAATCAGCAACTTTCAGAACGTCGTGCACAAGCTGTGAAAGAGCAACTCGTTAAGTTGGGTGTCGAGGAATCACGCCTCACCGACTATGGTAAGGGAAAAACCACAGCCTTTGGCGACATTAAGTCTGGCGTCAATCGTCGTGTGTCGTTCTATCGCATTATTGACTAAGTTTCGATAAAAATAGGTTATACCTTATTATATAAAATGGATGTGGCGTTGCCGCATCCATTTTTTTTGTCCTATTTTACCCTCATTCGCTGAACAATTCCTCTACGGATGCGTGGATTTCCACCCATTTCGTGTACTTGGAGGCCCGATTTGGCATCGTTTCCAACCATTTCGAAGGCGGAAGTCCGGTAATCGGGCACTACGGGGACGCCTTTTTGCCATCGTTCTGAAAAAAATGAAAATTTATTTCACTGACAGTCAGTGAATAGCGTTGCATGATGCAAAATAGTTGAAAAAAGTGCTTGTGGGTTTGAGGGA
>JAKSMV010000002.1 GCA_024400425.1 Bacteroidales bacterium
CAACTTTTAACTCTCAACTTTTAACTCTCAACTTTTAACTCTCAACTTTTAACTCTCAACTTTTAACTCCAATAGTTTTCCTCATCTCTTTCATCACTTTTTCCACCTTATCTGGCTTGGTCAGGCAGTCATAGTCGCAGAAGGTGATGTCCATGTATTTGGCAATCTTTTTCAGGTCGCCATTTTCGTCTTTTTTCAGCGAGAAGATGTAGGAATTGCAAGCCATGCCTAAAAGCACTTCCTTGAGGGCGCAGACCTTATAGACAATCTCGTTGAACATGCTTTCCGAATTGATGCCGCTCTTGCATTCGATGACAAACAGTTGGTTGTTCTTTATGAAGCTGACATCCAGTTCGTTGTTGTGCTGTATCTCGGTGCATCCGTCGATGTGCACGCCAATGGCGATGTCGTCGGGATGGATGTTCTTCTTGACGAGGTGATAGACGTATTCCTCAAACCAGCCTCCGGTGAGGTATTCGAGTTCCTCGCGTTGCAGCACGCCTTTTTGCGAAGGGACGAAATGCAGGAAATTCAGGAATCGGCCTAAGGTCGGAATGGGAATCATCTTGTCGTTGATGGGATGTTCCACTTCGCTGATATTGATGTATTTCCAATTGCGATATTTTTCGCGCAAGATGTCTAATGTTTGATAGTCGCTGCCGCGGAGCTTGCGTTTCGAGAAGAGTTCGAACATGTAGTTGGTCTGCTCTTCGTCGCGGATGGGTGGAGTGGTTTGGTCGAGGTCGTGCTGGAGGCCGTGTATCTCGAAGTATTCGCCAAGCCTTGTCTTGTGCTTGATGGGGATGATTTCGTCGTCGTTGTCGAAGATGCTGTTGTCGAAGATGGTCTTGACAATCAGGTTTTCGCGTGTCTGGGTGTAGAAGAATTGGGCGTTGTAGTTGGCAAAGACGTGTTGCACCGAGAGTGCCATGTAGCGTGTGCCGCCGGCAAGGTTCACATAATAAAGCCCTTCTTTCGGTATGGCGCAGCTGATGACGCGGCAGATGCGTTCATAGGTATATTTGTCCTCATCGCGGCGCAAGACGATGCGTTGCACCTGCTCCTTGTCGATTTTCAGGCATTTCACCAGCGGAGTGATGCAGTCGAAGTTCTCGTGGGCGGAGATGAAGATTAGCTTGTCGCCTTCTTCGTAGTTCTCCTTCACAAAAAGATAAGCCGCAAGCGGATGCTCGCGGCTTATGATGTTGACTAGGGTCTTCATTTCTTGATGGCTGCAATACCAGGCAGTTCCTTGCCTTCGATGGCTTCGAGCAGAGCACCGCCACCGGTTGAAACATAGCTGACCTTGTCGGCCAAGCCGAACTTGTTGATGCAAGCCACTGAGTCGCCTCCTCCGATGAGCGAGAAGGCTCCTTTTTCTGTAGCTTCGACGATGGCGTTGGCGACAGCCCTTGATCCGCCAGTGAATTTCTCGAATTCGAAAACGCCAACAGGACCGTTCCAAAGTATTGTCTTCGAGCCATTGATGACTTTAGCGAACAGCTCACCTGTGGCAGGTCCGATGTCCATGCCTTCCCAACCATCAGGGATGTTCATTGGGTCAACAATCTTGATATCGGAGTCTTCTCCGAACTTGTTGCCGGCTAGGGTCTGGATGGAAAGCACAAGGTTCACGCCCTTTTCCTTTGCCTTGGCGAGGATGTCGAGAGCCAAGTCGAGCTTGTCGTCTTCGCAGATGGAGTTGCCAATCTTTCCGCCGAGGGCCTTCATGAAGGTATAGGTCATGCCGCCGCCGATGATGAGGTTATCGACTTTGGTGAGCAGGTTTTCGATGATGTCGATTTTGGTTGACACCTTCGAACCACCCATGATGGCGGTGAAAGGATGCTGTATTTCGTTCATCACCTTGTTGACGGCTGCCACTTCCTTGCCCATCAGGAAGCCGAACATCTTGTGGTCGGCATCGAAATAGTCGGCAATGAGGGCTGTTGAGGCATGGGCGCGGTGTGCTGTGCCGAATGCGTCGTTGATATAGTATTCGCCATAGCTGGCGAGTGTCTTCGTGAATTCCTTCTGTGAGGCCTTGATGGCTTTCTTGGCTTCGTCGTAGCCTTCTTCGCCTTTTTCGATTCCGCGAGGCTTGCCTTCTTCTTCGGCATAGAAACGGAGGTTTTCGAGCATCAGCACTTCGCCTGGTTTCATGGCTGCCACTTGGTCGGCGGCTTTCATGCAGTCGTCGGCAAAGGCGACTTTACGGCCCAACAGTTCTTCCAGATGAGCGATGATGGGCTTGATGGAGAATTTCGGGTCAGGGTTCTTTTTCGGACGGCCGAGGTGCGACATCAGCACTACCATGCCCTTGTCGTTGAGCACTTTGTTGATGGTTGGCAATGCGGCACGCATACGGGTGTCGTCGGTGATATTGAAGTTCTCGTCCAACGGAACGTTGAAATCAACGCGAATGACAACGCGCTTGTTTTCAAAATTTACTTGATCGATGTTTATCATAATGTCTTAGTATTTAGGATTTTCCGTTATGTGCTTTTCTTCCGGCATTTTGCTTGACGAGCATATTGATAGCCTTTGGCATCATCTCGAAATCGAAAGGCGAATTAGTCAAGGTTTCGCCTTCGGTTTCAAGAAGTAGTGAGTGTGCTGGCTTGGAAGTTATTCTGATTTTCTTGCCTCTGAAAGTCGAAACCTGTTTCATCTTATTGATAAAAGTTCCATCGTAGATATTGCTAACATTGGTGGCAAACTTGAAAATTGAAACATCTTTGATGACAGTTAAGTCAAACAAACCGTCATCGGGAACAGCATTAGGCATCATCATCATGCCGCCGCCGTTGAATCTGCAGTTTCCTATGGAGAGGCTCAGAATGTAATCATCAAAGACTTGCTTGTCATCTATTTCAATGATGATATTCGTTATCTTAAAATTCAGGAGACAAGTTACAGTGTTCAGTAAATATCTGATTTTACCACCTTTACCGTTTTGTTTCATGATGTTGGTCTTATTGCAGACCATTTCGTCTAAGCCGGTTCCGGCAGCATTCAGGAAATAGCGCACTTTAGGGTCGCCATCGTTATAATAAGTCACTTTTCCAATGTCGTGCGCAAAAGTGTGTCCTGCTTTTAGGATTTTGACGATTTTCTGGTAATCTTCGGGAAAATCGAAGGTTCTGACCCAATCATTGCCCGTTCCGACGGGAATTGTGCCCATCGTGATTTTAGTGGTTGGAACTACATTTTGCGTGAAAATGCCGTTTATAACTTCGTTGTTGGTGCCGTCGCCGCCTATGGAGATGATTTTCCGAAAGCCTTTTTCGGCAATGCCTTGTCTGACAATTTCGATGGCATGACCTTGATATTCTGTCACAACAGACTCAAAATCAAATCCTTCGTCTAATAAAATCTGTTTTATAGTTGGCCAATCCTTTTCTCCCCTTCCGATACAAGCTTTCGGGTTAACAACAACGAGCCATTTATTGTTTTCTTCGCTCATTAAGTTTTCAATTTTGGGGTCAAAGATAGTAAATAAAACAATGCAACGTCAAAATAGCCTATTTTTGCAATTCAATATCTCAATTTTATGAAGCGCATCTTTCTTTTCCTATCCATTGTCTTGTCGGCATCGACATTGTTTGCTGACGAAATCCTGAACGAAACTTTCGAATATGGTAACCACGATTTGGAGAAGCCAATTGGCTGGTATTGTGACGACAACAGTTGGCTTTGTGGTCATTTCGACAAGGACCACAACCGTTGTGCCCATGCGGGTGATTGGTATGCCTTTGCCGAAGCTGACGATGCGTGGATGTTCATGCCGCTGCCCATCTTCCAAGAAATGCACTACAACATTTCGTTTTGGGCCATTTCCGATGGTGATTTCGATGTGGAGGTCAAGATTGGACCTTCGGCCACTCCCGAAGGCATGTCGGTTGATTTCATGCCTTTGACGCGGGTTAATGCCACGAGATATGAGCAATTTTCAGCCAGGTATGTCTGTGATGTTCCGGATATGGCCTTTATTGGCATCCATTGTATGCGAAACGATGGTGCCGCCTATCTGTGCATCGATGATGTTGTGGTGGAAATGGTCAACCAATATGATTTCGTTGTGAAGGAACTCACAACCGAAACGGTTCCGATGCAGCCTGGAAGCACTGGGCATTTCAGTTTCATGGCGCATAATACGGGTTACGACATGGAAACCCTAACCATTTCCTATTCGCATGAATATTTTTCGTCAGCTTCGTTCTTCATTGACGGGCAGCAGGTTACACGCTTCGATTTGCCCGTGTCATCGGATGTCGTGGTTGATGTTGAAGCTACGCTGCGCGAGGATTTGCCGCTCGGTAATGTCGTTTTTCTCGATGTGATGATTGGCTCGACGCACAACTGCCATACGTGCATGGCTTCGTTTTGGGTGATTCCGACCGATTTAGACGGCCTTGCTGAAAACGACTTGCAGGTGGATGTCTATCCCAATCCGGCTTCGGATGTCATCCATGTTGAAGTTGCCGATTTGCAGGAAGTGCGTCTTCTCGACCTGAATGGCCGCCAGTTGCTGAAGTCGGATCAGTGCACAATAGAAATAAGCCACCTTGCGAGTGGCTTATATTTGCTTGAAATCACAGGCAGTGATTCTTCGAGAAGAATGCTGAAACTTGAAAAGTTTTAGTTTTTTAGGTGAATATCAATAATACACGATATTCATATCAAGGCGCTTTTCTTGCAGTTTTGCTATGGTCTTGCTTTTCACCTTGGTGTTGTAAACCTTCAGTTGCTTCAGCGAGGCAAGTTCCTCGATGGGCGACAGGCTCTTCACGTTGGTGTTGTTGATGAAGAGGTTTTCCAGTTGTGGCAGGCCCGAAAGGGGTTTCAGCGATTTTAGAGGTGTTCCTCCCGCATCCAAGGTCTTCAGGTTGGTCATCTTCGACAAAGGATTAAGGTCGCTGACCTGTGTGTTCTCGATGTTGATGTAGCCCAAAAGCAGGTCGTTCTCTAATGGCGACAGATTGCTGATGGGGTTGTTTTGCAGGTTGATTTCAACGAGATAGTCTTTTCCGGCCAAAGGCTTGATGTCATGCACGCTTTGGTTCGGTATGCTGAGTTTTTCGAGCCACATGCAATCGGTCAAAGGTGTGAGGTCTTGTATCATCTGCAACTCGCCATCGATGCTGAGTTCGCGGATGTCGATGATTTTCTGCAACTGTACGGCATCAGGCATCTCGCCTTGATAAGGCACATGGTTGCGGAAAATGTCTTTCCAGTTTTGGTCGATGCCATTCCACCAAGCTTGCAGCTGTGGGGTTTGGTAAACAACCGTCACTTGACGTTGCTTTTCCTTCAGCGCTATCACGTTGTTCTTCTTGATGCTTGTGCTGTCGGCAAGGATGATTTCGATGTTAGTGTCGTTGGTTAAAGGGGTGAGGTCAGTGATGGGGGTGTTCATGATGTTGAGCACCTTCAGGCTGGTCATGTCTTGCAGCGGCTCAAGGGTGTTGATATAGGTATCTTCCAGGTTGAGAATTTCAAGTTTCGACAAGGCTTGGATGGCCATGAGGGTTGAAATCTCAGTGTTGGCAATGTTGAGGCTCTTGAGGTTGGTGAGACGGCTGACGGGCATCAGGTTTTGCATGTAGGGATTTCCCGAAAGGTCGAGTTCCTGCATGTTGATGATTTCGTGGAGCTGTTCGGTGGTCGGGTTGCTGTCGAGCTTGATTTGCTGGGCGAAAACGGTTTTCCAATAGATAGGCAGGTTGTTCCACCAGTCTTCCAAGGCTTTCGTATCGTAGATGACCAATGTGAATGGGTTGTCAACGGTGAAGTCTGTAGCTTCCTTGATGCCGATTTTCGTGTTGTCGCAATAAATCTTGCTCAGCTTGTGATGACCGCTTAGTGGCGACAAATCCCTGATATTGGTATTGCTGCAATACAGTTCGTTGAGGTTTTGTAACCCAGCCAGCGCTTGCAGGTTGCTGACAGGTGTGCCCGAGATGTTGAGACTTTGCAAGGCTGTCAGGTTTTGCAGTGGCGACAGGTCGCGGACCGATGTATTGCTGACGTCGAGGATGGTAATCTGTGCGAGGTCCTGCAACGGACTGATGCTCGAAATCTTGCAGCCATTGGCCTTCAGTGAAGTGATGGTAGGGCAATTCTTTATGTCGGTCAGGCGGCTGACCATCGTGTTGCTGATGTTGAGTTTCTGGAGATTCTTCAGGCTTTCCACCACCGCGATGTTCTCGATGTTGTTGTTGGCGATTTCGAGTTCTTCCAAGGTGATGACGTATTTCAGCGCACTGATGTCTTCAATCAGGGTTGAATTGGCACGCAAGACCTTCAGCTTGTTGGCGTTGCGAAGTATTTTGATGTCTTCGACCGATGTGCCTGAGATGTCGAGGACCAAGAGGTCGGAAAGCTCGCTGAGTGGTTCGACACTGATGATTTCGCGCAGACTAGAGATGTTGACGTATTGCTTTTGTGTGACTTGCTTCAGCTTGCTGTCAAGTTCAGCCATGTCGTTCTTGAAAATCTTGTCTTTCAATACGGTATCGCCACTGATAGGGTCGATGATTGGGTATGAAGCCATGAAATCGACATTGCTGATCATGCCAACGGTTTCGATCGGAATGCTGTCGTAGAGCTTCACATCTTTTCCGAGGCGTGTTTTCCAATTGGTTGACAGTGAGTTCCACCAGTTGCGCAGTTCTTCCTTCTCGTTGATTTTCGAGGTGTAGATGCTGGCAATCTTCATGCTGCTGTTCTTGCGGTCGAGGTTGATTTCCACGAAGCGGTTTCTCACGTTGTCAACCGTCTCGCCGTTGATGGTAGTGGCGGTGAGATGACGCGACAATGTCACCTTGAAGAAGACGCTTCCGTCGTCTCTTGTGCCGTTGGTGATGTTTTGGATGTCAAACTTGAAGGAAGCTTGCGTGAAGAAGAAGTCGATGTCCTTCAGATAGGCTTGCACATCTTTGTTGATAGGTGTCTTGCGGTTGGGGTCGAGGTCGTCTTCAATCTGCACCTTGTCGTCGATGAAAATCTTGTTCCAACTTTCGGAATAGATGATTTCCTTTTCTTGTGCACTGTTTGATGCATCACCGATGAAGTTGAGGGTTTCTTCAAGATATTGCAGCAGGCTCTCTACTTCGGCATTGTATTTTATTACTTCGTCTTTCGAAAGCTTTTGTGCTTCGCAGCAATATATCAAACTGAAAATCAGTATGAAGAGCGTTGCAATTTTTTTCATGGTTCGTAGAATTTGATGAGGTCGGCCTTTTCTTTTTCTGGCATGTAGTAGATATTCGACATGAGCCAACCTGAGTTGTTGCCCGCACGGTTGAACCACGACACCTCAAAATACCAGTCCTTGATTTGGAAGACGTGGAACTTGACGGCATCGACGTGTTGGAAGACGAGCGTGCCTTTCTTTATTTCGTAGAAAAACAGGGTCAGATAATCGGGAGCGTAATCGCCCGAGGCATAATATTCGATGACTTCCGGCTCCTTGAAGGCCTTGTAGATGTTCATGAAGTCGAGTTCGTGGCTCATGGGATGCAGGAAGTGCTTCTCTTTTTCGGCGATTTCTCCATTTGGAAACATCTTGTTGAATTCCGAGAAATACACATTGGTGAGCACCCATTTCGAGCCTAAGCCTTCTTTCTCGACGGCCAGCATCAGCGAGATTTGCACGTCCTTGCCTTTGTACTTGAAGGTGGTTGAAACCTCCGAATACCAGCGGCCTCCAAGGAAGGTCATGTAACTCGAATCGTCTTTCGTGACGTCTTCAATGAAGTATTGCTGCAATTCGGGGTTCGAACCGTATTTCTCCATATCGAAGAGGATGGGCAGCGACTTGCGGCGCATCTCGTTGTTCCGATAGGAAGGGTCTTTTGGGTTGATTTTATAGCCGAACTGGTCTTCTTCGTAATTGAAGCGACGCATGAACTGACCCATTTGCTTGGTCATGGCATACAACTCTGTCTCGTCCATCTGGAAGTTTCCAATCGATTGTGAAACAGCGTTATAAGAGAAGACCAAGCAAATGAATGCTATGAGATATTTTCGCGATTTTATCACTTGTTAGTAGTTTCCTTGACGCGCATGTCGCCCAGCAACACATCCCAGAAGCCGATGGTGCGACCGCCGATTTGGGTTTCCTTGCGTTTCACATACACGGTGATGTCCTTCTTGGTAGTGTCTTTATACACCATGTTGCCTTCGGCATCGTAGCCACGGAAGGTCTGGAAGATGGTGATGACACCCACGTATGTGCCGTCGGGTTGGCGCTGTAGGTCGCTGACGTATTCGATGTTGTACCATTCAATCTCGACGCGGTCGTAGTTGAGGCGCATGAGGCGCTCGAAATACTTGCGGACTCTGTAGTATTGGATCTGGTTGGAATGCAACGACGAGACACCGATTTCGGCATCGCTCATGAACAGTTCTTCAGCACGGTCAATCACGCGGTTGGCTTCACTGTAAGGAGTGTCTTTCGAGCCGACAATCTTGATGTATTTGCTCAGGTCTCTTACCTTTTCCAAGGCGAGGCTGTCGATGGCCTGCTTGCGTTCGAAACTCAGTTCGTCTTGTGCCACGGCAATGCCTGCAAAGCACAGCACAATGGCTAATGTTGCTAATATCTTCTTCATTTCTTTATGAGTTCAAGTTCGTTAATCTTTCCGTTGTCGTTGTATTTGATTTCGTTCACCTTGTTGTTCGAAACCTTTTGGTCCTTCAGGTAGTTGAGGTATTTCTCGATGGTGGTCGGACGGTCGTAGTCGTTGAATCCGCCGGCTTGGCTGATGATGATGAGCACTGGCACGTTGGGCGATTCGAACAGGTCCATGGTCTCGTTGATGAGGCGGTTGGCTTGCGAGGTTGAACTTGAGTTGGCGATGCTGCGGAAGTTCTTCTCAAGCATCACATCGGCCGACTTGGCTCTTTCTTCGGCTTCCTTGCGGAGGCGCTCTTCTTCGTTCTTCTGGGCGCGTTCGCGGGCCAGTTTCTTTTCAACCTGGAACAGCAGGTCGTCAACTTCGGCATTCTGAAGGTTCCAGTCTTTGATGGTTTGCACACGGGCTTCCTTCTCTTCCAAAGTCCACAGGGTTTCGTCGTCCAAGATGGCGTTCAGGTCCTTGACGGCTTGTTCGACTTTCGACTTGTATTCGGCCTCGGCAGCTTCCTTAGCCAAACGTTTCTTGCTCTTGCAGCTCGTGGTTCCGCCGAGTGTGACGAACACGGCCAGCAGAATCATGGCGATGGTTGTGAGTTTGCTTTTCATTTTTGTATCTGTTTTTATGCTTTTTTCTCGAATAACTCTGTTTCTGATAGAAAATTGCAAAAGTATAGCTTTTTTCCGTTGGTTGCTGCGATTTTTGTCGCATTTTTGCCTCGTGAAATATTACAACATACCTATTTTCATGCCAGAAATGGCTTGCCCGTTTCGTTGCGTCTATTGCAACCAGTTCAGCATCGCCGGAAAAAGCCAGGTTCCGGATGCCGAATGGGTCAGTAAAACCATTGAGAATCACATCGCTACGTTTCCCAAGAAGGAGCGTTTTGTCGAAGTGGCTTTCTTTGGGGGCAACTTCACGGGTTTGCCCGTCGCTATGCAAGATGACTATCTGCGTGTAGTCCAGCCGTTTATCGAGTCGGGCGAAGTGCAGGGCATCCGTTGCTCGACGCGACCCGACTATATCGACAAGGCGCGCTTGAAGGTGCTGAAGCAGTTGGGAATGCGCAACATCGAACTGGGCGCGCAGTCAACCAACGATGGGGTTTTGCTTTCGTGTGGGCGTGGGCACGACTTCAAGGCTATCGAGAGAGCCTCGCAACTGATTCTTGATGAAGGATTTACGCTTGGCTTGCAGATGATGATAGGCTTGCCCGGCTCGTCGCCCGAATTGGATAGGCAAACGGCTCGCGACATCGTCCGCCTTGGCGCTAAGGAAACGCGCATTTATCCTTGCCTCGTCGTGAAAGATACGGTGTTGGCCAAGCGTTACCTGAAAGGTGATTATCAGCCTCTGTCGGTCGCCGAGGCGGTACAGTGTTCGGCAGATATCTACACTTATTTTGTGGAAAATGGCGTAAAGGTGTTGCGCATCGGGCTGCATCCTTCCGACGAATTGGATGGCGGCGACTGCTTGGCGGGGCCTTATCACCACAACTTTGCCGAAATGGTGCATGGCGAGGTGTGGCGACGCAGGTTCGAGACCATCGGAAAGGTTGGCAGCCATTTGACGATAAAGGTGCATCCATCGCAACGCACACATGCCATCGGCTACGAAGCGGCCAACAAGAAAGCCTTGCTTCAGCGTTTCCAACAGGTTGATTTTGTTTCCGATGCGTCTCAAAGTATCGATTCCTTTGCCTACGAAATCCAAAGTGCTGAAAAGCGAGTCATTATCGCATCATCGTTGATGCCCGAGCAAGCCAAGGCAAGATTGCAGGCTTTGGGCGAAGTGCTTTGGCTTGAACCTACCGATTTCGTCTATCCTTCCATTGCGGCTCACCCCGACATCTATTTCTTTCAGTATGCCGAAAACCAACTGGTCTTTGCGCCCAACACGCCTAAGGAATGGATCGCTTTTCTGCACCAAAAGGGTGTGAAGCTGATGCGCGGACGAAAAGCCTTAGGATATAACCATCCCGAAACGACATTTTACAACGCTTGTGGTACAACCAACCTCTTAGTCCACAACCTGAAACATACTGATGAGCGCATCTTGCGACTTTATGAAGGCAAGACGCAAATCAATGTAAACCAAGCTTATACTCGATGCAATCTCTTGGCTTTGAACGACAGGGCTTTCATCACTTCCGACGAAGGCATCTGTCGTGTCTTGACCGAAAGGCAGTTGGATGTCTTGTTCATTGACCCGCACCAGATTCATCTCGAAGGCCACGATTATGGTTTCTTCCCAGGCTGCTGCGGTGTGTTCGGAAACCAACTTTTGGTGTGTGGCAATACGCAATTATTAAAGGAGAAGGAAGCATTGGATGCTTTCCTATTGCGCTATGGTTTCAGTCTTATTGAATTGTATGATGGGGCGTTGGTGGATTTGGGCGGGATTTATTCCTGCTCATTATAGAACTCCATCACCTTGCAGCGGTAAAGGTATTCGTATTTGGCTTGCAGCAATGCCGATTCGGCTTGGTAAAGTCGGGTTCGGCTCTCGTTGAGCTCCATCTGTGTGGTCTTGCCTGCCTCGAATCCGGCTTCAGCATAGTCGAAAGCCATCTGCGACGATTTCAGTGCGTTATCGGCCGAGTTGTATTTTTGCTCGGCAGCCAAGGCGTTGTAATAGGCTTGCTGAATCTCCTTCTTCAAAGCCTTGCTCTTGTTCTCTATCTCCAACGTTTTGTTCTCGATGTTCACTTCTGCCATCTTGACGCGATATCTGGTTTGCATCCGGTTGAAAATCGGTATGTTGAGCGAGAATCCGAGTTGGGCGCGGCTGTTCATCTTGATCTGGTCGGGCAAGGGTATGTTATCGTAGCCTTTCGTGAAGTAGTTATAGTAGCCGTTGGAATAGCCTCCGAAGAAACTGAGCGATGGGTACCAAGCCGATTTGGCGACCTTCAGATCGTAAAGCGATTGTTGCAGACGTAGTTGCGCGGCCTGCATGATGGGTTGTTGGTTCAAGGCGTTCTCAATGGTAGTTTCTGGCGAAGGCAACTGATAGTCAATCAAATCCAAAAACTCGTCGGGCGAAACCACGTCGAAGTTCTCGATGCTTTCGATTTCCATGGCTTGGGTTAGGTCGAGAAGGCTCAGCATGAGGTTGTTGTCGGCTTCGGTGAGCGACGATTGGTTGGCTGCCACTTGAGCCTTGCTTTCATACACGTCGGCTTCGGCCTTGCGCCCCACTTCGTAAAGCTGGCGGGTCATCTCATATTGGTTCTGCGAGAGCTCAAGCTGTTGCTCGGCCACGCCTTTCAGTTCTTTGCAATACACCACCTGCATGTAATAGGCCATGATGGTCAGCCGCAAGTCGCGTTTGGCGGCTTCGAGGTCTTGGGTGCAGGCTTGTAGGTTCAGATAGCTCGACTTTGTAGAGTTGTAGATGCTCAAGCCTTGGAAAAGGGGCAGTGAGACATCCAAGCCAACGGAAGTCGATGATGAGTTGTCGGGCACATACACACCCGTGTAGGATGGCGATTGGCCAAAGCCAAGGTATTCGCCCGCCGAGGCATTGATGGAAGGCAACCACGAGTCTTTGGTCATTTCATACTGATAGTCAGCGTTTTGTCGGCTGAGCTGGCTCTGCTGTATGCCGATGTTGTGCTCAAGTGCATAGTCGATGCATTGCTGCATGGTCCATACTTGCTGCGCCGAAGCGGAAAAGGCAAGAGCCACAGTTGCCACGAGTAGAAGGGTGCGTTTCATCTTATTTCAGTTTTTCGTTACCACGTATCTTGTCGCCAACTTCAAGTCCCGATTTTACCACGATGTTGATGCCGTCGGAGAGGCCGACTTCGACGGGCTGCTTTTCGAACTGTTGTGGCATCTTTTCTTGTGTGCAGCGGAACACGAAAGTGGAATCGCCTTCATAGACGATGCAGCTTTCGGGCACCATGACGGCATCGGTGGCCTTGTCCATGACGATTTCGGCATTGGCCGAATAGCCTGCGCGCACAAACACGTCGTCGGGCAAGATGGCGCGGGCCTTCATCTCGAAGAAGACGGCTCCGTTCTCTTGGGTTCCCTTTGGGGCGATGTATTCCAGAACGGCCTCAAACTTGCGGTCGTTCATGGCTCCAATCGTCAAGGTCATCGTCATGCCTTCGGTGATTTTTCCCACTTCGGTTTCGTCGAGCTTGCCCTTGAAGATCATGTCCTTCATATTGGCGATGGTGGCGATGGTGGTGCCGTCGTTGAAGGTGTTCGAGTTGATGACCGAGTTGCCTACCTTCACTGGGATGTCGAGAATCATTCCCGTGATGGTTGACTTGATTTTGGTGTTGCTGTATTCGGTAGAGCTTTTCGAGATGCCTTCCTTGATGATGTTGAGCTGGTCTTTGGCATTGGCAAGGTTTTCCTTGGCTTGCTTGTATTCCAACTGCGACTTCTCAAACTCCTCGGTGGCTATCAAGCCTTTGTCTTTCAAGGTCTTTTGGCGTTGGTAGGTCTTTTCCACATTTTCGAGGTTCATTTGCGCCACGCGCACTTGCGACTCGGCTGCCGAAAGGTTGCTCACGTCGGGGATGATTTTCACGATGGCAATCACATCGCCCTCGCTGACCGACTGGCCTGGCTCCTTGAGGATTTCGGAGATGATGCCCGACACTTGCGGCTTCACCGAGACCTCGTCGCGCGGGTCGATTTGTCCGGTCACGATGGTGCTCTTCTCGATGCTTCCCAATGTGGCTTCCACGATTTCATATTCTGCAGTCTGTGGTTTCGACTTCTTGAACAAATACACGAATGTCCAAATTACGCCTACTGCTAACAAGATGAAAAACAAGATTTTGAAAAACTTCTTCATGGTGTGTATGTTTGTTGTTGAGTTGTTTGACTAATTGACTAATTGACTAATTGACTTTGTGACTATGTGACTTTGTGGGACGCTGAGCGGAGCCGAAGCGTTGATTTGTGGACTTTTTTGACTTAGGGACTAAGGGACATTTTGACTTTGTGACTTTGTGGGACGCTGAGCGGAGCCGAAGCATCAATTTGTTGATTATGTGATTCTACTATTCTTCTCTGATGGCATCGATGGCTTTGATTTGGATGGCCCGCAAGGCTGGCAACAAGCCGGCCAAGAGACCTGAAACGATTACGATTATGATGGCGACAATGGCTTCGCCAAGATTCATGTTCGGGTCTTGGAACATCGTGGTTTCGCTGGGATTGCTGGCCACAATGAGACCTACTACAGCCATGACGAGCACGCCGAAGCAAAGTCCTACCAATCCTGCCAAGATGGTGAGCAGCAGGCTCTCCGACATCACTTGTGTGAGGATGGCCTTGGGCTTGGCGCCAAGGGCGCGACGCACGCCAATCTCACGGGTGCGCTCCTTCACCGTCACCAGCATGATGTTGCTCACCCCGATAATGCCCGACATCAAGGTGCCTAGGCCCACAATCCAGATGAGGATATGGATGCCTTTGAACAAGGCCTTGAAAATATTGAATTCCTCTTCCACGTTGTAGGCACTTACGGCTTCTTTGTCGTTGGGCGCTATGTCGTGGCGCAGTTTCAGCAGGGTCTTGATGTCTTCCTCCATCGAGCTTACCGAAGCATCATCGCGAGCGGTGTAGAGGAAGAAATTGATCTTGTCTCCTAAGCCGAACACTTGTTGCATGGTGGTGAAAGGCAGAATAACCGATTTGGAGGCTTCGCCATTCACCTGCGTATGGCTGTTGTAAGGACGAATCACGCCAACGATTTCGAAATAAATGCCATTTACCTTTATCATCTTGCCTATCGGTTCAACGTTCTTCCCCATCATCTCTTCGTAAACGCGTTCGCCAATCAGACAGACCTTGCGCTTTTCGGCAATGTCGGTTTCGTTGACGAAGCGTCCCATGACGATCTTGCAACGGTCAATCTGGTTGTATTCGGGCATGAGGCCTTTCACCGTGTAGCTGCCGCTCTTGCTGCCAAAGACCACGTTGTTTTCGTCTGATGAATACAGCGAAGCCTCGGGCGAGATGGCCACGATTTCGGGGAAGGCATCCTTGATGGCCTCCAAATCATTCATGTCCATCGACCAATAACGCCCTTTTTGGTAGCCTTTGTAAGGTTCGGTGGTCTGTTCTGTGAAGATGAATCCTGTATTCAGCGAGAAGCCCTCAATTTGCCGCATCAGGCCGTTCTCGAAGCCGTTGCCTACCGACGACAGCACCACGAGGATGAAGATACCCCAAAACACGCCAAAGGCCGTCAGCAAGCTGCGGGTCTTGTTGCGGGCTATGGTCTGCCAAATCTCTTTCAGTCCGTCGAGGTCAATCATAGGTTCCTTCTTTATCGATAGTTCATTGCTTCAATGGGTTTCACTCTCACTGCCTTGCGTGCGGGGAAGAAACCTGCCAACACACCGCAAACCACAAGCAACAAGGTGGCCATCACTACAATCCGCACATCCACGGTGAAGTTGGCGAAAATGGTCATGGCGTTGTCGTCCATCTTGCTGTTCAGTATATTGTTTGCGATTTCGGTAAGCAGTATGCCGGCCATCATGCCGATGTAGCCGAACAGCGTGGTGATCACCATCGACTCGGTGACGATGGAGGCCAAAATCGAGCGTGACTTGGCTCCCAAGGCCTTGCGGATGCCTATCTCGTTGGTGCGTTCCTTCACGGTAATGCGCATGATGTTGCTCACGCCTACGATGCCTGAGATGAGCATGGCGATGCCGATAATCCAGATGAACAGTTCCAAGGTGTGCATGATGCGGTTGGTTTCGATGGCGTTGAGCATGGTGCTGCTAATCCAAATGCCCTGTGGGTCGTTGGGCGAAAATTCGTGCAGTTGGGCCATCTTCCGCTTCAGATATTCCTTGAATTGCTCGTTATCTACTTTCGTATCAAGTCCGTAGGTGGTGAAAGTCAGCCGATAGTATTGGGTGACGTTATGTATCTTCTTCAAGGTGGAGAATGGAACATAGCAGATGTTCGACTCGTCTTTCCACACTCCGACAATCTTGAAGCCTATGCCGCTAATCATCAAGAACTGGCCCATGGCATTGTCAGCATTATCGTAGAACGATTTGGCCAAATCTTCGTCGATGACGATGACTTTCTCGCTGCAAGCTTCGTCGTGTTCGTTGATGAAGCGTCCACGCACCATCCTGACATCTTCTATCTGGCTGTAAATAGGTCTGACGCCTTCCAGCGAAACCATTTTTGACTTGTCGTCTTTAATGGCTGTCTCGTTGTAGATGGCCATGGGCGATACTTTATCGATATGGGGGAAGCCATTCTCTAAAGTGCGTATATCCTTGTCGTTGAAGTAGATGTAGCGTGAGGCCTTATGGCCTTTGTAGGGCAACGAGGTCTCCAAGCTATAAAGGGTATAGACGTTTTGCAGGCGGCTTTCGAAATTGTAACTGACACCGTTGATGAGACCGTTGCCGGCAGCGAGAAGCACGATAAGGATGAAGATACCCCACGAGATGGAAAAGCCTGTGAGGATGGTCCTCAGCTTGTTGCGTCGTAGTGAAATGAGTATCTCGCGCCAGAAGTCCATGGCTTATTTGATTTGGGTGTTTAGGTCGATGAGGTCGGGATTGTTGGTCTCCACTTCCTCGATGATGCCATCCTTCAAGTGGATGATCTTGTCGGTTCGCATGGCGATGCCTCTCTCGTGGGTCACGATGACCATGGTGATGCCGGTCTGGTTCACCTCGCGCAAGATTTGTATCACCTCGGCCGAGGTCTTGCTGTCTAAGGCTCCGGTGGGTTCGTCGGCAAGGATGACCTTGGGTTGTGTCACCAAGGCACGGGCCATCGACACGCGTTGCTTCTGTCCGCCAGAGAGTTCGTTGGGATAGTGATCGGCCCATTCCTTCAGCCCGAAGCGTTCGAGGTATTCCAATGCCAGCTGGTTGCGCTTCTTGCGGCTTACACCTTGATAATATAGTGGCAAGGCCACGTTTTCGATGGCGGTCTTGTAGGGAATCAGGTTGAACGATTGGAAGATGAAGCCAATCATCTTGTTGCGGTATTCGGCAGCGGTGTTTTCGGTCAGGTCTTTCATCAGCTTGCCGTCGAGGTAATAGTCGCCCGAGTCGTAGTTGTCGAGGAGACCGAGGATGTTGAGCAGGGTTGATTTTCCTGAACCTGAGGCGCCCATGATGGAGACCATCTCGCCATCGGCGATTTCAAGGTTGATGCCTTTCAGCACATGCAGCGGCTGAGCGCCGAAGTAGGTCTTGTTGATGTCGTGCAAGCTTATCATAGTGGTATAACGGAATAGGCTTCAAAATGTTACAGGCAAAGATAAAAATTTGTTATGATGTCTGTCATAATATTATCCATGGCTTACGAGTCGAATCAGATATTTATGCTTAAAAATCTACTCAAAATCAAAGCAGACAATTTTTTTTCTAACTTTGTCGCGAAATTAGTTACTCATTAAATACTTTGCATTATGAAAAAGACATTTGCTTTTCTTTTGGCCATTGGCCTGTGCGGAGTGCTTCAAGCCCAGACTCCGCCCATCTCGCATCTCGACATTAATAATATCCGTGCTACCATCTTGGGCAATGGCTCCATTATGCCGCCTTCGGAATGGGATAAGGATTCGAACACCCCCAACCCTTGTCCGTGGTACGAAGTGCCGCAAGGCAGCGGCTGCCAGACATTCAACCAACTCTCGTTTTGGTTTGGCGCAGTGGACATTGCCAATCAACTTCACCTTTCGGGAACGTATTTCCAAAATAATTGGGGTAGGGATTATGTGATGGGACCTTTGAGACTGGATTATGGCACAAACGACCTTATGACCCAATTGAAATTCATGCGTATTTGGAACCTTACGCGTGCCGAAATCGACCAGTTCATCGCTCATCATGGCGATAATGGCTACGAGATTCCCAAGGACATCCTCGAATGGCCGGCTCATGGCGATGAAGGCTTCGCCCCGAATCTGGCGCCTTTCGTCGATGTCAATGGTGACGGACGCTATGTGCCTGCCGATGGCGACTATCCCGACATCAAGGGCGACCAATGCTTGTTTTTCATCTTCAACGATGCGTGTGAACACACACAAACCAACGGTGCAAATATTGGCCTTGAGGTCCATGCCATGGTGTATGCTTTCGATGCTCCCGGCGACGAAGCCCTCAACAACACCATCTTCTTCAACTACAAGTGTTTCAACAGGCGTGCATCTGAGTATTCTATGTGTTATGCTGGCTTGTTTGCCGATTTTGATATTGGTGATGGTTATGACGACTTTATAGGCTGCGATGTGCAACGCGGTTCGTTCTATGGCTATAATTCTATTCTTACGGATGGTGAGGGCCAGCCTTTTGCATACGGCGACAATCCACCCATTCAGGTTGTAACGGTGTTGGCAGGTCCGCGCGTGAATGCCGATGGCCGCGACAATCCTACTTTCGATGGCATTGGCGAGCACCTTTTCAACGAAGAGTTTCCTAACGATAAGTTCGCTTATAACGGTGCCAATTTCGGCAATGGCATTGCCGATGACGAGCGTCTGGGACTGTGCAATTTCTACTATCAATCATTCCCCGGTTTGTCTTATTATCCTGAAAATGCGATTGATTACTATAACATGATGCGCATGATTCGCCGTGATGGTTCGCCGATAGGGTATGGGTGCGATTATTCTGGTCCGGCATGTCATTTTATGTTTCCTGACGATTCGGATCCGTTCAATTATGGCACTGATGGCGTTGCCCCGCAAGACGGCTTCAATACTGAAGGAAAATATTGGACCGAAGAATATTGCGGACATCCTCATTCATATGACATTGCTGGCGTTGGCTCAATGGGACCTTTCACTTTGCGTTATCAGGATATGCAGGAAATCGATTTCGCACTCACCACGGTGTGGAAAAACGAAAGCCAGACGGCTATGGAACGTCGAGGCGAATTCATCAACCATGTCAAGGCGTTTTTCTTCAATGGACTGAAGAAGTAACCTTAAAGTTTATTGTTTCACATTCAAAGAATTACAATCATGAGAAAGATAGATTTCATTATAGCCTTGTTTTTTGTAGGCAATTTAGCCATGGCACAAACGAGTGTCTGGCATGGTGGCCGTGAAATGTGGACACGCGGCGAAGGCACCGAAGAAAATCCTTACCTTATTGAAAATGCCGACCAGTTGGCCATGTTGTCGTATGCGGTCAACAAAGGCTACTATATGAGCGATTTGCATTTCAAACTCACCACCGATATTGACCTCAACGGCAGTGAAGACCAGCCTTGGTTCCCTATCGGTTTGGCCTACTATTCTGAAGATGGCTGCGAAAGAAAAAAAGAATACTATACTGGCATTTATTTCATGGGCAATTTCGATGGCGGCGGTCATGCCATTTCCAATATTTATGTGGATAGCAAGACCCGTGCAGGGCTATTCGGCTATGTGCATTCGGCCGATACGGTAGTGCTGAAAAACATTCGCATTGTCAATGGTTACATTAAAGGTGAATTGGCTGGAGGCATTGTCGGATATGCTGGTAAAGTCGTAATCTCTGAATGTTACAATGCAGCTGAAATCTACGGTAATCAAGCGGGAGGTATTTCAGGACGGTATGGTTTCATTGAGCGTTGCTATAACATTGGAAAGGTAAGTGCTACTGGTGCGGTAGGGGGCATTACTCCAATGTTGGGAGGCTTTATTAGACAATGCTATAATTCAGGTGAGGTGATTTCGGAGGGTCATATAGCAGGAGGTATTGCTGGCATAAGCATGGATGTACATTGTCATAGCATTGAGAATTGCTACAATACAGGTGCGGTGACAGTGCTTAGTCCAGATACTATAAATACGAGCGGATGTGGTGGCATTGTTGGCTTTTTGGTTGCAAATAGAATTAGTCTTCATAACTGCTACAATGTGGGCAGTGTCGTTGGAAATGAAGGCTTGACAGGTGGTATCGTAGGGAGTGAAGTCGAGCAAGATTCAGTCCTCAACTGCTATTATCTGAACACCTGCGGAGCGCAAGGCTTGGGCATTGCGATGGATGAAGATGCCATGCGAACACCTGATTTTGTGGCTACGCTCAACGATAATACCGATGTATGGAATATGGATGAAGATAACCATAACAACGGTTTCCCAATTCTCATGAACCTCGATATGGCAGTTGACGAAGTGTCGGAAAAAGATTTCGTGGTTTATCCTAATCCGACACAAGGTATCTTGCGTATCGAAGGTGGGCACATCGAAGAAGTTGAGGTATTCAATGTGCTTGGCGTGAAAGTGATGCAACGTAGTATGCGCAGTTGCGATGGAACAGCCACATTGGATGTTAGCACACTGGCCGATGGATTTTATCTGCTCCGTGTCGTCGATTCGCAAAAGGCATACCGTAGTTGTCCGTTTGTCGTTAGGCATTAAAACACGATTTCCCCTTCCCTTTTTTGTCAATCATTAAGTGACTCTTGGGAAAAGAGAAATATTATAAACGACAATTCTTTATTTACAGCAACAAAAAAATCCCGCCATTGCTGACGGGATTTTGGAAAAAATATGAAAAAGAACTATTATTACTCTTCTTCCTTCTGGCTTTCTTCGTATTCCTTGAGCAGGCGTTGTTGGACGTCGGCAGGAACCTGTGCGTATTCGGCATACTTCATGGTGAAGGTGCCACGGCCCGAAGTCAGCGAGCTGAGGGTGGTTGAATAACGGTCCATCTCAGCGAAAGGCACTCTGGCGCGAATCACTTGGTAGTTGTGGTCGCTGTCCATACCCATCACGATACCACGACGACCAGTGAGGTCGGTCATGACGGCACCCATCAGGTCGGCAGGAACGCGGACGACGAGGTCGTAGATAGGTTCCATGATCTTAGGACCAGCATTCTTAAAGGCAGCGCTGAAGGCCATACGGCCGGCAATCTTAAATGCCATTTCGTTAGAATCAACTGGGTGCATCTTACCATCGTAAATGTAGGCGATGATGTCGCGAGCGTATGAACCGGTCAGAGGACCTTGTTCGAGACGTTCGTTGATACCCTTCAGGATAGCAGGCATGAAGCGTGCATCGATGGCACCACCCACAACGCAGTTGGCGAAGATGAGTTTACCGCCCCATGGGAGTTCGTATTCGTCCTTGCTACGGACAGCGAATTCTTCAGGATCGGTGTAGCCTTCGAAGTAAGGAGCCAACATCATGTGGACTTCACCGAACTGACCGCTACCACCTGATTGCTTCTTGTGACGGTAGTCAGCCTTAGCCGACTTGGTGATGGTTTCACGATAAGGTACCTTTGGAGTGCTGAATTCAACACCAATCTTATATACGTTGTCGAAGTACCACTTCAGGGTGTTGAGGTGATATTCGCCTTGGCATTGCAGGATGTTCTGACGCAGTTCGCGCGACATGCCAGCGATGATGGTTGGGTCGGTCTTGTGGAGGTCGTTGAGGATACCACCCAGCTTTTCGTCTTCTTGTGAGTTGACGGCCTTGATGGCAGTCTGGAAGATTGGTTCTGGGAATGGGATTGCTTCGAAAGCAGCTTCAGCAACCTTGGCGTCAACCAATGAGTCACCGATACGGCCATCCTTCAGCTTGATGGTGGCGATGATGTCGCCAGCGTTCACCTTCTCGACTCTTTCGCGGTTCTTGCCTTCGAAAGCGAGGAGTTGGGAGATGCGTTCCTTGTTGCCCGAGCGTGGGTTGACGAAGTCTTGGCCTTCGGCCACTTGACCGCCATAGACGCGCATCCAAGCCACATCACCGAGGTTCTGTTCGGTGGTCACCTTGAAGATGAACAGAGCTGCTGGGTCGTCGTTGCTGTTGTGGAATTCGGTACCATTCATGGCCTTCACAGCTGGAGTGTCGGCTGGTGATGGGCAAGCGTTGATGAGGAATTCGCAGAGGCGAGTGACGCCAACACCCTTCTTTGCAGCACCGCAAAGCACTGGGAACATTTCGCGGTTGAGGATGCCGAGGTGGATACCTTTTTCCATGTCTTCTTCGCTGAGGGTCATCTCTTCGAAGAATTTTTCCATCAGGGCTTCGTCGCCTTCAGCAGCGTGTTCAACGAGGTTGTTGTGCAGCTCTTCAGCCTTGTCCATTTCAGCAGCAGGGATGTCCTGGATTTCAGGAGCGCCATTGCCGTTCTTGAAGACCAACATCTTCATCATGATCAAGTCGATGATGGCGTTGAAGTCTTCGCCAGCGTTCACTGGATATTGGATAGGAGTGACCTTGTCGCCAAAGTATTCCTTCATCTCACGGATGGTGTTGTCGAAGTTGGCGTTGGCATGGTCGAGTTGGTTCATGAAGAACACAACAGGCTTCTTGGTGGCAGCAGCGTGACGCCAAGCGTTTTCGGTAGTGGCTTCAACACCTGACTGGGCGTTGATGGTGCACACTGCAGTGTCAACAGCGCTGAGGCAAGAAACGATGTCACCAGAGAAATCACTGAAACCAGGAGTATCCAAGATGTTGATCTTCTTGTTGTTGAAGATGGTGTACATCATGGATGCGTTGACCGAGATTTGACGGTCCATTTCAATCTGACGGTAGTCGGAAACGGTGTTCTTTTCGTCAGTGCTTCCTTTTCTGTTGATAATCTTGCCTTCGAAAAGCATGTTTTCGGCAAGCGTAGTTTTACCGGATTTTGCTGCACCGATGAGGGCAACATTACGGATTTCGTTTGTCTGGAATTCCTTCATTGTTATCTAAATGTCTAATTATAAATTTATTCTTCGCGAAGATTATGAGGGCGCAAAATTATGAAAAATAGCTTTATCTACACCTAATTTATTGCAATTTTCCTATGGCCTCGTAAATTTTTTCCCATCTGGCCTCATCCATCTTGGCTCCCATGACCTCGATGACGTTGGCTGCGATGATGGCTCCCATCGTTCCGCACTTCTTGAGATTCTCGCCTTTGGCATAGCCTGCCAAGAATCCGGCGGCCCACATGTCGCCTGCTCCCGTGGTGTCGATGACGTGGCTTTCCAATGGGTCGATGCTGGCGATTTCGTCGCCTTGTTGAACGTAAGCGCCTTTGGCTCCGACCTTTACGACGGCAATCTTGCACATGCTTGCGATTTGGTGCAGTGCCTCTTCGGGCTCAAGTCCAGTGAGGGCCTTGGCTTCGGCTTCGTTGGCAAACACGATGTCGATGTTCTCCTTGATGAGTCGGGTCAGGTAGTCGCGGTTTTCTTCTACCACGTTATAGCTGGCCATGTCGATGGCAATCTCCATTCCCTTGGCCTTGGCGGTGGCGATGGCCTTGTCGAGCATGCTTGGGTTCGCTACGAGGTAGCCTTCCACATAGAAGATGTCCCAACCTTCAAAGAGGCTTGGGGTGATGTCGCTGGCTGAGAGTTCGGCCGAGGCACCGAGGCAGGTGGCGAAGGTGCGCTCGCTGTCGGTGCTCACGAAGGCTTGCACGCGGCCCGAAGGCGTCTCGCTCTTCAGCATGATGGGCTTCACATGGGTGCTGACCATTTCGTTTTCGAAGAAGCGGCCAACCTCATCGTTGCCTATCTTGCTGAGGAAACCGGCCTCGATGTTCATCTTGGCCAGTCCGCTGATGGTGTTGGCTGCCGAGCCGCCAGCGGCCATCTGGTTGCTGTATCTTTTGGCAAGGCTCTCGCCTATCTTCACCGAGGTGGCTGCATCCACATAGGTCATGCTGCCTTTGGGCAAGTTCCATTGGGCGAGAATGTTGTCGTCGTCGATTTGTGTGAGGATGTCGGTCAAGGCACTGCCTATGCCGAGGATTTTCTTTTGTGTCATGATGATTGTATTTGTGTTTTAGGCCGCAAAGATAGGGAAATCCTGTTTGCGTTTGGACATAAAAAAAACCGCTTGTGCGTTGGGAACCACTCAAGCGGCTAAAAAATTAATAACATGAAACATAAAAAATTACACTTTGTAATCTCTGACTTTCTCACGAAAGTGCGCCCCCTTCAGGACTTGAACCTGAGACCCCCTGATTAACAGTCAGATGCTCTAACCAACTGAGCTAAGGAGGCATAAACCTTACAAAGAACTAATCTTGCTGTTTGCGGTTGCAAAAGTAGATGTTTTTTCATTACCTGCAACCAAAAAAATGAATTATTTTTCTTTTTCTTTTTAAAACGTTATAAATCAATGAAATAAATTTATCACAATAAACATATAATTTCT
Source organism: Bacteroidales bacterium (assembly GCA_024400425.1). Lineage (GTDB taxonomy): Bacteria > Bacteroidota > Bacteroidia > Bacteroidales > F082 > Limimorpha. Next base: position 23,766 of record JAKSMV010000002.1, read on the forward strand.
AGAGACGTGCCATGGCGCGTCTCTACATATAACATAGAGACGCGATGAATTGATGTGGTTTTTATTGAGACGCGATGAATCGATGTGATTTTTATAGAGACGCGATGAATCGATGTGATTTTTATTGAGACGCGATGAATCGACGTCTCTACACACTCAACTCTCAACTTTCAACTTTCAACTCTCAACTTTTAACCCTTAACTCTCAACTCTACACTCACTTCTCCCCTCTCCGCATGGCTTCCATATTAAGGACGGCCTTCACGCGTGGACTTTTGATTATGTTCCTGAACGGATAAAGCATCCTCACTGCTATTTTCATCCACCATTGGTAATGGATTTCGAGCTGGCAGTAGGCTTTGCGGAAATTGAAATTCTGAATCAGATAGTCCTGGATGCCTGAATGTTCGGTGATGGTGCGTGAGCCGTCGGTGACGTATTTGAAATGTCTTTGCCCAAGGTAATATCCGTTCATGGCATAGAAAAGGCCGTAGTAGGTGTGTAAGGCGTTGGCCTGGTATTTTGGCAAGATGCAAGTGATTTTGTAGTCGCAGGCATTATCGGAAACATAGTTGATGGCGAAACCCGCAAACTCATGTGTGTCTTTAGTGAAACATGCCCAGTATTCGCAGTTTTCCTGTTCTAAATAATAGAAGAAATCATCCATGAAATCCTGCTTGTTTTTCTCATGGTGCAAGGTCAACGAATTATCGTAATGATTGACAAAACCATTGTCATACAGCACTTTCTTATCAACCAATTGAAAATCGAACAGACTCAGAGCTTTCTTTATTTTCAGCTTTTTCTTGGAAGGCATTTCTTCCAAAGATGTGAAGCTGTCTTTTATCAGATACCAGAACCCTGTTTCTTTCTCGCAATCGAAATCGTATGTGTTTCTTACAAACAGACCTCCATCCCGAAGAAGATTGGTGTAGGATTCTATGCTGAGTTTTTGTTCTTCGTGTGGTAATCCGTCAAATCGCCAGGCATTTCTATAGAGGTAATAATTCCATCGGTCAAGACTTTGCATCATAGGCGTTTTTTTATGGCGTGATAAACGTAGCTTCCAAAACATGTCAAAGCTTTGAAGAAAGGTAGTTTCTCTTGTATGCGATACACTTTCCAAAGGTCGTATGAGGCTTTCAGTTTATTGGAAGAAGCAGATTTTCTTCTGATTCTGTACGACACCAAAGTCTCTTCGATGGCGTATGCCAAGAATCCTTTTCTGAGAATGTTGAGCCAAGTGGCGGTATCTTCGCTAGTGCGGAAATTTGGGATGGTCACTTCCCCAACCTTATCCTTGTCAAGCATGACGGTGGAACAGCCTATGATGGTGTTTTGCAGATAGGCATCGTGGGTGAGGTTGCCTGCCGTGGCTATGGTTTTCTGTAAGGCTTGTCCTTCTTCGTCGATGAGTTGATAGGCTGAATAACTGAAAGCGGCATTGTTTTGCTGCATGAAGGCGAGTTGTCGCTCCAGTTTTTCGGGGTGCCAGATGTCGTCGGCATCGAGGAAAGCCAAATAACGGCCTTTTGCTGAAGCAAGGGCTTGATTGCGGCTATTGGCAATGCCAGAGTGGCGTGACTTTACGGCCAATTTGACTCTTTCGTCTTGTTCGCAATAAGGCCTGACTTTGTCAGCGGTCTTGTCGGTTGAGGCGTCATCAACGATGAGCAACTCGAAGTCGGTAAAAGTCTGGCTTAAAACCGATTCGATGCTGTGTGCTATGAACTTTTCCATGTTATAGCACGGCATGATGACAGAGACGAGGGGCATCACTTCAGTCCTTCAATCCAAACCTTGATTTGCTGTTCGTCGTGGAGGCGGCACACCAACAGCGACTTGTCGCGATAGGCCACCAAGTAGTCGTCCAAGCCTTGCACGACGGCTTCGGTGCCGTCTTCGATGTTGATGACGCAGTTGTGGTTATCGACTGTGACGACCTTTCCGCGCACGGCATTGCCTTGCTCGTCCTTGCTGACGTGGGTATAGAGCGAGCCCCAGGTGCCTATGTCGCTCCAGCCGAAATCAGCGGGAATGGTGTAGGTGTTGGGCGACTTCTCCATCACGCCATAGTCGATGCTGATGTTGGGGCAGTCGGTGAAGTGGTCGTTGATGAAGTCTTGCTCTTCGGGCGTACCGAAGTTGTAGATGCCTTTGTCGAAGACGTTCTTGATGTCGGGCAAGTAGGTCTCGATGGCGTTCATGATGCCGTCCAAGGTCCAGATGAAGATGCCTGAGTTCCAGAAGTAGTTGCCTTCTTCGACAAACTTGACAGCGGTCTCGTAGTTGGGCTTTTCCTTGAACATATCTACCTTTCGGACAGCTTCTTGCGTTCCGTTCTTGGGCACTTGTATGTAGCCATAGCCTGTCTCGGGTCGCGATGGCTTGATGCCGATGGTCATCAGGGCGTTGGTGTTGTGGCTGAGGAAGTCGAAGCCAAGGCGGATGATGCGCTCGAACTCGCGGTTGTCGAGCACCAAGGCATCCGATGGTGTCACTACGATATTGGCGTCCTTGCAGCGGCTTTGAATGTGGTAGGCTGCGTAGGCAATGCAGGGTGCGGTGTTGCGACGTGCTGGCTCACAAAGCACTTGGTCTTCGCGAAGCATGGGCAGGTGTTCGAGCACCAAGGCCTTATAGGCTTTGTTGGTGACTACGAGGAAGTTCTCGTCGGGGACGACGGGACTGAATCGCTCGTAGGTGGCACGGATGAAGCTCTTGCCTGTGCCGAGGATGTCAAGGAATTGTTTTGGGTAGTTATCTTTGCTTAAAGGCCAGAAACGGCTTCCAATGCCGCCGGCCATTATGATGCAGTAATTGTTCATTATTTCAACCATTTATACATTATTTCTATAGGATGGACGGCTTTCACACCGGTGCCGTCGAGGATTTGCTGCCGGCATGAGGTGCCTGGAGCTGCCACGATAACGGGCGTGATGCCTTCTTTATTGCCTATAGCCTTGCGTACGGCTGGGAAAAGCACCATCTCGCCAACGGCCAGTGAGGTCTTATAGTGTTCTTTCTCGTAGCCAAACGACCCGGCCATGCCGCAGCAGCCGCTTGGAATGACGTTGATTTTGGCGCCCGAAAGGAGATGCAAAGCGGTTACGGTCTTCTCGACGCCTACAAGGGCTTTCTGGTGACAGTGTCCGTGAAGCCAAATCTCAACTTCATCGGCCTTGAACTGGTCGGGAGTGATGTTTCCGGCATTGATTTCGCGAACGAGGAACTCATCGAAGAGCAAGGCATTGCGGGCCAAGCGCTTGGCATCGCTGCGCATCTCGGCAGGAACGAGGTCGGGATACTCGTCGCGGAACGAGAGGATGCACGATGGCTCGATACCCACCAATGGTGTGAGTGCCGAAACCTTTTCTTTCAGCAAGTTGACATTCTTGATGGCAAACTTCTTCGCCAGTTTCAGGCAGCCTTTCGAGATGGCGGCACGGCCACTCTCCACATGTCGTGGAATCTCGACTTCATAGCCAAGCCTCATCAGCAATTTGGCAAAGGTGAGACCGAGCTCGGCTTCCTGGAAGTTGGTGAACTCATCGGCAAAAAGGTAAACCTTCTTGTGTTGTTGCGGCTGCTGAGCGGAGCCGAAGCACCGCGTTGATTGGGGCACTTCGGCTCCGCTCAGTGCCCGGCTTCCATATCTTCGTCCAAGTTCTGCACAGAAAGTAGTAATCAAACCGTCTTGCTTCACCTGGAGCATTATCTGTTCCTTATGGACTGCAGTCCTCATCGTCATGTGGCTTAGTGTGGGAATGTCGCGCTCGGCGGCAAAGTTGATGACCCACTTGATGATGCTTGACGAGAGTTTCCACGAAGCGAAGAGGTTGTAGATAGGCCAGACCAGATGCCCGAACTTTTCCACCATGGCCATTCTCGCTACAGCGAAGGAGCGTAACGGTGTGCCGAACTTGTCGTATTTCTGCTGCAGGATTTCCGAGCGCAACTTGGTCATATCGACATTCGACGGACATTCGCTACGGCAACCCTTGCAGGCAAGGCATGAGTCGAGGACTTCGGCGATGGCTTTTGACTGGAAGAGGTTCTTTTCCTCACATCCGCGAGTCAGGACCTCACGCAACACGTTGGCGCGGGCGCGGGTGGCTTTGGTCTCGTCGCCACTCACCTTGAAGGCCGGACAAAGGGTTCCGCCAAAGGCATTCGACTTGCGGCAGTCGCCCGATCCGTTGCATTGCTCGATGCTGCACATTAGGGCATGGAGTTGGGTTCGCGCCCCAGTGGCACCGGCTATCTTGCATTCGTCGAAGGCGGCTTTCCAGTTGTAATAGGTGGCATCGGAAGCGATGAGCTTGCCGATTTCGTATTGTTGTCCTACCTCGAAACGCAACATGCTGTCCATAGGTAGGGTGTCGGTAATCTTGTGTAGGTTGAAGATGCCGTCAGGGTCCCAGCAGTGCTTCAGGTCGCACATCATCTGATACACCTTGTCGCCATACATCAGCGGGATGAACTCGCCACGCAGACGGCCGTCACCATGCTCGCCACTGAGCGAGCCTTTGTATTTCTTCACCAGCAGAGCGGTCTCGTAGGCCACCTGACGGAATTTCTCGCGTCCGTTTTTGTCCTTGATGTTGATGATGGGGCGCAGGTGCAACTCGCCCGTGCTGATATGGGCATGATACACACAACTCAGCCCAAGCCTTTCGAGCATCTGGGCGAAGTCGTCCATATAGGCGGGCAGCTTCTCTGGCAGCACTGCTGTGTCTTCAATCACACCGAAGGGCTTGGCATCGCCTTTGATGCCTGTGAGCAGACCAAGGCCTGCCTTTCGCAGACTCCATACCTTGGCAGTCTCTGCTCCATATACGCGTGTGCAAGCATAACAAAGAGCAGATTCCGCTCCAACTGAGAGTTGGTCTGAAACGCATAGATTCGCTTCGTCCATCGCCCATGTCATACCGACCGACGAAGGAGGGAGTGTATCTATGGGCGATGAACTCGGAATGACATGCGTTTCACCGCATAAGTCTTTTTCAATCGCATCGGCTACGGCATCGATTTCTTCCCGTGTGTCGCCTCTCAGTTCGATGATGAGAATGGCGGCCGGATTGCCTTCCACAAAGAAACGGTTGCGTTGCTGCTCGACGTTGTCCTTGCTGAGTTCCAGGATGTTGCTGTCCATCAACTCGACTGCGGCGGGATGGTGCTTGAGGGCGACGAGGTTGCCTAAGAAGCTCTTCTGCAAGGTGTCGCAGTGGGCGCAGAGCAGCATCTTCTCCTTGGGTGGCAAGGGGTCGAGGCTGAGCTTTATTTCGGTGACGAAGGCCAAGGTGCCTTCCGACCCGCAGATGAGCTTGCAGAGGTCGATGTTGTCGCCTTCGATGGCTTCGTCGATGGCGTAGCCGCACGAGCGACGTCGTAAGGCCTTGTCGGGATAGCTTTCCTCTATCAATGCGCGTGTGTCGGCATCGTTTTTCCAACTTTCGAGTTGGGCATATATCTTTTGCTCTAAAGGGCTGTTGCCTCTGACCGCAGTGTCGAATCGCGAACCGTCGCTGAGGAAGCCCTTGAGTTGCAGCACATGATGACGGGTCGAGCCATAGATGAGCGAATGGCTGCCGCATGAGTTGTTGCCCACCATGCCGCCAATGCAGCAGCGGTTGCTGGTCGAGGTCTCTGGGCTGAAGAACAGTCCGTAGGGTTTGAGGGCAAGGTTGAGTTCGTCGAGGACGACGCCAGGCTGCACCTTCACCCACTTCTCCTCTTGGTTCACCTCAAGGATGCGCTTGAAGTGCTTGCTGATGTCAACAACGATGCCGCTACCCACCACCTGACCGGCGATGGAAGTGCCGCCCGCCCTCGGAATGAGGTGGGTGTGACGCTCATGAGCCAATTCGATGAGGGCGACGATGTCGTCTTCCGTTTCGGGATAGGCTACACCTTCGGGAATCTCACGATAAGCCGACGCATCGGTAGCGTAAGCGATGCGATGTAAGGAGTCGGTATGAAGGGTGTACATTTACTTGTCGAGCTTGCTGAACACGCTGTTGTTCGACTTGAATTCGGGGATGATGTTCTTCATCTGTCCCACAATCTTGAACTCATCCAAGGTAAGGAGTTGGTCGTGAAGCACTTCGATGACCTTGTTCACATAGTGTTCTTCGTATTGGCGCACTTTGGCGCGCATGATTTTCTCGTTCTCGGTAGGTACAGTGTTTTCCTTGGTGGCGAGCAATTCTTCGTAAAGCTTCTCGCCTGGGCGCAGACCGGTTTCCACAATCTTGATTTCGGGTTTTCCAGCCAGTTGGCGCATGCGTTCGGCCAGGTCCCAAATCTTGACAGGCTCGCCCATGTCGAACACGAAGATGTCGTCGTTTTCGCCAATGCTGCCGGCTTCGAGCACGAGGCTGCACGCCTCGGGAATGGTCATGAAGTAGCGGATGATGCGCTTGTCGGTGACGGTGATAGGGCCGCCCTGCTCAATCTGCTTGCGGAAGAGTGGCACCACCGAACCGTTCGAGCCTAACACATTGCCAAAACGCGTGGTCACGAACTTGGTTCCGCTGTTGCGGCTTTGGGTGTAGATCTCGGCAATACGCTTGGTGGCTCCCATCACGTTGGTAGGATTGACGGCCTTGTCGGTCGAAATCATCACGAATTTCTCCGCACCATATTTCATGGCCATATCAGCGACGTTCTTGGTGCCGAACACGTTGACATAGACGGCTTCGTAGGCATTCTCTTCCATGAAGGGGACGTGCTTGTAGGCCGCAGCGTGATAAACGACTTGAGGCTTGTATTGTGCAAACACTTCCTCGATACGACGCAGGTCTTTCACATTGGTGATGACAAAGGCCATGCGGTCTTTCATTTCCTTGAATTTGGGATTGTTGTTCATCTCGAACTGGAAGTCGTACATGGGCGACTCGGCTTGGTCGAGCATGATGAGCATCTTGGGTTCGTAGAGCATCACCTGACGGCAGATTTCGGAGCCGATGGAGCCAGCGGCACCTGTTACGAGCACGACTTTGTCGTTGATTTCGCGTTGCACGTTCTCCTTGCCCAAGATGATAGGATTGCGGCCCAAGAGGTCTTCAATCTTGATGTCTTGCACCTGGTTGCTGTTCAATTTTCCATCCACCCAACTCGAAAACGCAGGAATGGTCTTCACATTAAGCCCTAGGGCAAGGCATTGCTCGATGATTTCCTTGCGCCGAGCATCCTTGAGGCTGGGGATAGCCAAAACGATATTCTTGATGTTATGGGACTTGATGCACTCTGGAGTCAGCACCTCTTGCGGACTGAACACCTTGATGGTGTTGATGCGGTTGCCTTGGCGCATCGGATTGTCGTCAATAAAGACCTCCGGGCTCAATTTCGAATTGGTATCTTGACTCAAGGTGCGCTGCAGCATGGTTCCGGCATCGCCTGCGCCATAAATGATGGTCTTTTCCTTAGTCTGTGGGTTCTTATACACTTCATTATACATTCGTCTGATGGTAAATCGCATGATGACCATGATGGTCATGGTGATGAGGAAGTGGTAGGTAATGACGATGTAGCGAGGAAAGAGCAACGAGCCTAGGTTGGGATTTATTTGTGTGGTGATGAGTTTCCCTATGACGAGGATGCCGGCAGCATAGCAGCAACTCCTGAAGATTTTCACGATATCGTTGAATCCCGAGTAGCGTAGCATGCCATCATAGGTCTTGGCCAGTAAGAAGACAATCAGGTACACTATTATGGGTATGAAGATGAATGTCAAATCAGTGGCAACACTATCTAAATGGTTGTAGTAAATCAAGAACAAAGAGATGGCATAGGCTGCAACGACGATGACTAAATCGACGAGCAGGATCCAATAGCGTGGAAGACTGTTACTTTTGTGTTTGCCAAAGATGAAGTCACAAAAGCGGGTAACTAATTTCCTCATAGGAGTTCAGAATAAAGTGGGTCACAAAATTAGGAAAAAATATTTTGTATTTGTCGTGATTTTTTAAAAAATCTATGTCATACCGACGAAGGAGTGTATCTGTAGTTTTTTTGACTGAAACAAATAACAATGTCATTTCGACCATAGGGAAGAAATCTATTGTTATTTGTTCCACCTAAATCAAAACAGACTCTTAATCATTTAACCATAACCTAAGCTATTGCTTCTTTGATTTTTTCAATGATATACCGTACATCGTCGTCGGTGACGCACGGGCCGCTCGGCAGGCACATGCCGCACTTGAAGAGGTCTTCCTCGATGCCGTTAGTATAGACCGCAGCTTCGGCATAGACCGGCTGCTTGTGCATAGGCTTCCACAGCGGGCGCGCTTCGATTCCGGCCTTGTCTAGGTAAACGCGCATGGCCTCCACGTTGGCATTGGGTTCGCAGTCGGTATGGAGACTGCCACCGCCATGCACCACGCCAGCGGCACCGCCCACGGCACCTTGCACGGCCACGCTGTAGGCGTTTTCCTGTCCCTTGATGTTCAGCGATGGACTTAAGGTTATGGTGTTGAGCCAGAAGTTGGAACCTTCGATGCTGCCGTCATGGAAATCGATGCCATCGACCTTGGCGAAGGCCTCACGATACATGGCAGCGATATGGCGGTGATGCGCGACATGCGCGTCGGCAACCGTCATCTGGCCGATGCCGATACCCGCACAGATGTTGCTCATACGGTAGTTGTAGCCTATGGCCTCGTGCTGATAGTAAGGATAAGCCTCACGAGCCTGGGTGGCATACCACATGATCTTCGAGGCTGCCTCGTCGTCGGGGCAGACGAGAGCACCGCCACCCGAAGTGGTGATCATCTTGTTGCCATTGAAGCTGAGCACACCGAAACGGCCGAAAGTACCGAGTTTCTGTCCCTTGTATTCGCTGCCGAAGCCTTCGGCGGCATCCTCGATGACGGGGATGTCGTATCTCTCAGCAATTTCCATAATCTCCCCGATGCGGTAAGGCATGCCGTAGAGCGCCACTGGGATGATGGCCTTAGGCTTGCGGCCCGTGGTGGCGATACGGTCCTTGATGGCGGCTTCCAACAAGGCAGGATCCATGTTCCAGGTGTCCGCCTCGCTGCCGATAAAGACCGGTTTGGCACCGAGATAGGTGATAGGGTGACTCGAGGCACAGAAGGTGAACGACTGCACGCAGACCTCGTCGCCAGGACCCACGCCACAGGCGATGAGCGCCAGATGCACCGCAGCCGTGCCGCAACTTAGGGCCACAACCTGCTTGCCTTGGCCCATATAGGCTTCCAGTTCTTCTTCAAACTGATTCACATTCGGACCCAACGGCACCACATAGTTATCATCAAAGGCCTTTTGGATATACTTTTGTTCGATACCGTCTTCGCTCATGTGGGCGAGACATAGAAAGATACGTTTTGACATGTTGTATGGATTATTTGACTTGTTTGACAATTTGACTTGGGGACTTAGGGACTTAGGGACTGTGTGACTTTGTGACTTTTGGGGATGCTGAGCGGAGTCGAAGCATCGTTTCTCCTTATTCTTAAATTCCCAATTTTCAATTCTATTCTTAGAGTCTGTTTTGATGTTTGTGAAACAAATAACAATGTCATTTCGACCGAAGGGAAGAAATCTATTGTTATTTGTTTCACCCCTCGAAAAGCCTATAGATACCTTCCTTCGTCGGTATGACATAGGCCAGCCTATAGATACCTTCCTTCGTCGGTATGACATAGGCTTTTTTTTGAAAAATCAAAACAGACACTTAATTCCCAATTCTCATATCTCTTCTCCAGCAAACTCGATTTTCCTTCCCAGCACGGTGGCGAAGATCATCTTCAGATCCATCCAGAAGGAATAATGCTGCAGGTAATACAGGTTCAGCCTCACCTTGTCGGGATAGATGACTTCGTCGTTGTAGCGTTGTGGGTCATCGACCTGTGAAAGCAGTTCCTCCTCGTTGCGGTATTTCAGCGAGGCGGGTCCCGTGATGCCCGGACGGAGTCTCAGAATCGCACGGTCCTCCCCTTCCAGTTTATCCGCATAACCCGGCACATCGGGTCGAGGTCCTACGAAACTCATCTTGCCGATGAAGACGTCCCACAACTGCGGCAATTCGTCGAGGTGGAGATGCCTTAAGGTCCTGCCTATGGGCGTGACACGGCCCTGTTCCAAGGCAGCAATGGGCGACTCTTCCTGTTCGCCTTCCATGGTGCAGAACTTATGGCAACGGAAAAGGCGGCCGTGGCGGCCCACACGCACCTGCGCATAAAACACCGGTCCACCCGTCTTGATTTTTATCATGATGGCTATGGCAAGGTAGAGCCAGCTGAGGCCTAACAGGCCCAGCAGACTTACTGTTCTATCGAAAAGCCATTTTGGTAACATCGTTTATCTCTTTTCACAAAACTTGCAAAACTCTTTGTGAGAAAGGCATCTCTACTCCCCCGCCCTACGTATGGTCAACGGGATGGCTTCGGCATGGCGCTGACAGAAATCAGTGGCCTTATCGACCACCAAGGCGAGATAGCCGCCACCGCCTGCACCCGGCATCTTCCATGCCAGCACCCCAGGTTCAACCGACCATCGGTCGATGGCTGGCTGCACACAGCCTTGAATCATAGCGGGGAACATGGCGATCTGGGCTTCGAAAGAAGCTCTGTATGCCTTGGCGAAACCTTGCAAGTCCTTCTCCATGATGGCTTGCCAGCAGTCGTCGGCAGCCTGGGTCAAGGCCTTGACCTTCGGCAGATTGATATCCTTGCCAGCCACCACTGAGCAGCCCGGCTTGCGGGGTTCGAGCGGGATGAGGCAGAGGTGGTCTTCCAGCCAGCTGAGGATGCCTGCTTCGTTGCAGGTCTCGATGCGTTCGGGCCAGAAGTGGTTGTCGTAATAATGTCGTGCCAATCCCGGTACGCAGATGCCGATGGCATCCTGTGCCCCGCTGATGTGACCGCCTTCCCTTTCAGGATGGTTCTCGAAGCAGAACACGAGACGGGCCAGCATCTCAGGGTCCATATTGGGCAGATGGAGCGGCCAAATGCGTTTGATCTGGTTGCGTGTCGAGGTGGAGAGGCCGCAGCGCTCGCGCACCTCGAAGGTCGGGACGAGCGAGATGGTGATGGCCCAGCCCGGAGCATACTCCGAGACGTAAGGCTGGTCGATCCAGGTACCGGCCAAGTCGAGACGGGTCGGCAGTTGGCAGGTGTCGCCTTGAGGTGCCGTTGCCGTCGAAGCCAAGGCTTTCTTCAGCCCCGAGCTGCTTCGGACTTCCAGCCCCTCGTGAGGGACACGCTCTAGGACGACATACTCTATGCCGTGTTCCTCGCAGAACTGGCGTTTCTCGTCGTTGCTGCCATCGGAGTTCACCACGAGGATGTCAGGCTTGAGGGCTTCCACCGTAGGGATGAAATCCATGACGCCACTGCCCGCATTGATGAAAGCGTCCTTGACGTAACGTATGCTTTTCACCATGAAGAGGCGTTCCTCTTCAGGGAACATGGTCTTGTGATGCTTGTAAGCTTCGATGGTCTTATCGGAGCCGATGCCGACATAGAGGTCGCCATAGGCCGAGGCCTGCTTGAAGAACTCAATATGGCCGCTATGCAACAAATCGTAGCAGCCCGACACAAATACTTTCTTTGGCATAGTTATTATTATTATTATGACAAAAACATTAAAAACACTTTGCCATCAATCAATTCGCTTAGGCGAATTTGCCGTGAAGGAAAATGCCATGACGTTCAAAAAAACGAAGCCTTTCTGACAGCAGAATACCATTCCCAATTGAACAGTGTTTTTGGGCATGGTTTTTATTGTTTTTGCCGAGGTGGAGCGAAGCCCCGATAGGGGGTGGCTGGCTGACTGAGGAGGACTGCCGAGACCCAAGTCTCGAGCAGGCGTCTTCAGGCAACACGCCAAGGTCCACAGGACCCGCTACAACTCGGTGTTTTTTCTGTTTTTGTTAAAGAGGATTTCCTTATTTCTCTGAATCAAAAATCTTTTCCATGAGGAACCATTTCTCGTCGCTGCGGGCATCGGGACGGCAACCTTGGAACTGCGCCACGTAAGCCTCCCACTCCGCCTGCCGCGGCAAGGTGGCCAGGCGCGCCATGTCGCGTTCCCAATCGAAGCCGTCAATGGTGTCGACAATCATAAACAAGTTACGCCCATGGCGGTAGATCTCCATACTCAAGATGCCCACCTCGTGCTGACCCGCAATGATTTCAGGCCAAACGTGGCGATGGACCTCACAATATTTCTCTATGGTCTCAGGGTCATCGACCAACTGAAGTGTCTGACAATACCTTTTCATTTCTCACGACAAAAACAGCGAATAACATGACAACGATAAAACATCCCATCGGGACGATGTAAGAGACATACACGCCATAAGCATCGGACAAGATGCCTTGCAACGGTGTGAGGATGGCACCTCCGAGGATGGCCATGATGAGGCCGCTGGCGCCCACCTTGGCATCTTCCGGGTTACCGCCTCGCGTGATGTCGTCCAAAGCCAAGCCATAGATAGTCGGGAACATCAGGCTCATGAAGAAACTGATGAGGCCCAGGAAGACCACCAGCAGCCAGCCGCTGCCGGCACTGAGGACGACCACCAAGGCGCAAAGGGCCGACATGATGCTGCCGAAGACCAGCAGCTTGCTAGGACGGATGTATTTCATCAGCCAGGTATAGAGGAAACGCGAGGCACAGAAACCGATGATGGTGAACAGGTAGATCGTCGCACCATCGGCTTCGTTGATGCCGAGTTCCTGCATGACGAGACGTATGGTGAAAGACCACACGCCAATCTGTGCACCGACATAGAAGAACTGTGCGACGACGCCACCCACATATTTCTTGTTCTTGAACAGACGTCGGAAAGTGGCTTTGACACCTGTCTCCTTACTTAAGTCACGGCCTTCCGGCATGTGCGCGAAGAGCATGACGACCAGGATGAGCACCAGCACGATGCCCAGTCCGGCATAAGTGCCGGAGACGGAATAGAGCGAGATCTCCTTCAGGATGAAGAGATGGCTCAGGATGATGCCCAGGATGCTGCCGATGGGATTGAAAGCCTGTGCCACGTTGAGCCGTCGTGTGGCCGTCTCGGGGCTGCCCATGGAGAGGATATACGGGTTGGCCGTGGTCTCCAGGACGCAGCAGCCGCCCGCCAGGATGTAGATGGCGATGAGGTAGAAGGCGTACGATTCTATCTTGGCGGCAGGCAGGAACAGCAAGGCACCAAAGGCATAGAGACCCAAGCCCAGGATGACGCCACTCTTGAAAGAGTAACGTTTGATGTAAAGGGCGGCAGGCAAGGCGAAACAGAAATAGCTGCCATAGAAGGCAAACTGTATCAGCGAGGTCTGCGCGTCGCTCATGTCCATGATTTTCTTGAAGGCCGACAGAAGCGTGTCGGTCATGTTGTTGGCCAGACCCCACAGCAGAAACAGCGAGGTGATCAGGCAGAAAGGCAACAGGTATTTCTTTTCAACTACTTTCATTTTATAACTATTTGAACTATATAACCTTTGTTTCACAAAACTAGCAAAACTTTTCTTTTTCTTCTTCTCTTCCGCGGACAACCGTCCGCTTGGTTGGAAATGAGCAACCGCTCATTTCCTTTGGTGGCATGAGGGTTCTGAATGAGCTCACCCCGCAAGAATGTTAGGATTTCTCACAGCTTCGCCATGTCAGTCCCAAAGGGATGACAAGCGGGTTTATAAATCAAACTGACAAAAATACGGAAAAAAATCGCTCAGATTGAAGGAAAGCCTCAATCTTTTTCTTTCTTTATCCTCATTCCGCGGAAATGACGTGTCCCCGGTTGAAGGCGTTCCCATTGGTGAAGGCATTTGGGGTGGTTTTTGTAAAAAGCACGATCTTTATCTCTCAAGCGCATGTTCATCTAGCAAGAAATCCCTGATACTCATAGTCACAACTCCAGCATCATTGCGTCTAAGTATGATATCGTCATTGACAATCACGATCTTCTTGAACGAATCTCCTATATTTCTCAACGGCCGTTCCTCCTGATAAGTCTTCTCTGTTGTTGGCAAGGCGTAGGCCGATTGTATGTAATACCTCTGGCTGCCCTTGTTAGCCACAAAATCCACCTCCAGATTCTTCCTTGCACTCTTGCCATCGGCATTCCTGTTCCAAACTTCAACAAGTCCCACGTCCACCAGATATCCACGTGTCCTGAGTTCGTTGTAAATCACATTCTCCATGATATGAGTCTCCTCTACCTGCCGGAAGCCAAGCACAACGTTTCTCAACCCCATATCCTCAAAGAAGTATTTCGTCTCAGTCCCGATATACTTCCTGCCTTTCACGTCATAGCGCAAAGCCTCATTAATCAGAAAAGCATCCTTCAGGTGTCCAATATACTCTTTTATCGTCTGATCAGATATTCTAATCTGTGCAGCCGACTTGAAGGTATCGGCAATCCTCTTGGGGTTGCAACTCGAGCCAATGCCAGAGGCCAATACGCTTATCATTTCTCGCATACCCTCAGCATTTCGCAGATGGTTACGTTCAATCACATCCCTCAGGTAAGTCACCTCATACATTTCATTCAGAAAGTTCACCTTTTCCTCTTCTGCTTCCAGCAAAGCAACCTGAGGCAGACCACCATACACAAAGTATTCGTGCAGTCCGAGCCGAAAGTCTTTGCCCGTACCTGTAATGAACTCCTCTACCGAAAGCGGGTGCACCCTGATTTCCTGTCCGCGGCCACGAAACTCAGTGACCACATCGCTTGAGAGGAACTTCGAGTTCGAACCGCTCACATACACTTCGACATCAGGGTTATGCATCAAACTCAGCATTACCTCAACAAACTCATCTACAAGCTGAATCTCGTCCAGAATCACATAGAATTTATCCGTAAGCGATTTCTCTTCCCCCTGCTTTAATGACACACTTGCAGCCTTGATTTTTTCATCTATGTAATCAAGCAACACTTCGGGTCGCCTCAACTTCCTGTTCTTAAAGTCATCGAGCGACAATCCTATTACATGATTACCAGCAACACCGTTCTCAACAAGCCAACGGGCAAAAATATTGAATAGTAGGAACGATTTACCGCATCTACGCAAACCAGTGACGATTTTCACCATGCCGTTGCCTCTACCAGCAATGAGTCTATTCAAATACTTTTTTCTTTCAAACAGCATTTTATTTCATTTTTCTGTGGTTTACCACATATTTTCGCTGCAAAATTACATATTTTTTTCATTTGGTTTCAACAAAAAAAAGGTTTTGAAGGTTTTGTGAAACCACTTCTTCTTCTCTTTCTCCTTGATGAGAAAGCGAAGCGAAAGAATCAAGGGCAGGACCATCGGCCCCTCGCTCGGCCAGCCTAGCAACTTGACCTTCAAGAAATATGTCATAAACGCAATTTCGTGAAGGTCAAGCCGTTAGTCTGTCCCTTTGCGGGCGCTGCCCCGCCGTCCTGCCCGTGGCCACCGCACCCAACCCGGTCGGGCTTTCAACATCCCGGACCTTGACTGTCGGTCGGGAATCCCCCTGCCATCGAGTGGCGCCAGCCATGGAAAGGATGAAAGCAGCAGCGGTTGCGCTGCGCCCCCAGTCGGCATGCCCTTCGACTTTGCTCAGGGACCCTGCCGACGGTGAGGCTCAACAACAAAAAAAAAGTTTTGAAGGTTTTGTGACACACTTTTTTCTCACAAAACCTGCAAAACTTTTTCTTCCTTCATCCTATTTCCGCGGACAACCGTCCGCTTGGTTGGAAATGCGCAACCGCTCATTTCCTGTGACAAACTTCGTTTGCCCCGATAAGACCGTTAAACTATGGCTTTCTTTTTTTCGACCGCGAATATTGCTAATTTAGCGAATAGGGATGCCCTCTTGCGGAGGGTTTGTCGTTTCGTTCAGGGGATGCCTGTCCCCACTTCCGTGAGGATGACGGCAGGCATGCCGTGTTCCCCGTTTAAGGGCCCCGTCGGTGTCACAGCGAAGGGGTGATGACAAGGCGCCAGGTGCCGTCTTTCGCGACACGCTGGATGTAGCCCTTGTCGGTCAGTTGTTTCAAGTGCTTGTTGACAGCAGCCATATTGATACCCACCTCATTAGAAAGGCGTTGGGTCGTAATGTCCGGGGTCTCATAAATGAGGTTGAGAATCCTGCTTGTGGAATCACTGCGGAACTTCACCCGCTCTCCGTCAAACCACCATACGTTGTCACCACGCTCGGTAAGGAAACGGATGTTGTATGTCACCTCTTCCACAAACATATTCTTGAACCAGGTCAGGAACTGCTGTATCTCCCTCTTGGATGCGTGAGCCCCGAGCGAAGGGGCCGCACCCACGGTAAGGTCAGTGCGGTGGAGAGCTTCAAGATACTCATTCTTCTTGCGGCTGCGGACAACCACCATAGGATATCCGTGGCGCGACAGGATGTAATTGGCCATCAGGCGCGCGATGCGTCCGTTGCCATCCTCGAAGGGATGTATGCGTATGTAGCGGTAATGGAAGATGGCGGCAAGTTCCACAGGCGTGAAGCGACCTGACTTCTCAGCATCGTTGTACCAGTTCACGAGGTCGGACATCAGAGCTGGCGTTTCCTCGGGCGAGGCATACTCGAAACGGTCGCCATAGCGGGTGATGACGCTGTTGGGACGGGTCTTGTACTGGCCTGCATGAATGACGTAACCCGTTGTCTGACCATCCGGCAAACTGCGGTACACGGTATAATCCTCCCGCAGCAGCACCTTGTGAAGCGTACGGATAAAGTTCTGGGTGAGAGGGGTGTCCTTCACCCCGGCTTCTTCGGTCATCATCTTCAGTCCCACGTTGCTTGCAGTCATTTCCTGCACATCCTTCACCTCAGCCTCGCCGATGACCTTCCCGAACAGCAGGAGAATCTCCGTCTGTCCGTAGGTGAGCGTGTTGCCCTCAATATGATTGCTGTTGTAGTTGAAGTCAATGGTAAAGCGGCGGCTCAACAATTCCCTCTCCCTATCCGACAGAGGCTGCAGCGCATTCCACCGCGCCATTATGTCCTGTATCTTATCCATATTATCATTCATTTTGCAAAAATCCGCACTATAAGGTATATATCATCTACTTTACAACGAAATATTTTGCAAAATATTATGAATTTACTTTATTTTCTATAATCTCGTAACCTCGATATTTTGAACACGAAAGGCACAAAATTTCACGAAATATTATTTCATTCTCCTTTTCGTGTCCTTTCGTGTGTTTAGTGTTGATTTAATTTTTCAATTTGCTATTCTCATTATCTCAACGCCATCATCATATCCGAAATTCAACAATATACCTAACCTAAAATCAGTGGCATGTAAATAATTAAGGCACTTATTTACCTGTTGGCACAAACAAAAACAATAAAAACACTTTGCCATCAATCAATTCGCTATGCGAATATGCCGTGAAGGCGAATGCCATGCCGTTCAAGCATGCTTGACGCCCTGTCCTTCACCTTCCCAGCAGCCTGTCGGCCCGATTTCTGGCAAAGAAAAAACATCCAAAAACAAAGCCTCTCTGGCAGTAGAACACTTTTTTTTCTTTATCGAACAATGTTTTTCAGGCATGGTTTTTATTGTTTTTGCTCTTGTGGGATGAAAGGCCCATAGGGATTTATGCCGGCGAGACAAATCAAAGGCCAAGCCTAGCTTGAGACTTTGGGTTGGCTTGGTGGCATGAAGGCTCTGAAAGAGCCCATCCCGCAAGAGTGTTTTTTGTGTTTTTGTCAATGGAATCCATTTTGGGCAGTGGAAGGAAAGTTGCAGATGCTTTTTGTGCCATCAGGTATATAGTTTCCATAATTAAAGACTTGCGAGCGGTGAGAATCCGTTAATTCCGAAACAGCTTTAAGTTCTACGATAATTTTACCGAAACACACAAAATCGGCACGGTATTTTTGTTGCAAAACGACATCTCCGTAACTTATGGACAATTCTTTTTCGCGTTCGTAAGGGATGTTACGTTTTATCAATTCAATCTCAAAAGCTTCTTGATATACAGCTTCAA
Organism: Bacteroidales bacterium; assembly: GCA_024400425.1. GTDB lineage: Bacteria > Bacteroidota > Bacteroidia > Bacteroidales > F082 > Limimorpha. The sequence goes on from JAKSMV010000002.1 coordinate 41,726, forward strand.
GGAATCCAAAACCTAACTTTTTGTACACCTCGTATGCTGCACCATTGATTAAATAGCTTTCTTTGGGATAAATCAACGTCATATGTTTTCGTGTCCTTTCGTGTGTTTAGTGTTCATTTACATTTATTCCGTGTCATATCTCCTCCCCAGCAAACTCGATTTTCCTTCCCAGCACGGTGGCGAAGATTAGCTTCAAATCCATCCAGAAGGTATAATGCTGCAGGTAATATAGGTTCAGTCTCACCTTGTTGCATACCCTCCGTCGACCACCAAGTTGGTGCCCGTAACCCATCTTGAGGCATCACTCAAAAGATAGATACAAGCATTGGCGATGTCGTTGGGGTCACCTAAACCCAATAGATGCAAGGCTTCGGTCTGCTTGCGTTGCTCGGGGTCGGCAATGTGAGGCAGATTCATGTTGATAGGCGTCACGATGACACCTGGTGAGATGGAGTTGACACGGATGTTCTTTCTTGCCAGTTCACATGCCAAGGACTTGGCACATGAAAACAAAGCGCCTTTGGTCATGCCGTAGATGGATTTACAGGTCTCGCCCAACTGTCCAGCAGCAGAAGAGAACAGCACGATGCTGCCACCCTCCTTGCTGAAGTTACCAATCTTGCAGACAGCCTGCGTCAAGAAATAGGCCGTATAGACATTGACATGGAAGAACTTATCCAACACCTCCGGCTTGGCCACATTCAATGGCAAGGTGGTGGAGATGCCTGCACAATTCAGCAGACCGTTGATGCGACCCACTTTGGCCACGCCTTCCTTGATGACCTCGGGAACACGATCATAGTCCGTCAGGTTGAGGGCTGCCACGAAATGTTCCTCCGGTCTTTCGACCATGGTCAGGGTCTCATTCAGGCCAGCTTCATTCAAATCCAAAAGAATGAGTTTTGCGCCCATCTTCGAGCAGTTGATGGCACACTGACGGCCTATGCCCGAAGCGGCACCCGATATGACGATATTTTTGCCTTCCAAAGAGAAAGGATTAAACTGCTTGTCCATTTTCTACCTCTACTATATCACTGATTTTACAATCCACAAAAGAAAGGACACCCGTGGCCCAAGTCATACCCACGCCAAAGGCGCTGAGCAGCACTTCTTTCTTTCCATCCAGCTTGCCTTGCAATTCACTCACGATAGTCAACGGAACTGATACCGACGAGGTGTTGCCAAACTTCGCAATGGTGGAAGGTATTTTGTTGCTGTCCAGTTTCATCTTCTTGGCGATATAGGAATTGATGAAATTGTTGGCTTGGTGGAAAACCACATAATCGAAGTCATCCACCGTCTTCTCTGTATAAGCCAGCGTATTCTTAATATCACGTGGGATTTCGCGAATGACGAAGTTGAACACATCGCCACCACGCATATAGCCTTGCTCATCAGAGCGCATATTGCCGAACTCATCAACCACTTTTTCCTTCACGGTCTCTTCCGAACTCATGTGGCGGTAACCGCCAGCGGGGATCATGATTAAGTCGGCACGCGAGCCATCCGAATTTAACGAGAATATGCTTTTGCCGAACTTAGGGTCTTTTTCGATGAGGGCAGCCACGCCACCATCACCAAAGAGGAAAGCCGAACGACGGTCACGGGGCGAATACACCTTGGAGCGGGTCTCGCCATCGAGCAGCAGAGCCTTTTTCAAATTGCCACTCTGCATCATGCCATAGACCACCGACAGACCATAGATGAATGCCGAGCAACCCAAATTGATGTCGAAGGCAATGACCTTATTGCCTAATCCCAACCTATGCTGCAAAGTCACCGAGGTGGCAGGCATTCTGTAGTCCGGTGTCTGGGAAATAAAGACCAACAAGTCGATGTCGTCTTTATTGATTTCATTATCAGCCATCAGTTTTTCAGCCGCAGCGAGGCAGAGGTCGGACGAACAGGTGTTTTCATCGGCAAAACGACGCTCTTCAATGCCTGTCTTGTCGACAATTTCATCCGCTTCGGCTTGCGAAAAGACTTCGGTGTATTCCCTATTCCTGACGACATGCTTAGGCACGGCAGCCCCCATGGCGGTGATGCCGATTCCTTCGTATTGAATAAAAGCCATAATTTACTTGTTAGTGCAAGCGTCGTAAACAGCCTGAACGGTTCTGAGTTTCTTGAAATCAGCCTCTTCCATCTGGACATCATATTCTTCGTCCATCATGGCAATGACGGAAAGGTAAGCGATTGAGCCCCATTCCTCATAATTGCGGAATTCGTCTTCCATTCTGATTTCGTCTTCGCGTTCCAAAGCTTCAGCGAATAATGCGATAAATTTTTCCATATCAATAATTTATAATCTGTTAATCTATTGTCACTTTCTTAGCAGGATTGCCCATATACAAGCCATCATCCTTTATCTTACGCAGCACAAAAGTACCTGCGCCAAAACGGTTGCCGTTACCCACTTTCAAGCATTGAGCCACAAAGCATCTGGCACCGAAGAAATTCTTATCACCGATGCTGGTCTGCCCCGAGATGCGAGTCTCAGGGAAGATGGCATTATAGCTGCCAATGCAAGCTTCGTGCCCAAGGCTAATCATACCATCCAAGACATTGAAGTCGCCCAAAGTCACGTTACAGCTGAAACGGCAGCCAAAAGTAATCAAATTTCCTTTACCCAAGGACACGGATTCTTCGTCGAACTTAAAAACGCCAGGGGCGATGATATTAGGGAAATCCACCAAGGGATTGGTTATCTTTGACGAGACAAGTTCCAGGTATTTTGGCGTTGCAATGGCAATAACGACAGACAGTGGTGTCTGCCAAGCATTTAAGGTATCGATATTGCCCAGCACTTTACCGTATTTACATTCCTTACCCACTGGTTCGCCATCGTCAAAATAACCGATGATATTCCATGTAGGTTCAACTTCGTTAATCTTATTGATGACGCAGGCCACCTCACGGCCCAAGCCGCCAAAACCATATATTGCTATGTCTTTCATTATTTAGATGCTTTTACAGATTTCAGAATAGAATTCTTCAATTCACCCGATCCAAAGACAGGACCGCATGCAATCTGATAGATGCCTATATCACAATAAGTTAGATTTGCTTCAATCAAAGTTGGAAGTCCATCTTCTTCAATGGCGACATCCCACGAAATCAATTTCGCCATATGCGAAAGTCTTGGAGCCAAATTCCTTACCATATCAAGGCAAGCCTCAAAGTTTGGAATTGATCGTCCCTTGAAGACTACACCTGATGTCGGATGAGCTTTGAGCGGACGACCATCTTCATCATAACCAGTTTCAAGCATCTGACCATCCTCATTAATGCCACAAAGCATACCTCCGCTACTGACATTGTCAACCTTTTTACCATCAATACCCATCCGAATGAAATGTGTCATTACATGCACTTGTCCTTCATACATAATCGTCATAATACGCAGCGTATTAATGCTATTGGGATGAAGTTCAGCAATAGACGAGTGTTGATGTACAAGTTTCTGGACAATGATGTTACGACCCTGCATCACTTTATGAACAAGAACAATATCATCCTCATTCTCACTCCAAAAAGAAATGCCATGTCCACCACCAGATTCTGAAGCCACCTTTATAATTACCTCACTCGCTTGATGGCACAAGCGCACCAATTCCTCTTGACTAATGATGGAATATGAAGCATCCAGCAAGACACCATCAATCTGTCTAGCAACCGTCTCTGGCATTCGAATGTCCGGGAAAAATAAATCGTAAAGGTTCTTATCTTCATTCTTTCGTGCAATCAAAGGATGATTAAAGAACGGTTCCACTTTATTCATATAGTAGTCATCTGGGATATAATCCGAAAGATTGTATGGCAAGCCATGTCTATTACTATACAATGTAAAGAACTTCGAACGCACATATCTAGTTCCCCAAGTTTCTTTTATTATCAACTTTTGTTCAGCGCTCAATGGGGTATTGGAAGAGATGTAACGCAATCGCTTATCTGCCATCCTATTCACATAACGGTTTCTACCGAGTTTTTCCCAGAACCATAAGTCAAATGAACTGACCCACTTTTTAGATGTCGCGTTAAGATTAATCATTTTTTATTTGCCATATAATAATTTCATAAATTCATTTTTCAAGCCTTTGCCTGACGCCGACTGTTGCGCAACATATTCCCCCCAGTTCCCTTCGATGAGCACCCAACCTTCATCGGTTAGCGCAAAGTCCCAACCTATATAGATGTGCTTAGGCATCTTCTTATTGTGTATTTCCAAGACAAGCTGTCTTAATTCATTCCAACGGGGTATTTGAACTCCTTTGAACGGCACTTTTGAGTCAGGATGTTCCACATATATGTTACAACGTTCATCTTTCCCATCAGAACTAACGGCTCCAGTATCAGCATCTACAAGTGCATATATACCTCCTTGACCGCCATTATCCACATCGCTACCAGTTCGTCCCACTCTTATAAAAGGACAATGGATGAATGTGCCTCTCTTGTTTTTAAAAGTAGTGATGCGGACGGTGTTTACACTCGACGGATTCCATGCTGCCATTATATCGCATTGCTTTATCAATTCTTCAACTATCCAGTCACCCTTTGCTGCCATTAATTTATCGAAAAGTCCCTTGGGATCGTCCGTCTTACTAATGAAGATTCCGCTTCCACATGCAGAACTATTAGGCTTGAAAATCACTTTGTCCTTACCAACAACAAACTGCTCAAATTTAGCTCTATCCTCAGCGCTCTTGACTTCGATAGCAGAACGCTTGAAATACTCTGAGGTCAATTCATAGAAGTGAAACTTATCGTTCAACTCTGCATCATGAAGCGAACGTGTGCCCGTTTTTGCCACAGCACTATATAGCACTTTATCTGAAATATACGATTCCCTTTTCTCTTTGTCAGCGGACCTCATTCCAAATAAGAAATACTCCAAAGGTGTAGTCTTGTACCTATTATAACATTTATCTATATCTCTGCTGATTAGTTTCACTGTTTTAGAGTCCTTCATTTCCTCTTCAGTTAGGAATTTTTTCATAATTTCATGCTTGTTCGATTCCCATGAAGCCGAGAAACAGTTAATCAGCATGTCTATCCCCAAGCCATAATACAGATGTTGAATTACCGGCGATTGCCTCAGTTTTGACCTTAAATCACGGGAATGGGCAAATAAAGTGTTAGTATTCATTGCATTACATTTTTATCAATTATTTCCATCAAACGCCTCCATAGTCGCAGCAGTGCCAGAATTGATATCCTTACGCATCAACACATTCTTGATGGTGATGAAGATGACTTTGATATCCGTCAGCAGCGTGCAATGATCCACATACCACACATCCAGTTCAAACTTCTCCTTCCAACTGATGGCATTGCGCCCATGGCATTGCGCCCAGCCGCTAATACCCGGTCGTACTTCATGACGACGATGTTGCTCAGCATTATATAAAGACAAATATTGCACCAGCAAAGGTCTCGGTCCAATCAGACTCATGTCGCCTTTGAACACATTGATGAGTTGCGGCAATTCGTCCACCGAAGTGGAACGCACGAAACGGCCCACTTTAGTCAGGCGTTGTGCATCGGGCAAGAGTTTGCCTTCGGCATCACGCTCATCGGTCATGGTTTTGAACTTAATGACTCTGAAAATCTTCTCATCCTTACCCGGACGTTCCTGGAAGAAGAAAGCGCCAGCACCTTTGTTGGCGAAATGCAGGAAAATAGCGACAAGCATCAGGAACCAGCCAATGCAGAGCAAGGCTATGCCTGAGATGATAATGTCTAATAGACGTTTGAAGAAGTGTTTGTACATAATATTAAGCTAAGGAAGTCTTTCTTGGCTTATTTGATTAAAAAACCAAATTTTAGATTATCAGTAATATAAAACACCTTATCTTATAAATCACAAATAATTTTTATGTTCTAAAAAGATAAAGAGTATCATCGGATCAAACGTAATTCAGTAAATCGAATCGTTCAAGAATACTTCTCTGTAATGAGTTTTACGATATATCTTAGTTCTTTGTCATTGCGTGCTGTAGTAGAAACTGCTAATCCATAATAGCCATCTTTTAGCAAGGTAATCTCTACAATATTTGTTCCCTCTTTGCCTCTCGCGAATTGCTTTTGATTTGAATCTCTATCAATGGAGTTAATAATTTCCTTAATATAGTTCTCTTTTCTAATACGTTTTGCGAACTTTTCCAGAACGTCATTACCATGATGATGGCTCAAATGGATACCTTTCTCGCTAGGCAACAATCCAGAAGGTTGAATTGTTGGAGGGAGATGCACATCAGACCACAACTGAAAAGTATCAGTTTGAAAGAAACTGGCATCGAAAGCATAGAGGACGTTAATCTTCCTTGTTTTGGTATCATTTGATTCAATAATATTGTATGATTCATCCTTCCAGTTTGGGTTTTCAAAGCCAATGGACATGCTGTTATTGATAGCTGCAGCTACAAGTCCCTCACACTTGATTTGTTGGTTGTTGATTTCAACAGCATAATCGTTCATGATATAAGCATCTTCAGCGTTGTCTCCATCCGAAATATATGGCTTAGCTTGAGTTGCCAGCAGGACTTTAACCGACTGCAATGTTGGATGCTCATATAGATATTGGGCTAAGGAGTGTTCTTTGTCCAGCATTATTGATTCAACTCCATTTTCATAACGCACCATGTCAAAGCCTTGTTCTTTGGCTTCTTTGATTACCTTGGCATATTTATCAATCAACCCTGCAAGTTTATCTGTATCAAGATAAGCAGGAGCCGACAATTCATTAAAATATATATCCATCATAACAGATCAAGCATCTGTTTGGTCCACTCGTCCATAAAGTCAGCCGGATTCTCGTTCAATGTCCCGTTTTGATCCATTTTGATTGATATAACCTCAGGGGTGTCCTTTTCACTCTTTCTGTCAACAAACTGAATCATGACATCATTACGGTTGAGTTTATTTTTCTTCACAGAAATTCTAAGACCGTTTATTATATGGTCACTATGAGTTTCCAAGATGATTTGTAAGTCTTCTTGATTTGCCTTTGCTACAATCCATTCAACTAATCGGGATTGAGCACCTGGATAAAGATGTGCTTCAGGGTTCTCAATGATAATTGTGGAACCCTTAGTTGCCGAGAGCACTTGATAAATAACAGGAAGCACAAAACTATATCCAAAACCCACATTTGAAGGTTTAAAACCGTCAGAATCATCATTAGAGTCCAATAAGAGATCAATGTGGTCAACTTTCTTGTCGTCGAATATCTTGATTGTAGCACCAGAAAGGATATAAGACAACGCATCCTGAAAACTTTCAATAAAAAGAGCGTCACATTTAGCAAGAGAATTGATAAGTCTTTCGCCTGTTGCTCCTATATCATCTTTTTCAAAATCATCTTGCCGTTCCTCGTAATTTACAGGACCCCGCCTGTTAGCAGAAACATACTTCAGTTGTTTGAGAGAATCAAGCACTTTTATTCCAGTCAATCCTGATGCATTAACCGTTCCTGAATCTTGCTGATCAGTGCCCACACTTGATACCAAATGTTTGTTTCCACTCCAAGCATCATCAAGATGCATCATAGTGGGCCCAATATGGGAATTTCCGAACGTTAGCTTCAAGACTTCATCAATATCTGAAGCGATTTCAAATCGAATTGGCTCAGCGAATCCCATATACCGATTGGTCACATCATGATAGTTGCCTAAATCAACATACGCTCCTTTTAGCGAGGAGTTTATTATTGAGTCTTTCCGTCGTGCATTTTGGCTTAACAACAACAAGGGTTGCATGGTTGTAGATTTACCACGGCCATTTTTCCCATAGAGAACATTAATCTTAGAGAACTTGAAAGTAGTCTCTTGTCCAAAACACTTAAAGTTTTGAAGTCTTATTTCCGTTATCATGACTCTTGGTTTTTAATCCAGTCCCAAAATGTACGCACCATCCATCCTTGCCTATTATATGGGTCAATTTCCACTACAAATAGCAAATCATTATCATCAATATGGGAACGTAGATTATTGTATATTTCATTGGCCGTGATATATGATTTGACAAACCAGTTTGACTCTAATGGATGCTGGCAATTCGGGTCGATTGTCTTGATAGCATCATATAAACCAGAATAATCATGTCCAGGTTGACGCAGATCATAACTGATTGAGTAAATCTTTTTAATCATTGTATTTCAAGTCCCTAATTCTTTAATATATTGTTCTTCTGAAAGTTAATGAAACATCAATTCATAATTTAGAATCAAAAGAACTTACAAATGTACAAAACATTCAAATTCGACTACAAAATTATCATTTTTTCTTCAGTTAATGGAATAATTTTGATGAGAAAAATTTGTTTGTCAGTTCTCAATAATCATTATCAGCAGGAGCGCTATGCCCGAGATGAGGATGTCGAAAATGCGTTTGAAGAAGTGTTTGTACATAATGGTTCTTTATAAGCAATATCATAACCAGCCACCGAATCTGGTAGTTGGTCGGGAATCGATACGATGGTGTTTTTTTATCTGAAGTAGTTGATTATTTCGTCCATTTCGGTCATGCCTGTTGAAGTACAGTTGTTGACATCGAAATCTCCCAACAAGCCTGCATTTGAGACAGCTTTGCTCAATCCCTCTTCTTTTCCAAGCTTATCGAAAATGTTGTTGGGTTTTGCAAGATAATACTTTTCCGATTTGTCATATTCGGGAAGATATCTTTTCAAATCCGTTAGCAAGTCCTCATAATTTGGAAAATACTTATTAGTTTGTTTGAAATGAAGCAAATGCCAGTATTCGAGGCAAGGATTGTTGACAACAATAGTAAGTTGTTGCATCCACTTGTGTTTCCCTTTATAAGGAGTTTGTTGTTGAGCTTGCATGTAACGCGAATACCATGTCTTGAACATTTCAAGTTCTTCGCCTTTTCCTTCTTGTTTTTCTTTTAACGGTTCGTCGAGATCAACAATGAGAAACACCTTATCATACCCATCGTTTTTTATCATCCTCTCAGCTATGCCAAAAAGCTCCTTGATCTTCTTTTTGGACGGAAGTTCTGGTTTGAGATTCGACCTTTTCAGCCGGTCGGAATGAAGGTGGTCCTTTAGGGCGTTCAGGTACCAACCTTCGTCTTTTCCGTCAACAATCAAGCCAACGATTTGTTTGGGCTGACGTTGAGTTTTACTCCTGCTCATCGTTGCTGCTGTTTAGTGGTTCAATGTATGTTGATCCCGTATGGGGTATCCCTCCTAGTTTACCTATCTTGTATGCGTTAAAACGATTGGTGGTATCTCGCAGCACGCTGCTGTCAAAATCGGCAAACGAATACAATTCGGTTGCCCCAGACTCGTCTTTTTCCGTAATCCACAAGGAGTCGTCACGGAACAAGTCGCGGTCGTTGAGAAATTCGCGCATGTGAGTGGTAAACACCATTTGCGATTCTTTTGCATTTGAAAGATAAGTGGTCACGAAGTGTGAATACAGATCGGGATGCATCGAACTCTCCAATTCGTCGATTGTGACGAAATGGGATTCGTTGATAAGGAGCAGAAGGAGGCCGGCAATGCCATAATAGCGTTGGGTTCCCAACGACTCTTCTTCAAAGTCGAACGGGATGGTTCTATCTCCAACCTTGTGGAGCATTTTCAAATCCACCGTCTCTCTATAAGGATTCTCTTTTAAGCTCTTTTTTATTTCATCGGAAATGTTATCATCATTCAAGACGCTATCGATGATTTCTTGTGGTATTTCTTTTTTGGTCTTTTTCAGATCAATGCCATCGATGCCCACGTCAGCATGATGAATCATGTCAATGATTTGTTCTTTGCCTATGTCTCCCATATCGATGCGTCGCGAAACAAAATCTTCCAGAACCGTTTTTGGAGTAACGATAGGCATAAAATACACCTTTGCCCAGTCGATGATCTCTTTGAGACAAGCTATTTCCACATTGCTGGTTTGGAAAGCCCCAAAAACAGTTCTGTTGTGCAATAGGTTGATCTTTAGCTTGTTGAATTCAGACCGATTAGAATTGTACAAATCTCCAATGGTAATGGAAGACAACAAGGTATCCGTTTCCGTAATCCTTTCAAATACTTTATGTATCCTTGATTTGTCGAAAGGAAGGCATTGCAGCCATTCTCGGCAAACCATTTTGTTGTTGAATTGCACAAAGTAATGGTATCGTTTCTCATTACACAAGAAATTGACTTCCATGGTGGAATCTTCCTTTTGAGACTTTTCGTCGAGAGCGAATCTTTTGTAATCGAATTCGTCATTTTTGTTGCCGGCCGGAGAAAGCAGCATTTCCATGAGCAGATAGAAGGCCTTCAGGACATTGCTTTTTCCAGAAGCATTTGCACCCAGTATGGTTGCCGTTTTCAGCAGGCGATACCTTCCTTTTTTTACGACAAAGTAGTCTTCGAGGTGGGTGTCGGACGAAGCTTCGAATGACAAGGTAACGGGATTCTTGATTGAGCGGAAGTTTGATATGGTGAAATCAATAATCATGGTAACGAAAACTTCAAAAGTTTTGGTTTAAATAGTATATTTTGTAAATAGATTGCAAAAATAATACTTTTATCAATACAAATTGTATATTTTGTTTTTTTACATAAAGTTATTTGAAAAAGTGTTTGTACATATCAAAAATGCTGCATTATAGCCTTATAAGTATGTTCCACCGTGTAATTATCCAAGAAGAACTGATAACCCTTGTCCCCCATCTGACGGATGTCGGCGGCCAGCATCTTGTCCACACAGGCGGTGAAAGCTTCCACGCTGTTGCTCGGGCACCAGAAGCCGTAGCCATTGGCTTCGGCCAGCGAACCCGTGTCACAGTTCGGGTCGGTAGCAGCCAGGATAGGCTTGTGCTGCATCAGGTAGGGCAAAAGCCGTGAAGGGTAGTTCGGGATGGTGAAACGGTAATCCAAGAAAATCAATCCTATATCGCAGGAATCGACCAGTTTGTCATAATCCTCTTTAGGGATAAAGCTGAACAGCGAGACGCTCTTCGGCTGCACTTTCTTGTGCCATGCCTCAATCTTGCCGTATTCCGTGCCGCTGCCGACCACCACGAAATGGCAGTCTTCCCTGTCCTTGTTGGCCTCAAGACAATCCATCAGGAAAGGTATGCCCTGCGGCTTGCCCAAGTTGCCACCGTAGATGAAAATCGGTTTGTCGACCGGCAGATGATATTTGCTTCTAATCTCAGCCACCTGTTCCGGACTTGGCGCAACATAATCCGTGGCTTCGTAAGAATTCGGAGCCACCTCCACTTTTTCAGGATTCACCTCAGGGTTATGCGCCAAGACATATTTCACATTGGCAGGGCTCATACAGCCGATATGGTCCGACAAGGCATAGAGTTTCTTTTCCTTGTTGCGGAAGAACTTATAAAGCACTCCTTTTACACCACTCTTGCTCATCATACCCAAATCGACGGCATTCTGAGGGAAGATGTCTTTCAGGAGCAAATAAGTCTTTGCCTTAGGATTCTGTTGCTTGAGATACTGGATGACCTTGGGGAATGTGATGGGAGGTGTGGAATAAAGGATAAGGTCGAAACGTATACCTTTGAAATAGCGTTTGATGGCCCGTTTGAAAAGCGTCTCCATGGACACTTGTCCTAAACCTTTTTCCACCACGTTGGTTTTCTGTACATTGAGAGTCTTAATGCCCAGCACTTGTGCGCCACTGATTTCCTTCAGGTTGGTGGCTTCGCCCGTGCGACGTTCGCGCGGTGCAGCGATATAGACTTGATGACCTTCATTGCGGAACTTCCGCATCAGGTCGGTATAAATGCCGTGAGCTTCAATGTCACGGATGTTTGACATGGTTAGGAAAAGGATGTTCATATTTTTTACATTTCTATGTAGTTCTTTTGAAAAAAGTATTATGCAAGGCCTCACACTCCTCACTTTAGACCGTCATGTATATCAAACCTCTAACCTTCCTCCACCAACTCTTCCATCACTCCACCGAGCAGGAACGGGATGATTCCGGTATAAATCACGCCATCCTCATCAGCACATGGCAGAGAACTGCCGTCCAGCACCACGATCTTGCGGTAGAAGTCGCCTGTATTCCTGAGCGAGAAGGTCTCCTGTGCCTTCTTTTCCGGAGTATCGATATTCAGAGCCGATTGGATATACACCTTTCCGACATTGGTATTTACCACAAAATCAATCTCATACTGACCACGGTCGCGTTTTCCATTAATAATCTTGTCCACCTCCACGATGCCGACATCCACTTGATATCCGTGCCCCACAAGCTCGTTGTAAATCAAGTTTTCCAACAGATGCGAACGTTCTGTCTGACGCCAATTAAGTTTCGCATTCCTCAACCCCAAATCCACGGCATAATACTTCTGAATCTTGTCAAAATACTTTCTTCCTTTCACATTCCACCTTTTGGCACTCTGAAACAGAAATGCATCCTCAAGATAGTCAAGGTAGTTCTTTATCGTATTATCGGAAGTTGAAGCCCCAAGCAGCGAACCGGCAGTTGATGCCAGCTTATGCGGATTCGTGAGCGAACCTACAGCCGAAGCCATAGCATCAACCAATGCACTCAACACCACATCGTCCTTCAGCCTATAACGCTCCACGATATCCTTCTGATATACATTCTTGTGCAAATCAATCAAATACTTTCGTTTCAGCTTCTCATCCTTCTCCAATACAGCCAAGGGCATACCGCCATATTGCAGATATTGCTCCAAAGCGTCCACCTTTTCAAGACCGGCAAAACCATAGAACTCTGAAAGCGACAGCGGATACACCTTTATCTCGCTGCCACGGTCGCGGAAGTTGGTGACAATATCCCTTGACAGCATCTTGCTGTTGCTTCCCGTCACATACACATCCAGATTCTCACGTTCCATCAAGTCATTCAGCACGTCATAGAACGTTGTATATAGCAAGTCTCTGTCCTCCTCCGGCACCAAGTTGTCATCCATGTCAGTATTCTTTACCTTGTACGACAGTTGGATTTCGTCAATAAAGACATAGTACCGTTTCCTCGGGTCATTCGTATGCGCCGACACGTAGTCATACAGTTCATTGGGATTTCTGTACTTCAACCATTTCTTCTTATCAAGGGCAATTTCCACGAAACAATCCTCACTCACACCCTCATTCACCAATGCCTGCTTATAGATATTGGAAAGCAGGAACGACTTACCGCATCGCCTGATACCGGTAATGATTTTCACCTTACCGTTCCAGCGTTTGGCCATCAATTGGCTCAGATATTTATTCCGTTCTATTATCATATCTCAAAAAAGGCCCTTTGTTCACTGCAAATTTTATTGTGACTCACCGCGGTTTTTTCAGTGCAAAGGTAGAGCTTATTTCTGTCATAGAAACCAATTCCAAGAAAATCTTTACACATTAACGATTGTTATCTGTTCTCTAAGCTCTCAGCTCCAAATCATCCTTCTTCACGAGCAACGTACAGATGACTGTTGCTGTCCGCAAGCATCCGCTCCAAGGATTCCCTTGTGAAGACGATGTTGCTGGAGAGTTCCTGCATCAGGACGGAAAGGTCGGTGAAGTCGGAGGCGTTATATGTGAGGAGTTTGGGCATAGTTAAATTGTTAAATCGCCCCATTTGCGTACCGCAAACATTTCTTACTTGGTAGAAATGCAATTCTCTTTGAGGAAACTAATATAATCTATCAAACAGTTTTTATAAAACTGCTTTCGCATACTCGGCTGGTGACAGAACGGGTAGAATTTAAGGGATAGAACGTTTTTCGATTCATCCACAAAACAGAAATGCTTGTCTGAAGACTTTGTCGCCGAGTTGTAGTCCCAATAAAAACGTACTTTCTTCTCCTTATTCGACACATCTTGATTCAGCAACAATTTCAACACCGGCTCGCCAAGAGTTATAATGGGACAATCATTAGAAAGATTGAGATCTGACAGTTCTTCTTTAAGTAACTTCAGATTTGACTCAAGATGGAATCGTAGTACTTCTGGAGTGCCGGCAGGAGGAGTTGAGTAAAAATATTTGAAAAGATTGGTGGCATACACATTCTCCATCGAGATACACAAGCACTCGCAAATCTTCTCCACATACGAGCGCAACGCACCTCTCTTGTCCAAATTCAGGGTGCAGGTAATCTTCGACCGACTCTCAGGATTCCTTACTGTAGGGTCTTGTCCGATAATCACAAGCCTGATTTCACCACCACCGATATATGGCGGCACATATCCGCCCACAATCGGATTCTCCTTCACATCTTCAAGCGAAGCCGTAATGGATTCAACCCGTGATTTTAGTTCTTCTGAGACCATAGACTTATGTTGTGTTTTAGGTTATCTCGGTTACTTCAGATACTCTATGTCCTTTCTCAACCTTAATGAAGTGATTAGACTGACAATTTATTAAACAATCAATATTCTCCAAAATCAGCAAAATTTGCTACCAAATACTTTTTATTATCCAAGTAGTCTTCTACTTTTGAAATCATCTGATCAAGGAAGGAAAATAGATTTGTTTTTGCCTTTTCTATATATTCAGGAACGAAATCTCGGCAACATTCATTAAAAGCCTTCTCTCCATGCGCCAGTTGGTTTCTAATATCCTTAATCTTTTGCATTTCAGCGCACTCATCGCCAGTTAAGTCAACACCGAACTTCTCAAATGTTTTACGAACCAATCGGGCATCCAAACTACCAGAATAGTTACCTTCACTCGAACTATTTAACAAATCCTTCAGCTCTACTGAAACCGCAGTATCGAAAACAATGTAATCAATCATATCCATAATTATTGGCACTCTCTCTTTGATACTCGAACTGTCAGAGTTTATCCTTCCAAAATATGATGACATATATGTTTTTTTCAATTTACGGTTCAACTCATTATACTTACAATTGTCCTCCTGAATAGCACGTACAATACGATTCAAGCAATTCGTAACGGTAGATTCTACACAATTGTAATATGCTAGAAAAAGACCAGATTTGAGAATAGCTACAACATCGGAGGATATATTTTCACGAGTATCACCTTCGTTAGGATATACTAATTGAGCTTCACGTACTGCGATGTCAGAATAAAGCTTGAAAAATTTATCAATATCTTTTTTTCTGTCATCATATTCATTTTTTACAGTGGTCATGATTATTGCTTAATTAAGAAGTGAGTCACGCACATACTCGATCCTCTCTTTTACACGTTCAGGTGAATATGCCCATTTATTTGCAACATGATCTAACACCAATGTGGCAAACTTTTCTGATTGGAGAATAGTATTCATCTTCTCCTTGGAAATCACCAATCGTGGATTTTCTTTTAACGCCAAATGAACACCAACGGCAATTGCTTCAAATACTGTTCGCTTTGTTTGAGGGTTATGCCGATTTCTAAAACCATAAACAGAATATTTTTTCACGAAGTCCAAAACAGAGCAGAAGTCCTTGTATATCTCATCCAACCGAGTTTCGCGCTCGTCTGCTTCCATTTTATCAAACAGTTTATTCTGATTGTCTAAGAACTCATCTAAGACTCTAGCTATTCCTTTTTTTTCAGGAAATGTTTGATAGACGTGAATCAATGCAAAGTAGCGCAATAAAAGCTCTTCTAATTCCTGCCTTTTCTGTAGCCATTTATCAATAGGTGTTAACTCAATAAATGTTTCATTCTTTGCGCACCTTTTGTAAATGAAATCATTGAAATATCCAGGATATATGCCCTTCCTCTTTTCCATAGGTTTCAGTAAGTCACTACCTCTGTTAATTCTCTCAAACATGTCTTTTTTCACTTCATCAGTAGCTTCCTCCGTTAAGACTATCATCCTTATAGGTAGGTCATTGAATTTACCTCTACGAGATGGATCAAGATTTGAAAACTTAAAGCCATTAAGCGTGTTCAGTTTTTCAAGATGTGATAAGCGCAGATTGTCATTCAAAAAAGCATGTAGGGTTCTGATACGCTGAGAGCCATCAACAATTTCCCAAACGCTATCTTTGTTCTCAGCAACAAATATTAATGGTATAGGCAACCCGAGAAGGACTGACTCAATGAATCTTGATTGTCGCTCTTCATCCCAGGTAAAGTCTCTTTGATAATCTGGTACCCACAGAGAACTATAATATTGACTTGCTTCTTGTTTCTCAAGGTCCGGACTATAATCCAGACCTTTGACATATTTATTGACTATTATTTCGATAGTCAACTCTCGAATATCATATCGAACAGTTTTTCTCTGTTCGTAAATTTGCATTTCTGCTTTTTGGACATCTAAATTTTTCATATAAAATTTGTTGTATTTCTACATCTATTTCACTTTCCAGTAATAGATGTTTGAATTATTATCACTTCTTTTCAAACAAATACGCCTGCTCAAGGCAATCTTTACATACCATTGCAAAGTTGACCGCAAAATTTACATCAAACGTAAAAAAGCCCGTACGGATGTTTTCAAGAAAGCGATACTGCATTGCCTCTACATCATTCATAACCCAATAAATGTCATACTCCGAAAACTCATATTTCTCACCTGTCTGCACATAGCAATATTTATCCTGTCTATTCACCCGCTCCATAGGTTTAAAAGGTACTTGCGTTTGATAGTACGAACCTTCATCCAGAGAAATATTTTGATTTAACTGCTTTATATCTACCCCAAGCAGTTTTGCTATATCTTTCAAAAATATAGCATATTCTCCCTTTGTGTTTTTTGTCACCACTGTCATAATACATTGGAATAGGTCTCCGTTAACAGTTACGACTTCTACTGTTTTGTTGTTCATTGTGATATTGTAGTTTGTTAATTAAAGAATCTATTTATATCTTCCAATGTAGGATTGGCTATATGAAACAAATCTTTCCTTTTAGTAATTTCTTCATCCGGTAAATTCCACCATTTGATTTCCAGTAACCTCTCTATCATTTCTTCGGGGAACCTATATTTGATAATCTTTGCAGGAACACCACCCACGACAGCGTATGGCGGGACATCTTTTGTCACCACCGCACCAGCTGCCACAGCTGCGCCATCTCCTATTTTCACTCCCGCTTTTATTATGGCACCATGACCTATCCACACATCATTACCGACAACCGTTTTTTTAGATTTCGGTAAATCAAATTTCGCAAACCTTTTCATTGGACCACTATGTTTTGTGTTTTGAAAAACAGGAGATGTTGACACCCAATCCAAAGGATGCTCCGCTCCACCAATGAAAACATGATCTGAAATACTGCAAAACGAACCTATTTCGCAATTCACAATCTGGCACTCGTGCCCACAATAGGAATAACGGTCCATTGAGCTCCCGACAATATTACACGATACTCCAATGACAGACGTTTTATCAATATCGCTATTGATCACGCATTTGCCTTGCAATTTCTTTATTATTTTTCCGTAAAGATAGGATAGTGTCATATTTTCAAGTTTTCTCTAATCACCTTCATCTGAAATTCCGGAGTCCAATTCTCATCAATTTCCTTATAACAAGCTTGCCGGACTTTGTCGCGGCAAGTGGATTTACAAGTGAACCATTGACTGATTGTATTGGCGAGAGATGCCTCATCATCCATTTCAAAAAAATCACCGGTTTCGCCAGCTTGTATCGCCTCAAATTCCGGCATTTGCCATTTAAAACAGTTATGGGTAATAACTGGGCATCCAAACACCAGAGCATGCATGGCCGTCAATCCAACATTGCCAGGTGACACACAGAGGTCTGCATTATAGATGAGCTCTGCATTCTGTTTCTCATCATAGCACGCACCAAAGAACCAAACATTCTGTTGCATTCCCATTGCATTAACCTTTGTTTCAAGGTTATGCTTCTCAACACCATCACCCACAAGAACAAAGTTATAGTTTTCTCCTCTGTCCTTCAACATTTGAATCGCATCAATCACCATGTCAAGTTTCTTTACTTTCGTCAATCGGCCAATAAACACTATTGTCGGATTAACATTCCCAAAATGCTCTTGATATATGGGTGACGGAGAAATGGACTCACGCAAGGCTTTCTGTTGACTATAATGCAAGGAATTATGTATCGTAAATATTTTATTCTCAGGAATTCCTTGTTCTATCATTAACTGCCGCGCATAATTTGAGTAAACGAAAATGCCTTTTACCAAATTAAACTGCCGAAGTTTAAGAAAAGCTTCCGTTTTTGTTTCTTTTCCATACCATCCATGCGTCCATACATACACATCCTTTTTCAACAATTTTGCCAAGGCGAAAAATACATAATCGGTGATGCATCTGCTTTCTGACAATGCCAAAAACGTATGCAAATCTTTTCGCAGCAATAGTCTCAGCACTTTCCGCTTCCAATACAATTTACTTGGGCTACCCAATATAGGATATTTTGTCACTTTCTTCAACAATGACAAATCCATTTCCTTAATATCGGATTTATTCAAACTGAAATACCATTCGCAATCGTATTCCGCATCAATGGCACAAAAGACTGATTCACGATATCGAGCAGCCTTATTGCCTATGTAACAAAGTTTGTTATTAACCATAATGGAAATAGAAACAACAAATATTAATAATACAATCAATCTCTTTTAAAGATATCTCGCGTATAAACTTTGTCAGCGACGTCGTCCAAACAAGCATCGTATCTATTGGCAATAATGGCTTGTGACTGCTTTTTGAATGCCTCCAAATCATTCACCACCAAACTGCCAAAAAACGTGCTGCCATCTTCAAGGGTAGGTTCATAGATGATAATCTGCGCACCTTTGGCTTTAATGCGTTTCATCACCCCCTGGATTGATGATTGGCGGAAATTATCAGAATTGGACTTCATCGTCAAACGATACACCCCAATTACACAATCATGTTCTTTTGCAGCATCATATTGTCCCTGATTGTAATAATCGTAATATCCAGCCATCTTCAGGACTTGGTCAGCGATGAAGTCTTTGCGTGTACGGTTGCTTTCAACAATGGCACTCATCATATTTTGCGGCACATCAGCATAGTTGGCTAGCAACTGCTTGGTATCTTTGGGCAAACAATAGCCGCCATAACCGAAGCTAGGGTTGTTGTAGTGCAGGCCAATGCGCGGATCCAAGCCAATGCCATTGATAATAGCTTGGGAATCCAGACCCTTGACCTCGGCGTAGGTATCCAATTCATTAAAATAACTCACACGTAATGCCAAATAGGTGTTGGCAAACAACTTCACGGCTTCGGCCTCCTTCATGCCCATAAACAGAGTCGGGATGTCCTCCTTGATGGCTCCTTCCTGTAAAAGTTTTGCAAACTCATGTGCCCGTTCTTCTAAAAATGCAACATCCGTCACCTTTTGAATAGCCAGATTCTCCTCATTAAATCCGTCAATCAGCTTAGGGAAGCCGACTATGATACGAGATGGGTAAAGATTATCATACAACGCCTTGCTTTCACGAAGGAATTCAGGAGCAAACAACAGGTTGAACTTTTTTGTTCCTTTAGCTGCATATTTCACATAGAGGCTACGCGTATACCCCACAGGAATGGTACTTTTAATCACCATCACAGCATCCGGATTGATTTCGAGAACCTTGTCAATCACCGACTCAACAGCAGAAGTATCAAAGAAATTCTTCTGCGGGTCATAATTTGTCGGCGTGGCAATAATTACATAATCTGCATTCCCATAACCCTCCATCGGGTCAAGGGTAGCATGAAGATCCAAAGGTTTGTTCGCTAAATAATCCTCAATATAGTCGTCTTGGATAGGAGACTTCTTGTTATTTACCATCTCAACGCGTTCGGGGACGACATCCACTGAAATTACGTGATTGTGTTGTGCCAACAATGTGGCCATTGACAGACCGACATAGCCGGTGCCTGCAACTGCTATCTTCATAAATGCAATAATATTTTCTAGTTTATAGATTCAGTTTCTATAGGTTGTTCGACACAACGGAATACCATTATCAAAACTGCAGCAGGCAAGCCGATGTAGCCGAGTCCAATCATGTTTATCAAAAGTTAATGTTTTTTAATTCAAAAAAATTCAAGAATTCTTTGTGCCCTGACATCTATACGCCTGTCTCGTGCAAAAGCATTTCACTGATGCTATAAAGAATGGTTATGCGGGCAAACACTGACACATCAGGAATCTTACTGATGAGTTCTTTCATCAAACGCAAACCCTGTGTTCCATCGTTCTCAGCAGGGATATGAATCTACAGAAACGCGATGTCAATATTACTCAAGTCATCATTGTAACCCTTGTATGGGTCGCTTATGAACAGTTTACACTCTAGATTGTTGTGTTCCAACCAATCATTTAAGGCTCCGCCTACGAAGCCACATCCGATAATTCCAACATTAGTCATTTTCGTAAAATATTATTTGTTTGTTATTTTCTGGGAAGAATGACAAGACTTAAATCTTTGCGACCTTGTCCAACCACAAAGATTTTTGTGTTTTTGCATATCGTGAATTTTTATTATTCTTCAAAACTATCAAAACACATTCACAAAACTGATAAGTGTCCCGAACAACATTAGAACCCTGACTCATCCAAATCTGCTTTTCATCAATTTGTAAACCTGCACATAGTTTTTTGGAAACATTTGGAAAAGGACAAACTCAATTTTATACTTCAATTGACTTTTAAATAATGATCCAAAAACCTCTTTGTTTTCAAAAAGATACAAATTAAATTTTTCAATTTCGGCGACATCGGACCTTATTATTATGTTTAAAGCATTATTAATCAACACAGAAATATTATAATCAAAAACCTTTCTGACATCATCTTCTTTTATGAATTGTTTGGAAAACAAAGATAAATGCTTTGAAACCAAAACACAATCATACGCCCTCTTAGGTTTAGGAACTTGGGTAATTGAATGAGGATCTCTATAGACTGTATAAAGGACTTTGTCGATAACAACAACCGATTGGGCATAAAACAATAATCTAGGAGTCAATTCCGAATCTTCATGATAAATACCAGGGAAAAACTTAAGATTATTCTTCAAAAGAAAAACACGTCGATAGATATAAAATGGAGAACAATGAGTCCATTTGCCACAAAGTAAAATATCCCTGCCACTTTTAACTTCAACAGGAATATTGTTTCGGACTACATCTTCACCTTCGGTACGTGCACAAATAGGAATTATATCCGGATTGGATTCTGATGCGTCATCAATCTGCTTTACTGCGTTATCAGAGACACAGTCATCAGCGTCAACGAACCACACATAATCACCTCGTGCAGCATCAACACCACTGTTCCTTGCCATTGACAATCCTGCATTGGCTTGATCTATCACCCTAATATTATCATATTGATTGGCATATTCCTTGACATACTCTAATGAATTATCTGTAGACCCATCATTTACTACAATCAACTCATAGTCATCAGGTTTCACATCTTGCTGATGAAGGCAACTATTTAAGCATTTTTTTATATACTTCGCTTTATTATAAACAGTAATGATAATTGACAAATTCATACAACAAACTATTACATAAAATGTCTAATATAATAATCATAAGGATAATTACCAAACATAGAATTCTGGTATGCAAAAGTAATAAACAGATAGACGAACACAATGGCCAAAGAAATCCCGCTCTTTATGCCAATATTCTGCAATAATGACAATAATGATTCGACCAAAAACACAGCATAAGGTATGGCAAAATAATATGAAATTCTATGCACCGCAATACCTCCAGAAATCGTGTTGACAACAAAATAAAGAATGAATATAGGTGCCAGAAGGAAATACTTATTTGACCGTTTCATAAACGAGGTAAAAAAAGCAATAATAAAGCACCCATCCATTTCCAGCAATTTCATATAACCATAATTCGATTCATTCAAAAATGATTCATAATAATCCGAATACGAGGATGAAAAAGTAGACAAAAAGCCACCAAAAACGTTTCCTACAGACAAATGGAAAGCATAGAATACATTACACAAAATAAAAAGAGACCATAAAAAAGCCCGTGAAAAAAAGAAATCTCTGTGTTTGTCAAATAACCAGCATATAACGAAAACCACCAGCAACAGGATGGAACTTGAATGGAAAAAAGACCCCAACACAATACAAACGACACATTTCAAATATTTCTTTTCCATGAAAAAAGGCAACGAATAAATAAACAACGCAATGGCAACACCTTGACGCATTGCTCCCAATAATGAAAAAGACAACGAAAACGCCATCATACACATCATTATCGTAGCAGAGAATTTATCCTCTAAATCCAATCGTTTAATCCCTAAATAAACTAACAAAACCTCAATCGAAAACAAAAACAATTGAAAAAACTCAAAATACGGCACAATCCTTTTCGAAAGCTGCATTGCAAGCAAAAAACCGTATTCAAACTCACCATAACTACCCTCGTAAACTCTATAAAATGATTCCCTTGGATCGCCATGAGTATTCATGCAATCGAAACTAAACATATACCCAGAGATGTCAACAGCTGCAACCAAAGAAAATCCCCAATAAGCTATAATGGATAATAAGACGAGCAACGCGACTTTACGATGATCATTAGCCAACATCAACAGTAAAAATATCAATAGAGCATATAATGCAAAATATATCATCTTATTAGAAAGAATTAATTACTATATCACAAATTACAAAGAAATAATTTCAGGCAAATGACACTTTGCCTTTCAAATGCCAAGTCCTTTTGTCTTCCGGAGGCAACTCCCAATAATTGCCATACATTTTAGTCAAATAATAATCTGGATCATTCATAATTTGAACTGATTGTCCATTGAATTCTATATCTTTTGTCGGGAACATTCTGTTATTCTCAAACAATCTGTTTTTTGACTGAGTCATCCTCCAAAAATAACATGTAGAATAATGCGTTTCCTTTTTTTCTCTCTTGCGACAGAAATTCAAATAGTATTTTTCCAGTTTAGCAATTCTTTCAATTGACATCATATCAACGAACCGCCTTACAAGATTCAAAATAACGGAATGGCTCCTCTCATTTATCCGCCACGAACGAAGAATAAAATTCAATATTCTTGAATAATACACGTTGATATGAGCTAACAACTTATTGCTAGGCAAATTATCAAAAGGGAAAATATCAATATACATACCATTATGGATATACGTTGAATCCTCCACTTCCTGAAAAAAAGTTCCTTCTAATCTGAGCTTTGCGCAATTCCTTTTATACGATGGCTCTGTATCCTTATTTTGCAAAAAAAGATTTGACGGGAACACATCTTGTCCCAACCGCATAAGTGTCTCGTAATCCTTTCGCGGCATTCCGACATCAACATCATCATCCCAAGGAATAAAACCGGCATGTCGCACCGCCCCTAAAGCAGTACCGCTGTCAAGAAAATAAGTCAGACCATGTTCCTTACACACCCTGTCAAAAGCCGTCAAAATATATAATTCTGACTGTTGAATTTTTTTCAATATTTCGTTATCCATATCAAACTCAAAATATTACGATGAATAATTACAAAACTCTTTCTACCGTTTTATCAACAATCTCTTCACAATTCTTTTCATATTCTTTATCATATCACACTTTTCTCTACGAAAAGCTTTCCGAGGAGCTTCATCATCCCTGTCGTCAATAAAACTTATGTTAGCAGATTGAAGTAATTTCTTAAACTGCACAGTACCAATGTACCCTCCATA
Organism: Bacteroidales bacterium; assembly: GCA_024400425.1. GTDB lineage: Bacteria > Bacteroidota > Bacteroidia > Bacteroidales > F082 > Limimorpha. The sequence continues at coordinate 65,331 of JAKSMV010000002.1, forward strand.
CCAATCATCAGCACACATTCTTTCATTACAATATATCAAAGTCTTGGTAACCTGTTTAGACAGACTTTCTATGCTCTGTCCCAAAAGTGTTTTTACTAACATTTCCGGAAGATTCACTCCACTTGCCGTTACGGCATATCCAGAACCACCATACCGAAGATTAAGTTCACCAAAGAAAAGTTCGCCATCACTCTTGTAGAAGTCAATGTCGAAAATGCCGACAAAACCTATACGACCGACAAAATCCTTGAACTTTTCAACTAATTCCTCATACCCTTGGACGGGCATGATTTTTCCTTGTTTAGCCACTCCGAAATGGCCACCATTTGCCATCGATAATATTTCAAGGATTCCTGGAATGACAACATCCTTACCATCAGAAAACCCAAGGACAGCATACTCTGTTTGGATATTGCGGAATTCTTCTGCCATAATGTCGATGGTCGGTTTCTTCTGAACGAGCATCGCAATCACCTCTCTCAACTCAGGCTCATTATTACACCGCTTTAAGCCACCTTTTCCACCAACAATAGTAGCCAGAGGTTTGGGAAAACATGGGTATTGCAGATTGTTCGGAATGGTGTATTCTCCGCCAACGACATGGATAGTCCAACTTTTTGCCACCGTCAAACCACATTCCGAAGCATGAGTTTTTTGACGTGTTTTATCCATCCAATCCACCACAGCACCTTGTTCTTTATTAATATGAGGAAATAGGAAATATGGAGACAACTTATCCTGATTCATATCTATTGCTGCCGCTGACACATCACTATCAGGAATAACGACTACCTTTTGGTTTGAATCCACACATTCACGCAGCAATAAACCAATCAAGCCCTCCGTATCGGAAGCAAGATTGAAAAGATAGCGACTTACATACTTGCTGTAGCAGTCTATTGGCTTTGAAGTGTCCAGTGTTTTCCCATCACGTTTATACCAAGTCATTACAATAACAATCACCTCATATCCAGCCATGCCCAATGCACGTATCATCCCAAGACGGGACGTATAACCATGCCCTATGATTACTACTTTCTGTTTCATTTATAATTTCCTGTTTTAAGCAGTTCCTTAATTCCCTCAATTGCTACTTCCCGATTTTGTTCCGAACGTAATGAATGCAATGTAAATAGCAAATGATGCTTTGTATAATCGCTAACTTTATATTGCAATATCTTTTGAGGGAACAATTTATTCAATATCTTGTTTAGAACACGTCCGCCTTTATATGCGTTTATGTATTGCGGTACTTCATTTAGACAATATGCTTTGAATTTTTCCAGTATCAAGTCTTCATCATATACTTCTTTTGAACGCTTCTCAAATTCAGTAAAATCCTGATTTTTGTCATATCGGACAGTATATCCAACTGCATTTACAAGATGTTTTTTTACGGATGCTTTATTACCATTCAATGTAAGTTCAATTATGAGCCCTGTATCGGTAAATTCATTGTTAAACGAGCGGAAAAGAAAGTTTCCCTGTCCATATAACAAATAAGCATCTTTATAGTATTCCTCACAACCTACACAATGTGTATGTTGAGACAGAATCATATTCGCCCCCGAATCAACCATACGATGAAAACGTTTTCTTGTTTGTGGAGATGGATAACGGAACTTCTCTGCCCCGCCATGATAGATAACAATCAAATAATCACACTCTTTTTTTAAACGTTCTATTTCCTTACATACGACATATTCGTCATATAACCATGCACCACCTGTACTTTTTGTTGGTTCATTATACATTGTTTCCGCAACATTGTACAGTCCAACTTTATAACCATTGATTTCAACAAGTCGAGAATGCTGTATTTCTTCCATATTAACACCAGCACCCAAATAAGGTATCTTAGCGCCATCCAGCGTCACTATAGTATCCACCACACCTTGATGCCCTGCATCTGTAATATGGTTGTTGGCTAGCATACAACAATCTATGCCTAACGCCTTAACGCCATTGATAGTGGATGTTGGAGCCTTAACAACAGGCCCTGTTTTTACCCCAACAGCATCACCATCAGTCAGTGCCCCTTCCAAATTACATATACGGTAATCTGCCGAGGCAAACAAATCGCAGATTTCTTTTCCAAAGAGGGTTTGAATGTTGCCTTTTGAAAACAAATCGAAATTTGAAGACACTGGGAACAAATCGCCAACTATGATTATCTTTCCGCTCTCGTTGTTTTTGTTTTCCATATCAATAACTATCGATGGAGTATCTTTGTAATCAACAAGGTTTTAAACTTACTAATATAAAACTTCATTTTGCAGTATAAATCCGAATAGGGACACCCATCAAGCCATTTTGCCATAATAACGCTATAATGATCCTTACTCGCTGCCTGAAAAAAATTCACATAACGATAACCATTTTTCAGTGCCACACTCTGCACCTGTTTATTGTTTTGATGAGTGTCAAATGTCATCAATTCATAACCTTGTTGCTTAACATAATCCTCTCGAATCTTTATCAATTCATTATATATGCCATGACCTTTATACTCTGTCAGCACACCTGCAAAGCCCATATAAGCATACTTCCCTTTAGCGTACCATGAATTTCCATTTTTTTCACAAACAGCAGCAACACCTACAAGTTTCTCACCATCCAAAGCAACAAACATTCTGCCATTTTCCCCTATAGTTTCAATGAATTTTTCCGCAGGCCATTGATAATGCGCCATATTTATTCCATTAGCACGGTTTGCTGCATGGGCATCATACAAGCACTGCTTGATGTCATCCCACGAAACCCAATCGGGCTTTTCTATTATCTGAATGCAAGATTTCATAACAAATGCAAATAATTGGCAACTATCTTCCACCAAATTTCAGATGTACCGTTTTTCTATCCGGCCTGTCGGCGAATTGAATCACCCCCAATGGCACATATTCCGACTTCACTTTCGAAACATGTTCCATCAATTCATCCAAATCTTCTTTCGAGAACATTGGACCAACAGCCACTTGTAAGCCCACCCCTGGCCTCGGATTGAATTCAATCAGTACAGGTTTGCCTTCTTGCGAAATAGCGAAATCCCAGCCAACAATATCCAATTGCGGCAAGCGTCCATGCAGCGCCAATGCGACTTCTTTGATTTTCTCCCAACAAGGAATCTCGTTCGGTATCGAATCAGACAATTTCGGAATCTCTGTCGTCAGATAACAGTATCGTCTTCTGTCCTTTAGTTTTCCAGTTGCAATATCTACACCTGTAAATCCGCCACCTGAGCAAACGTTATCCATCACAGAACCAGCTCCGCCAAAACGGACACATGCATACAAAATCTTTCTCTCTCGATTAGGTTTCCTGTATGTTACAACGCGAATCGTGTTTACTGATGTAGGATTGAAACGGGCCATTATCTCATGCTGTTCAACCATTTTTTGGAAAGTGAAGTCATACCTGTACTTTTTGAACAATGACTTTATTTCTTCTCTTGTAGCACCAGCACTTATCTTCTGCACGCCATGTCCGCCATAAGTTTCAACAGTAGGTTTCAAGATAGTGTCCTTTCCGTATGCAATCAGTAAAGCGATTGCCTTTTCTTCATCAATCTCATTACCTTCACCATCGAAAAAGACCCCATTCGAGTTGCAGACTACATCTTCCGTGGTTTGGACTTCAATACCAGCATCCGGCAAATGCAGCAATGCCTTTTGCACATTCTTGTCCATATAGGCGGGGACAAAATCGTAACGGTCCAAATAAGGATAAATATAATGTACCGCCATCGAGCGCGTCACATAATGGTCGGCTTTTATGCCCGACACTGTGCCATAATATTCCGCATCCATTTGCGACACGTCAAATCCCCACTTCTTGAAATAGGGATTTTTCTGCTTCTCATATTTCTTCCACGGAAAGTCAGGAGCCATCTCATTGGCCTTTAACATTCGAGTGTCAAAATACTGATATTTTTCAGATAGCGTTGGAGACATCTTTGTCCAACATTTGAACAAAGCATTTGACACCTTATGTAATGCTGAATATTTCATTTTTTTATTTTTTCAAACCATCATAAACTTCACGCCACATACTTAACACATTCTCACCTGTTCTATCACTTTGCAACGACAATAAAATACGTAACAGTTGTTCCTTCGTGTATCGTTTCTCCAATTTACGTTCAAAAGATTTTGGCATTATACGCTTCATAATCTTGTTGAAAAACGAACAACCCTGATATGCCAAAATATAATCTTGTTTTAATTTCCTATTTGATAAAATATACTCCCGATACCTTCTTTCAACCATTTCATCATTTTGTATTTCCAAACTCCTTTCTCTAAAACCATTCAACCACATATCGTCCGAAACAGACAAAGTTCCATCGGACAATACTTTCACGCAATGATGCTTTATCAATACTTTCTCAGTGCTAAAGTCTAATTCTGTCACCAGACCTTCTCTTGCCATCGCAAGGCCCATCCTATCAAACAGGAAATTCCCTTGGCCATATAACAAATAACTACTCCCATAATATTCTTCACATCCAATACAATGGGTATGCTGTGCCGTGATATAATCCGCTCCACTATCAGCCATACGATGAAAACGTCTACGCACTAATGGAGTCGGGTATTGACATCTTTCAGCACCTCCATGATACAAAACTATCACATAATCATGTTTGCTTTTTAATGATCTGATTTCGTTACATACCACATATTCATCGTAAATATTCACCCCTGGATAATCCTTCTCCGGACTATTAAAAAATGTTTCAGACACATTGTAAACACAGATTTTTTTTCCACCCACCACGATTGATTCATACTTTACAATATCGCCAGAATTCTTTCCTGCACCAATATGATTTATCTGGGCTTCATCAAGTATCTTTATAGTTTCTTCGTATCCTTCCTGTAAATAATCAATAACATGATTATTGGCAAGAGCGACGGTATTCACACCTAACGACCGTAAACCTTTAATCGCATTTGGCGAAGCCTTAAGCACGGGCTTCACCTTGTCTTGTTCTCGGGACGAATTGGTCAAAGGGCCTTCCAAATTAATAATGGAATATGCTGCCGAACGGAACATGTTGCAAATTTCATTTCCAAACAGTTCCTCCGCTTTGCCCTGTTCAAACAGATATGAATTTGTTTTTGATGGCAATAAATCCCCAGCAATTATTATTTTAGATTCCATGCTTTTAATTAAAATCAACAATACGACCTGCTACAATCCCGAGTATTTTTCCTTGGCCAAAGTTCACGAATAATTCTCTCCGTGTATTTTCCCAATCCAGTTCCACAAGCAGTCTGGCTAGGTCCGGGATTTCCGTTCCATTCAACTAATACAGGAGTCCCATTCTCATCAACAGACATATCCCACCCAACTATATCAAAAAAAGGAAGATTGTAATGCGCACGCTTGACAGTTTCCAAAACATCATCGAAATGAGGTATTCTATAACCTTCCAGTACTATTCCAGTATCAGTTTTAAGAATATTGTCATCGCCCACACCTCCATGTCCATACTTACAAAGCGTACCATCTTCACTTATCATCGCACTAATACCTCCTGCACTCTGATTATCAATTACCTGACCCTTTCGGCCAATTCTCACCACTGCGTATATCACCAATATTTCCATTCCTGACCTATAGGTAAGCACACGAATTGTATTAATTGATGTTGGATTCAACTCGCCCATATCTTTATGCTGACGGATTGCTTTTTGAATGATAAAGTTTTTCCTATATTTCGCAAACAATTCTTCTACAGTTATTTTTCTATCATCCAGTTCTGTTACACCCTCAATAATATTAAGTTTATGAACCCCTGAACCTTTCGATGACATAGATGGCTTGATAATAATTTCAGACAAATTCTGACACAACATGATGGCTTCTTCTTTAGATATTGGTTTATTCCCTGAATAAAAGTAACCATTAATATTTTTCAGAATAGTTTCAGGATGCTTGATGTTTGGAAGAAAAACCTCATCCATGTTTTTATCTGAATATGCGTCAAAATATGACATGTTATTTGCTCTACCTATAAGATCCCCTTCATACAAATCAACCGGCATATACTCTTTTGAATAAATGCCTGTCCGTGCGTAAAAATACTCATGGTAGATAGTCGATATATCCTTTCCAGTGAGTCTTTTATAGAAATCACGAATCTCTTCTTTTTGAGCCGCCGTCAACCTGTTTGCCGGTTTGACCTTCGTCATTTTCTTCTCATACATTTTTCGCGTACGGGAATAATAATCCTTATATGCACTCTTTTGCACAAAACTGTTAATCATTCTAATTAGTCTGCCCATATCATCTTATTTTTTGGAAAAAACACATTCTCTTCAAAGACGAATCAAAGACACAAACTTATTGTCTTAATCGAAACTTATTTACGATATATTTTACGATGGTTCGCCATGACACATCATCATACACTCTAGTATTAGGATGTTTCATAGCCTCTTGGAGAATTTCTTCGGTATAATCGCCAAAGGCGGGACCTACTGCAGTCTGGCTCAGTTCAGGATTGGTGTTCCACTCCAACAGCAATGGTTCTCCAGAATCATCGACACACACATCCCAACCGATGATACTTTGGAATGGCATATACAAATGTGCATTCTTTACAAAATCCTTGACCTCGTCATAGAATGGCAACTGATAGCCTTCCAATTTAACACCGCTATCCGTGCGTTCAATCAATCCTTCTTCAGGTGTACCGTAGGCATATTTGTCCAACGTACCATCATCATGAACTTTGACGCTGATACCTCCCGCACTCTCATTATCAATCACCTTTCCTTTGCGCCCAATCCTGGCAATCGCATACATAATATGCACATCCATGTCCTTCCGATAAGTCACAATACGAAGCGTATTGACCGAATCGGGATTAAGGGCACTCATTCCTTCATGCTGCCTTACTAAGTCTTGGATGAGAAAGTCCTGCTTATATTCTGTCAGCAGATCCAACACCGATTGGCCAGTTTCCTCCACCACTCCATTCTCTATCTTCAATATTTGTACTCCCTTGCCATGTGAAGCCAACGAGGGTTTGATCAAAACCACACCCAAATTAGCACACTTCTCTGCCGCCTCCTGCTTGCTCACAGGCTCATTCTCGTAATAGAAATGGCCGTTTCGATTCTTCAGATAGATATGGGACTGCCTAATATTCGGAACCAGAATATCCAACATATTCTTGTCAGAATACGCTATACCGAACTTGACTTGATTTAGCCTATAGACAATCTCACCACGATACACTCCTGTAGGGATATACTTGGGAGAATATAACCCCGTGCGGGCATAAAAATAGCGATGCCAATCCAAGGGTATCTCATGACCGTAGTATTTCTTCCAATATGCCTGTATCTCCCGTTCCTGTTCTCGGTTCAATTCACGTTTCTGTGGCAGTTTATTATAACTACTGACTATTTGTTTTCTAAACTTCTCTACAAAAGCATATCTTTTAGACTCTTCAACAATATTCATAGTACCTTTAATATTTCATATTTGTTGTTTTATATCATAAAATGGGCTTGATAAAGCTTAATACTTATCCCAATTCCTTTCATCCAATAAGAAACGGAGCATCCTGCTTCTCACAATATCGTTTCTAAAGAGAACCAAGAGCTGAGATTTTGACTGTTTCTTTTTTCCTCGAATCTTATTATGTATGTTTTGCATCAAAACACGGAAAGCATCTCGTACCGTCTTAGGCCTAAACATATCATACATTCCAAGAATATCTTTTTTCACCCCATTCTCAATCCAGGGCTGCAGTAACGAATCATATTTCTGACGGTCTTTCAAATATTCGCAAACCAGTTCATTATGTTTCTGCGCTGCTTCACTATGATCTATCTCTATAACAATATTGTCGATATTCTTTAGATTGACCACATTCCAAGCCAAGCCATCGTCTGTTATTGACAATATTACACCACGTCCCTCATACCAACGATTGCGATTGGTTGCCCTATACAGCGTATCCTGCTTGCTATTAAAAAAGAAATTCCCCAAACTATAGAATATGGGCTTCCCTTTATACTCTTCCCATCCTTGAGGACAATGAGGATGACTGCCAAACACGCCATCAGCCCCATATTCAATAAAATCACGATATCGGGCTATAGTCTCCGGCATTGGTATGTCTATGTATTCTATGCCATCATGAGGCAGAACGAACAAATAGTCCAAATGTTTCTTTGCCTCGATAATAATATGATTGACCTTCAAATCATTAATGTATGCACATCCCAATCCTTCCCGTTCACGATTATCTTGCACAGGCCAGGAATAGGTAGGATACGATAATGCAAGGAATCCAATCTTTTTACCTCTGATAGTGACTTCCTTCACTCGATATGCCTCATCGTATGTCCCACTTCCAAAACAAGCATCACCAAGTGCAGCCTTAGTCTTGTAATAACCCTCTTCGCCCCAATCAAACACATGGTTGTTTGCCATAGAGAACAAATCAAATCCTAAATTTCTCAAGAAATCAGGAGCATCATCATTTTGAAAGAAGCGCTCTCTTGCTCTTGGCGGGAACTGCTTATCCGGCTTTAATGGAACTTCGAAATTGACAACACTACAATCGAAGGTCTTCATTAACTCTTTGAATTCCTCCGAAGGTGTAATATATGACGTTGTCGGTTTCGAACAAAAGTCTCCAGCAAAAAACAATTTAATGATATCACTCATAATTTTCAAGCTTTTTCAATTGAGACAATGGTAAGTGATTCTTTTGACGGTATATCTTCCAATCATAGTCTTCATTCTTCCATGCTTTATAGCATTCGCGGATCTCCTTTCGCCATCCTTTTCTGATAAAATACTGCCCCGTTCTATCCCAGAAATCATTCACTTCTATAACCACGGGGCCTTCGTCCGTAATGGCAATATCCCAACCAGCAGCCTTGCACCAAGGAAAAGCCTGCTGGAACTTGATTACTTCAGCCTTTATCGCTTCCCAATTATCTATAATCACACCATTAAGCTGCACTCCACTGTCAGGATGCTTTTCAATCTCTTTAATGCAATGCCAACCGTCATATTGTATCGCATACTTTACCTCGCCTGTCTCAACATCAACACATACGTCAACATTTCCCCCTCCGCCAGCATTATCAACACATTTCCCTGCACGGCCAATCTTGATAAAGGTAGCAATCACACGAGCGCTCCCATCTGGATATAATGTGGTCATAAACCTTATAGTGTTGACGGAGGATTCATTGAAACTGGACAACTGCGATGTCTGTTTAATGACAGCCTCAAAAATACGAGGACGATTAGACAGCACATCCGACAATCTCTCAACTTTGCCATTATACAAGTTCAGTTCGCAATCGTTCTCAAGATAAGAAATATCCTTTACAACCACCACATTATCTCCATGCGACTCTTCTGTTGCCTTTATGACGCATTGGCAGACTTCTTTTGATTTTAATATACGGACAACATCGGCCACATTGGTTGCGATATCCAAACTATCCGACACACTACCGTATGGTTCATAATAACAATACAGTTCTGACGTTCTAATTCCAGTACTCTCAAACATCTTGTGTGCCGCATACTTGTTCCGTGCAAACGAATAATGCTTTATCGGATTCAGCACATCTAAATAATGGCGCTGCTCATTCAATCCTAAAAACGACTTACGAAATGCCTCTGACCGTTTTTCAAACTCAAAGTCATAATACTCGTCCAACTCAAGACCTTTAGTCTGATATAGGGCAAGATAGTCCTTTACCACTTTACTTTGAGTAACTTTGTCCGACCAATGTGATCGAGCCCAGCTTTGCACTGATTTAGTAAATCTACGCTGATTATTAATGGATTCAATTTTTTTTATTATTCTATTCGTCATATTCATCCTCCAATAAAAGACTACAAGTGAGTTCTATCATATCCAAACTTTTTATCATATTCTTTCTCCTGTCGCTTATCAAACACCCGTTGAGAACCCGAACTTAATACTTTGGCGGGAACTCCAGCAATTAATGGATATGGCTCTGCCATTTCGAAATTCTTATTCACCAAAGTGTTTGAGGCTACTATGCTATTAGCAGGAATATACGCACCTTTTGAGATAGTTGTATTATTTCCAATCCATACATTCTGTCCTATCTCTATTGGTTTGGTCAATTTGGAAACCTCTTTCTCATCTCCACACATAATATAGTGGAAAGCGGTATCATAAATCTGAACATTCCATGCCATTTGAACATTATCACTCATACGAATATGGTCAAAGCACATAACTTTTAAATCCGAACCACATACCGAACCATTTGAGCCGAACTCTAACGTTGCGTTCCTTGCAACTAATATATATGAGCCTTGCAAGAAGCGAATTGGCCCATTAAAAATAATTGTTCCGTTATTTGTAATTGTCACTTGGGGTTTTGCAGTGGTAACATACCATTCTTTGATACCAAACTTGATCATTCCTGGATATGGATGACTTTTTATTTCAACTCTCCCTTTTAAACTTCTGAACACAACGTTACCATACAAGAGTATTGGCATTCTTATGGCTGTTTTTATCGGAAACATCTTGATATTAAAGTATATCGACTTTAATATGTTTGACCTTAAAATATCCTTAAGGTACCTTCTATACCTCATTTTTATCTAAATTTCAAATGGTTTTACCATCCCGAAAACTACTCAGATATCGCAGTCATAACATCTTTTACTTCAATATTGCTTTTGCCCAGAAGGCTCTGGATACTTCTCGATTGTCCTTTGAAGTCTTCTCCCAACAACGCTGATGCCAGTGTCATGACGGACTCTGCTATTGACACGTCCAATCCTGCCACCTTGCCCAACGAGATAAACAATCCCAAGCCCATCGGAACATCCTCCAACAAATAGCGATGACGCAAGAACATCGGGCCCTTGTTCGACGAATCTGCAAAGGAGCGGAACGATGTCATCGCATCGATATTCAAATCCTCCTCGTTGCGCCACTTTGCTGCCTCGAAATAGTCCAAAGGCTCACAGCCGTATGCCTTCAAGACTTCATTTTTCTGTTTGTCAAACGCATTGATGACATTAACAATAGAATCGGTAAATGCCTCACGGTACATCCAGAACTCGCCCTTGCTGTATTCAATGCGAGAGGCAGAAAAGGTCATACCGATTGTATGGACAATCATATTAGGATTGTGAAGTGCCGACTCCAGAATGTTTCTACGCAGATAGTTCGTGTTGTCGAACAACTGAGAGAAGATAGACAGGACATACTCACTCTTAGCAACAGGCAGCACGGATATGGCATTACGCGGATTGTAGAATGTGATTTTCACATATTCGTTATTCATCACACGACCGTTGTATGCCGTAGTCTCCCACTCACTAAAAATAACATCCGCCTTGACATATTTTTTGAAAATTAAACTACCCATATAACCTGGACACATTGCTATAATCTGCCCGTCATGAGCATACGGACCGATTAGACGTGCAACTGCCTCATGCTGCAATGTCGTGGTCATAATCAGCACCACATCAGCGAAATCCATCGCCAACTTAGCGTCACGAGTCACTAAAGCAGGTTTCACAAAGAAATCCTTACCTCGATTTGTCAAATCGTGAACACGATAGCCACCATCGGTTACGATCTTGTCATAATAGGCACTATTAGTTTGCGATGTCTTTAACAGACAAACTTCGTTCCCTCCTTTTTCGTAAATCTTAGCAGCATGTATCAGGCCTGCATTGCCACAGCCTATAATTGTTACTTTCATCTTTTTCTCTTTGTTTTTCTTTCCCAAAACTTGAACTTTTCAGGAATAATTGTTAATGTATATTTGTAAGCATCAGGTTGAAATATCCACGACCACGCCATATAGATTCCGAGGCATAGCACAGCTTTCAAGACACCATCCAGATACAATCCAAGATGGCAGAAATAGGCAACTCCATAACTAACACTAGCTGCGATTAACGAGGCAGCCGCCATCGGAAGCAAATCAAGCAATTGTTGCTGCCACTTAAACCCAATATACTTCGAAACCAATCCGATATTGACGAAATAGCAGAACCAGTTATATACGATAATTCCAACTAAAAAGCCTTTCATACCGTAAAAATACAAGCCTCCTATCATGAAAACCAAACCAACTGATCGCTTTGCCAACGTCCACATAAACATAAGCCTGCTCTTACCTACAGCGGCCAATGTCTGCGTATTCACCGATTGCAAACAAGCGGAAAGCCCTACAATGCACAACACCTGAAAATAAGGAACACTCTGAATCCATTTATCTGAATAAAGCAATACAAATATTGGTTTTGCCGTAAGGATGAGGACAAACATCAACGGAAATGTGACATATGCAATTGTATTTGTCAATCGTCGCAACATATTAATCATCCTTTCCCTGTCATCTTGCACCGAGGCATACAAAGGATAGGTCACAGTTGTCATGATTGAAGAGATGGAATGTGATGCCAGACTCTCTGTGGATGAAGCTTTCGAAAAGTATCCCAACGTAACAGGCGAATAAATTTTCCCAATCAGCAATCCGTTCAACTTAGAACAAAAAGTATTGGTGATATGGGTTAGAAACATATACACGCCAAAACCGAACAATTCCTTAAACGACTTCCATGAAAAGACCAACTTTGGGCGCCACTTCACATAAAACCAAAACACCAAACAAGGAATGGCTGCTGTGATAATGTTTTGCACGACTAATGCCCAAACGCCATATCCTCTATACGCCATCCATATTGTCACGGTTAACGCTATAATAGAAGTTGAAACCGAAAGAATTCCCAATACTTTAAAATTAAGTTTTTTCTTCAGTTGGTTGCGTTGGATTAGATTTAAAGCATAAATGAATAAAATAAGTCCTTGTACACGCAATACCGAACTCAACATTGGAATATTATAGAACCGCGCAATAGCAGGTGCCGAAAAGAAAAGTATGACATACATCACTACCGACATTCCCATATTCCAAAAGAAAATTGTTGAATAGTCCTCTTGAGTAGGATTTTTCTTCTGAATTAAAGCAGACCCAAAACCTGCATCTATAAAGGTCTCGGACAAAGCCATAAAGATAGATAACATACCAATACAGCCATAATCGTATGGTGTCAGCAGTCGGGCTAATATAATACCCGATATGAATCCAATAATCATATTGGAATACTTGCTGAATGCCGTCCATACCATGCTGGCAGCAGCTTTTTGCTTTATATCACTTTGCTTTGCCATATTTATTTACTATTTAGTTGCATAATAAAAATAATACGAAACATAATGGTATTACACTTATTTATACTTAAACTGATACTCGGTTATCGAATCCGCAACATATTCATGCTGATAGGCATTGAACGTCCTGATATATACATTGTCATCATCCTTTGGGAACTCCCAAAGCTGTATCAGTCCATTTCCACCGTGTGGTTCATGCTGGATGTTGAATTCTATTTGAGGGACAATCCTCCCTTGGGAATTAGTTGAATACAGCACCCTTGTTCTTGAGCCGACATGGCCACACAGCACACAACGGATGTTATCATTATTATAAACCAAATTTTCCCAAACATATTGTCCCGGCTTGCTAACAGTATCTGTCATATAATTAAGATTTCTGTATCTCTTAGCATTCGCCGACATATACCTATGATTGACAAGTATGAAATTTTCATCAGCATGTGTTTTCACATATTCATTCGCCCATTTCACAACCGGCGTTCTCGGTTCCATTTCAAGCAAAAGCAAGTTTACCACTTCCCCATCAAGATGTTCCCGCACCACGACATTTTCATATTTCCCTGATTCAAAATACGACACAATGTGAGAGACCGTAGATGAAAATCCGACATAATTGCTGAAACGTGTGGAATCGCGATAAATCCATGGATTAGATGCATTGCAATAATAATCATGATTGCCGATGCACGAATAGAATGGCACTATTGAAATATACGGTTCAGTTGCAGCATAAAAATCTTCCCATTCAGGAACAGAATTGTAGTTCGTAATATCTCCTGTATGCAAACTAAAAGCTATTCTATCGGAATGATTAGCAATCCACTCAAGAGCAGCTCGATAAAATGGAATATTATTGTACCAAGAAAAGTAAGCCTGAATATCGCCAAACACCGCAATATATTTCGAATTGCAGTTCAATACCGTGTCAGGCAGTGCCGTTCTTTCCTGCTTGGAAACACGGGAAGACTGGGCTGACAAATCCGTTGGAATTGCAAAAAGGGCAATTGCCATAAGTAAAACAAGAATGTGTTTCATCTTCAATTATTTATCACGATTTTTTTACAAACTTCATCACCTACTTTCACTAGATAGACGCCGTTTTTGGGGAGCGTGAGGCAAACACAATCTATCTTGCAAGATGACGAAAAAACACATTGTCCGGAAGCCGTGTAGACACTAATGAATTGCCTTTGGGTGCCAATCACCCGAAGGCAGTTGCCATGGGCAGAAATGATGACAGGTTCATTTTGGAAATAGATGTCTGAAGTATCCAAAACAAGCTGGAAACAGGCGACAAATGCCGTATCACTTTGAATGGTGACATTTCTAGGATTTACCGTATCCCCGTCATTCCATTCGACAAAAGAATAGTTCTCGTATGGGAAAGCTGCTATCGTCACTTCCTCGCCATAGCACAATGGATTCTCAGGGCCTTCCACATAACCGGCATACACATTTGACGACGACACCTCCATAGTATAGGCCACCATAGGACGAATGTCCTGAAACAGCCTCCAACCTGGAGCATTACGGTATTCCTCTACCGATTGGCACGGCACCAAAAGTTCCGCTTCATGACTGGAAAAGACATTCTCCGGTATTTCAGGAGGCACAACTGCCGGACAAGAAATGCTTTCTATCCCGTTGCAATAATAAAACGAATACTGGTCCATCGTATACTGGCAGGTGTCCAGCACTATTGCCTTAAGGTTTTTGCAATTCAAAAAAGCCATTTCCTTAAGCACACATTCTCCTCCATTTAACTTCAAGGCCTCTATCTTCGTGTTGGCAAAAGCCATGCAACCGATGCTTACGGCATTCCTAATTGAAATGTCACGCAAAGACCGGCAATCGTAAAACGCATAATCTTCAACAATCTGTATATTGTTTTCCCCTTCAACACTTTCCAGATTCGGGCAATTATAAAAAGCCCTTTTCCCTATCCTTCGCAGTGCCCTGTTCACCTTTACCGTTTTAAGGAAAGTGTTGTTGGCAAACGCTGCTTCAGGCACGGTTGCCACCATTCCGTCAAAAACAATGGTTCGGAACCGGCATCCTTCAAAAGCCGAAAATGCCGATGCGCAATCCGTGGCTTTGAAATGCAATTCCTCAATATGGCCGCAATGCAAAAAAGCCGATTTGCCTATAGCAGTGATTGTTGACGGAATGACCAATGTGCCAGAAAGGTTATTGCATTTCGCAAACGAACAGGCGTCAATGGCATCAACCACATAAACGGTTCCATCATAAGTGACATTTTGGGGAATGGTAAGACTGCCGACTGGCATATCAAAATTCTTATATGCACTATCAATTGATGGTCCCGGAAATGTAAGCATAACCTTACGGGCAACCTCATCCGTAATTGAAAAATACAGGGTCTGACCTGTAGGGCAGACGGCAGAGAAGTCAAAAGCTACAGCTCTGCAAGTGACAGCCAAAGCAAAAAACAGGATTATCAGCCGTTTCATAAAAAGCTTATTTGATTTTACTGTATTCCCTTAACATCGAAGACGAAATGCCTTCCGTTCTAGGTATTATCACCACTTCCTTTCCATTGGCCTTGCACCATTCCACTGCCCTTTGGAAACCGGCATGTTTTTGGTCGGGGCCTTTGGCAAAGACATCAAAAGGAATGTTTTGTATGTCAACATCGACATCCTTATAGGTCACCACTTCGTCCACATAACGGATGGTGCTCACCATATAGAGACGCTCTTCGGTGGAATACACCATTTTGGTACCCGGCTTGTATTTCAAAATATAGTCGCCATCCTGCACGGCAACAATCAGCTCACACTCCTCCTCAGGAAAAAGTTCCTTAGCATGCTTGAACAGTAGCATGTGGCCGATGTGAAGCATATCGTAAACGCCAAATGTCAGTATTCTTTTCATGATTGCTTTCTATTATGAATTTTTTTCTTTTCCTTTTTCCCCCCCCCATCTTATTCACGATACCCGTATAAGACTGTATGATCTTCACCACCTTGGTGGAGACGTTTTCATTTTTGGAT
This sequence comes from Bacteroidales bacterium, assembly GCA_024400425.1. Classification (GTDB taxonomy): domain Bacteria; phylum Bacteroidota; class Bacteroidia; order Bacteroidales; family F082; genus Limimorpha. The sequence goes on from JAKSMV010000002.1 coordinate 81,576, forward strand.
ACGGAATTGAACGGATATTTATTCCACTTCGTTTATCCGTTAGATCCGCTAAAGAACCATCCATTTTCTCTCCTTACGGCCACCTGTGTGGCTGACAGATTCTTACTTTATCCCATTTCAGCCATTAGGTTCTTGCGACCGAGAAGACTGAAGATGGTGATGGAGTTGTCTTCATTCAAAATTCTGAGAGTCCTGAGAATTTCGTTCAGGGTGGATCCGCTGGTGGTGATGTCGTCAATGATGAGAATGTTTTGGTTCTTAATAGTGGCGCAGAGTTCTCGGTCGGCATCTGTGGCAAACTGAAGGAACTGAAGCATGTAGGGACGAAGTTTGCTCTTCTTCACGTCTTTTGCTATAGTGAAGTAGTCTTTGCTGTGAATCAGGTCCATCATTTTACCGATGGAAGCAAGGGCTTCATCTTTCTGTGCCTGGGTATATCTGGGACGTCCGTTTTCCAATACGTCATCGAGGTACTGCCTTGTGTAGGCATCGGCATCAAAAGCGATGTTGGAAGGCAAAGCCTTGACGAGTTGCATCTGTCTAAGCGTAGGCTGGGCAAAACGGTAAATGTAGCGGAGCATATACTGGTTGACCTGACTGGACGATTCGGGATAAATGACAAGGTCATAGTCATATAAGTTAATCTTGGCATTCAGGTCGTTGATGGCTTTCTGAATAAAGTGGGACAGATCCTCGTCTTTCTGGATGGAAGACGAAAATTTGACATATTGAATGAACTTTGTTCTTGTTTCACTGTCAATTTCGGGCTCAAACTCGTAACCATAATAGAAGCATTTGCCAAACGCTTCCACCTGGTAGCCACTGCCAGTGAGGGTGACAAGGTCGCTTGTCCCATCATGCTCGAAGTCGAATTTAAACTTCTGTTGCTCTATATCAAATGTTATGCCCATATATTGCCGTATTTTATCATGTAAAGTATTGTTTTATAATACTTTGTCCCTACAGATTTATTCTGTTTTATCCGTTGGATTTGTGGTCTATATTATTACGCGGAGGCATCATTTCCTCCACACCATCTTATTCACGATACCCGTATAAGACTGAATGATCTTCACCACCTTGGTGGAGACGTTTTCATCCACATAGTTCGGCACGGGCATCCCATGGTCGCCATTGTTGTTCATGTCGACAGCACACGCCACGGCTTGGAGCAGGCTCTTCTCGTCTATGCCGGCGATGAAGAAGCAACCTTTATCCATGGCTTCGGGGCGTTCGGTGCTGGTGCGGATGCAGACGGCAGGGAATGGGTGTCCAACCGAGGTGAAGAATGACGATTCTTCAGGGAGGGTCCCGCTATCACTTACCACAGCGTATGCATTCATCTGCAGGCAGTTGTAGTCGTGGAAACCGAGGGGTTCGTGCTGGATGACGCGCGGGTCGAGTTTAAAGCCCGTGGCTTCCAGGCGCTTGCGGCTGCGCGGGTGACAGCTGTAAAGGATAGGCATGTCGTATTGCTCAGCCATCTTGTTGATGGCGGTGAAGAGACTCATGAAGTTCTTCTCCGTGTCGATGTTCTCCTCACGGTGGGCGCTCAGCAGGATGTACTTGCCTTTCTGCAAGCCCAGACGCTGGTGAATGTCGCTGGCTTCAATCTCAGCGAGGTTCTCGTGCAGCACCTCCGCCATAGGCGAACCCGTCACATAGGTGCGTTCCTTCGGCAGACCACACTCAGCCAAGTACCTTCTGGCGTGCTCGCTGTAGGCCATGTTCACATCGGAGATGATGTCGACGATGCGACGGTTGGTCTCCTCTGGCAGACATTCGTCCTTGCAGCGGTTGCCCGCCTCCATGTGGAAAATCGGGATGTGCAGACGCTTGGCGCCGATGACGCTGAGGCAGGAGTTGGTGTCGCCCAAGACGAGGACGGCATCGGGCTGGGTTTCCACCATCAGCTTGTAGCTCTTGTCAATGATGTTGCCCATGGTCTCGCCAAGGTCGGCACCGACGGCATTCATATAGACCTCTGGGTCGGCGAGCTTCAGGTCGCGGAAGAAGATGCCGTTGAGGTTGTAGTCGTAGTTCTGGCCCGTATGGGCGAGGATAACGTCGAAATATTTGCGGCATTTGTTGATGACGGCAGCCAGACGGATGATCTCCGGGCGCGTGCCGACGATGATGAGAAGCTTCAACTTGCCGTTGTTTTGGAATGATGTCATATGATTGCGGATTATTTGTTGTTTATTGCGAAAATTCAACCTATGAACGATAATAGAAAGGGAAGATGTCATTCCTTCGCAGGAATGGGGTGTAGGGGTGTGGTGTGTCGTTTTGGGTGACGGTTTTTGTGCGATAGTGCCTATTCGACAAGCCTCAAACGGGAAGCGTCATTCCTGCGTAGGCAGGAATCCCTAACGCTGACCGGCTACCTTCTGTTCTTTCCATAAAACACCAGCATCATAAGCCTCCTTAATGTCCTTTAGGTAAGCCTCGTAATGTCCTTTAGGTAAGCCTCGTTCACGCCAATCTCCTCCGATAAGTCAGTCCAAGTTGGGTTAAACTCCCTGATGAGATTATCTTTCCACTCTCTCTTCCAGCGTTTCAGGCATGTTTCTCGATTGATGGCATCCACAACTTTGTCGTGAATCTCATAGAAAACGAGGCATTCGGTGTTGTAGGTATCTGAGAATCCTTTGTTGAGGTGGAGCTTGTGCTCTGCGAGTCTTCTTTTGAGGTTGGAAGTCACACCAATGTATAGGGTGGTTTTGTTTTTATTTGTGAGGATGTAAACGATTCCTTGCATGGAGGCGAAGAGTGTGGTTTTGTCGTTGGTAACGAGGGATTCCTGCCTTCGCAGGAATGGTGTGTAGGGGTTCTGTTTTTGTCGTTTAGCGGTAATTATTGTTGTTTTTGTATGTTTTTCAAAACACTATTCCACAGGGTCGAAGAAGGTATCCGGCTTGCTCGGGTCGAAGACCTCGTTGCAATACATCACGGTGACCAGGTCTTCCGTATCGCTGAGGTTGATGATGTTGTGCGTATAACCGGGGAGCATGATGACGCTCTGGATGTGGTCGCCACTGACTTCGTAGTTGAGGACTTCATCGGTGCCTTCCTTGCGGAGCTGGATGAGGCCATGGCCGCTGACGACGATGAACTGTTCCCACTTGGTGTTGTGCCAGTGCTGTCCCTTGGTGATGCCCGGCTTGCTGATGTTGATGGACACCTGTCCGCACTTGGGCGTATGGACGAGTTCGGTGAAGGAGCCTCTTTGGTCGACATTCATCTTCAGGTCGAAGATGGCTTTCTCTTTCGGCAGGTAGCTGAGGTAGGTGCTGTAGAGTTTCTTGGCGAAGGAGTTTGCGGGAATCTCAGGGATGGTGAGGTTCTTGGGCAGTTCCTTGAAACGGTAGAGCAAATCGACGATCTCGCCTAGTTTCACCTTATGGGTGACGGGGCAGTAGCAGTATCTGCCTCTCTCGGTGGCGAAGACGCCTAAGCCATCAAACTCGCAACGGTGTTCCTTGCCTTCAAGGGCATCGAACATCTCATTGACCAAGTCGTCGATATAGAGCAGTTCCAGTTCCACGCTCGGGTCGTTGACGGTGATCGGGAGGTCGTTGGCGATGTTGTTGCAGAAGGTGGCGACAGCGCTGTTGTAGTTGGGTCGGCACCATTTGCCGAAGAGGTTCGGGAAACGGTAGACCAGTACCTTGGCACCGGTTTCCTTCTCGTAGTCGAGGAAGAGCTCCTCCCCTGCCTCCTTGCTGCGGCCGTATTCCGAGTTGCCGAAGCGGCCTGTCAGCGAGGCCTGCTGCGAAGAGGAGAGCATGACGGGACATCTGTTGCCATGCTTCTTCAAGGTGTCGAGCAGTGTGGAGGCGAAGCCGAAGTTGCCTTCCATGAACTCGCTCTGTTCCTTGGGGCGGTTCACGCCAGCCAGGTTGAAGACGAAGTCGGCCTGGGCACAGTATGCATCGAGCAGCATCGGGTCGGTGTCGATGTCGTATTCGAAGATCTCTTCGACATGGAGGTTGGGACGCGTACGGTCCTTACCTTCCTTTATGTTATTGAGGTTCGCGACAAGGTTCTTGCCGACGAAGCCTTTGGCGCCTGTGACGAGTATTTTCATATCCTATTCGCTTCTGATTTCTTTTGCTTTGGCGCGAGGTTGCAGGCCGAGGTCTTCACGGATGAAGTTCAGCTTAAGCAGTAGTTGCTTCATGCCTTCCACATCGAGACGTGCGGTGTTATGGCTATGATAGTCCTCCATGCGTGAGATAGCGTCATCGCCTTCAGTGAAGAACTTGTCGTAGTTGAGGTCACGGCTGTCGCAAGGGATGCGGAAATAGCCGCCCATGTCGATGGAGCGGAGCATCTCCTCGCGGGTGACGAGGGTTTCGTAAAGCTTCTCGCCATGACGAGTGCCGATAATCTTCACCTCGGTCTCGCCATATTTAGGATCCACCTTGGCATAGACCTCTTTGAGCGCCTGAGCCAACACCTCAAGGGTAGCGGCTGGAGCTTTTTGCACGAAGAGGTCACCGTTCTCGCCATGAGTGAAAGCGTAGATGACTAGGTCGACGGCATCGTCGAGTGTCATCATGAAGCGTGTCATATTGGGGTCGGTGATGGTAATGGGCTTACCTTCTTGCATCTGTTCCACCCACAACGGGATAACGCTACCACGCGAAGCCATCACATTGCCATAACGGGTGCAGCAGATTGTCGTTTTGGCATTCGGACCCAAGGCACGGCCTTGTGCGATGGCCACCTTCTCCATCATGGCCTTGGAAATACCCATGGCATTGATAGGATAGGCCGCCTTGTCGGTGGAAAGGACGACAACATTTTTCACGCCATGTGCAATGGCAGAAAGAAGGACGTTATTGGTTCCTTCGACATTGGTACGGACAGCCTCCATTGGGAAGAACTCACAAGACGGGACTTGTTTGAGAGCTGCTGCAGAAAAGACATAATCCACACCATTCATGGCGAAGTCGACAGCCTCACGTTGCCTGACATTGCCGATATAGAACTTCACTTTGCCAGCCACCTCAGGACGTTGTGCCTGCAGATGGTGACGCATGTCATCTTGTTTCTTCTCGTCGCGCGACAGAATACGAATCTCCTTGATGTCGGAATCAAGGAACCTTCTCAGAACCGCGTTTCCGAAACTACCTGTTCCTCCTGTGATGAGTAGGACTTTATCTTTAAAAATAGACATAATTTATAGTTTTAATATTTCTTCTTCAGTTAAAGGTTCAAAAGCGCCATCCTTGCACTCCATGATGACCGTCCCGCTCTCCAAGCACTCCAAGTTATGCCATTGGCCCATGGGCACCACGATGCCGGGGTTCTCCCCTCCTGCTTCGATGAGATGGCGGCTGGTTTCGTGGCCTTGGTCGTCGTAGAAGATCCAGAAGGCCTTGCCGCGGAGCATGGCGACACTCTCCGAGGTATGGAGATGACGGTGGATGGGCAGCACCGTGCCCGGCTCCAAGGCGTTCAGCATGCGCTGGGAGTTGTCGTTCCCGCTGTTGCGCAAGTCATAGTTCTGCCGCAAGCGCGGGCTGGCCTTGGCTTGGGCGGTGAGGGTGTTTAAAAGTTCCTGGGTGAGTAACATGAGGGGGGTGATGGATGACGGGTAATTTACCATAACTAACAAAACTTTCAAAATATTTTTACGACTTCGAACAGAGGTATGGTTGGATGACTGCTGTTAGATTTTATTTTCGTAACCAATTTTTAATTTATCATTTTCATTCAAGTCAAATTATTTTCTCTCCGACAATAGTCCAACAAAAATCTCCCCAATTGATTGGCCTTTTGAAACATCAAACATACAATCCTCCAGTTTCGGATGTGTTTTTGCATTATATGACACTATATTGTAGACATGACTAAATGCATTATTTAACCCATATGAATCTCCCGGTTTAATTTTTTCTGACGTACAAAAATCAAACACGATTGATGGAGAATTATAATAGACAACATCTTGATATACAACTATTTCAAAACGTTCCTTGAAGCGAAACTTTGCTTCAACAACATATTCCCCATTAACAACCTTAAATGAATACTGTCTATTATTTATCCAGTTATCTTTTACGACCAATCTCTTTTCAATAGAATGAAGGACATCAATATCTTTAATCAAAAGGGACAATTCAGATTTATACTGAGGGGTATATATATCATCATGAGAAAACGGATTCATAATGAATTTTCTCTCCGTTGTTAAATAAGGAACGACATCTGGGAAATTGAATAAAGCTCTAAAATGTTCAAATCGTCTAATCAGTTCGCTCAACTTAATAAACGGATTATCCGACTCTCCTTTATAATTATTACATAATGTCATATTTAAAGGGAGTAATCTTTTGAGTTCAGTTTCGCATGCCTTCCTAAGAGCATTAGCACAAGCAGCTAATTCGTTTGAATGCAAATACACTTTTGCTGCTTCCAAATATGATTTATTAATAAAAACAGATGGAAGTTGTTTTGAACAATCCTCAGGCTGATACATTTCCAAAAAAAGCCAATTGTTTTGTCCTTTGACCGCCAACTCTTCTTTTATTAGATGAAAAAAAGATCTATCATGCGTCATAACAATCATCTGTCTGTTTATACTATATGGGAGAATAATCTGTATCACTTTTCTCCTATAGCCCATATCCAAACTAATAAGCATATCATCAATAAAAATAGCAGACGCATAACTTACCCCTTCTGTTGGCCTGGTATCAAGAACTGCCAATCGCAACGCAAGAGCCATACATGTAAGTTTTGCTTCATTGAAAAACGACTGAGGATGATAGATTGTTTTATTATCCGCAATGTTCGGATGTCTCATATTTGCTGTTAGTATGATCTTGGGCGGAATAACGACACCATTCCTTGAACGTCCTTTCCCTTTTACTCTATCATTAAATGTCGCTTTTTCATACATAAATGAAAGACTTGCATCTATTCCAAAGTTCTCTTTTAGTTTCTTGTTCGCTCTAATCGTAATGTCAGTAAGCGCATAATCAAGCTCTTTATTAAACTCCGAAAGAAGATTCAAATAGTCCTTGTAATCCTGAGTAGCTTGATTAAAACTGTTTTTGTTCTTTTTGTTTTTTGGAAGATAACAATAAACAGTTGAAATATAGCTCCACCACGAATCAGCATCTAATTTTCCAGTATCAGAATGATCAAGTTTTATTAAAGTCGTTCTGAAATTTAAGGAAGGGAAAACATCTTTACTAAACAGTTTAAACACATCATTTTTTTCACTATTTCGAAAATCAAATAGAGACGAGAGGAACTTATAAGTAATAAAGTCACTCGATTGAACCGTCTTTCTCATGAATTGCATTACAGAAGGAGTTGAAACGCTCCATTGATCAACCGAATCTTCTACAGTTAATTCTGCACCATTCTCATCTTTAAAACGAATCTTTAAACCAGAATAATCATTATCATCAATGAATTTATTCCTCAAATTATTATCATGATTTGGTACGAAATATTTTATAGCATCTTCTTTTTGTGTTTTCAAACATGATTGGAACAAAGTATATGCACCCCAAAAGACCGAACTCTTTCCAGAACCGTTTTCACCATATAAAAGGACATTCTTTCGTGAGATATTCAAATCAAATTCTCCCTTGAAGAACTTAAAATTGGTGAAATTAATACCATCTATTCTCCAACTCATTTTTTACCAAGATATTTAACGAATTCACTGATAAACAATCTCATTTTGTACATATTTTCCACCAACTGATTACCTGATGATGAAAGAGATTGAAAAAGATGTTGAGCAAAACTACCAGAGTCACTCTCTCGAGCACTTGCATTATAATATTCAACAAGCCAATTACTTAAAATTGAAATCTCTTCTTTTTCAAACAACGGTTTCAGATATAATTCAAGAGCAATATAATCTCTTAAATCCGACAAGAAATAATAAGCTGCAGAAAGGTTTTTTTCGTTCTCCGAATCATCCTTATTCTTTCGATAGAGCAAATTGATGATATTTGAGAGAGAAACACATGCCTGTTCTTCAGACGAGGAAACGAGAACTATATCAACATCTTTTAGTGCCTTCGTTGATACATTTACAGACCTATCAATTTTATTAATACCCAAGAAAATCTTCCCTATCACAGAGTTGAGGATAAATTCAATATACCTGACATTAAAACCAGAATTAGCAATAATTACAAACGCATTCTTCTCAAAAGTATTGCTAAGGCAACAAACAGGACCATCATTTTTGATTTTTGAGGAGACCAAAAGTTTGGGGCATGAAAAAAGCGATGAAGATTTTGCCACAGCAGAAGCAAACCCCTTTTCTCCATAAACCGAAGATATTTCGCTTAATTTTTTCTTAATTAGTTCCATTGCACACGTTATGTTGTTATCACATTCGCTCCTTTCTTAGGAGCGAACTAGTTCGTCAATTCCAATAATAAAGTCACATTTAAACTTTGATGTAACAATTCACTTTCTCACAACATCTTCAACTCCTCATTATATTCTTCCCTTAGCCAATGCTGCACTTCATGGACATAGAGGAAATTATGCTGTTTGACAAGTTCTTTATAAGACACATGGTTTTCATCAAAACAATTCTCAAAATGTCTCATGAAATAAGTTTTGTCAACGCTATACGACGGGACTGGCTCTCCACGACTTACTGTCGGCGCAGCTATAACAGGATCGTAATATATGGGAGTATCGTCTTTGCCATTAATACGAACAGGTGCAATACTATTCTTAGGAAAAGAAACATCGGGCATTTCTAATAAATCATAATAATCACCTCTGATATTATGTATTGTGAAAAGGTTTCTTTCTATTGGATTAACAGCATTATATTTCCCCAAGACACTCTGTTTAATTTTCACAAAGTCGTTTATTTCTATTTGAGGCATCTTTTCGTTCAAGTTAAGATAGAAATCATCAATCAGTCCTTGCGCTACCAATCGTTGAATGGAAGCTTTAATCCTGTCAATTTCCACTCTAGTCCTTTCAACTAAATAACCTAATTCAAACACATCACCTTCTTTAACGATATTGGAAACACTTTTATCCAACAACTTTTCCTCGTTCTTTTCAATGGCTTCTGCAAATGCCTCGAAATCTCCTTTGTTGTAATTATCTTGGAGCGAATCTATGTGTAGGAATCCTTTGCCTGAATGTAAACTTCCGTATAGTTTTGATATAACCATGCGCTTATTGCTATCAGACAACAAGTTTATCCAATCATAAAAGCCAAATTCATCCAATGGAAAAATCATATTGGGTTGAAAATGTTGATTCAAACCAATATTCAAAAACTTTTCCTTAACATTCTGGCTAAACACCACGAGCATATTAGCAACTTCATCGGCATGATCTTTCATGAAAGCAACTAAGATTTCCTTTGCAGGACGAATCATTTTGACCATTACGTTTTTATCCGTTATATACGAAAGGTCCAATGCTGTATTCAAGTTGAAACCTTTTGTGCCGTAGGTGCTAAAGTATTGTTTTTGCGCTTCTAATGCGAAATCAGTGAGTTCTTGCTGCGTAAAGAGGATTTCATTTGTTTTAAATGAGTTTGAATACAAGAATTCAATCAATGTTCTGCAGACGAAACCCATCCCTATCGGAGCATAGTATATCATACAGGAAAGAGAATCGCTTATGGTTTGCCGATAATCTTCTTTTGAAATGCCTAATTTCTCATATTCATCAAATGAAGAACGGTAAAAGAACATTCTTAATTCATACCCATGGTCTTTACTATTATCTTTCTCGTTGACATAGGCTAACAATTTGAATAACCTCGAAAGCCTTTCACGATTCTTTATCCAAGTTGCCGAACGACTTCCTAAAAACTCACTTACATCTCCAAGATTATTTTTTTCAGCAAATTGATCAATGATTTTGAATGACTCTTCCTCCGAATCCATGTCAAAAAGCGGAATTAAGTCCTTATAGTATAAACGACCGATTTGAAAATCGTAAAAATACAAATCAAAAGATTTTATGTTTCTAATCCTTCCATAATTGTTCTCCGTTGAACTGCCTATTTGAGGAAATAACACTTCAACAAGTTCCTTTACCCCGTCTTTTGCCGCTATACCTTCCAACAGTTTTGGATAATCCGCTATCAATTCATAAACTTCGCTTTCACCAAACGCACTCGGATTGAAAATCATAAGCCGATTGGCAATGGCATAATAGGTCTTGATGTCAAGATATCGAATTAGTGAAAGAATCAAGAAATCATTGAAGTCGACATCATCCTTTACTTTGGAGTATCGAGCTAAAAACAGATTTACAAAACGATTTACATGCCTTAACGAGGTAATATGTTTTGAGATGAACCTGTAGTCTTGTTGCAGAACATTTCTGATCTTCCAAAAGTCTTCTTGATTCTCTTTAGCGACCAATTTGGCATTTAAACAATGGAACATCCTATTCATCAAGATTTCCTTATCTTGGTGAGGCAAAGGATACTCAAGATTAAAATACTTATCCGTATAGTTTTGTGTTGTTTCACCTGTCAAATGTTTGGAGAGAACCGAACAAATGTAATTCTTGTCGTATGCAGTCAGATAGATAATGTTATTGAAATCCGCATTTCTATCTATGAGCTTCAATACCTCCAGAATCTCTTCTGCGTTCAGGCGGTCAAAGTCATCAATGATGACAAAGATGCATTTCCCAATCTGTCGAATAGCATTGTTAATAGACTCCTTCTCTTCCGTTGAGTCTAATTTTTGGAACAACCTGGCCGCTTTTCCAATCCACTTTTCATCAATCAATTCTAATGCCTGAGCATACTTGAGCAGTTTATGGTCGACATCAGAATGGTAAGGAGCAAGAACCTTACACAAGGATTTAAGGAAGTCCTCTTGGATGTTTTTTACATCTTTTGAACTACGCGGGTTAAACGTAAGACTGATATCGTCTGAATTCTCAACATGTTCACAAAACAGGTTCAAGAAAGAACTTTTCCCTTGTCCCCATGCTCCTACAATACCGACACTAAAGGCTTTCTCAGACGTGTCGACAGTTTTCAAGTCGTTCAACAACTCCAACGCCAAGTTATAGTAGCCAAAGACGTCATCCTCCTTTTTATTGATTGGGTTATCAGATAACACATAAGTGGTCTTTTCTTCAACACCATTCCGCTTCGTGTAGCAAAACTTTTGCACTATTCTAAGAATCAACGGAATGGCCAACAGATCCATCCATGCAAAATGGCAGTTTCCAATGTCGAATCCCCAAAAATAGAAATTATCATCAATTAGTCGATAAAAGGCATAAACTGCAATCAATGGAATTAGAACAGCTAAATGTTTATGAGCAACATAAGTCTTTTGAGTCGTAAAAAACGATTTGCCGACAACAACACATAACATAATGGTAAAGAGAATGACGCCTATGGCGAATGGTGTTCTGTTACATTCACCAAGGAACTTGGAAATATTAAGGCATACTTTTGTAATACTTGGTTCCAAGAACCAGAGTATTAAAACAAAAGCTATCGCATATAGATAATAGCGATAATCTTTGCTCTTAATGAATTCTATGTCACTCACTTTTTTCAATTGAAATTATGGATTTAAATTCCCTCAAAACAGCACGCTATAATAAGCCTCTGGCCAGTTTGTCTTCCAAAAACAGCTCTTCTAGGTCGGCTTCGGGTTGTGGAAGAGTGACATCGAAATTTGTGGCTGCCAGTCCTTGTGTTTCGTAGAGGATGGTGGACAGCATGTTTTCGAGCATTGTACGTCCCCACTGGTTCTGAAGGCTCTTGCGTACGAAGAAGAGGGCTTTTTGCTGGTTGCCATGGACGGTATCAATGATGGCTTTATGGTGACTCCAAGGGAGACTGAAAATGTGATTGACCATTTCGCCCCCAACTGAGGGCAGATTGCGAACAACCTCTGGATAAAGCAGATAGAAACGCTTCATATAGCCGAGGGATGTGACCGAGAAGCCTTTGCGATCGAGGGTGCTTGTGAGGTCTTTGCTGAGTTGCTTGATGACTCCTTGCCCCCATCGTTCTTCAATGTGCATCTCGACGATGTCGTGCCCTAACATCCAGTAATAGCGAAGTTGTTCGGCATTGATGCCACATGCTGCCATAACCTGGCTCTGGCGATACCGCTGGCCGAGGTCTTTGATCCAAGCACGATAGTCGGCATCGGTATTGAGATTGTTCGGGTTGGACGATATGAGTTTGTTCTTAGTTGCCATACATGTTGTTCTTGATACCTGAAGACGTTATTTCCTCCACACCATCTTATTCACGATACCCGTATAAGACTGTATGATCTTCACCACCTTGGTGGAGACGTTTTCATTTTTGGATACGGAATTGAACGGATATTTATTCCACTTCGTTTATCCGTTAGATCCGCTAAAGAACCATCCATTTTCTCTCCTTACGGCCACCTGTGTGGCTAACGAGTCCCTTTTCCAAAAGCACATTCAGTTCTCGCTGGACAGTACGGATGTTTAACGACAAGCGTTCACTTATTTCAGGTGTCGTCAGGCTGTCGCAAAGGGACAATACATTCAGTATATTCTGCTGTCTTTCAGAAACTTCCTTTACGACAATATTTTTAGCATCCCTGTCGTTAAGCTTGCATTTGCCACGGTATTTTCTGATGAGTCCCTCGGCCAGGAGCCAGTCTTTCATTTCATTGGCGACACTTTCTTCTTGTCCCAGAAATATCTGGTACAGGCTTATCAACTGAAATACATTCAATGCATTCTGCTCGCCTCTCTGTTCTTGTTGAACACGCAGGAATCGCATCAAGTCAGGATACTTCAGTTCCGATTGGAAGGCTATCTGAACCTGATATTCGTCTGTTCCTTCATACGATGGGATGTCCTTGCCGTCAAGAATGCTGTTCGCAAACATCTTGTCCACACCTTGGCCACTCCGTTCCACCAGACCGGTTTTCTGCATCACTTCGGCCAAACGTTTGCTTCTTGGTGTGGAACTGATGTACAGTATGTTCTCTTTACTCACTCCTATTGGGAATCCGCCTGGATTCAGCACTTGCAGTTCGTCCGGTGATTGTTTGACAACTACACTGCTCTGGATTTGCATTGAGCGGTGAGCCACTGCATTCAAAATGGCTTCTCGTACCGAGGCTTCATTGAATGCTTGGATGTCATAGATGTATGGCCCATTCTGCACGTGTGCGTATGGGTTCGAAAGTGGTTGATTAAGATAGTCCCAAATCTTGTCTATTGCCAAATAAAGCGGCTGATGAAACTCTTTCCGTGCATTGTAGGTTATAGATGCCTTGTTCTTCCTGTACTCGACAACTACTTCATACTGTGGTAGCAGTTTGTGGATGGTTTCCTGCTTACCGAGAAGTATCAGGGAGGCATAATTCAGCTTATCGCCATTCATCAGTTCAAGATCTCGAAGCACTTGTTCGGTAGGAAGGCTCTTGAACCCAGGATTTTCCTGCTTCTGCGCGTACTTGACTTTCATCATGCAGATGGCTTCGGAGTCGAGATCTTCGAGGGTGAGGCCTTCGCAGATTTTGGCGGAGAAGTCGGGTTCCTGCTCATTCAGTATCCTGCGCATTTCTTCGTCCGACATTTCCCGCAAACTCTCGCCTATGCGCATGAGCGGTACGCCTTCGAATCGGAGCATCTTGCCGATGGGACGCGAGGGGACATTGAACACTACGACTCGCCTGTCTCCATCAAAGTGCTCTTCAATGTTCACTCTGATGCCGTGATACTCGTATATGGCATCTTCCAGCGCACCGAGGTTGCCTTTCTCGTAAGTGGTGCCCACTATCTCGTGCGGACGCTTGTCGGCCATACCGAATACGAGTCTGCCTCCTCCCTCATTTGCCAGAGCCGCCATGTAGCCGAGGACGCAATGCCTGCGTTTCCTGGGATCCTTGTGTTCTCCTCCACCATAGTTGAAGTCGTTCTTGGCTTCTTTGAACTCTATGTGGTTCTCGCTTTCCTTCAACTCTTTCAAACTCTCGAGAAATGGGTTCATATATTGCTGTTGTTATGTTTTTTTGTTATAAACGCATAAGGCTGTATGATCTCGGGGTGGACGATATGAATTCGTTCTTAGTTGCCATACATGTTGTTTTTGATACCTGAAGACGTTATTTTCTCCACACCATCTTATTCACGATACCCGTATAAGGTTGTATGATCTTCACCACCTTGGTGCTTATTTCTTGCTATAATATCGCTGCGTAGGGCTGTTGGGAGCCTCGGGGTCGGTCATGAACAAATCTACACCCAACATGGGGTTGATGTGTTTGCGCTTCATGTAGTATTTATCGGACACCTTCAGGTGAATGGCAATTTCCTCCAAGGACCTCGGCTCAATGCAAAAAGCCAGTATTTCCTGCTGCTTCTTACTCCATGAGTGCTCCTTGTTGAGGTGGTCACGGTATGTTGGGTCGCTGGCAATCTTCAGGTCGCGAAACAGGCTGTCGGAATTGCACGACTGGTCGTAATAGGCATTCAGCATCTTTGCCGCCATCGACTTTCCGAACCTGCGGGCACGAGTCACGCAAAGGAACTTGTCTTCGGAGCACAAAGTCCTATTGACAAACCCTATGAGTCCGGATTTGTCGACATATTCGCTCCGTCGCGCAGATGCGAAACCTTCGTTTCCCAAGTTAATGATGTTTGCCATGCGATTTTCTACTATGCGTATGATGTTTTCTGATTACAATTCAAACCAGAAATAGTTTTTTCCCCAATCAGTTTTTTCTCCACACCATCTTATTCACGATGCGCAAGTCATAGTTCTGCCGCAAGCGCGGGCTGGCCTGGGCTTGGGCGGTGAGGGTGGATAAAAGGGATTGGTTGAGTAACATAACGTACCGTCGTTTTACGGCTTCGCCATGTCAGTCCCAATGCGGGTGACAGGCCTTATATTGTTTGAATTCACAAAAATAGTAAAAAAAACAGACGCTCTTGCCCCAAAAGCATAAAAAATATAAGGTGATTATTTACTTTTTTGGAGACAAATTCCTCTTCTCAATCCAATTCCTGGTACTTGCTGTTTTGGCTCTTGTACTCAGGCACTATCTCTTTCATTTTTCGGACAATGGCCATTTCGTCGGCAGCATAGGAAAGTTCGAGGAGTTCCTTCTCATTCTTGCAAGCGAGTTCATAAGGATATTCCCGCACGGTAGCCACCTTGATTTTAGGATGGCGCGTGGGCTTGGTCTGCTCGGCATCGTTGAGCACCTCCTCGTAGAGTTTCTCGCCATCGCGGAGACCGGTGAACTGGATTTCGACGTCCTTGGCGCCCGAGAGCTTGATCATCCTTTGGGCCAAATCCACAATCTTGACCGGTTTGCCCATGTCGAAGACGAAGATTTCGCCTCCGTTGCCCATGGTGCCGGCTTCGAGGACGAGCTTGCAGGCCTCGGGAATCAGCATGAAATAACGGATGATATCGGGATGGGTGACCTTGACAGGTCCTCCGTTTCTGATCTGTTCACGGAAGATAGGGATGACCGACCCGTTGGAGCCCAACACGTTGCCGAAGCGGGTGGTGACGAATTGGGTGCAGCCTTCGACCTCGCCATCGGCGATAGCCTTGTTCAGCGACTGGCAGTAGATCTCGCAGATGCGTTTCGAGCAACCCATCACATTGGTGGGGTTGACGGCCTTGTCGGTGGATATCATGACGAACTTCTTCGTGCCGTACTTGACAGCGAGGTCGGCCACCACGCGCGTGCCGTAGATGTTGTTCTGCACGGCCTCGGCCGGGTTGTCCTCCATCATGGGCACATGCTTGTAGGCTGCGGCATGGAAGACATATTCTGGCCGGAAGGTGGCGAACAGCTGTTCCATGCGGTCGGCCTTGCAGATGCTGGTGACGATGGTCTTCACCTCGAGGTCGGCATGATGGTTGGCCATATAGAGCCTGACATCGTGCATGGGGGTCTCGGCCTGGTCGATGAGGACGAGTTCGGCCGGATGGAACTTGGCCACCTGACGGGCCATCTCGCTGCCGATGGAGCCTGCCGCACCCGTGATGAGGATGCGCTTGTCGCGTAGCATGCTGCCGATAGCCATCATATCGACTTCAATCTTCTCGCGAGGGAGAAGGTCTTCGACCTCTACCTTACGGAGCTGTTTGTGAGAGAGATTCGACTTGCCGTCCCATTCCTCGGCTGCCGGCATCATCATAATCCTGATATTGGCCTGTATGAGTGCGTCGATGAGGGAGGTCCGTTTGGTGAAGCGTTCCGTCTGCAGTGGCGACACGAGCAGGGTGGTGACATATTTCCGCTTCATTATCTCGACAATCGAGTCGTCGTCGTAATACACCTTGGCGCCCAGAAGCCATGACCCGGCCATCGATGGATCGCCCGAAACGAATCCCTCCAACTGATAACGTGCAGATTTCTCGGTACGCACACTCTTGGCCAGTGAAATGCCTCCTTCCAGACAGCCATAGATGAACAGGTTTTGCTTGTTGTTGGTGGAACGGAAGTTGTCGTAAAGCGCCTTGACGAGGACCCTAAGGGCACACATCAAGGTGGTGGCTATGACGAACAGGAGTATGGCACTGTGTATGTGCGGGAAGAAGATGCATGGAGCGATGGCAGTACGCACCTGCAGTTCGTGCAGCAGCGCAAGGACAAGACAGGAAGCGGCTGTGGAAAACGCAAGCCGGTAGAGGTCGACGAACGAGCTGTAACGCACGACCCCACGGAAGGTATGAAACACCGCAAAGAACACGATGAAGACGATGAGGCTGAGAAGCAGACCGTAGGTAACGGGCCTGAAATGCTGCACCAGCGACATGGCTCCGTGCTGAATGTAATAGGAAGCCAGTCCCGAGAAGAACACTATGGCACAATCGAGCACCAGGACACACCAGTATGGCAGTGCATTTTTGGAAAAATACCAACTGCAAAACTTTCTTACTGGGGTTAAAACCTTGTCTTTAATCATGATTCGGCCATTTTATTGGAGTTTCTATTGTCAGTCTCTTCTGAACAAATCTCTTGTATATACTTTGTCTTTCACGTCGTCGAGGCAGGCATCGTAGCGGTTGGCGATGATGGCATGGCTTTGTTGCTTGAAGGCTTCGAGGTCGTTGACCACACGGCTGCCGAAGAAGGTGGTGCCATCGTCAAGGGTGGGTTCGTAGATGATGACTTCGGCACCTTTGGCCTTGATGCGTTTCATCACGCCCTGAATGCTGCTTTGGCGGAAGTTGTCGGAGTTGCTCTTCATGGTGAGGCGGAACACGCCGATGACGCAATGGCGTTCGTGGGCCGTGTCGTATTGGCCTTGGCTGTAGTAGTCGTAGTAGCCGGCTTTCTTCAGCACTTGGTCGGCAATGAAGTCCTTGCGGGTGCGGTTGCTCTCCACGATGGCACGGATGAGGTCCTCGGGCACGTCTTCGTAGTTGGCGAGGAGCTGTTTGGTGTCTTTCGGCAGGCAGTAGCCACCATAGCCGAAGCTCGGGTTGTTGTAGTGCGAGCCGATACGTGGGTCGAGGCAGATGCCATCAATGATATTCTGGGTGTCGAGGCCTTTCACCTCGGCATAGGTGTCGAGTTCGTTGAAGTAGCTCACGCGCAAGGCGAGATAGGTGTTGGCGAAGAGCTTCACGGCCTCGGCTTCCTTCATGCCCATGAACAGGGTCGGGATGTCCTCCTTGATGGCGCCCTGCTGCAGCAATGCGGCAAACTCGTGCGCCTTGGCTTCGAGGTCAACGCTTACCAGCGACTCGATGGCGGCATTCTCCACTTCATAGTTCCTGATGGGTTTCGGGTAGCCGACGATGATACGGCTCGGATAGAGATTGTCGTACAAGGCCTTGCTCTCCCTGAGGAACTCTGGCGAGAACAGCAGGTTGAGGTGCTTCACGCCCTTGGCGGCATACTTCACGTAGAGGCTGCGGGTGTAGCCCACCGGTATGGTGCTCTTGATGACCATCACGGCTTCGGGGTTGACGCTCAGCACCAGGTCGATGACCTCTTCAACATGGGATGTGTCGAAGAAGTTCTTCTGCGGGTCGTAGTTGGTGGGTGCTGCTATGACGACGAAGTCGGCATCCTTGTAGGCGGCAGCGCCATCGAGGGTGGCCGTCAGGTCGAGGTCCTTCTCTGCAAGGTATTTCTCGATGTATTCGTCTTGGATGGGCGACTTCTTATTATTGATAAGTTCGACCTTCTCAGGGATGACATCGACAGCCATCACGTGGTTGCGTTGCGCCAGAAGGGTTGCGATGCTCAGACCGACATAGCCGGTTCCTGCTACTGCGATGTTCATTATTTGTTATTCTTATTGATTCGTTTGATAGGAAAAAAACATTAAAGACACTCTTGTGTGATGGGCTCTTCCAGAGCCTTTATGCTGTCAAGCCACCCCGAAGCCTCAAGCGAGCTTGGCCTTCGAGCCGTCTTGGCCAAGGCTTGAAAAGCCTGTAGTCCTAAAGTGTTTTTCTTGTTTTTTTCAATATTCTACTAATGTCTTAATGCTTCATCTGGTCAGCCACATGGAGAAACTCTTCGACATTCATCTGCTTGAGGAAGATGAGGCCATGGGTGGCGCGGATGAGTGGATGCTGGTTTTCGTAGAAGTAGTCCTTGCCAAGCAAGAGTTGCACATCCTTGAGTTGCCGTACCCAGATGCTTTCTGAGAGTTCGCTGAAGGTGCCGTCGAAGTTGGGGTTGGGGAACTCGGCTTCCACCTGGGTGAGGTAACTGTCGCGGAAGGCCTTCTCGATGACGGCGAAGTTGTTGAGCGACACGGGTACGATGATGTTGGCTTCTTCGAGGGCAAAGGTGGACCACACGTTACGGTAGCCCATGATTTTGAGTTGGCTGAGGTCGGCTTCCTCGTTCCATGCCTCGATGGCCTTGGCGATGGTCTGCAGCACCTTGTAGTGGGTGTTGGTGGGACCTACATCCATGGGGTCCATGATGACGCTGATGGTGGTCGGTTTGATGGCATGCAGCTGCTGCAGCACAGGCTCCACGTCGCGTTCGCGGTTCGGGAAGTCGTGGCTGTCCTTATAGAAACCGAGATGCAGGTGATGCACGTTCTTCACGCTGACGCCCGTGTAGGCCCACACGAGTTCTTCCTCGAATTCGCGTATCATGCCTTTGAGTTGCTGCAGCTCAGGGTCGTCGTGGGCTTTCTGTGGCTCGTTGGCGAGGAGTTGCTGGGCAGCTTCGAATCGGGCGACGAGTCCGTCGAGGTTGTTGGGATGCCAGATGCCTACGGCATTGCGCAAGAAGCGGTGGCAGAAGCCTCGACGCATCTCATGGCTGTTCTTACCGGCCACGTTGTCGAGGTAGTGATAGACGTCCTTGTCGCGCTTCAAGCGGTAGCCTTGCTCGAAGAAGTCGGGGTAGTTCACCATCTGTATCTCGCCTTGGCGCAGATAGCTGAGGGTGTCGGCGATGGCTTGGCTGAGGTAGTCGTTATTGACCGAGTTGTAGCCCGAGGTGGCGATGCCGAAGTGCACCTCGTTGCTGGGGCAGCGCAACTGGCGGTTGATGATAGGCATGATGCCGAGCATGATGTCGTCGTGGTGTGGTCCCGTGTTGAAGATGACTTCGTTCTCGAAGGGTTTGACACCACGTTGCAGCTTGACTTTCACATGGTCGATGACGGCAGTCACGGCTTTAGGCTCGGTGAGGCCCAAGCGTGTGCATTCGGCATCAGAGCGTAGCTCTTCGGCCGTGAGCTTGTGGGCATAGCGGTTGAGGCGCTTGCAGAGTGCTAATATAGCGCGTTCAGCCTCTGCTATATATTCGTTATAGTTCAAAATTCTAATGGTTTAAAGTCTGTTTTGATCTAGGTAAAACAAATAACAATGTCATTTCGACCGCAGGGAAGAAATCTATTGTTATTTGTTTCACTCAAAAAAAGCCTATAGATACTCTCCTTCGTCGGTATGACATAGACTTTTTTTGAAAAATCAAAACAGACACTTATAAAAAACACGATTACAGTCTTCCGTCGATGACATTGCGTGGCAACACACCTTTAACATCGTAGATGACTCCGTTTGCTTTCACAAGGCTCTTGACGTCAAGTTCGAGGAAGTCGTTGTGGGCGACACCGAGGATGATGGCGTCAAACTGGTCTTTCGGAAGCTCGTTTGTTACCTCAATGCCATATTCATGCATCACTTTTTCCTTGCTGGCCCATGGGTCGTAGATGGTGATGTTGTGGGTGTATTCTGCTAAGGTGTGATAGATATCCACTATCTTGGTGTTGCGGATATCGGGGCAGTTCTCCTTGAAGGTGATGCCCAAGATGAGCATTTTGGCGTCTTTCACCATCACGCCTTTCTTGTTCATGCATTTGATGGTCTGGTTGGCAACGTAGGCACCCATGCCATCGTTCAGGCGACGTGAGGCGTGCATCACGCGTGGCAGAACGCCATAGACTTGTGCTTTCTCGATCAGGTAATATGGATCGACCGAGATGCAGTGACCGCCAACAAGACCAGGACTCAGCTTGATGAAGTTCCATTTCGAAGCGGCAGCATCGATGACGTCGTGGGTGTCGATACCCATGGCGTTGAAGATCTTGGCCAGTTCGTTCATGAAGGCGATATTGACGTCGCGTTGCGAGTTCTCGATGATTTTGGAAGCTTCAGCCACCTTGATGCTTGGAGCCTTGTGGGTTCCGTTGACCAGAACGCTGTTGTATATGGCATCAACGTAATCGGCTATCTCGGGTGTTGAGCCAGAGGTCACTTTGCGGATTTTCTCTACGGTGTGTTGCTTGTCGCCTGGGTTGATACGCTCTGGGCTGTAGCCTGCAAAGAAATCGACGTTGAACTTGAGTCCTGACACTCTTTCAACAACAGGCAGGCATTCTTCTTCGGTCACACCAGGATAGACGGTGCTTTCATAGACTACGACATCGCCTTTGCTGATGACCTTACCAACGGTTTCGCTAGCGCCCCAAAGAGGCTTGAGGTCGGGACGGTTGTTTTCATCGACAGGTGTTGGGACGGCTACCACATAGAAGTTGCAGTCCTTGATATCGTCGAGTTTCGTGGTGCAGCGGAAGCCATGGTTCTTGATGGCGTCTTGCAGCAATTCGTCGCTTACTTCAAGGGTGGCATCATGGCCAGCCATGAGAGCGTCAACGCGAGCTTGGTTCATGTCGAAACCTATTGTTTCATGCTTGGTTGAAAAAAGTCGTGCCAAAGGCAAACCTACATAACCTAGGCCAATGACACATATTTTTGTTTCCTTCATATTTAAAAAATGTATTGTTGTCCTTATTTATTGAACGTGTCGGAAGTGATTTCTTCCTTGCATTCGTCGATGACTTTGAGGAGATATTGTCCGTATTGGTTTTTCAGCATGGGCTTGGCAATCTCGCGCATGCGTTCTTCCGTAATCCAGCCGTTGCGGTAGGCGATGCCTTCCAGGCAGGCGATCTTCAGCCCTTGGCGTTTCTCGATGACTTCGACGAAGGTGGAAGCCTCGCTCAGCGAGTCGTGTGTGCCTGTGTCGAGCCATGCGAAGCCACGGCCAAACACCTGGACCTTCAGCTCGCCATCTTCAAGGAAGCGTTGGTTCACCGTGGTGATTTCGAGTTCGCCACGTGCCGATGGCTTGATGGTCTTGGCCACTTCGACGACCTTGTTGGGGTAGAAATAGAGTCCCACTACGGCATAGTTGCTCTTAGGCTCTTTGGGTTTCTCCTCGATGCTGAGGCAGTTGCCTTGCTTATCGAACTCGGCCACGCCATAGCGCTCTGGGTCGGCTACCCAATAGCCAAACACGGTGGCTTTCTGGTTTTCTTCGGCATCTTTCACTGCTTGGCGCAACAGGTTGGTGAAGCCTACGCCATGGAAGATATTGTCGCCCAAGACCAAGCAGGCACAGTCGTCGCCGATGAACTTCTCGCCAATGATGAAGGCTTGTGCGAGACCATCGGGAGAGGGTTGCTCAGCATACTCGAAACGGACACCATAGTCGGAGCCATCACCAAGGAGACGCTTGAAACCAGGCAGGTCTTGTGGTGTGGAGATGATGAGTATCTCGCGGATGCCAGCCAGCATCAGGGCCGAGATGGGATAATAGACCATGGGTTTATCATATATAGGAAGCAGTTGCTTCGAAACGCCCTTGGTGATAGGATACAATCGAGTGCCGGAACCACCGGCGAGAACTATTCCTTTCATGTTTATCTGATTTTTATTGATTGCTATTTTGTTACTGTCTCTTACTTCCAGCCGAAGGGGTGTCCGCTGAGAGGCAATTTGGCCATGGGGTGATAGTCGCCACGTAGGCCGATAGGTGTGGCGTTTCGGATTTCATAGACCGTCTCGATGCACGGACGGGCTTCGGCGATGCCAAAGCCTCGGCCAGCGAGAATCTCTTGGTAGCTCTTGGTGTGCAGCTCGGTGAAGCCTTGGCTGAATTCGAATTCGTCGCCATCAATCATGATGGTGCGGTAGGTGCGTTTCTCGCCTTCGACAGCATTGTCGGGCAAGGTATCGGCATTGATGCTCAGGAAGTAGCGCACACGGGCCTGCTTGAGTTCGAGATAGCCTGCCACACGGTCGTGCGAAGCCACGTGGACGATGTTCTTCTGCACGGGACCGAAAACCCATTGCAGCATGTCGTAGAAGTGCACGCCGATGTTGGTGGCTATGCCGCCGCTCTTGTTGACGTCGCCTTTCCATGAGGTGTAATACCAATAGCCACGTGAGGTGATATAGGTGAGATCGACGTCATAGATCTTGTCCTTTGGGCCTTCTTCAATTCTCTTTTTGAGGGCCACAATCTTGTCGTGCAGGCGCAGCTGAAGGATGGTGTAGGCCTTATGGCCTTGGCGTTCTTCCACCTTTTGCAGTGCATCGATATTCCATGGGTTCAGCACGACAGGCTTCTCGCAGATGACATCGGCACCAAGGCGCAAACCGTAGCGTGTGTGGGCGTCGTGCAGATAGTTTGGCGTGCAGACACTCACATAATCAATTTGTTTGCCTTCGTCTTTGAGTTTTGTGCAATGACGGTCGAAAAGTTCCTGTTCGGTGAAGAAGGAAGCTTTCGGGAAATAACTATCCATGATGCCGACACTGTCGTTCTTGTCGTAAGCGGCAACGAGGTCGTTACCAGTGTCTTTTATGGCTTTCAAATGGCGTGGAGCGATGTAGCCGCCAACGCCAATGATGGCAAATTTTTTCATATTTAGTAATTTTGATGATTTCAATTTTTTCGGGAAACAAATCTGTCACAAATTGTTCAATAATCTTTCTTGTCGATTTGTATTAGATTTGTGTGAGATTTGTTTCAAAAAAACTTACAGATTATTTTTTTCGATGTCCTTAAAGTATTTCACGGTGCCGTAAGTCATCTCATCGCATGCAGCGTCGTCGCAAACAATAATGCCTTTCGGATGCATCTGCAGCACGCTGACCGTCCACATCTGGCTGACAGCACCTTCAATGGCGTGAGCTAAAGCGCGTGCCTTGTTGTGACCGTTGGCCAGAATCATCACTTCGCGGCTGTCCATGACCGTACCCACTCCAACGGTGAGAGCGGTCTTTGGCACCTTATTGATATCATTCTCAAAGAATCGCGAATTGGCGATGATGGTGTCGGTTGTCAAGGTCTTGACGCGGGTGCGTGAGGTGAGGCTGCTGCCGGGTTCGTTGAAGGCGATGTGGCCATCAGGGCCGATGCCGCCCATGAAGAGGTCGATGCCGCCATACGACTTGATCTTGGCTTCGTAACGGGCACATTCGGCTTCCAAATCTTCGGCATTGCCGTTCAGAATGTTGACATTTTCCTTCTTGATGTCGATATGGCTGAAGAAATTGTTCCACATGAAGCTGTGATAGCTTTCCGGATGGTTTTCGGGAATGCGCACATACTCGTCCATGTTGAAGGTGACGACGTTTTGGAACGAGACCTTACCTTCCTTGTGCAGGCGGATCAGTTCGCGATAAGTGCCGATGGGCGTTGAACCTGTTGGCAAGCCCAAGATGAAAGGCTTTTCGGCCGTTGGATTGAATTTATTGATGGTTTCAACAATGTGGTTGGCTGCCCAACGCGACATTTCGTTGTAGTTGTTTTCAATGATGACTCTCATAAAATTAGTGATTTAAGATTAGTATATTTAAAGATGATCTAAATTTTCAGTTTTCTACGCTAGAAACTTTCCACTTAAGAACTTTCCACTTAAGAACTTTCCACTTAAGAACTTTCCACTTAAGAACTTTCCACTTAAGAACTTACCCTCTGATTTCTTTAACGTGAGCAACGAATTGCTCGGTTTCTTCCTTGACTTGCTTCACGAAACTCGTCTCGTCAATGGTTCCGATGACAGCGATTTTCTCTTCCTCGTTGCGGAATGTGGCATTGCGATACGGATTTTCATAGTCCTTCTTTCTCGACTCATACACTTGATTGCAAATGAATTGCTGGATTTCAACTGCTTTATCGAGCGTTTCGTTCCACGCTTCCTGACTTAGGTTATCAGTTTGAAGCAGATACAGCAACGAAAGGTAGGAATGACGCAACTTTTCCTGCTGATAGTTTTCCCACAACTCGTTGTAACGCTGATGGATTTCGTCCCAAGTGTTGAGAACGCCTTCGTTGATGTCGTTGCGAAGCTGTTCGACATATTCATTAGGCATCATCTGTCCACCAAGATTGATCCACTCACGGAGGCGCTTGCCTTCAAACATATTATTGAGCTTTTCTATGCTATTTTCCTTGTTTTCATCAAGATAATTAATGATGTTCTTTACGGCATAGTACAAGATCATTTCACCGTAGGCGTTGTAGGCTTTGCGCGGTTTCAGGATTCTCACCTTACGTTTGCCTTTCTCCATGCCTTCGCCGAAAACCTCAAGCGAATCGACATATTCAGGCTGGTTGATGAGCAGATTCTGACCGATTTGGCGTAGTTCCTTATTCTTATATTCCGTGAAATCGACTTTCGATTTGATGAGATGTGCCTTTGCAGTCCACACTTCAAGCAACTTGCGGGCTGCAATGGTTTCTTCCATCGTGTCGGGAGCAAAAGTCTCGAATTCGATGTTTTGTATCTTGCGCTTGCGCTTGTCGCGGCTTTGGTATTTTGAGGTGTTACGCGCCATGGCGTACATGTTGTACATCCACCAGTAGGCAGGCATCACTTCCAGTTCGTTGTTTTTCGTATTATTGTTGACCAAGCTGAATGGCAGCTTGATATTCAACTCGTTAGGATAGTCGGCTTTCGATAGTATGGTGAACGAAGCAAACCTTGAAGAATGTTTCACACTCGAGCACAGTCCAGGCCAGAAGCCACGCGATGCCACAATCTCACCATCGGCAGCACGGCTGTTGTGGTTCGAGCCAATGGTTGCACCGGCAGCCATGTTGCTTTGACCCATGATGCAAGCCGAAATCAGGAAGGAATTGTTGTGGTGTTGCTCATGCGATGGGAAAATCAGGTTATTCAGCACTTCGCAGCACGAAATCGTGGAGTTGTCGCCCATGACGGAGTGAATCAGTCGGGCACCGTATTTCAAACTGCAATTGTCGCCCAAGACGAATCGTGTAGCCACAGCGGAATAGAAAATGCGGCAGCCATAACCCGTGATGCCATTCACCAAAATGACACCTTCACCGATTTGCGTAGGTTCAGCTTCCGATGAGTTGATGGTGACATTCTTCAACTTACTTGCACCTTTTATATAACAATAAGGTCCGACTTTCACGTCCTTCAGAATCCACGAGTTCTTGATGACACACGACTCGCCAATGGTGCCGTAGTAGCCACGATGGTTATCGAAACTGTTTTGTGTGATTTCCTTCAGGCGTTGCTGAAGCTTCTTGTCGTCGGCATATTTTGCCCAAAGGTAAGCATCGGAGGTAATCATGCCATCGAAAGGCAAGATGCTGCGGCCACCTGCTTCGTTCATCACTTCGAGGGTGATGCGCACATTTTCAGCTTCGCCTTCCTTGATGATGCCGTTGCCGAATTTCGAGTGGTCGGTGGTGCAGATTTCCTGAATGTTGAAAAGAATACAGTTGTCGCCGACAATGTAGTTGGCCATGTAGTGTACATCGTGAATGGCGACGTTGTCGCCTATGTCACAAGAGATTATGCTACTATCGGTAATGCCTACAGGCACGCGTAAGTCGTGATATTGCAAGACCTCGCATTTCACGCGGCCGATGCGCACCATGCCGAAAAACCGGTTGTTGCGGATCATGATTGGGTCGAATTCATCGGTGACCCAAATGTCGTCCCAGTTGGTGGCTGTATTGCTGTTTCTCACCAGTTGTGCCACTTCGTCGGAACTCAAGTGACGCCAGCCATTGGTCGGTTTCTTCACCTGTAAGTTACGATAGTAATACTCATCGTGACCATCGTGAAGGTACTTCTCGTCGATGAAGTTCTTATATATTTTATCGTATTCTATTAGTGTTACTTTGTCCATGGTATAGTATTTTTAGACCAAAACTTTCAAAACTATTTTTTTGTTGGGCAATCTCGCTGACGCTTGATTGGGGGGAGCATCGGCCAACCGTCCGATGCTCAGAATCTCGCAACCGCTCGATTCTTTTAGCCTTCGGCTATGAGAATTGAAGATTACACATTCTTTCTAAAGAATTTGATTGGAAGTCCATCTGCTCCATATATTTCTTTAGTTTCTTCATCATAGAAATATCGTTCAACTTCTGCAAAGTTCGGATAGAAATTTACAAGGATGCCAACAACAGCATTGGAGAGTCGCATATAATTGAATAGTTGGGACCTATTTTCATCACATATTTTTGTAATGGATTTTAGTTCAATGATTATGTCTCCTTTGACAAGAAAATCCAGTCTATAGGTTGCTTCCATCCTTATACCATGATAGTTTGGATGAACAGCCAATTCCTTTTCAAATGGAATGCCTCTTTCCGTAAGTTCAATTTTTAGACCTTCTTGATAGACATATTCGTTCAGTCCGCCCCCTAATTCTCTATGGACTTCATGGATTGCACCAATTACATCGTAGCAATAATCTTTCAGTTCTTGAACTTGCCTCATTTTCTTGGTTTCACTACGACGTTAGCCGTCATCCAACTGCCGTCATCCCGGTTGGGTGACGGCTTATCAATAATAAGATAAGGTTTTGATGGTTTTGTCCGTTTTGGTTTCAAAACAAAGGAAAACCATTTTTGCTCGTTCGGGTTAATTACCTGTTGGCATACATGTCGTCGTAATACTTTTGGTAATCGCCGGAAGTCACATTATCCATCCATTCCTGGTTGTCGAGATACCAGCGGACGGTCTTTTCGATGCCTTCCTCAAATTGTAAGGATGGTTCCCAACCCAATTCCTTCTGCAATTTCGTGGAATCGATGGCATAGCGCATATCGTGTCCGGCGCGGTCGGTGACGTAGGTAATGAGGTCTTCATCAGCACCTTCCGGACGTCCCAAAAGACGGTCGACAGTCTTTATCAAGACATGAATGATATCGATGTTTTTCCATTCGTTGAAACCGCCGATGTTGTAAGTCTCTGCCACTTTTCCTTCATGGAAAATCAAGTCGATGGCACGGGCGTGGTCTTCGACAAAGAGCCAGTCACGCACATTTTCGCCCTTGCCATAAACAGGCAACGGTTTGCGATGACGGATATTATTGATAAACAAAGGAATGAGTTTCTCCGGGAACTGATAAGGGCCGTAATTGTTGGAGCAGTTCGTCACCACGGTAGGCATTCCGTAGGTGTCGTGAAAAGCGCGGACAAAATGGTCGGAACTTGCCTTGGCGGCACTGTACGGGCTGTGCGGCTGGTATTTCAAGTCTTCGGTGAAGAACTTCTCGCCATAGGCCAGATGATGTTCGCCCGACGAAGCCTTTGTCGTGAAAGGAGGCTCTATGCCTTGCGGATGGGTCATTTCCAAAGCGCCATACACTTCATCGGTCGAGATATGGTAGAAACGGCAAGGCGTTGATGTCATTCCGAGTTCCTTGCCCATAGATACACTCCCTCGTTCCTCGGTCGGTATGACATGGGCAAGGGACGAAGGCAATCTATCAACGTCTTGCATCACATAGGGTGTAGTCAGCGATTCCCAATACAGTTTGGCAGCCTGCAGCATGCTCAAGGTGCCCATCACGTTGGTCTGCGCAAAGGTGAACGGGTCCTTGATGCTGCGGTCGACATGGCTCTCAGCGGCGAGATGAATGATGCCATCCACATGTTCTTCCTGCATCAGCTGATAGACACCTTCGAAGTCGCAGATGTCCATCTTGACGAAGCGGTAATTCGGTTTGTCCTCAATATCCTTGAGGTTGGCAAGATTGCCCGCGTAAGTCAGCTTATCAAGGTTGATGATTCTATATTCAGGATATTTGTTGACGAAAAGTCGGACGACGTGTGAGCCGATGAAACCGGCACCGCCTGTGATGATGATAGTGCGTTTGGTCATAAATGTATATTTGTTTGGTTATTTTTCTGTGGATGTATAGCCTTCTGGGTTGTTGTGTTGCCAGTTCCAGGCATCGCGGCACATCTCTTCGAGGCCGTATTGCGCTTTCCAGCCGAGTTCCTTTTCGGCTTTGGCCGGATTGGAGTAGCAGGTTGCGATGTCGCCTGCTCGACGTGACTTAATGCTATAGGGAATGTCGATGTCGTTCACCTTCTTGAAGGTTTCCACGAGTTGCAGAACCGAGTAGCCGTGTCCAGTACCGAGGTTGTAAATACCTAAGCCACATTTTCTTTCTATGGCTTGCAAGGCAGCCACATGGCCCTTGGCCAAATCTACGACATGGATGTAGTCGCGCACGCCAGTGCCGTCGGGGGTGGGATAGTCGTTGCCGAACACGCCGAGTTCGTTGCGCTTGCCCACGGCCACTTGCGTGACGTAAGGCATCAGGTTGTTGGGAATGCCGTTGGGGTTCTCCCCTATCCTTCCGCTTGGATGTGCCCCGATGGGGTTGAAATAGCGCAACAGTACGATGTTCCATTCGGGGTCGGCTTTCTGCATGTCCATCATGATGTCTTCGAGCATGCTCTTGGTCTTGCCGTAAGGGTTGGTGCATTGGCCTTTTGGGCATTCTTCGGTGATGGGGATGATTTGTGGGTCGCCATAGACGGTGGCCGACGACGAGAAGATGAGGTTCTTGCAGTTGTGCTTACGCAATACGTCGAGCAGCACCAGAGTGCCAGCGATGTTGTTGTCGTAATATTCCCAAGGTTTTTCCACCGATTCGCCCACGGCCTTCAATCCGGCAAAGTGGATGCAGGCGTCGAAGTGGTGTTTTTCCATCACTTTTTCAAGGGCTTCGCGGTCGCGGATATCTACTTGATAGAATGGTATCTCGGCATTGATAAGCTCCCCTACCCGCTTCAATGATGTCTTGTTGCTGTTGGATAGGTTGTCGATGACTACGGTCTTATGGCCTGCATTATGTAATTCGATGAGGGTGTGTGAGCCGATGAATCCGGCTCCGCCTGTGACGAGGATGTTCATATTTGGTGACGGGTTATGGGTGAATACCATAAAGGTTGTTGATATAATTGTCTATGGCCTGTATGTTTTCGTGTTTGCCGGCAAGAATCTTATCGACCATTGCGCTCAGTTCACGGTCTTGTTCGGGCGTGATTTCAGGGAAAGGAAGGCAGCAAAGGTTGCCTTTCAGTATCTTGATGTCGCCAAAACGCCGGGTGTAGTAGAAACTGAAAAGTTCCGAGTTGAGGAAGGCCATCACGGTCTTGACGCTCATGCCTTCAATATCGGGGATGAGGATGTTGGCGCTGTTGAGGAAGAGGCTCTGTGTGTCGTCGTAGGCAAAGCAGAGGTGGTTGGCGATGAACTTATAGACGAGTTTCTCCTTGGCGCGATATAGCTCGTCTTTGGCGCATTGCTGGAACTTGGAGCGGTCGAAACGGATGTAGTGGCTGGCTTTGCGGAGATGGTATTTCTCGATGTCCTTGCCGATGTAGATCTTCTCCATGTCTTTCCCTTTGCGTTCCTTCACCCATTTGGCGTTGTTGCCCGTGATGACGCCCAAGGCCCATTGGCTGTGGCTGAGGTCGTCGTTGCGCTTCTGGTCCATGATGTCGAGGATGGCTTCCTCTTCTTCGTCGAGTTGTGGCAAGGCGAATTCCATCTTGTGGGTCTTGCCTTCGGCCTTCTGGCTGGTCTTCAAGATGATGAAGTCGGTGAACACGCCATTGAAGCGTTCTTGGTGAAGAATCATCTGTTCGACGCAGGTCTCGTTCTTCACGAATTCGCGGAAGGCTTCGTGGCGCTTGATTTTCAGCAACGATGTGGGCAGCAAGAACACCATCTCGCCTTTCTCCTTGAGATGCGGCATGGCATGTTGGAAGAAACAAGTCGATTTTTCCTCGCCACTACCCTGTTTGTCGCTGCCCCAAGGCGGGTTGGTGATGATGTAGTCGAACTGCTTGCCCGACAAACCGCTCATCCCGTGTTTGAGGAAATCGAGCAGATAAATTTGCGGATAGGTCTCCGACGTGTTGTATTTCGACATCAGGTTGGCCTTGGCAATCATGACGGCTATCGGGTCGTTGTCGATGCCGAAAAGCTGTTCGAGTTGGGCCTCTTCGATGTGCAGCAAGATGATGCCGCTTCCGCAGCACGGGTCGAGAAGCTGCTGTTTCTCATTCAGTTTGATTCCTTCCACCATGGTATCCACGATGGCGGGTTTGGTGTAATATAGTCCGTTAAGGATGCGTTGGCCTTCGGCGACGAGCGATTGGTAGATGTAACCAATCCAGTCGTCTTGGCGGTTTTTCGCTATTTGTCGCGGCACCTCGATTTCGAGTCGCTGATAGTGTCCGTATTCGTTGAGGAAACGGTCTTGGTTGGCTTGGCTGGCTTTGTTTTGCTCGATTTTCAAGGCACAGAGGGTGAAAATCAGGTCGGGAAGTGGAAAGTCATTCTCCATCAAGGTTTCCACGAAACGACGCAGACTTCCTGCCGTGACATAACCGTCGGGCACGAGCAACTTTTGCGATTGGCTTTTGTTGGCTCTTCGCGTGAGTTTTCCTTTATCGTTGGCGTGTAGTTTGTCCCAATTTCGTTTTGTGGCGTCCGAAATCAAGTATTTTTCAGCTTGCCGTTTTCCCATAGCTTCGCCTTCTAAGTCCCATTACGATATAGTAACGAACTGAAATACAATAGTTTGACAATTTGGCATTTTTATCCAAATTCTAATAAACTGCAAATGTATGGAAAAATACATTTGATTTTTATTTTTATTAATAAAAAAGTTACCGACAAGAAATTGTCTTACCTTTGCAGACCCAATAAAAAAGGCAAAATGATACTATGCTTAGAGACGGCCACACCTGTGTGTTCAGTGGCATTGAATGATGGCAATCGCTGTTTGGCGTTGCGCGAATGTGTCGGACAAAATGCACATTCAGAGAAGATTACGATATTCATCAAGGAAGTGCTTGACGAAGTTGGCATTGGCTATGGTCAGTTGGATGCCGTGGCGGTGAGTCAGGGACCGGGTTCCTACACGGGCTTGCGCATCGGCGTGAGCACCGCCAAGGGCGTTTGCTATGCCGCCGACCGCAAACTGATGGCTGTCGACACTTTGCAAGCCATGGCTTATGGGATGCACCAGCAACTGGCCGACCGTCTGCAACCTGACGACTTGCTGATTCCCATGATCGATGCCCGCCGCATGGAAGTGTATGCCTCCATTTTCGATGCCAACCTGAACAAGATTCAAGACACGGCAGCCTTGGTCATCGATGAAAACACGTTCAGCGACTTGGTGGTCGAGGGCCGTCGGCTGTGGCTTTTCGGTGATGGTGCACCTAAGCTGAAAGCTGTGTTTGCCAACCGTCCCGAAATCCATATTATGGAAGGCTTCAACCCTTCGGCAGCCTTCATGGCTTCGTTGGCTGACCAGCAACTTCAATCCGGAAGTTTCGTTGATGTGGCATATTTCGAACCATTCTATCTGAAGGATTTCATCGCTGGCAAGCCGCATGTGAAGGGGTTGTAAGTAGAATATGCAATGAAAAAAATACTATTCTTTACCATTCTGATAATCAACGGACTATTTTCCTTTGCGCAGGCACCTCATATTTACGAACACACCTATCCGGTGTTGACGGAGGAAAATCCGCAGATCCGCGCTTTGATGGATATGGTGTCCATCGACAGCCTCACGGCCACCATCGAGCATTTATCCTCTTATCACACAAGGCGCTACGACAGCCGCTTCATCTATGATGTGCAAGACTGGCTCATGAATCGCTATGAGACCTTGAACCTTGACACGGTTTATCTTCATGATTTCCAACTTCATGGACTGGGTATTACTGAGACGGCCGATAATGTCATCGCCATCCAGCGAGGCACGCTCTATCCCGACGAATATGTGGTTTGCGGGGCGCACTACGACTCGTATGCCTACGATGGCTATGACCCCGACACGATCACTTCGCCGGGTGCCGACGACAACGCCACGGGTGTGGCTGGCATTTGGGAAACGGCTCGTCTGCTGAGCCATTACAAGTTTGATCGTAGCATCATCTATTGTAATTTCAATGCCGAGGAATGTGGTCTGCTTGGCAGTGCCGCTTTTGCCAAGGATTGCGCCGAACAGAGGATGGACATTGTGGGCTATTTCAATATGGATATGAACGGTTATCTTGAGGAAGGCTCCGACATTCACGTGCATTTGCTTTACACCACCCGCGATTCCATCATTGCCGATTTTTTCTACAACTTTTGCGAGGTGTATTATCCCGAGATGCCTATCCGCCAAGCGTGGATGGAGCATGGCGACAGCGACTATTCCTCGTTCAACCGCAATGGTTATGCGGCTTTGCATCCTTTCGAAGATGTTCACGCCTCCTCGCCTTTCATCCATTCAAGATTGGATGTCATGGGCTTGAGTGTCAATAATATGGAACAGTCGAAGCGCTTTGCTGAACTGAATTTGGGTGCCGTGGCAATCTTGGCGGGACTGAACACCTCGTCTGTTGAAGAGAATGAGAATACCGATTTGGCTCTCTACCCCAATCCCGTTAAAGACCAACTCAAGTTGTTCTCGATGGAAGGGTTGAACAGTGTAAAGATTTACAACAATTTAGGGCAACAGATCTTCTCTGAAGCTTTGAATGGAACTGAAACTTTCACCCTTGATGTGAGTGGTTTTCATAAAGGCTTGTATGTCGTTTCGGTGACTACAGCTTATGGGATGATGAGCAAAACCATTGTGGTGGAATAAGGCTTATTTCTCAATTTCTTGGGATGGTTCGGCTTCGGTAGCGTCATCGTCCATATTGATGTGAACTTCATAGCGTGTATCTTTCTTGTATTCACGCATTTGTGCTTCGTTCATGCTTTTGATTTTGATACGTTTTGAAGCGATGCCTTTTGTATTTGTCAAATAATTGAGCAACACATCGTTACGACGGATTATCAACCTTGGGAGGCGTTCTTTGGCCTTTTCATTGTACAATTCGACTGCTATCGATTTGACATCCTTTTTGTTCAAGTGCCTTTTTTCGGAATATTGCTTAGCGAATTCAAGCAATCCCTTGTCGTTCAATTTGATGGTTCGTATGGCTTCGTTGGTAAGGTAGTCGATGCTGGTGGGTTCGATTTCAGGGTGTTGCGCAATGAAATAGGCTCTTTGCATCTGCATGATGCAGAGGCGTTCGATGGCATCGTCATAATTGACTTGTTGATTGAGTTCAACAGTGATGTCGGGCAACGTGTTCAGCGTGTTGGCAATATTGTCGATAAGGGTGTATTCCGTGGCGGAAAAGTCCATTCCAATCGGGTCGAAAGGGATGTATTGTCCGTTGTCGTCGTTGGCGAGCAAACGGAAAGGCGAAGTGGCCACTTTGACAATGAGGTTCGAGAATACCTTTAGGATGGCTTTCCTATACGAAAACTTGGGGTCATTAAGGTTGCCCGAGATAGGCAGTTCGAGGTTGCAGTTGTCGTTTTTGTCGGTCAAGACATATAAGCCTAATTTAAGCGGTATCTTAGGTATCTTTGGCTCAAAGTTCTTTATTCTGTTGCCGACCTTGGGCTGGGCAAGTTGTAGCTTGTTGATGCCTTCCAGGTTGCCGTTAGAGATGATGTTTTGGCTGTTGAACGATAGGGTACCTTCTTCGAGTGGGAAACCGAACATGGAAATGCAATAGGGTGAGAAATCGTTGATTTTCAAGTTGCTGATCATCAGCGTAAGGTTGTGGTTTTCGAGTCCTGTCATGTTGCCCGACCAAGCTGCACTGAGTTTGCCGAGCTTGTTGAGATTGGCGCGCAGGTGGATGCTGTTGTTCTCGTCGAGGTTGAAGTTTTTGGAGGTGAGACTGAGGTCCGAAATCTCGAAATGGAAAGTGTCGGGCAAGGTCTGGTCTTCGTAAACGAAATTCACCTTGTCGAAACGGAAATCTTCAATGTTGACGTGGAGTTGCTTGGTCTCTTTCACTTCCTCGATTTCTGCAATGATGGTGTCGGCGATTTTCTCATAAATGGTCGTGTCGGTATAGTTTTTCTTGCCCGCGAGGATGTCGAAACAGGTGGAACCGTCGGGATAGACAATGTATGCCGAGTTGATGCCAGTGAGATATACTCTCTTGAAATTGTGTAAGTTATCATTCATGTTGAAGTTATCGACACAGGCATAGATGGAATCGATGGTTCCGAGTTGATAACCTAAAGTGTCTTTCATCGAGATGTCGGTAAGGTTGACCTCGCCAGTGAGGTTGCAGTCGATGAGGTGTTCGGTGGTACCTTGAGCATGGATGTTAACATCAACTTCTCCGCCCAAGTCTTTGATGGCAAGAAACATCTTGAGGTAAGGCTCAGCGGTGTTGAGGTCTAAATCGTTAAGATTCACGTCCATGATATAGGATTCGGCATGTTCCGAAAGGTCGAGGTCGCAATGCAATCTAGCATCGTTGTTGATGAGCAGGCTGAGGCCTACATTGGTCTTGAGTGTGGCCAAGTCAACGGAAGGAATGGTGATTGAAATATCGTCCAAGTTGAATTCGTTGTCGATGGAATAGTCGATGAAATGAATATGGCTTTTTTCGATATTGATATTGTTGAATATCAAGCCAAAAGGTTCTGAATCGGTTTCTTCCTTTTCGGGTTTTGGCTCGTCCGATTTGAAGTGGTCGATCATGCTGTTGAAGTTGAACCAAGTGCGGTCTTCTTCGATGTTGATGTCTAATTTCGACAGCAGGACGCGTTTCACGACCAGTTTCTTGTTGAGCAGTTCCTTCAGCTGGATTTTGGTCTTGAATTGTTCGAATTGTACAAAAGGCCTCACGCCATCGTCTTCATAGAGTGTCAAGTCCTTGATATTGACGCTTCCGTGAAGCACATTGATCCAGAGACTACCAATGGTGACTTCGCGGCCAATGAGTTCCGTGTCGTGCTTCTCGACGTACCATTTGGCAATGGGCGAGACGAACAGCAGTACGGCCAAGACCAGACCCACGATAATTCCAAGAATGGTAAGCAAAACCTTGCGACCAGTATGCTTACGTTTCTTTACGGGTTTTTCCGATTCTACCGTTTCAACGGTTTTTGCACTGTCCTCAATGTTTTCACTCATATTTCGACTGCTACTGATTTCATTTTTCCACCCAATGGCGGGTTGAGTTTCCTGACTTTCACCCTCACCTTTTCGACAGAAGGATACGCTTTCAAAACCGCCGTCTTGATGCGATAAGCCACATTTTCAAGCAGTTTCGATGGGATGCTCATCTCCCTTTTCACGGTGAGATACACCTCGGCATAGTTGACCGTTTCGTCGAGATTGTCGCTTTTTTCGGCATTTGCCGTGTCGACCGTCATTTCCAAATCGACCTGAAACCAAGTGCCCACCTTGCGCTCCTCCTCGAAGCAGCCGTGATGGGCGTAGAATTCCATTCCTTCTATCGTTATTTTTGACATTGAACTTTGAGCCTTGAACTAATTTAGACGTTGGGGTTGTGTTTTGCCTCTTTGGGGTGAGCTTTTGTGATTGTTTATTTGGTAATCTGTGAGATAAATGTTCCAATTCTTTTTTGAAGGCTGACTAGAGCATCATCGGTTTGGGTGAATAGCTCGTCAGATATATATTTTCTACGGTGAGCAATAATCAGTTGAGTCTCTAATTCATACGCCGAACCTAAGGCAATATCAAGAAAATGAGCAAATTCAGCTACAGAACGTCTTCCTGCACCTTCAGCAATATTTGATGGAATTGATACGGCAGCCCTTTCCATCTGACTTTCAAGCTGATATATCTCTTTTGGTGGAAATTTTTCGCACAAATCATAAATCGCATCACTCATTTCAATACCATCAATCCAAATGTCATAATTCTTAAAATTTCTCATTTTTCTCATTTTTAAGTCAAACTTCAAGCAGGAATGCCGAACCTCAGCTTGTAAACCTCCTAAGTTCAGAGTTCAAAGTTCAAGGCTCAAGGTTATCCCAGCACTTTCACTCCAGCCTCAATACGCTTCAAGGCTTCTTCCTTGCCGAGCAATGCGAGGATTTCGTGGATGTGAGGTCCCTTGCCGGCACCGACGAGCATAAGGCGCAAGCCGTTCATCACCAAACCCATGTTGAATTCGTTGCCTGTAATCCATTCGTTCAGCACCTTGTCGATGTTTTCTGCTGAGAAATCTTCGATTCCGTTGATAAATTCGGCAGCTTTACCCATCATTTCGGCTGAGTTTTCCTTCCAGCGTTTCTTCACGGTAACAGGGTCGTATTCGGTTGGAGCTTCGAAGAAGAAGAAACTCTGATCCCACAATTCTTTCACGAAATTCACTCTATCTTTCACCAAGCCAGCCACTTTGATGGCGAAGTTCAAGTCAACATCGATATTCTTTTCGGCTTTCAGCCAGGCTTGATAATCCTTGCCGACTTCCTCTTCCGACTTGCGCATCAGCCATTCGTGGTTGAACCACTTGGTCTTTTCCACATTGAACTTGGCACCGCTCTTGCTGCAGCGTTCGAGCGAGAAGGCTTGGATGAGTTCGTCCATGGTGAAGATTTCCTGTTCGGTGCCAGGGTTCCATCCCAACAATGCCAGCATATTGATGAAAGCTTCCGGATAGTAGCCCGACTGCTTGTAGCCCGAAGCCGTGTCGCCCGTCTTTGGATCGACCCAATACATTGGGAACACAGGGAAACCAAGGCGGTCGCCATCGCGCTTGCTGAGTTTGCCGTTGCCATCAGGTTTCAGCAGCAGTGGCAGGTGAGCGAACTTTGGTGCTTCCCAACCGAAAGCCTCGTAAAGCATGACGTGCAGAGGCATGGAAGGCAGCCATTCCTCACCGCGGATGACGTGTGAAATCTTCATCAGATGGTCGTCAACGATGTTGGCCAAGTGATAGGTAGGCATGCCGTCACTCTTGAACAGCACCTTGTCGTCAAGAGTGTTGGTCTGCACGTGAACTTCGCCACGGATGAGGTCGTGCATGACGATTTCGCGGTCTTCCGGAATCATGAAGCGCACGGTGTAAGGCGTGCCGTTGGCGATGAGTGCATCCACTTCTTCCTTGCTCATGTTCAAGCTGTTGCGGAGGTGCTTGCGGCTTTGGCAGTTGTAGATGAAGGTCTGCTTGTTGGCTTCGGCTTCCTTGCGGTATTGCTCGAGTTCCTCGGCGGTATCGAAGGCGATGTAGGCGCAACCCTTCTCGAGGAGTTCGTCGCTATATTGCTTGTAGAGGTGCTTACGGTTGCTCTGCTTGTAAGGACCGTATTCGCCGCCAACATAGTCGCTTTCATCAAACTTGATGCCGCACCAGTCGAGTGATTCGACGATGTATTTTTCGGCACCTGGCACGAAACGTGTCTGATCGGTATCTTCGATACGCAGAATCATTTTTCCGCCGTTCTTCTTGGCAAACAGATAGTTGTATAAAGCTGTTCTCACGCCCCCGATGTGCAAAGGTCCGGTCGGACTTGGGGCAAATCTTACTCTTACTTCGTTCATGATTGTATGTTTATTTGACTATTTTTGACTTGTGATTTTGTGTGGACGCTGAGCGGAGCCGAAGCGTCTTGTTTTAAGACTGTCTTATTATTTATTTAAAACTTGCAAAAATACGGAATTGATTGTAATGTCGGATTATTTTTTATCATTGTGGCCAATATTCATCGGATTGCCTCATTAATGACTCTATTTTCTCGTTTTTTGCATAAAATCCGTACTTTTGCAGATTAATTTGTTTTAGAGATGTCAAACGGTCTGCTCCAGAAAATAGAAGCCTTCGCCAAGAAGTTCTACCTCAATCGCCTTGTTCAGGGCGTGTTGGTAGGTGCTGTGCTTTGGATGGTTTTCTTCTTGCTTATCAATGGTTTGGAGTATTTCTCGTGGTTCCCGCCAAAAGGCCGTTTCGTGCTGTTCCTTTTCCTCTTGCTGGGAAGTGCCTTCGTGCTGGTCTATTATTTCCTCATTCCGCTCGTCAATCTGATTCGTTTCCGCAAGAAGATGTCGGTCGAACAGGCGGCTACGCTTATCGGTAAGTTCTTTCCTGACATTCAAGATAAATTACTGAATACCATTCAGTTGACAAACGACTTAAAGCTCGATTCCGACAACGAGTTGCTTGCGGCCACCATCGAGCAACGTACCGCAAAACTCTCCCCTATCCGATTCACTGACGCTGTGGATTTGCGTGCCAACCTCAAATATCTCGGCATCTTTTTCGGACTTTTGGCTGTCGTGTTGCTTTTGGTGATTTTCTTCCCGAAATTTGCCGTTCAACCTACGCAGCGTATCGTCAACTATGAACAGACTTTCGAGAAGCCCCTACCCTATCAGGTTGAAATCCAATCCTATGAGTTGGAGGTCAACCAAGGCTCTGACCTAAAGTTTGATATTGTGGTGACTGGCGAGCGCATTCCTGATGCTTTCTTCGTGAAGAGCGATTTGGGTCAGCAACTGATGACCAAGAGTACGACTAACGATTTTTCATATACCTTCAAGAATCTTTATAATAGTCTTGATTTCCAAGTGGTTGGTGGCGACTATAAGAGCTTGCCCATCCATATCTCGATTCATCCTAACCCTGCCCTGCTCTCTTATCGGGCTGAGTTGCATTATCCTGCTTACATTCATCGCGAGAACGAGGTTGCCGAAGCCAAAACGCGCCTCATCGTCCCACAAGGCACCGACCTTAGTTTTCATTTCCTGACGCGCGATGCACTACGCGTTTTCGTGGTCTGCGATTCCTTGTCGAATGAGCTTGAAATTGATGGTGATAATTCTGTCTATCAGTTTGTCGCTTCAACGTCAACGCAATTTGCCTTGCATTTCGAAAATGAATGGAACCAGTCTGTCGAGCCGCTGAATTTCGTTGTCGATGTCCTTCCCGATGCTTACCCTGATATCCGTGTTGAATCGTTCGATGAAAAGCTTTCGACCGATGTCTTTTTCTCTGGCTTGGCTACCGACGATTATGGCTTCAGCAAGTTGACTTTCAATTGCTTGGTCAAGCAACCGATTGAAAAGAACATCGTTTTGCCTGTGGCTTTGGATGTACAGCAGACTCGTACTTCGTTTTTCTACCATTTCAATATGGATAGTTTGGGCATCATGCCTGGACAAAACATGGAAGTCTTTTTCGAGATTTGGGACAATGATGGTTTCCACGGACCCAAATCGAAGCGCTCGGAGACCTTTACCTATTATAAACCTTCGGAGGCTGCCTTGGATAGCATCGCCGACCAATCGGCCGAAGACATTACTGAGCGCTTGCAGGAAAAGTCGCAAGAGGCCCAGAAATTACAGGACGACATCGAAAAGATGCTTCAAGACCTAATCCAAAAGAAAGATTTGGATTGGTCGGATAAGGAAAAGATGAAGGATCTCATCGAGAAGCAAAACGCAATTCAAGAAGAATGGAACGAACTTCAAAAAGAACAACAAGAGCTTTCTGATTTCATGAAAGACCATGAGCTTGGCAACGAGGAATTGCTCAAGAAGCAGGAGCAAATCAATAAACTGTTCGAAGAAGTGATTCCCGATGAGATGCAGAAAATGATGGATGAACTGCAGAAGTTGCTTGACGAGATGCCGCGTGAGCAGATGCAGCAGATGATGCAGGACATCAAGAAGAATAACCAGACGATGCAAGAAATGCTCGACCGAAACCTGAATTTGCTTGAGCAGTTGAAGATGGAGAAAGACATTACCGATTTGGCTGAAAAGCTGAATCAGTTGGGTGAAGAATTACAGAAGCAAGAGCAGGATGAGGCAAGTCATGAAGGGGAGAAGTCGGCACAAGAAGCGCAGGATGAGTTCCAAAAGATGATGGACGAACTCGATCAGATGATTGAGAAGAACCAGACTTTGAACGACCCGCTCAACCTGGAAAAAGACGAGGTAATGGAAGGTGAAATCAACCAGGATTTGGAAGAGGCTGGCGACAGCGAGCAATCGGGCGACCAACAGAAATCGCAACAGCAGAAACAGAAGGCTGGCCAAAAGATGCAGGAAATGGCCAACAGCATGATGATGAACATGCAAGGCGGTGGCATGGAACAGCTTGCCGAAGATGCCCATCTGATGCGTATCCTGCTTGAAAATGTGGTTCATTCTTCCCACGAGCAAGAAGACTTGTTGTTGCAGATTGGCCAGATGCGCACTGATGACCCATCGTTGGTTGAAAAGATTGTCCGGCAAAAGGAAATCGCCGACAATTTCGATATGGTCCGCGACTCGCTTCGCAATATGGCCATGCGTCAGCCAATGGTGCAGAATTTCGTCTTTGACGAGTTGCATATCATTGAAAATCAGACTAATTTGGCGATGGAAAATCTTAATAACCTTCGTCTTTCGCAGGCTGTCCGCAATCAACAAACGTCTATGATGTCGATGAACAATTTGGCGTTGATGTTGGCCGAGTCGCTCGAACAGATGGAAAATAGTATGCAGTCGGATGGCATGCCTATGAAAGGCAATAATTCAAAGCCCGGCAAGAAAGGCCAGCAGTCGATGAAAAACATGCAGCAGATGCAACAGCAACTTGGTGAACAACTAAAGCAACTGCAGGAACAAATGCAGAAGGGACAAATACCTCAAGGAAGCATGAGCGAAGAGTTTGCCCGTATGGCTGCTGAGCAGGAAATGTTGCGTCAAGGCATGCAACAGTTGCTGGATGAAATGAAGCAAAACGGTCAGATGGGTGATGATGGCCTGAACCAGATTATCAAGGACATGGAAAAACTCGAGGAAGACCTCGTAAACAAGCGTCTGACGCGTCAAACGCTGCAACGCAACCAGGAAATCCTTTCGCGTATGCTCGAAAGCCAGAAGGCCCAGGAAAAGCGCGACCAAGATGAAAAACGCAAGTCGAATGAATATAAAGGTAGCAAGTTCGAAAGGCAAATCGATGAGCTGTTCTATGAGCAGCAGTTGAAGAAGAACCAAGAATTCCTGAAGACTCAACCCATCGAATTTGCGCCTTATTATAAATCGAAAATCAACGAGTATTACCTCAAGAAAAATACGCAAACAAAATGATTCGTTTTCAGACCATTGATGTAATGATGCCCAATATCGAGCAAGCCAAGGTGAAGTCGTGGATTGAGTCCGTGATCGAAGCCAACGGCAAAAGGGTAGGGGAGTTGTACTATTATTTTTGTAGCGATGATAAGTTGTTGGAAATCAATAATCAACGCTTGGGTCACGATTTTTATACGGATATTTGCACGTTTCCGCTCACCGATTGTGAAACCATCGTTTCGAGTGAGTTTTGCATTAGCCTCGACCGTGTGGCCGAGAATTGCCTGACCTTCGGACGCAGTTTCCAGAGCGAATTGCATCGTGTCATCATTCATGGCGTTCTTCATCTTGTCGGTTTCGATGACCTTACTGAAGAAGATGAAAAAGAGATGCGTCAACAGGAGGAAAAGTGTCTTGATATTTTATTTAAATAATTGAATGTCAATAAAATAAATATAATGTTTCTCGTGAAACAAAGAAGATAGAGATGATTTTTGAGAAGTATGACATAATAGTGGTGGGTGCCGGTCATGCGGGTTGTGAAGCCGCTGCTGCCGCCGCCAATTTGGGCAGTAAGGTGCTCTTGGTCACTATGGATTTGAGGT
Organism: Bacteroidales bacterium; assembly: GCA_024400425.1. GTDB lineage: Bacteria > Bacteroidota > Bacteroidia > Bacteroidales > F082 > Limimorpha. The sequence continues at coordinate 123,604 of JAKSMV010000002.1, forward strand.
TGTTCGCATCCATGTCGTGCAATCCTGCCATGGGTGGCATTGCAAAGGGACAAATCGTCCGCGAGATTGATGCTCTCGGTGGTTATGCTGGCATTGTAGCTGACCGCACGATGATTCAGTTCCGGATGCTGAACAAGTCGAAAGGCCCCGCTATGTGGAGTCCGCGCTGTCAAAGCGACAAGATGATGTTCTCGGCCGAATGGCGTAGCCTATTGGAAAAGACTCCCAATCTCGACTTTTGGCAAGATTCAGTCGTCGGACTTCTGGTTGAAGGCGACCAAATTAAAGGCGTGCGTACCCTGATGGGCGGTGACATCGAAAGCAAGGCGGTCATTCTTACCAATGGCACTTTCCTCAATGGGTTGATTCATATCGGTGAACAACACTTTTCGGGTGGCCGAATGGGTGAGGTTGCCAGTCACGGCATCACCGAACAGCTAAAGGAAATGGGTTTTGAAGCCAAGAGACTGAAAACGGGTACGCCTGTCCGCGTTGATGGCCGCACCATTGATTTTTCGCGACTTATCGAACAAAAAGGCGATGAAGAAGTGACAGGTTTCTCTTACAACGAGCCTTTCAGAATCACCAAGCAGCGCAGTTGCTGGATTGCCCATACTTCGCTACAGGTGCACGAAACCTTGCGTAAAGGCTTCAAATATTCCCCTATGTTCAATGGCCGCATCCAAGGTGTCGGACCGCGTTATTGCCCGAGCATCGAGGATAAGATTGAGCGTTTCGCAGGAAAAGATTCTCATCAGCTCTTTGTGGAACCTGAAGGCTGGACAACGGAGGAATATTATATCAACGGTTTTAGTTCTTCTTTGCCCGATTATATCCAATATGAGGCCTTGCGCCAGATCGAAGGCTTCGAGAACGCTAAGATTTACCGCCCGGGCTATGCCATCGAATATGACTATTTTCCGCCTGAACAACTCAAACACTCACTTGAGACGCGTTTGATGCATGGCTTGTTCTTCGCAGGCCAAATCAATGGAACCACGGGTTATGAAGAAGCGGGTTGCCAAGGACTGATGGCGGGTATCAATGCACATCAATTGATTAATGACAAGGAGCCTTTGGTGCTATCACGTTCCGAGGCTTATATTGGCGTCTTAATCGATGACTTAATTACCAAAGGTGTCGATGAGCCTTACAGAATGTTTACCAGTCGCGCTGAATATCGTATCTTGTTGCGGCAAGACAATGCCGACTCACGACTTACTGAAATGTCGTACAAGCTTGGACTGGCCAAGGAAGACCGCTATCAGCATTATCTCGACAAAAAGCAGAGGGTAGAGGAAATTCAGGAATTCTTGAAATCCAATTCGGTTTCTCCTGACCAAATCAATGGATTGCTGGAACGAAAAGATTCTGCCGCTATTGACCAAAAGGCGAAGATGGCCTATCTCTTGCTGCGTCCACAGTTGAATCTCTTTGAGATGGTGGAACATCTCGATGTATTGAGAGAAAAGTATGATTTGAACGACCGTTTCACCCGCGAATGCCTCGAAGAAGCAGAAATTCTCATCAAATATGAAGGCTATATTGAAAAAGAACGTGAATTGGCCGATAAATTGAACCGACTCGAAAACGTAAAATTGCCTGCTGATTTCGATTTTCATACCTTGACTTCGCTTTCTTACGAATCGAGAGAGAAGTTGAATCGTTATAAGCCAGAAACACTGGGTCAAGCCTCGCGAATCAGTGGGATTTCACCAGCCGATATTTCTGTATTGGCCATATTTTTAGGAAGATAGCTTTATTGTTTCACATGAAACCCTTACAAACGATGAATACAAAATGTCCATGGTGCGGAAGTGAAAATTCTCACTTGCATCTTCAACTGAAAGACTATTTCTTGACCCAAGAGCCATTCGAGATTGTTGAATGCGATGATTGCCATCTGCTTTATACAACACCTCGTCCGGCTGCTGATGAGATTGGGAGATACTATCAGTCGGAGAACTATTATAGTCACCAGGAAAATAAGAAAGGCTTTGTTCCAAGGCTTTATGAGGCCATTAAAAGGGTCAATATTAAGCATAAATTTGAGATTGCAACTGAAGGAATGAACTCTGATTGTGGAAGGAGAATCCTTGAAATTGGTTGCGGTGTGGGCGATTTCCTGCATTATGCGGAACAAAAGGGTTGGGAGTGCTATGGCGCTGAACCATCGGATGATGCATTGAAAATATTGCGTACAAAATCAAATGCTGAAATCGTAAAGCCTGAGCAAATTGAAGCTTTCCATGATGCGTCTTTCGACTTGATTTGCATGTGGCATGTGCTCGAACATGTAGATGATTTGAAATGGCAGATCGCCCAACTAGGGCGTTTGGTGAAGCCAAATGGCAAAATTGTGATTGCTTTGCCAAATTATCAATCTTACGATGCGCAATTTTATAAAGAGAAATGGGCTGCTTACGATGTGCCTCGCCATTTGAATCATTTTAGTGATGATTTTATGCGTAATAAGTTGAATGATAATAAATTAGTTTATATAAAATCAGAAAAACTCATCTGGGATTCCTACTATATTTCCTATCTGAGTGAGCAATATTGTCATCATAAAATGGCTTTGTTGCGTGGTGCTTGGCATGGATTCGTTTCCAATCTGAAAGCTCGCAAATCGGGTCAATATTCGAGTTTAGTGTATCTCTTCAAAAAATGTTGATTTGTAACAATTCTGAAAATTGCCCATTTTTAGCCCTTCTGACGCATTTTGTGCAGTTCATGATTCGTTCTTCAATTTTCTCGTAAAAACCTCTTATTTTAAATCATTCTGCAATCGATAGTATATCAATAAGATAATGGATAATTCAAAGAATCGTCGATGTTTTGGACTTGTTTTGATGGCTTTGGCCATTCTCATGTTCCTGTTTTTCCGCTTTGGCTTGCGTTATGCGGCCAACAGTGATGTCTTCTATCGTCAAATCCAAAACTCTATTGTTGACGAAGAACATACGATGCAATCATGCCTTTCTTCTCCAAATGATTTTGTCCAATATGATAAAGAAAAGTTGGGTCTCATTGTCTATGAAGATGACTCCTTGATCTACTGGAATACCAATTCTGTTGGACCAAAGTTGATTCGTCGCCGCGTTCCATTGGGTTGTGATACGATTTGCAATTTACTTTCTGGCGATTATTTGGTGAATAGCTTTGCAGATGGCAATAGGTCATTTTATGTCTTTAAGTTGCTTAATACGAACTATTCTATTGATAATGAATATTTTATAAATCGTTTTTGGCTCTTTCCTTTCGTGCTTGATGTTGACATTAAGTTCGATTCGAAATCCACGCTTGGCTATCCAATTTGTAACTCAAAAAATGATGTCTTGACCTATTGTGAAATAGCGCCTAATCCATCATTGAAACCTGGTTTTCGCACCATCATTTGTGTTGCTGTTGTCTTATTGCTTCTTTTTGGTTTGGTTTTCCTGATTTCTTCTTTTCAGAAGGTGCAAGACTTTTTTTCGCGTTTCCGCCGTAGTGAGCATCCAATCGCTTCTGAAATTGGACTTGGCATTGTACTTATCTTGGCTATCTTAATTACCTTTTTACTTTATGGTTATCAGTCGAAATGCCAAGAAGATCATATTGCAGAAACTGCTCATCGCTTGGTCCAAAAGCGTGATGCCAACTTTGAACAATCGTTTTTTGATTGTCAACGTAATTTGCAGAATGACAGTACACTGCGTCAGATGATTTTCGGTGAAAGCAATGTCTTGGCCGACGTGGTTTTGGGCTATACGCGTGGACTGTTCTTTGATGAGAACATGAAGTCATACGTTTCGTCACTCACCTTGTGTTCCGATGGTGACGAAATGGCCATTCAGCCTGAGGGTTGTTCCGTTGATTGTGGTACGTATTTCGCCGATATTCTTGCGAATAATTCTCATGAAAAAGTGGGTGATAATCTGTATTTCATCGATTATTACTCCTTGGATCCGAGTTATTTAGGTAAGGTCATGGTGGCTTCGTTGGATAGTTTGCTAACCCGCACCTTGTATTTCGAGTTCTATAAGCCCATCGTTCCTGCTGGTTTCGGTTTTCCGAAAATGCTTCAAGACCGTAACTCTTTGAATGTCGATGAATTGTCTGTGGCTTGCTATCGCGATACCTTGTTAGTATATAAGAATGGTCGCTTCATCTTCCCGAGTTTTCTTGGCGAATTGGATGTGCAACTCGAACAATTTGTAGTTGACAAGAATGATAAGCTTTATGCACTGCAATATGGAGACAATAACACTTTGGTTATCAGTGTTCCACGTAGTGGATGGTCGGAAATGACGGCTCCGTTTGGAATCATCTTCTTAGCTCTTCTTATTCCATATTCTTTGATATGCTTGCTGCTTCGCCCGAAACGGACAGCCAAACAAAGCAGTCTGCGCCGGAAACTGCAAGCCCTTGTGCTCTCGACGCTCGTCATTTCATTCCTAGCTGTCGGCCCGGTTTCGGTGATTTACATGCGCAGCCTTTACAACAAGAAAACGGCAACGACTCAGTTCGAGACCATTCGAACACTTTCGCTTGAAATGCAGAATGACCTTGATTTTGAGCGGCTTTTTGCCCTCAATTTGCGTGAAACATGGACTGAAATCTTGCAGAACTACTCTTCGACTTTCTTCACCGACTTGAACCTCTATGGTACAGACGGAAGGCTTGCCGCTACCACGCGTGAAGAGATTTATGACCACTTCCTGCAAGCGCCTTTGATGAATGCTGAGGCTTTCAAGCAGATGAACGGCAACAAGGCCTTGTATTTTATCCACGAGGAAATGTTGGGCCAATGGAACTACGAATCGGCCTATGTCCCCATCATGGACAGCGATGGCAACACTTTGGCTTATCTCAACACTCCGTTCTTCTCGAGCAAGTCGGATTTGCATCATGAGATTGTGTATTTCGTGCTGACTTATTTCAACATCATCTTGCTTCTGCTCGGCCTGGCTTTGCTCTTCGTTTTAGCTATCACCCGCCGCTTGACGAAGCCTTTGCAACTGATTCAGGACAAGATGCGCGATGTGAAGATCGACCGACCCAACGAGACAATTGATTGGCACAGCAACGATGAACTCGGTGCATTAATCGAACAATACAACGACCTGGTGGTGAAATTGGAACAAAGTGCTGCCGAATTGCAGCGCACTACCACCGAATCGGCATGGCGAGGTGTGGCACGACAGGTGGCTCACGAAATCAAGAACTCCCTGACGCCGATGCGCCTCAGCCTTCAGCTTTTGCAGCGTTCCGTTGACAACGGAGCCGATAATCTCGACGAACGCATCAAGCACACTTCCGACACTTTGATTGAACAAATCGATGCGCTTTCGGATATTGCCTCCTCGTTCTCGACCTACGCCAAATTGCCCCAAAATGACCCCAAACCTTTGGATTTGGCTGAGTTGATTGGAAGTGTCGTAAATCTTTACAACAATACCGAAAACATTGCTTTCACCTATACTTTCGACCCGAAGCAAGACCATACTTTCGTCGGCGACAAGACGAATCTGAACAGCGCTATCAGCAACATTATCAAGAACGCAGTTCAGGCCATAGGAACGAAAACCGATGGGCAAATCAATGTCAACTTGACCGCTACCGAACAGAAATTCCTTATTTCAATCAGTGACAATGGCCTTGGCATCAAGGAAGAAGACAAAAAGCAAGTTTTCTTGCCTAATTTCACTACCAAAACAAATGGCTCTGGCATTGGTTTATCATTGACTTACAATATCATACAAAGTGCTGGTGGTCGCATTACCTTCGAGAGTCAAGAGGACGAAGGAACTGAGTTTGTAATCGAATTGTTCAAAAAAAGACAAGCTTGAATAAATATTAATCCTATTTTTGCGTTTAGGGAATAGAAAGGAAAAAATATGGCTAAGAGTAAGATGAGTTCGCTGCTTGGGCAGACCGCCATTTACGGATTGAGCAGCATTATCGGCAGGTTTTTGAACTATTTGTTGGTGCCGCTTTACACCTACAAGATTGCCGCTGCATCAGGCGGCTATGGTGTGGTTACGAATCTTTATGGTTACACGGCTCTATTGCTTGTCATCTTGACTTTCGGCATGGAGACCACCTTTTTCCGTTTCGCCAACAAGGATGGCGTCAATCCTGACAAGGCTTTTTCCACTTCCGGACTTGCTGTTGGTTTTGTATCGCTGGTTTTTGTGATTTTGGTCTCGCTGTTTCTGCATCCGATAGCCAATGCCTTGGACTACGGCAGTCATCCTGAATATGTCGAAATCATGGCCATCATCGTGGCTTTGGATGCTTTCCAGGCCATTCTGTTTGCGCGTCTGCGTTACGAAAACAAAGCCATCAAGTTTGCCACGCTGAAATTGCTGTTCATTTTCTTCAACATTGGTCTTAACCTCTTCATTTTCCTTGTGGCTCCAGGCCTAAAGGAGAGTTGTCCGAATCTGATGGGCTGGTATAATGTTGATTATCAAGTTGGTTATATTTTCATTGTCAATCTGATTTGTACGGCAGGCATCACTTTTGGTTTCATTCCCGAAATCAAGAAGTTGCGTTTCGGAATTGATAAGGACCTGTTGAAACAGATGCTGCGCTACACCTGGCCTTTGCTGCTTTTGGGCTTGGCTGGTATCTTGAATCAAGTGGCCGACAAGATTTGTTACCGTTTCATCGTTCCTGGAAAGGAAGGAGAAGTTCAGTTGGGCATTTATGGTGCCTGCGTGAAGATTGCCATGATTATGGCCATGATTACGCAAGCCTTCCGTTATGCCTACGAGCCTTTCGTCTTCGGTGGCAAAAAAGACGCTGACAGCAAGGAAATGCAAGCCCAAGTGATGAAATATTTCGTCATGTTCACATTGTTCGCATTTCTGGCTGTCGTGGCATTCATGCCGCTTTTGAAATACATCATCAAGTCGGACTATTGGGAAGGTTTGGTTGTCGTCCCGATTGTGATGATGGCGGAGATTTTCATGGGCATTTATTTCAACCTTTCGTTTTGGTACAAACTCATCGACCAGACTTGGTGGGGAGCCATCTTTTCGGCCATAGGTTGTGGGGTTTTGCTGGCGATTAACTTCATTTTTGTCCCGAAATATGGTTACATTGCTTGCGCTTGGGGTGGTTTTGCCGGCTATGGCGTTTGCATGTTGCTTTCCTATTTTGTCGGACAGAAAAAGGCTCCGGTTCCTTATGATGTGAAAGGCATTTTGGGCTATTTCGCTTTGGCATTGGTTTTGTTCTTTGCGATGCGGTTCATCCATATCGAAAACCAGGTTCTGGCGGTTGTCGTGAATGCATTAATTATGATGGTTTTCTGCGTTGCCATTTGCTGGTTCGAAAAGGATTTGGTGAAAGGTGTGGTGGCAAAGGTTCGCAGAAGGAAGGTGTAATATGGTGTTGTCGGTTTTCAGTTGTCAATCTAAAAGTCAAAATGTCTAAGCGTCTAAAAGTCTAATTGTCTAAAAGTCTAATTTTTGAATATTAAATCTTGAAATTATATGAAAGTCAAAGTAGTAAACAAATCGAATAACGCATTGCCGGCTTACGAAACGAAAAACTCTGCCGGAATGGATTTGCGTGCCTATCTGCCTGAAGGTCCTGTCACCCTGAAACCATTGCAGCGTGCCATGATTCCGACAGGTCTGTATATCGAGATTCCAGAAGGTTACGAAGGACAGGTGCGTCCGCGCAGTGGATTGGCCATCAAGCATGGCATTACGGTGCTGAACACCCCTGGCACCATCGATGCCGACTATCGCGGCGAGCTGAAGCAAATCCTAATCAACCTTTCTGACGAGCCTTTTGTCATCAACAATGGCGACCGCATTGCGCAAATCGTCTTTGCCCGTTGCGAACAGGCCGAGATGGTTGAGGTTGAGGAACTTTCCGAAACAGAACGCGGTGCCGGCGGATTTGGTCATACGGGGAAGAATTAAGGTTTTGGTTTGTTGGTGATGGGTGAATAGTTATGGGTTTCACCTATCAAATTATTGAAAGGAAATTAAATATTATACATATTAAGATGTCAATCAATAAATTAAGGATATTTTTTGGTTTTGCATTGCTGTTTTCAGCCTCGTTGTGCGTGGCGCAGGAAGATGGTCTGAAAGTTGATGGCGGTGTGGTCATCGACAAGCGAAAGAATGCCACTTATTTTTCCGATGGTTTGCAGTGCAAATATCGCGAGGATGTGCAAGGTGCCATCAAGAATTTCGAACAAGCCTTGCAGTTCATGCCCGACGATGCGGCTTCGATGTACGAACTGAGCGAACAGTATGTCAACGCGGGCCGTATGAACGATGCTTTCCTTATGATCAGAAAGGCTGTCGAATTGGATTCGGGCAATAAGTGGTACAAGTTGCGCTTGGGACAGTTTTATCGCAACATGGAGCAATATGACAGCTTCATCAAGTTGTATGAAGACCTCACCGTCCAATATCCCAACGACCTCGACATGCTTACTGAACTCATCGACGCTTTGTTGATTACTGAGCAATACGACAGGGCACTTGACAAGATGGACTTGTTGGAAAAGCAGATTGGGAACAACGAGCTTATCACCGAGCAGCGACTGAAAGTCTATGCCCGTTTGGGTAACAGCAAGAAGGTGATTTCGGAGTTGAAGAAACAGATTGAAAAGAATCCGGGAAACACGCGTTTCTACAATATGTTGGCTCAGGTCTATATGAATTTGGGCAAGGAGAAGGATGCCTTGGCCATGTTCAAGAAGGTGAAGGAGATTGACCCGAATGACCCTTATATCAATGTGGCTTTGCTGGAATTCTATGACAATAAAGGCGATACCGACAAAGCCTTTGCCGAGCTTTTGGAAGCCATCCGCAACAAAAGCCTCGACCTAAACACCAAGGTCAGCATCTATGAATATTGGTTCAAGAAGGCTGGCCAATCTGATAAGGTTGACGAGCAGGCGCGCCAATGCGGCGAAGCCTTTGCAGAAATGTATCCCGACGATAAAATCGGCTTTTTGGTGATGGGTGCCTACTACATGAGCAAGGAAATGTGGCGCCAAGCGCAGACGGCTTATGTTCACGCCTTGTCTATCGACAGCACCGATTATGTCTCGTGGCAGAACCTCATCTTTGCCGAAGCCGACTTGGTAGAATCTGAGTCGGTGCGCAAACACGCCATCCAGGCCTTGCAATTCTATCCCATGCAGCCCGTCTTCTACTGGTATGCTGGTGTGAGCAGCGCCATGACCCAACATAATGACGATGCCATTGCCTATCTCGAAAAGGGACGTCGTTTCATTTCCGACAACAGCTTGATGGCCAGTTTCGACAGCTATCTTGGTGACTTGTATCATGAGGCTGGCGATGAGCAGAAAGCCTTTGATGCCTACGACCGCGTGTTGGGCATCGACCCTGACAACGTCCTGGTTCTGAACAACTATGCCTATTATCTTTCCTTGAAGAACGAGGATTTGGACAAGGCTTTGCGCATGTCGGCACGTGCCGTCGAACTCGAGCCCGACAATGCCACTTATCTCGACACCTATGCTTGGGTGCTCTACATGAAAGGTAACTTCGTTGAGGCTGAGAAGCAGATGAAGAAAGCCATCAAACTACAGAAGACCCCCGATGCGGTCTATTATGAGCATTATGCCGAAATCCTACAGAAACTCGGTCGGTATAAGGAAGCCGTTGAATATGAAGCAAAAGCTAAGCAACTGAGCGAATGAGGCAGTCGGTTTCACATATCGTCATCATGTTGGCCGCCTTCGTTGTGTTGGCTTTTGGATCGTGCACCTCGCGAAAGAAGATAGTCGTACCTCCACAGCCTAAGCAATTCGAATGGCTCACGGCCCATATCGATATTGAGGCCGAAATAAATGGAACAACCTACCAGAATCTTACGGGTCAGCTGAGGATGAGGCACGACAGCGTGTTGTGGGCTTCGGTCTCCGCACTCGGCATGGAAGTGGTTCGCCTGAAGATGACGACTGACTCGGTTTGGGTCCTCAATAGGTTGGAAAAGAATTATTTGGCTGATCCATTGGAGTTGGTATCATACGCATTTGGAATACCTGTTTCGTTGCCTTTGGTGCAAAACATGCTTTTGGGCAGTTCCGATGGCTTCGCTCCCGAAGAAAACCAAGTCGTTGAATTGAAGAGAGAGGAGATAAAAGGCGTTTCGGCAAAGATTAGGTTTTCCGACATCAAGTTGGACGAACCTACCAATTTCCCATGCAAAATCACCTCGAAGATGGAGAATCTCCGTTTTATGGGTAGAGAGGAGGAACAGCCATGAAGAGAAATTGTATTTTGCTGATTCTTATGATGTTGTTTTTCGCTCCTTCGGCTTTCTCCCAGAAATCACGAAGCCAGTTGGAAAAGGAAATCAAGGCCTTGCAAGAGGATATCTCCACCACGAGTAAACTACTCAAGAAGACCTCGAAGGACAGGGAGATGACCTTGAACGAGGTTTCGCTTTTGGACAAGAAAATCAAGCAACGCGAGAAACTGATCCAGGCTTATTACGAACAGATTGCCGTTCTCGACCAGGAAATCAGCAAGGGTCAAGGCAACATCAAGACCTTGAATGCCGACTTGAAAAACCTCCGAAAAGAGTATGCCCAAATGGTGGCCTTTGCCAACCGTAACCGCAGCCATTACGACATTCTGGAGTTCGTCTTTGCCTCGTCCGACTTCAATCAGGCTTTCAGTCGTTTGCGTTATATTCGTCAATTCAATGAATCGCGCAAGACCAAGATGAACCAGATTTCCAACACTGAGAAACGTATCACTGGCGAGGTTGAAGCCAGCCAAAAAGCTCGCGAGGAACAGGCTGCCATGTTGGCTGACGAAAAGGTGCAACAGGCTGAATTGCAGAAGGAAAAGGAACAACTGAATAGCCAGATTGCATCGCTGAAGAAGAAAGAAGGCCAGTTGCAGAAAGATATCAAGCAGAAGCAACAGCAAGCCAAGAACCTACAAAAAGCCATCGACGACATCATTGCCGAAGAGATTCGCCTGGCCAACGAACGAGCCAAGAAAGAAGCCGAAGCCAAGGGCAAGAAGGCTGAAAGCAGCAAAGGCATCGTGATGACGCCAGCCGAGAAGACGCTTTCCACCAATTTCGCGAACAACAAAGGCAAGCTGCCTTGGCCAGTCGAGCGTGGCGTGGTATCGTCGTCTTACGGTAAGCATGCTTCCGTGGTTTCTGAAAAGGTCACCGTGACCAATTCGGGCATCGACATTGCCACCGATGAGAATGCCCAAGCTCGTGCGGTCTTCGATGGCGTTGTCACCTCGGTCACTAAACTGACAGGCTCCAATACGGTGATTATCATCCGCCATGGCGAGTATTTCACCGTTTATTCCAATATTGAGGAAGCCATCGTCAAACGTGGCGACAATGTGAAGACCAAGCAAAACCTTGGCCGTATTCATACCAACAAGGCTGAAAACAAGACGGAATTGCATTTCGAATTGCTGAAAGGCCAACAACGCGACAACCCCGAACCATGGTTATCATTGTAGAACTACTGTGTCTCAAAATTAACTGAATCATGCGCAAGAAATTGATTATATTGTTTTTAGGTATATTGGTCCTGATGGCCAGTTGCAAGACGCAGGAAGTGCCAGGCCGCCGTCGCGCCCCACGGCATTGCAACACCTGCACGAAATGGAGCTACATTCCCGTAAAAACTATCGACAATGAAGCCTGAAGAGCTTGAATTGCTGAAGAAGTATTTTCCGGAAACATCGGCCGAAGGGGTGGCGGCATTGTACGAAGCGCGTAAATTCCGATTGGAATTCAAGCGGCCCAGGACAACCAAGTTGGGCGATTTCCGTCCGCCAAGAACCAAAAACGGCATTTGCCACATTACCTTGAATTGCGATTTGCATCCCTATCAGATGCTGATTACATACGTTCACGAAGTGGCACATTATGATGTGTATCAGCAATATGGCAGAAAAGCGCAGCCTCACGGCGTGGAATGGAAACGCATCTACAAGGCCTTGATGCAGCCTTTCCTAACCACAGAAATTTTCCCTGAAGATGTCCTTCAGCAATTGCATCAGCATTTCCAAAACCTTTCGGCCAGCACTTGCACCGATTTCGATTTGATGAAGGTGCTGAAATCGCACGATGAGCGCAAATCGAACAAAACTCTCGTTGACGATTTACCGGAAAATGCACGTTTCTTAGCACCCAACGGCATGGTTTTCCGCCGTGGCGAAAAACTGCGCAAGAACTACCGTTGCCATTGCGAAACCAATGGAAAATCGTATTTCGTGAGCGGATTGCTTGAGGTGGAGGTCTTGTGATGCGAAGCTTTTCGCCTTTGTTGTTTGTTGTTGTTTAGTAATTCAATCCAAAATGCCAAAGTGGGATGATGTTGTCGATTCCATATTCGATGTCGTCTTTCACAACGAAGCCAACTGCGGAAAAAAATCCGCAAGATTTGCAAAAATTGCGGAAAAAAATCCGCATTTTTAGATATTGTGGATGAAATACATTCTTTTAAAGCCCGATAAATGATAGATAAGCCATAGATAGGCCTGATTTTATTACATTGTTTATCAATGATTTAAAAATAGATATTTCAATTTTTTGATAGATATGGCCTCTTGGGGGTCTTGACAAAGGTTTTTCCGTTGGGTTTTTCACATAATTTTGCAAGTGAAAAATCGAATAGCGATGAAAGCATTAAAAATTTGGATGTTTTGCCTGGCCTTTTTCGGAATTTTGTCGGTGACGACATCGTGTCGCAACGAAGCACGTCATTTCGAAAAAGCGGACTCCTTATATAAGGAAGGCAGCGAAAAACGTCATCAGAAGCAGTCGGAGGTGGCAGCCGAATTGTTCAGTCAGGCTTTGTTAGAAATTGAAAAATGCGATGCCGAGAACGGAAATGTGCAGCAGTTGAAAGGAAAAATTGAGGATGATTTGGGTGCCATGTACTGGAAACACGGCCTGATGGATGATGCCTTGGAGATGCACCAAAAGGCTGCGATGCTGTTTCGCGAGGTTCCAGATTCCACCAATTTGGCTGTCGCGTTGCGCAACAGCGGCAGAGTGGCGGCTTTGATGGAAAAAACTGACGAGGCAGAGCATTATTATAATGAAGCGTTGCAAGTGGCCAAGTTGGTCAGAAACGATAGCCTGCTTTACGATATTCAGTTGGAACAAGCACGTGATTTTTACATGAACATTGGCGACTATCAGAAAGCAATCGAAAATGTGAATCAAGTCCTTGAAAAAGGCATTGACACCATTATGTGCCATTTGACTTTGGGTGTCGCCCATTTTTACATGGAAAATGATAGCCTTGCTGCATTGCATCTCCACTATGCCACGCAAAGCGAAAAGGCGGGCATCAGGGTTCCGGCTTATCAAGCCTTATACACCATTGCGCAAGAACAAGGCGACATCGAAAAAGCCCTTGAATATCACGAACTTTTCAGCGAAAACCTGATACAGACCGATAATGAAAACCATTTCGAGCAGGTGCAGCGCATCAAGACGGACTACGATTTGCAGGTGCAGAAAAACGAACTGCAAGCCGAGCAAAGGCTGAAAAATGTCCGCCTGTATCTTTTCCTTTCGCTCTTGGTCATTGCCTTGCTGACGGCATTTTTCATTCTTCGGCAGAAAATGCTCAACGACAAGTTAAAATTGGAGCAAATGAAAAACCAAATGGAACTCGCGCTGAAGAAAAACAAGGTCTATGTCACGGCCTTGGCCTTGTCGGAGCAGGTGACTTCGTCATCATTGGCTTTCAACCTTGATGAACGCGACTGGCAGGATTTCATCGAACTGACCGATTTTGCCTACGGCGATTTCACGAAACGCCTCATGGCGCAATATCCGACCTTGACCGACAGCGACTTGCAGATTTGCTGCCTCACCAAACAAGGTTTCACCAATCAGGTCATTTCCATTTTGTTAGGAATCCAGACGGCTTCGTTTGCACGCCGCAAATCGTACATCAAGCAGGAAAAAATGAATGGTTTGAACGATAATAGGTCATTTGAAGAAATAATCAACGCCGTGTAGAGACGTTGCGTGCAACGTCTCAAACAATAAGCAAAATCATAATAAATTGAATATTAATAAATTAAAATTTATACATTATGAAAAAAGCATTAGTAATCTTATCAACCTTCGTTCTCGCGGCCTGGAATACGGTTTGCGGACAAACTCAGGAATTTGCTCCTGTCGGGGCGGAATGGTATTTCGAGGTGTCTTCCTTCTTTATGGTCCCTGCTTCGGTTTTCAGAATGGCTTCCATTGGTGACACTGTTATCAATGGTCACCAATGTCGGATTATCACCGAACCTTTTTTGTGTTTTTCGGAAGCTCAAAGTGGCAAGCAGTATGTTTACAATGAGGGCAGTGTCGTTTATTGGTACAACGTCACCATCGACGATTTCACCATCTTGTACGACTTTAGCCTTGAGGCAGGAGAAGGCTGGACTATCGAGATAGACTCCTGTAGTTATTATTTGGAAATTGAGTCGGTGGAGGAAGTGACTTGGGAAGGACACACCTATAGGGTTCAAAGACTCAGGTACGATTGGCCTATATTTTACGGCGACATAATTGAAGGCATAGGTTATGTAGGAGGCTTGTTTCCCGATTGCGCTTCGTGTAGTGAAACAGCGTATGATGGACCATATCCATACAATATACGCTGTTATCTTGAAGATGGCGAACAGCTGTATCACACAGGGCCTTACGGTTGCGATGAATTTACCTATTCCTATTGGGATGGCAGCATAGCCGATGCGTATGCTGGCGGCGACGGTTCAGAGGAAAACCCGTACCAAATTGCCACCGCTGCACAACTGGCTTTACTGGCCAAAGAAACCAACGATGGCACGGGCGGTAATGCGCATTACATTCAGACCAACAACATCAGCTTGAATCGAAGTTCCTGGGATCCTACTTACGAATGGCCCGGCATTGGAAACATCTACGATTATTATTGGATGTATGTGCATTATTTTACAGGCGTTTATGACGGAAATGGCTATTGGATTGACAATATGTACCAAGGTGTCAACGATTCAATAATTTCTGTGGGCGGACTTTTCGGAATGACACAGAACGCGGTCATCAAAAATGTAACTTTGAAAAACAGCAATATTAAGAGTAATAATATTTCAGGCGGTATCATCGGTAGTGCGGGTAACACGCAAATCATCAATTGCCACACTGAAAATGTGAATATTGAATCGGGATTGGTTGGTGGAGGCATCGTAGGTGAGGCAGGCGTGTCGTATTTGGATTATATTTATAACGTCCATGGGGAAGGTGACTGTTATATAGTTGATTGTTCGGCTTCTGGAAGCATTACGAGCTTGAATCATTTGATGGGTCACTACACAGGGGGAATTGCTGGTAACATAGGTGTTTTTTCGGGTGTTGCATTGGTGAAAGACTGTGTGAATCGTTGTCAAATCGAAGCATACGAAGATTATAATGATGGTGGCATCGTAGGCCATTGTTATAGTACGGAAAACTTATCGGAAGTCGTAGGCTGTGAAAACTATGGCAGTATTAATGCTCAATCTTTAACTGATGCAAATTATAACGGTGGCATCGCAGGTATGGCATCCGGAAAGTTTCAGATAAAGGATTGCACCAATTACGGTGTTGTGGGAAATGAAGAGATAGGCTATACGGGCGGAATTGTTGGAGGTTGTAGTGCGGAAGTTTGTTTCTGCAACAATTATGGAGACTGCATTGGAGTGTTTGCTGGCGGCATCGTTGGGCAGTCGGATATCAGCTCAATTCACCATTGCTTGAACGAAGGAAAGGTCATGGCACCTGCTGGTGCTGCAGGAATTGTAGCACAAAATGAGTATGGAGATTTTGTGTACGATTGTACGAATCTTGGCCAAATTGAATCGATATGTGATAGAGGAGGAGCTGTTGCCTGTGGCATTACTGATAAAGGTTATGCGGTCAATTGCGTCAATCGGGGAAATATTGTGGCAACGGGAGATGCTGTCATAGTTGGTGGAATTGTAAACCTTGGTTCAGCTTACAATTGTTATAATATGGGTGATGTGGCTGGATATCCTAGTGAGACAGGTTATTATATTCTTGTAGGCGGCATCGTAGGGGCAAGTGTTCCCGGTACTGAAATCCGTAATGTCTATAATGCAGGCAATGTGATAGGCGAAGGAAATAGTCATCTTGATTTTTATGGTTTCGGCAACATTTTGGGTTATAGCGATATTGATGATGGCGTGTTGGTCAACTGCTATTGGAGAGATGAAAACCGTCCGGCAGTCGGTGTTTCTGGATACCAGAACATTGTTGGTTCGTCGCATTTCCGCCCAGGCTTAACGGATACACAATGGTTGCTCGATACCGCGCAATTTGGCACCAACGATTTGGTCGAGGCCTTGAATTTCGGTCGCGAAAGCCTTGAAAACGACTCGCTATCCGAATACACTTTCAGCCATTGGATGAGCGATGAAGATTGGGTAAACCACGGATTGCCGATTTTCGGTACGGCAGAGCCTATCTTCAATTTTGATTTTTCAGAATGGTACTACGAAATCCTGAACGACAATGGCAGCATTACTTTCCAACATCTGGAATATACCGCCGACACCGCCATCAACAGCCGCCGTACAAAAGTCATTATGAGAACCAACACAATGTACGACAAAGGTGTTGAGGTCACGCACGAATACGTTTATGAGGAAAACGGCATCGTGTATTGGTGGAACAAGACCTTGAATGAGTTCACCGTGCTTTACAATCTGAATGCCGAAGCCGGCGACGAATGGCAAATCAAGGTCGGCACGGAAACCATAACCGTTCATGTTGATGCCGTGGATGATTACGATTACGAAGGCAGGACTTACAAAATGCTGCAAGTCAGCGACGAAAACGATGTCTTCAGCGGAACCATAGTCTGCGGCATCGGCCACCTGACGAGTTTCTTCCCCGAAAGGCTGATGAGCAAATCGGGCAACTACCGCGTGGAAGGCATACGTTGCTGTTGGAAAGACGGCGAACTGGTTTTCAAATACGGCGACAAGGATTGCGATGAGATTTACATTGAATTGCACAACGGAATTGAGGAATCTGATAATCAGACATTCCGCGTTTATCCGAATCCGGCCAAAGGCTTCATCACCATCGAAACGGAAGAAGAAAACGCCGTTTATGAAATCCTAAACATCATGGGACAAACCGTCCTTTCAGGCTCGCTGAATGGTGCAAAACAAATCGATGTGTCAGGCCTTTCCGATGGCATGTATTTCATAAAGGTCGGTCAGAAAACGGTGAAATTTGTGGTGAGGAAATAAATCACTACAACGATTTCAAAATCAAATCCTTAACCGATTGAAGGTTGTCTTTGTCAACCTGCGTTTGCGCAACAATCTTGACTGGAGCCTTGCTGAACACGATGATCTCGTCGCTGAGCAGCAGGGCTTCGTCGATGTCGTGCGTGACGTAAACGACCGTGCGTTTGTCGCGTTTCCAAATCTCCACGAAACGCTCCATGATGTTTTTCTTCAAAGTGATGTCGAGGCCCGAAAAAGGTTCGTCCATCAGGATGACATCAGAATCGATGGCAAAGGCCCTTGCAATGGAGACGCGCTGCGCCATGCCGCCGCTGAGCTGCGAAGGATAATATTGTGCATAATGGTCCATTTCGACCATTTGCAGCAGATAATCAAGTTTTTGCTGGCGTTCGGAAGCCGTAAGGTTGCGATCCATGACAAAACCGATGTTTTCCGCAACGGTTTTCCATGGCAGCAATCGTGGGGTCTGAAAGATATAGGAAAAACGCTTGCCGTTGAGGCTGCTGAAATCGCCGCCATCGGCTGCTGTCACGCCGCCCATCATGTTGAGCAAAGTGGTCTTGCCGCAACCCGAAGGACCGAGGATGCAGGAAATCACGCCTTCCCGAAAGGCAATGTCGAAATCCTTGAAAACGACGTTGCCGTCAAATTGCTTGCTGATATGTTTCAGTTCCAGTGCCATGTCATTTCCATTTTATCAAATTCTTCTCGCCCCAACGGATGAGTTTTTCAAAGAGAAAACTTATCAGAATGGCGATCAAGGTCCAAGCTATCAGCACATCGACATTCAGGAACGACTGCGCCGCGTGCATCCGGCTGCCGATGCCGAATTCCGGCTGACTGAGCACTTCGCCAATCACGATGGCACGCCAGCCAATGCCGAAAGCACTCGAAATGCCACTCACCACAAAAGGCGCAATGGCGGGTACATACACTTCCTTGATGATGCGGCTCTCGCTGACATGGTAAAACCGCGCCATTTCAATCAGTTTGCCGTCCACATTGCGGATGCCTTCGATGACATTGGTGCAAATCATAGGAAACATGGTGAGAATGCCAATAAACACAGGCACTGAGCCTGATTTGAACCATATCAAGGCCAGAAGGATGAAAGCCACAACAGGAATGGAACGCATCACCACAATCCAAGGTTTTAGGAAAGCTTCAAATTTTTCGTTTACGCCTGCCCAAATGCCTAAACCGACACCCAAAACCAAGGCAATGGCAAAGCCAATCAAGCCGCGTAAAAGCGTGTTGCCGACCACTAAAAGGAAATCCTTTTCGGCAAAAAGCCGGATTGTGGCCAACAAAGTCGCCCAAGGTCCCGGCATGATTTGCTCGGAGCCGATGCGCAGCGCAGCCACTTCCCAAAGCGCCAGCATCACGGCGACGGAGATTATGCCAATATAGGTTTTCTTCTTATTCATAAAACTTTGCGTCAGGCATCTTGCCGCCTATGATTTGCGGATCCAATTCATAAAACACACGGAGATAATCTTCAATTTGCTGTTGCACGTCTTTTGCAGCGGCCACGCGGAGATGGGAACGCGGAATGGAGTTTTCGGCTGCAACCGCATCGTCAATAATGCCATATTTCACTGCCAGTTGCGCTGCTTCTTTCACATTGCCGTTCACCCAATCCACCGATTTTGCGTAGGCTTGCACGACGGCATCGACAACTTCTTTTTGGTTTTCAGCGATTTCGGCGCGGCAGATGAAAGCCGTTTCAGCCAAAGGAATCCCCTTGGTTTTCTGCCATTCTTCGCTGAGATTCATCAAAATATGCAATGATGGATTTTTCTCCAAAGCCATGCTCAGGTAAGGTTCCGAGATGACGCTCAAATCGGCGCGGCCAGCCATTGTGGCATTCGCCAAATCGATGTGTGTCGGGAAACGGTAGTCCAAATCGACATCTTCGTAGGGTTTGAGGCCGTTTTCAGTCATAAGATAGCGGAACATCACATCGGGCGTCATGCCTTTGGCCATCAGATAGACTTTTCGGCCTTTCAAGTCGTCCCACGACTGGATGGTGCTGTCGTTGCCGCAGAGGTAAAGCGTTCCCCAAACCGGCACCGCAGCAAAATGATAATCAATGCCTTTGTTGTAAAGCAAGGCCGCCATTGTGGTGGGCAGATTGGCAAAGTCGGCGCTGCCGTCGAGCATCATTTTGCGCACTTGAAGCGGCTCATCGAAAACCTGAATCTCGACATTGGCATTTTCCATTTGCTTCACGCTGTCGATGAATTGCAACATTCCCATTGAAGAAGGACCGCGCAAAGTTGCGATAACATAATGGTTTTCAGTCTTTTCGTTTTTGTTTTCACCGCACGATGGAAACCAAGCGAGAAAGGCTAAAGCCGCAATCAATATGCAAGACGATTTGAATTTCATGGCGCAAAAATAGGGAAATTATCATTTTGGTTTGTAGAGACGCGATTCGCGTCTGAGAAACCTAAAATCGGTGAACAAATTCACCAAAATTAAGGTTTCTTACGCTTGCAGCCACTTATATTTGGCCAGACTGTAAATCGGCAGGAAAGGGATCAGGATAGGTGTTTTCTTGACATATTCCTGATATTCAGGGTCGTTGCCGTAAGTTGTAACTTGTCGGAGTTCCAAACGGCGCGCACCGCTGAACATCACATAGATGATGCCGATGTAACCGATGGCGGCTACAATCCATTGCCAAGTGCTGCAACTTGCACCGATGCAAGTCAGGAAACAACCCGTCCACAAGGTGACTTCGCCCAAATAATTCGGGCAGCGGACAATCTTATATAATCCCGTGTCGACAAATCGCTTCGGATTGACTTTCTTGGCAGCGCTTTTCTGAGCATCGGCAGCCGCTTCGAGGCAAGCGCCGGCAACCATCAGCACGGCACCAATCCAAGCCCATGTGTTGCTAATTGGAAGATTTTCAGCGGTATTGCTCAGGCGGAAAGCCACAGGACTGATTTCGGCCACATAAAGAATGGCGCAGAAAATCCAAACCATCATCACTTCAAAAACGGGCTTTTTCTCTTGCAAGGATGGGTCGTAAAGGATTTTGCGGTAGTCGGCACTTTTCCGTTCGCGCTTGAAAAGATAAATGCCCAAACGGCAGCCGTAGGCAAACAGAACCAGACAAAGAACAATGGTCGGCACGCTGAGCGAACCCCAGAAAACAATGGCAATCGTGGCAGCCAACGCAGCAATGCCAAAGCCGTAGCCAATGCTGAAAAAATAGATGAAATACTTGAAACCCACGCTTGAAGCAAGCAGAGATACGATGAAAAGGATTAACAAATAATGCATAATTCGATGATTTTTTTGGTTTTGCAAAGATAGGTTTTTGTTCTTTTCGGATAACAAAAGCTGATATTTTTCTCATATGGTATATCGAAACTGTTACTGATTATTTCCTAATTTTGCATAGTCTAATTTTGGTTGCCATGACACTACAACAATTGGAATACATCATTGCCGTTGACAACTACCGGCATTTTGTGAAGGCTGCCGATTCGTGCGGCATCACCCAACCGACGCTCAGCTCGATGATCCGTAAATTGGAAGAAGAACTCGATGTGGTCATCTTCGACCGTAACAGCCATCCCGTGAGGCCTACCATTGCAGGTGAGGAGGTCTTGCGCCAAGCCAGGATGGTGGTCTATCATGCCAAGCAGTTGCAGGAGACTTCGCTCAGCGAGAAGAAACGGGCGAGTGGAAACATCCATATCGGCATCACACCGACCATTGCACCTTACATCATCCCGAAGCTCTTTCATCGTGTCAATGATAATCCCGACATCACCATGCAAGCCAGCGAGCTGCACCGCAATGTGCTGATTGACAAGCTGAAGAATGCCGAACTTGACATGGCCATCATGTCGTGTCCGCATGAAGTTGAGGGCTTGCTTTCGGTTCCGCTTTATAGAGAGAAGTTCTTTGCCTACGTCTCGCCCAGCGACCCGCTTTATCAGCAAGAGAGCATCTGTTCGCGAACCATGCCGAGCGAACGTTTGTGGGCATTGAAGCACGAGATTAGTTTCCAGCTGCAAGTCAGCGAATTTTGCGACCAAGAATCGCAAAGGAGCCTGCTCTACGAATCGGGTAGTGTGGCCACGCTGCTTCATATCGTCAACGAGAACGAAGGCTTTACCATTATCCCCGAGCTTCATATCCCTATGATTCGCGAAGAACACCGTTGCAACCTTCGCCCGCTCGTCGATCCTGTTCCCGTGAGGAATGTCTCGCTATTCATCCGTAACGATTATGTCAGGGAAGCCTTGCTCAATTTCGTTGTCAATGCCATCAAGACCATCGTTCCCGAACACATGATTGACGAGCACCTGCTGAAGTATCCGGTGAGGTTGTAATTTCATTATCTTTGCAGTCTTAATAGTATCACATGGACGCAATCAAATACATCGAAAAGCTGGGCCTTGAACCTCATCCCGAAGGGGGCTACTTCAAGCAGGTTTATGGCAATGACGAGACGGGCACGAAAGCCGTCTCCACCATCTATTATATGCTTACCGACGACAAGATCTCGGCCTTCCACCGTCTGCACGACATGACCGAAATCTGGTATTTTCATGCTGGTGAACGGCTGAATCTCTACGTTATCAATCCTGATGGAGAACTTGTTGTGCATCACTTGTTTGCAAACAATGAGATGCAAGTCGTCATCGAGCCTGAACAATGGTTTGCAGCCGAAATACCTACCAAAAATGGTTTCTGCCTGGTGGGCTGTTCGGTGACGCCCGCCTTCAACTACGAGAACTTCGAGTTGGCCAAGAAGGATGAACTTCTGAAGGCCTTCCCGCAACATGCCGAACTGATTGAACGGATGTGCGTAAACTGAATCGCTGATGGAACAGAATCTGCTGCAGACGAAGATTGCCTATCTGAAGGGTGTCGGGCCAAAGAAAGCCGAGATTCTTCAGAAGGAATTGGGCGTGTTCACCTATCAGGACATGCTCAACCAGTTTCCGTTTCGCTACATCGACCGCAGCCAGATTCAGAAGGTAGCCAACATCAACGACGACACCGTCTATTACCAGCTCATCGGAACCATTTCCAATCTGCAACTCATCGGCAAGCCTCGCGCCACCCGTGCCACGGCTCGCTTCTCCGACGATTCGGGCAGCATCGAAATCGTCTTCTTCCGCGGACTGAAATGGATTAAGGACCGCTTCAAGCCAGGTGTGAGATATGTGCTTTTCGGCAAGGCCAGCGAGTTTAACCATAACTTCAACTTCGTTCATCCCGAAATCGAAGAATACAATCCTAACGACCCGCTCATCGGTGAAGGTCTGCAAGGGGTTTATAATTCTACGGAACGATTGAGAGACAATGGATTAGGACCACGAACCATCGCAAAATTGCAGAAATTGGTTTTGCAGCAGGTATGGGATTTCATTCCAGAAACGCTGCCAAAATACCTTCTTGAACAAGAAAACCTGATTCCGCGCAAATACGCTTACTATCAGATTCATCTGCCTTCCAACAATATTGAAATACAGCAAGCTACGCGTCGACTGAAATTCGAGGAGCATTTCTTTTTCCAGCTCAAATTGTTGCGCAACAAGATGCACCGCGAGCAAACCGTGAAGAGCCATGTCTTCGAGGTTGTTGGCGACTATTTCAACGAGTTTTACCAGCATCATCTGCCGTTTCCGCTCACCAATGCGCAGAAACGTGTCATCAAGGAAATCCGCCGCGACTTGGCATCGGGACACCAGATGAACCGCCTGCTGCAAGGCGATGTGGGCAGCGGCAAGACCATTGTCGCCCTCATGGTGATGCTTTTGGCTCTGGACAATGGTTTTCAGGCTTGTCTGATGGCACCGACAGAAATTCTTGCCAACCAGCATTTTGCGACCATCAAGGAGATGCTTGAGGGCATGAATGTGAACTTCGCCTTGCTGACAGGTTCCACAAAGATAGGAGAGAGGCGAAAGATTTACGCCGAGTTGGCCGACGGCACGATGCAAATCGTGATTGGCACTCACGCCTTGATTGAGAGCAAGGTGGTTTTCAAGAACTTGGGACTCGCCATCATTGATGAGCAACATCGTTTTGGCGTGGAGCAAAGGGCGAAATTCTACGAAAAGGCGGCCTTGCCACCACACACCCTTGTGATGACGGCCACACCCATTCCGCGCACCCTCGCCATGACGCAATACGGCGACTTGGACGTCTCGAAAATCGATGAACTTCCGCCTGGAAGAAAGCCTGTGCAGACTTATCACCTTTACAGCGACGACCGCTATCGCATCATGGTGTTCATGAAGCAGCAGATTGCCCTCGGCCGACAGATTTATGTGGTGTATCCCTGCATTAAGGAGTCGGAAAAGACCGATATGATAGCCTTGCAGGCGGGTTACGAGGCCTTGCTGCGCGATTTTCCCGAACCGCAATACAAACTCTGTGTCTGTCACGGTCAGCTGAGCGCAGAAGACAAAGACTGGGAGATGCAGCGTTTCATCACGAAAAACGCACAAATCATGGTGGCCACTACCGTCATCGAGGTGGGTGTGAATGTGCCCAATGCCTCGGTGATGATTATCGAGAATGCTAACCGCTTCGGACTCTCACAGCTGCATCAGCTGAGAGGCCGTGTGGGTCGCGGTGCCGACCAGTCGTATTGCATCCTCGTCACCGACCACAAGCTCACCAACGATGGCAAGATGCGCATGAAGACCATGTGCAGCAGCAACGATGGCTTCGTGATTGCCGAGGCCGACCTCGAATTGCGCGGTCCTGGCGAGACAGGCGGCACGCGCCAGTCGGGACAGATAGAGATGATGATTGGCGATTTGCAGAAAGACGGCGAACTGATTCCGCACGTCCGCGAAGCCGCCATCAACCTGCTTGCCGACGACCCGAAGCTCATCAAGCCCGAAAACCGCATGTTGCGCGAGCACTACAAGGAATTGTTCGCCCAAACCTTCGACTGGAGCCAAATCGGATAGTAGAGACGCGCCATGGCACGTCTCTTAATAATGTATCGCTGTGAGACGCGCCATGGCGCGTCTCTACAGGCACAAAATCAATATTTTTGTATCTTTGCCCCAAATTTCAAATTATCGTTATGAAAAGATTAGCCTTTCTTTTGACCTTCGCGGTTTTGTTTCCTTCGTGCCTTATAATGGCTGGTGAAGGAATGTGGATTCCTATGTTGTTGCAATACAACGAAAAAGAGATGCAGGAAATGGGTATGCGTATCACTGCCGACGACATTTACAGCATCAATCACAGCTCGCTGAAAGATGCCATCGTGCTCTTTGGCGGCGGCTGCACGGGCGAAATCGTCAGCGACTATGGTCTGCTGCTCACCAACCACCACTGCGGCTATGGCAGCATCCAACGTCACAGCTCTGTTGAACACGATTACCTCACCGATGGCTTCTGGGCCAATGACCGTTCGCAAGAGTTGCCTTGTCCGGGCATGAGTGTCACCTTCTTGCGCGAGATGCGCGATGTGACCTCGCGAGTTCTTGAAGGCGTCACCGACGATATGGACGAAGCCGACCGCCAAAGTAAAATAGAAGCCAACATCAAGAAAATCACTGCTGAAGTGGAGAAGGAAACCGAATATAAAGTCAGCATCAAGCCTTTCTTCTTGGGCAACGAATACTACTTGCTGCTCAACGAAGTCTATACCGATATCCGCCTTGTGGGTTGTCCGCCAAGCAATATCGGCAAGTTTGGTGGCGACACCGACAACTGGGTTTGGCCACGTCACACTGGCGACTTCAGTATCTTCCGTGTGTATGCCGACAAGGACGGACATCCAGCCGACTACAGCGCTGAAAATGTGCCATATAAGCCTGCCAAGCATCTCGACATTTCGCTGAAAGGTGCCGTCGAAGGCGACTTCACTTTCGTGTTTGGCTATCCCGCCCGCACCAGCGAATATCTGCCCGCCGTGGCCGTTGACCAGGAAGCCAACCTCATCGACCCCATCACCGTTGACTTGCGCGGAAAGATTCTGGACATCTACAACAAGTATCAGGAACAAGACAAGAAAGTACGCATCCAATATGCTTCGAAGCACGCTGGCTTGGGCAACGGCTGGAAGAAATGGATGGGTGTCACCGAAGGCATCAACCATTTCCACGGTGTTGAGAAAAAGCAATTCTTTGAAGAAGACTTCCAAAATTGGGCTTCAGGCGATGAAAGTCGTGCCCAATATGTCAATTTGCTTGGCCAATTCGAGAAAAACTATAAGGATTTGGAGCTTTTCCAGTTGGCTTATACCTATGTGGCCGAAGCCGGAATGAACATCGAACTCTTCAGTTTTGCAGGCAAGTTTGCCAAACTCGCACAAGTCACGAAAGAAACGCCTCAAGAGGACATCGACAAGATGATTGCTTCGCTGAAAGGCTCCGCTAAGTCGTTCTTCAAGGATTATTACATGCCTATCGACAAGGAAGTCGCAGCCATGCTGCTGAAAGAATACATCAAGGCGCAACCTGCCGATTTCCGTCCCGCTTTCCTGAACGACATCAAGGACGTTGACGAATATGTGGAAACCTTGTTCGCCAAGTCGTTCCTCGTTTCGGAAGAAAGTGTAAATGCTTTCTTGGATGGTTTCAAGGCAAAGAGTGTCAAGAAGTTGCAGAACGACCCGGCTTTCGTGGCTTACCAAAGCATCATCGGTTTCTATCGCGACCATGTGTATCCTTCGCTTGCTTCCATTACCGAAGACAACCAGCGTTTGCAGCGCATCTACATGAAAGGACAGATGGAAATGCAGCCCGAAAAGCGTTTCTCGCCCGATGCCAACTTTACGCTTCGCGTGACTTATGGTAAGATTGAAGGCTTCAAGCCGAAAGATGGCATGAACTACCGTCACTTCACCACGTTGGAAGGCATCATGCAGAAGGAGAATCCCGACATCTACGACTATGTCGTCGAGCCACGCCTGAAAGAGCTTTACAACAACAAGGACTATGGCCGCTATGCCGACAAGGACGGCACCATGCACGTGGCGTTCACCGCTTCGGTCCACACCACGGGCGGCAACTCGGGTAGCCCGATTCTGAATGCCGATGGCCAACTCTTGGGCCTCAACTTCGACCGCTGCTGGGAAGGCACGATGAGCGACTTGATTTATGACCCTAGCATCTGTCGTAACATCTCTGTCGATATTCGCTATGTGCTTTTCATCATCGACAAGTTTGCAGGTGCCAAGCACCTTGTTGACGAAATGACAATTGTAGAATGATTTAATTTATTGATAATCAACTTTATATTTAATCTATGAAAAAGCTATTCTTATTTGCCATCATGTCGGTTGTGACATTGCTGGCAGTTTCGTGCAAGGAAACGAAAAAAGAGTATGAAAGCGTAGTAGGCGACCCCATCAACGCCCGCATCTATACGCTCGACAACGGCCTGAAAGTGTATATGGCCGTGAACAAGGAAGAGCCTCGCATTCAGACTTACATCGCCGTTCGTGCAGGCAGCAAGAACGACCCGGCTGAAACCACAGGCCTCGCCCACTACTTCGAACACCTGATGTTCAAGGGAACACCAAGTTTCGGCACTTCCGACTACGAAGCCGAAAAACCCATGCTCGACCAAATCGAACAGCTGTTTGAAGTGTATCGCCAAACCACCGACTCGGTTGAACGCAAGGCTATCTATCATCAGATTGACAGCATCAGCCAAGAGGCTTCGAAGATTGCCATTCCTAACGAGTATGACAAACTGATGGCAGCTATCGGTGCAAATGGCACCAATGCCTACACCAGCAACGATGTGACTTGCTATGTCGAAGACATTCCGAGCAACCAAATCGAAAATTGGGCCAAGATTCAGGCCGACCGCTTCATGAATCCTGTCATCCGTGGCTTCCACACCGAGTTGGAGACCATTTATGAAGAATACAACATGGGCTTGACCCAAGATAGCCGTCAGGTTTGGGAAGCAGAGCTGAGCGGGCTTTATCCTAATCACCCTTACGGTCAGCAAACCACCATTGGCCGTCCTGAGCACTTGAAGAATCCTTCTATCACCAATGTGAAGAACTATCACGCCACTTGGTATGTGCCGAACAACATGGCCATCTGCCTCTCGGGCGATTTCGATCCTGAGGAGATGATTGCCGTCATCAAGAAGTATTTCGGCGTGATGCAACCAAACGAAAACCTGCCTAAGCTTGAGTTCCCAGCCGAAGAACCAATCAACGCTCCTATCGTGAAGGAAGTGTTGGGCATTGAAGCCGAAAACGTCACTATCGCTTGGCGTACCGACAAGGCTGCAAGCGATGAAGCCGACATTGCCGACATCGCCGCTTCAATCCTTTCAAACGGACAAGCTGGCTTGATTGACCTCGACCTGCAACAGAAGCAGAAGGTGTTGGGTGCTTACTGCTACAACAGCACTATGAATGACTATGGTTATTTTGAGGCCTACGCCCGTCCAAAAGAAGGCCAAACCCTTGAAGAAGCCAAAGACCTTCTCCTTGAAGAAATCGCAAAGCTCCGCAATGGCGACTTCGACGAATCGCTCGTGAAGGCTTCGGTCGATAACTACAAACTCCAGATGCAGAATTACCTCGACAGCAATGCGGGCCGTGCCAACGCTTTCGTCAACGCTTTCATCAATGGCATCGCTTGGGCTGACCAAGTGGCTCAACTCGACCATTTGAGCAAGGTCACGAAGGACGACATCGTGAAATTTGCCAACGAACGCCTCGGCGAAAACAACTATGTGGTGGTCTATAAACGTGAAGGCAAACGCGACATCAAGAAGCTCGACAAGCCTGAAATTACTCCTATCGCTACCAACCGCGATGCCGTCAGCGCTTTCGTCGAAGAAGTGCAGAACTCAGAAGTGAAAGACATCGAACCTGTGTTCGTTGACTTCGACAAGGATATGGCTAAGGCTAATGCAAAGTCGGGCATCGAAGTGCTCTACAAGAAGAACGAAACCACCGATTTGTTCCAACTGATGTATGCCTTCGAGATTGGCTCGAACAACGATGCCACCCTTTCGACCGCTTTCGACTATATCGACTATTTGGGCACCAGCACCAAGTCGGCTGAAGACATCAAGAAGGCCTTCTACAACATTGCCTGCAGCTTCAGCGCTCGCGTCTCAAGCGACCGTTGCTATATCTCGATTAACGGCTTGAGCGAGAACATGCCACAAGCCATGGCTTTGGTGGAAGAACTCATCGCCGATGCACAACCCGACGAGGCCGTGCTCGAAAACCTCAAGATGGACCGCATGAAATCGCGTACCGATGCCAAGAAGAACCAAAACCAATGCTTCAGCGCATTGCGCCGCTATGCTTCTTTTGGTCCCGACTACATCAAGGCTACCACGATGAGCAACGAGGTTTTGGCTCAGCTGACCAGCGACGACTTGCTCAACAAGGTGAAGGACTTGTTCACCAAGCAGCATTATGTGTTGTATTATGGCCCACAAGAAATGGATGCAGTTGTGGCTCAAATCAACGAGTCACACAATGTCCCTGAAGAACTTGCACCGATTGAGAAGGTCGAGACAAAGTATCAAGAGACACCTGAAAACCAAGTTCTTTTAGCCGAATATGATGCCAAGCAAATCCGCTACATCCAATATTCAAACCGTGGCGAAAAGTTTGACGTTGCCAACGACGCCATAATGAGCCTCTACAACGAATACTTTGGCGGTGGCATGAACAGCATCGTCTTCCAGGAGATGCGCGAAGCCCGCGGCTTGGCTTATTCGGCCAGCGCATGGCTTGCAATGCCTTCCTACGACTATCAACCTTATACCTTCAATGCCTTCATCGCTACGCAAAACGAGAAGATGCAACAGGCCATTGAAGCCTTTGCCGACATCATCAACAACATGCCTGAAAGCGAAGCTGCCTTTAAGATTGCCAAAGATGCCATCGTCAGCCGTATGCGCACCGAACGCACCATCAAGAGCAGCGTCCTTTTGGCTTACCTCGATGCCAAGGACATGGGCGTTGACTACGACCGCAACAAGGACATCTTCGAACAAGTGCAAGGCTTGACCCTCGACGACGTGAAGGCCTTCCAGCAACAATGGGTGAAGGACCGCACCTACACCTATTGCATCCTTGGCGACTCGAAGGATTTGGATCTCAACTATCTGCGCACCCTCGGCCCGGTGAAGTGCCTGAGTCAAGAGGAAATCTTCGGATATTGATATTCCATATCTATGAATTGGAAAATCGGCTCGCATTGCGGGCCGATTTTTTTTGCACCGCATCATATATTTCCCAAAAAGATTTTGAAAAACAAATAATGTGACTATCTTTGCCGCATAATTCACATTTTCAAGTCAAAGGCAAAAAAAACGACAATATGGTACTCTTCAATCCAACGAAACGGGCGCAACTGGCTCATGTTGCTAACCTCATCAGCATGGCGCGCCTCGATGGTCAGCTTACGCAAAACGAGCATGATTATATTCTTCTGGTAGCCAAGGAATTTAACCTTACGCAAGCCGAACTCGACCAATGCTTTAAGGACAGCGACAACCTCGTCATCGAGATTCCGAAGTCTGATGACGACAAGGTGGATTACATGAAGAACCTCGTTTCCATGATGTTTTCCGATGGCGTCATCGACAAGCAGAAAAGGAGTCTTGCCGAGCATATCTGCGAAAAATTCGGCTATGATGGCAAGCAGGCAGTCGATATCATCTATGACGACCTCATGAAGGAGATTCGGGAAAGCGAACCTGAAGGCACCGCTGATAATGGCGAAATGACAGAAGAAGAGTTCCGCAAGGAACTGAACATTCGCCTCAACAAAGCAACTAAATGCCTTATGGATAACGACATGCCGGGGGCTTTCGACCAGTTGTTCTATGCAGCGTTGGCTGATGAAACGGCTCGCCGTCTCTTCTTGCGTATCGCTCGTGGCGTGTATCCTATGTACATGCTCACCGACAAGCAGATTGCCGAGATGAAGAAGCTCTCCGACGAGGGCTATGCCATTGCGAAATATGCCTTGGGCCGCTATCACCAGCTGGTTCAGCCCGATGAAGACTCGATGAAACAAGCCTACGACCTTTTCGTTGCCGCTGCCGACAAAGGCATTGGTGATGCTATCTTTGCCTTGTCCTTGTTTTACCGCGATGGCCGTGTAAAGCAAGCCAATAATCAAAAATATGTCAGTCTCCTTGGGCAAGTCGATAATCAGACATACCTCAAGCTCCGCGAAGATGCCATCGAAAAGGGCAGCGTTAAGGCGTTCTATCAGAAGGCAAAGGACATCCTGTATGGCTTGAATGGCTACGAGGCTGACCCGAAATATATACTCGACTTTGTTTCCAATATTCTGAAAGATGCCACAGGCGATGACGAAAAGGACATCTTTGAATTTGAACCTGAATATTACGATTTGTTGGGCCGTGCCTATCAGGAACTGGGCGACATTGAGAAGGCTGAAGATGCTTATATTCAGGCTATCAGCTTCGGTTTCTACGAATCGATAAGCAGTCTCATCCTGATGATGTGCTATGACGAGGATGGCAATTTGACCGAGAAAGAAATGTTCGACAAATATGTCGAGATTGGCATCCAGCATAACGATGCTTTCTGTTATACCTTGCGAGGCGACATTACCAAGGATGAATATGACAAGCTCAGCAAGAGAGAACAAATTAGGAAGACAGAACAAATCAAGGCCGATTTGGAGAAAGGCTACCAATTGGGCGACAACATAGCACCATGGATAATGGGCAAGAACTATTATTTCGGCAACTTCGGTTTCGAGGAAAACGACGAAGAGGCTTGGGATTGGTTCAACCTTGGAGCCGCGTACTTCAGTTCAAACTGCTACAGCATGATGGCTACGATGATTGACGAAGGCCATTGTCCTGTCGAAGTCCCCGAAAGTTTCCGACCCTTCTGCCTGCTTTGCGCCTATCGCAATGGCGACGAAAGCCGTTTGGAAGATGTCATTGAAGCTTATCAGAATGGACAACTCGATGATTTCAAGGAGGAAATCGAGAAATACTATCTGCCTTTGTATGAGAATATTGCACCGGCAGAAGAAGATGAAGGACAGACCGACGGCGGCCTCATTGACGAAGGCATTCCGCTCATTGCCATCGTCCATACCGATGCCACCGCCGACATCATCGAGTTTGATGTCGATAATTGGAGCGAAATGGCCGATTTCATTAGCGCTGACCGACTTCACGCCTTACGCCTGCAGCCACTCTTCGAAATCGGGCGTAAGGCCGGATACGAAGAAAAGGTGACGGGCTGGACTGATAAGAACGGTCAGCAGAAACGGTTGCCGATTAACATTGTCGGTCAAAAAATTTCTCGCGAGCCTGTTGCCGGCGACATCATCCTGACGCTTGAAGACGACGACCACAACCCGATGAGTTTCTACGACATCAACGCCTTGCGCCGCGTGCTGGAAGCTTTAGGTGCCACCATCGAGAACATTTGTCTTGATGATGATGACAACGATGACGATGGCAGATTTGATGCTTGGAGCTAAACATTGCCAACTAATAATATTCCATTTATGAACGCAGCAGAATACAAAGCCCGGATGCAGCAGAAGAAACAAAACCTGCTGTTGCCTGAAATACCACGCTACCGCCAGCTCACCGAGCAGCTTTACCAAGCGCTTCAGGGCGATGTGGTTTATGACCTCATGAAACGCATCGGTGCCGACAAGATGGACGACCGCCACTTGCGCATCAAGATGGAAGGCGAAAGCCTGAGAGTGAGCGAAAGCGTCACGCCACATCTTTACAATTTGCTTGAAGGCGTGAAGGAAGCGCTGAATTTCGAGCATCCCGTCGATTTCTTTGTCGTCAGCAGTTCCTCACTCAATGCGGGTGCCTATTGCTATACCTCCATCGACCCCGATAGCCCTTACATCGTGCAAATCAACTCAGCCTTGATTGACGTGATGAGCGAGAAGGAACTCTGCTCGGTGGTGGGTCACGAACTGGGCCATCTTGCCGACGAAAACATGTTCCTGAAAGACATCATCAGTTTCGTGTTTCCGCCCGATCCGCAAACCGGAATGCCCAACCTGCCCTTGCCTTTGCGCTACAAGTTCTTCTTGTGGAAACAGATGAGCGAACTCTTCGCCGACCGCTATGGCTATCTCGCTGTGAAAGACCTTGATGCCTGCATCTCTTCTGAATTCAAGCTGAAATCGGGACTGAAACTGGATAAGATGGAAGTCAACATTTCAGCGTTTATTGAGGAAAACCGAAACATTTTGGGACATTACATCAACGGTAAGGGTTTGAGCCTTAACGATGGTTACACGCATCCGGTCAGCCCAATCCGCATTGAGGCCCTCAACTTGTTTGCCAACGCGCGTACCGAGAAGGAACTCAATGATCGAATGAATGTGCTCATCGATGCCATCGCGCGACTTAACACCGAGGAAATTGAGGACTACATGGTGTATTTCATGGCTTCGGCGGGACTCATCATGGCCAATGCCGACGGACAGGTCACACAGGAAGAAATCGAGCACATCTTGCTCTCCATGTCGAGCTATTACATGTTCCCGAAGTCGATTTTGGAACAAGTCAGTCAATGCGACTGCTACAAGATTTTCAACGAGAGTGTGCAAAGAATCTTGGACATCAATCCTGACATGAAAGCCGACTTGTTCAGTTATATCGTTAACCTGACGGTGACCGACCACAAGTTCGACCAAAAGGAACTCGACCTCATGTTCCAAATCGGGCATCAGACCTTTGGCTTCAGCGATGAAGTGATATTCAGTTTCCTTACCGCTGGCATCCGCCAAAACTTCATTCCATCCATCAGTTCGATAAGCTAATTTTTGGTGGCAGGTGATGGGTGAATGGTGAAGGAGGGCATTTTATAGTTTCAATTTTTACTGCAAATAAATCATGGACAACCAGAGAACGCAAATACGCACACAGCAGCAAACCCAGCGAAAAACCAAGGCTGAGCAACATCCGTCCGACCTTCGGAAATGTCCGCATTGTGGTGCCGAAATCGACAAGACGGCTGAGTTTTGTCCACATTGCGGCAAGAAACTCGTTGACTACTGTACATTTTGCGGTGCGCCCATGGAATCTGGCGAAAGCGTGTGTGAGGAATGCGGCATGCCCGCCAACGGCGTAAAATGTCCCAATTGCGGCACTTTGAATGTGCGTTCCTATTGCCGCCATTGCAACACGGCCCTCACCAAGGCCGCTCAGCGTGCCATCGAAAAGGCCAAGCAAGACCCGAAAGTGCAGCAAGTGGCGGCACTCATCGACCGCGCTGCCGAACTGGAGGCCTTGCTCGAAAAACAACAAGTTCTGGTCACCGAAGCAGAACAGCGTTTACTGGAACTCCTTGGCCAGCAAGCCGAGACATTCGATGCAGAGCAAGTCAAGGCGGAATATCAGCAAGTGGTGAAAGACATCAACCAGCTTTTTGACGAAATGCTACCTCCCGCTGGCAGCACACCGCAAGAACAATACAACTATTATTCGGCTCGCAAGGTCGCCATCGAAACTACTCGCAAGGTACATATCCATACCGAAGAAAAAGTCCGGACAGGCTGGGTGTGCAACTATTGCGGCTGCTTCCACAATCAGCCCAGCGAATGTTGCGAACCATGGCGCGGCGGAACCTGGCAGTACGAAACCATCATTGTTGACAAGGATGTAGTGGAAACCACGAAGGAATACAAATACGAGGACTAAATTATGTCAGACCTTTCCGAACGATTGAAAAGCGCAAAGAAGCAGCCTCCACAAGGAACGGCAACGGCTCCACAAGGCACAGCAACGGCTCCGCAGTCTACTGCTACTGCTCCACAGGGTACGGCAACGGCCCCGCAAGGTGACACTTTGCACTGTGGGTCGCAAGCCGACATCATTGTAAGAGATGATGGCAAAGTGCTGAAAATCTATAAGGAAGGCTACACTTTCAACGCATCCGTCCTTCCTTTGGTGAAGCAGTTGTGCGGCAAAGGCTACCTCATCGACCTCTACGATTTTGGCACCATGGACTACCAGGGCGAGCAGCGTTGCTTCGAACTGATGCAACATTGTCCGAAAGGGGCGGTGAGCGATTTCAACCTGAAAGGCAACAAGGATGCCATCATGAAAATCGCCTTGAAGACGGCCATGGCGCTCGACCAATGTCATCGTTTGGGTTTCATTCACAAGGATGTGAAACCAGCCAACATATTGGTTAACAACGAATCGACTTGGGACTGCCTTCTTTGCGATTTCGGCATTGCCGATATCCTCGACCACGGCAAGGTACAGACTTTGCAGAGCCGGACTCCCATTTATGCCGCGCCTGAAGTCTATGGCCCTGCCAGCACGGTCATTATCGACAATAAGACCTACTGCAACCTGACCCCCGCCGCCGATTTCTACTCATTGGGCATGACCATTCTCAGCCTTTGGTATGGCGAATCGGCTTTCCGCGCCAAGGAAACGCTGATGGCCATGCAGAAAGCCCACGACGGTATCGTGGTGCCAACCGACATGCCCGAACCTCTGTTTACCATTACGCGTGGACTGCTGACCCGTGACCCAGCCCATCGTTGGGGCTTGAAACAGATTCAGGATTTCGTCAAAGGAAAGAAAGTTGAGATTTTCGACGAGACCAAGGCTAAAGGTCTCAATATCATATATAATAGTAGTAAAAACCAAATTGCACACACTCCCGAAGAACTGGCCGCTTTCATGGTTGAAGATGCCGATTTGGCTAAGAAATTCCTTTATAGCGGCAAAATCAGCAAGTGGCTTGAGTATTGCCCTGAAGTGCAAGTCGAAATCGAAAAGATTGTCGAAGAGGACTATCCCGACGACGAAAACATGGGCTTTTTGGCTGCCGTCCACACGCTGAATCCTTTCTACGACCTCAACCTTTGCTGCGACACCAAGCATCCCGACTATGCCATGACTGGCGAAGTCATTGGGCGTTTGCTCAACAAGGTGTATTATCTCTATTTCACGAAGAACAACGCCGATGACGACGCGCTTTTGAGCGATTTCGACGGGGCGAAAGCTGAAAAGATTTATGGCCCTGAGTTGGCGTACAACATCGTTTGGAGTTTCCAGAATGGTGGCGATGCCGACTACCTGCCTTGGTTTTTCGACCACAAGGGAAATCGTTTTGCAAAACAGCGCAAATGGTTCGGTTACTGCGTTACTCCTTCAAAAGACGATGAGAAAAAAGCCGGTCCGAAGGACAGAAACTATAAGGATCAAGTAGCGATGATGAAAGCCATCGTCGGCTATGGCGCAACGCCGGAATATCGTCTTTCGCGCATAGGCCAGGTGCTGAAGAATCTCGATGATTTTCTGAAAGCTCCGAAAAAGGAACTGGAATATGACTTGCAGAACGACAAGGGCTTGCGCGGTTGGCTTGCGGTGCAATATCACGAAGACCCCAATGCCGACTTTAAACCAAAATATGCTTACGAGAAGCTTTTGGAGCAATATGTGCAAGCCTTGGGTGTGGCCGATACTGACAACGAAAACTTCGAGAGGTTCATCGAAGCACGCACCGAGGCTCAATCCGTTTCGGACAATGCCAAGAGCAAGATCAAGCGCAATTGGGCGCGTAGCGTCATCCAAAAGTTGCTTGCCGGTTCGGCTCTTTTATTGGCTGTTTTCCTGCTCATAGTCATCATTCAAAGTCTTATCGCCTCCCATACTGTCAGTACGGATGCCATTAAATTTAAAAGCGCATTCTACATTTTGGGAGCGGTGGCGGCTGTTGTCTCGTTTTTCATTTTTGATAGCGACGGTTGTCTCCTGCCGATTATTGTGGGTGGCATTACATCAGCCGTCATCTTGCTGTTGATAAAGTTTTTAGGTCAGTATATTGTCTGGATTTATGGTTTGGTCGTCTTGGCAGCCATTGTGTTTTTCAGCATCAAGACGCTTTTTGACTTCAGTCCGTTTGTGCGTGACGCAAAATCCGTAGCGAATCCTGGCTTTGAGGAACTTACGCTTGAACCTTTATATTTCGCTTTCAACGACGAGAGACATTTTGATTCCTCGCTCAATGGTGTCGTTGATGGCAAATCGATAGAATATTGGAAACTCGACTTGCAAGACCGATGGAAGTGGGTCGGCATTTTCATTGGTGTCGTGTTGATATTGTGTGCTTTGAGTCGTTTGCTGCCCAATGACACCCCGAAAATAAAAGGTGAGACCGAGACGACCATCGTTAATGATTCGATAAATGTAGGAGAACTGGAAAAATGAAAACATGTGAACATTGCCATACGCCAAACCGCGATGAAGCCAAGTTCTGCAAACATTGCGGCGAAGCTTTCCAAACATCAGCGAAGCAGATGTTTAAGGAGTTTTTTGCCAAAGATGATTTGTTTGGCGAGATAGAAAAGTTCAGGGATAGGGCCAATGTCGCTTCGCAACTCAAGAAAAACGGTGCCAATGTGCATATACAGATGGATGCCGTCATTTTGGGCAAGGCTGGAACGGGCAAGCGTTTCATGGTCGATAGGCTTTTCGAAATCTTGCTCAAGGCGGGCATGGTGAGCCAGCCGAAGCCTAAAGTCGTTGATGCTGCCGATTTCAAGATTTGGATGGACAAGTTCGATGAGCATCTTGACGAAGTCAAGGAGGGCGTTTTGGTGCTGACCAATGTGCAGAAACTTCTGCCTAATGGCGATGCCAACGATGTGAACGATCTCGACCGCTTGTTTTCGCGTATGCGCAACAATGCTAGCAAGATGCCTTTCGTTTTCATGACTGGTTTGAGTCGTGGCTTGGAGGAGTTCCTTTCCAGCAACCCCGATGCGGCTTCCTTGTTCGAGTTCCGTTTCGTCCTGAAGCCTTTCGACGAAAAGGCCTTGACGCAAATCTGCGCCCTTTCGTTGAAGGAAAAATACAAGTTGACTCTGTCGCCCGAAGCGGCCAAAAAGTTGCAGTCGCATTTCGAATGGTTTTTGCGCAAGGGCGAAGGCACCGAAAGCAATGGCCATTTGGCCGACGCCAAGGCCGAAGAATTGGCGATAAGTGCTTTGAGCAGAGGAAGTCAACAAGTTGACGAGCAAGATATTAAAGGCGAAATATTCGTGCCGCGCACCGAAGCCGAGATTTGGAAGGAACTTGATGATTTCATCGGCCTGCAAAGTGTGAAAGACGAGATTCATAAAATCATTGACAATATCAGGGAAACCCAACGCGAAAGCGGTCCCGATGCCAAGTTGCGCATCAGCGACCACTATGTGTTTTCGGGCAATCCCGGAACGGGAAAGACGACCATTGCGCGCATCTTTGCCGACATTCTCGGGGCTTTGGGCGTGTTGCCTAAAGGTCAGTATGTCGAAGTGGCGGGTAAGGACTTGATTTCCGACGTTGTGGGTGGCACTGAACGAAACGTTCAGGAAGCCGTTGACCGCGCCATGGGCGGCGTGCTTTTCATCGACGAAGCCTACGGCCTCAACGACGGACAGTTTGGCAAGGCTGGCATTGACAAACTGGTGCCGATTTTGGAAAACAGGAAGGGTGAATTCGTGTGTATCGCCGCTGGTTATCGTGATGAGATGAAGGAATTCCTGAAAATGAATCCGGGTCTGCCTTCGCGTTTCAAGAAACAGATTGCTTTCCCCGATTATAACGCCACCGAGTTGGAACTGATTTTCAGAAGCATGGCCAAAAAACGCGGCCTTACTTTCAGCAACGAGGCCGACGAGAAGATGCACATCGAATTTGAGAATATGTATAACCGTCGCAGCGAGACCTTTGGCAACGCTCGCGATGTGCGTAATTTCCTTGATGCAGCCATTGAAAGACGTGGTGTCAGATTGCGCACGATGAGCGATGCTGAGGTTGCACAGGAAGGCAAATGGTTGACCTACGACGATATTGCGGGTGAAAGCGCGCGCAATTCATTTGACATAAAAGAGGTGATGAAAGAGCTTGATGCCTTGGTGGGTTTGGAAAGTGTCAAGGAAAGTCTGAACGACCTGGCCGTCACCATTCGGCGCGAACAGCAGCTGGCGCAACGCAAGAACCGTACCCCTAAAATCACCTTGAGCCACTACCTGTTTTTGGGCAATCCGGGTACGGGCAAGACCACCGTGGCCCGACTGATGGGCAAGATTCTCTGCTCGTTGGGTGTCATCCCGACTGCCGATGTCTATGAAGTGACCCGCGACGACCTTGTGTCGCATTTTGTGGGCGAAACGGCACTGAAAACCAAGGAAGTGGTGATGAAAGCCATGGGCGGCGTGCTCTTCATCGATGAAGCTTATTCGCTTTGCTCTGGCGGTGCTGGTGATTATGGCCCCGAGTGCATCAACACCTTGGTGCCGCTGCTCGAAAACCACAAGGGCAAGTTCGTCTGTATTGCCGCTGGTTACACGCGCGAGATGAATGAATTTCTCAACCAGAACTCAGGCCTCAAATCGCGTTTCGACGAAACCATCATCTTTGAAGATTACGATGTTGACGACTTGGAAAAGATTTTCGTTTCGATGGCCACAAAGAAGGAATACATCATCGCTGAGGATGCCGAAGCTGCCATTCACGATTTGTTTGTGCGTGTCTATGCCTCGCGCGACAGGAATTTCGGCAATGGCCGCACTGTCCGCAAAGCCTTGGATAAGGCCGTCAAAAACCTCTCGAAACGCACGGCTTTCGACGATTCGCTCGACGACGATGCCTTGATGACCCTCACTGCTGCCGATATCAATAACATTAAATTAGAGGAGATAATGTGATGAAGTGTCCGTTTTGCAAAGCAATGATTGACGATGACAGCCGCTACTGCGACCAATGCGGTAAGGAACTGCATTTTTGCCCCGAATGTGGCCAGCCGAAAAGAGGAACGGAATGCCCAGCTTGCGGTGCCGATTTGATTTCGGCTGAAGCATTTTTCAATGTTGGTGGAACAGAATCCAAACCTGAACCAAAAGAACAGCAAGCTGCAAATCCGACACATGAAATGACCATGGCGGGCGATGGCTTTAACCTGAAATTGAAAGAAGGCATCTTTGGCCGCACCACGGGAATCTATCCCGAATTTGGCAGTTCCATCTACATTTCAGGCACTCATGGTGAGCTGCGTTGCCTTGACGGACAATGGCAAATCCGCGATTTGGGTAGCCACAACGGGACTTTCGTCAATGGCGTGAAGCTGACCCCAAATATTTGGGTTGACCTGCATGTTGGTGATAATCTGAAAATAGCAACCACACATCTTATACTGAAATGACGAAGCTGGAAATTGAAGCCATTAGCGGAAAAGGCTTGAAGCGTGACAACAACGAAGACATGATTTCGGTAAGTGGCATCTTGCTGCGCGACGACAACATGGTTTTGCCCGTTGAGTTTGGCGACGACTCCTGTTTTTACCTTCTCCTTGCCGATGGCATGGGCGGCCACGAACACGGCGAACGCGCCAGTCAAATGCTGCTCGAACATCTCAAAGATTTCTTCCTCGTAAATGATTTCAATGAAAAGGATTTTGAAAAGGAAATTTGCGATAGCGTTTTGGCATTCAGTCGTTTTATGAATAATCAAGCTTCGGAGGAAGGACAGATTCGTCCGATGGGTTGCACGCTAACGGGTGTAGTGTGGCTGAAAGGCAAGACCTACGTTCTGAATGCAGGCGACAGCCGAACCTACCGTTTCCGCAACGGCACTTTGAGGCAACTCACCATCGACGAAACGGAACGCGGTCTTTCGGGCAATCCCAACGACAGCAAATATCTGGTGAATTGCATTGGTGGCGGCTGCAATGGCACTTTGACTTTGATTGACATCACCGACCGTCTTCGCGTTGGCGACCAATTACTTATTTGTTCCGATGGCCTTACCGACATGGCTACTGACGAGGAAATTGAATCCGTCCTGTCGCAAAGCCAGCAACCTGCCACTGACCTTTACGACCTCGCATGTCGCAATGGCGGTGCCGACAACATCAGCGTGATTTGCGCGAAGATGGTTGAAATCGGGTAGAATCGGAATTTTTATCAGATTTTTTTCAACTTGTAGAGACGCGCCATGGCACGTCTCTACGGAGTAGAATTGATATCTTTTATCAGATTTTATCTTTCACAATCATTTTTTCCAGGCGTTCGTACCACTCTTCGCCAAATTTGCGAACCAAAGGTCCTTTGAGGAATTTCCACAGCGGAATACCTTCCTTTTCGCCTTTGCGTTTGGCGGGCACACAAACGCTCCACTCGTGGTATAAAATATGGGTGAAACCATCTTTTTCCATCAATCGGATAGGGTAGAGGTGGCACGAGATAGGTTTCCAGAAGTTGCATTTGCCTTCGAGATAGGCTTTTTCGATGGCGCATAGGGCAGTTCCATTCTCATGGAAATAGACGAAAGCACACTCTTCGCCGTTCACCAAAGGCGTCACCAGCTCGCCGCATTCGTCGTAGTCATACACGTCGTTGTCTTCCACCACTTGTATGCCTTCGGGTCGCATGTAAGGCTTGATGGCATCGAGGTTTTCCTCAATCTTTTCGATTTCGCTTTCTTCCAAAGGCGCACCGGCATCGCCAGCCACACAGCACCAACCCTTGCAGCGAGGCAAGTCGCAGCAAAAACGGGCGTTCAGAAATTCGTCGCTCACGACGATGTTGTCGAGTATAATCATGGGGCAAAAATAATATTTTTTGAAAAAATACTTGTTTGATTCATTTTATTTGTAACTTTGCAGCGCAAAGTACTTTAATATATGAAAGAAGAAGAGATTAAGACCACGTTGCGCGACATCAAGGAAATGATGGAAAAATCGTCGCGGTTCACCGCAATAAGCGGCTGGTCCATAGCCGTAATAGGTGTTTTGGCTATGTTATGCTATTTCTGTGTTTCCTCAATCTATATGAAATCCATCAATACGCCTCAAGCCATTCGCACCGCCATAATATTTGCCATTTGCCTTCTTGTGGTTTCATTTTCTATCGTCACATTATGTTCCATCCGTAAAGCAAAGCGGATGAACAGACCTTTTAAACTCGACAAGACCATTGGACAGTTGTTATTCAATTTCAGTCTTCCAATGCTGGTAGGCGGTTTGTTCAGCATTGCCATGATTATTCAAGGACATTACGGCTTGACCTCTTCGATTATGCTTTTGTTTTACGGTTTGGCACTTGTCAATTGCCATCATTATACTGCTCCTGTCCTTCGTTTTTTGGGCTATGGAGAATTGCTGCTTGGCATAATTGATTGCTTCCTGGTTGACTACGGTTTCCTTTTCTGGCTTCTTGGCTTTGGAATTCTGCACATTTTGTTTGGCATTTTCTTCATTATCAAATATGAAAGGTAAACGATTCGCATGAGTTTACTTGATGGCATAAATAAGGCTTTTGAGAGTAAGGTCCGGCTTGGAATCATGTCGGTGTTGATGGTCAACGATTCGGTTGATTTCACGACCTTGAAGTCGCTGCTGGATGTTACTGATGGCAACCTGGCAAGTCATGCCCGCGGGCTTGAGGAATTGGGTTACATCCGCTGCGAGAAAAAATTTGTTGGCCGAAAACCGAATACAAGTTATCAGGCCACCGAATTGGGGCGCGAAGCTTTCCGTCAGCACATTCAGGCTTTGGAAGCTTTCCTAAACAGTCAGAAATAATTTTTTTTGCCTTATATACTTTGAAATTCAAAGTTCTTTTTAAAATATTAAATCATTAAAAATCAGTTGCATTATGAAAACGGAAAATGAATTTGAAAATCAGAACAAGACGAAAACGAATCGTCCGGGAATGAAATTGTTAATCATTGCAGCCATTTGTGTAGGGTTGCTGATTCCGCAAGCTCTTATCCGAAGCCTTATCGATGAACGTCACTGCACAGCTAATGAAGCTTCAAATGATGTGTACCAGAAATGGAGTGGGCAACAGGAAATTTGTGGCCCAATCATTAAGGTGCCTTGGCGTGCGAAGGATGCGAACGGTGCTTTTACAGGTACGACATTCGATGTGTATCTATTGCCAGAAAACCTGAACATCAAAGGAAATGTAAACACGAAGACCCTGAATCGTGGCATTTTTGATTGCATTGTTTACGATTCGCCTTTGGAAATTACAGGCAGTTTCACGCTTCCCAAAGAGTTTGACAGCACATTGATTAATAATATTTTATATCATCAGACTCGTCTGATTATCGGCATCGAAGATCTGCGCGGCTTGACCGATAATATCTCGATGACATACGGAAGCGAGCAGTTGGAAATGGAA
Organism: Bacteroidales bacterium; assembly: GCA_024400425.1. GTDB lineage: Bacteria > Bacteroidota > Bacteroidia > Bacteroidales > F082 > Limimorpha. Next base: position 166,046 of record JAKSMV010000002.1, read on the forward strand.
TCGGGAACTTACACAAGCAAACTCAATGGCGTTTCCTGCAAAATAGACATAAAGCCATTGATTGAAGGTGAAAAAATCGATTTTACTCTTGTTTTGCCTTTGAAAGGCTCTGAAAGTCTGTCGTTTATTCCGATTGGCCGCACCACGGCGGTAAATTTGACTTCCGATTGCCCGACACCGAGTTTCAATGGAAACTATCTGCCAATTGAGCGTGAAGTGAACGATTCCGGTTTTGCCGCTTCTTGGAAAATATTGGCCTTGAATCGTGATTATTCACAAGTCATTAATGAAAACCTAAAACAACCATTGGTTACATCATCATTTGGTGTGGACTTGAAAGTGCCTGTCGAGCAATATCAACAGACGACAAGGGCAAGCAAATACGCCATCATCATCATATTCTTGACTTTCGCCATTGTGTTTTTCGTTGAAATCAGGAAAGACACGCCGATACATCCTGTGCAATATCTGTTGATTGGTGTTGCATTGCTCGTGTTTTATGTCCTGTTACTGTCGTTTTCGGAACACTGTGCGTTTTGGTTTTCCTATTTGATTGCTTCCTTGATGACAGTCGGATTGATAAGTGTTTATCTGTTTGGCATACTGAAAATCAGGAAGACAGCCATAAGCGTTGGTGCTTGGCTAAGTGTGGCTTACCTCTTGATATATGTTTTGCTGCAAATGGAAAACTTTGCATTATTGGTCGGAAGCATTATCGTGTTTGCTGTAGTCGGTTTGTGCATGTATGCTTCGCAGAAAATCAACTGGTACAAGAAATGATTGTTATTAAGTTTAAAGCACTGTTTTCGAATGTATTGCAAATTGTTTCTAAAACACAGAATCAAGAGTTTTAGGTTTGCATTCAGAGGCGTTGTGACGATGTTTGCGCAAGGCGGTAATGCTTTGGTACATGGATTTGCGACTTTGTGTGTTGTGGTAGCTGGAATTGTTTGCCGCATTACGATTATGGAATGGATTGCAGTGGCAATTGCAGTGGGAATGGTGATGGCAGCGGAAACTTTTAATACGGCAGTCGAATTGTTATGTGATAAGGTTTGCCCCAAATATGATTCCATGATAGGCAAAATCAAAGATTTGTCGGCAGGTGCCGTCTTATGGTGCGCTTTGTCAGCAGCTTTGATTGGATTGTTGGTGTTTCTGCCTTATTTGAGGTGCTGATAGTGTGTAGAAAACATCTATGATTTTGGCTAATTGGAAAAAATAGCGAGAGATACTTTCTTTTACAAGTGAAAAAATCATACTTTTGCAGCACTTTTTTGAATCGTTTAACATTTAATTGATAAAGAAATGGCTTTCAACCTCAGAAACAGAAATTTCCTGAAGCTTTTGGATTTCACTCCAGAAGAAATCAGATTTTTCCTGAAACTTGCTGCCGACCTTAAGGCCGCCAAGTATGCAGGCACCGAACAACCACATTTGACTGGCAAGAACATTGCCTTGATTTTCGAAAAGACTTCAACCCGTACACGTTGCGCTTTCGAAGTTGCCGCTAAGGACCAAGGTGCTCACGTCACCTACCTCGGACCAACCGGCTCACAAATCGGCGTCAAGGAATCGATGAAGGACACCGCTCGCGTCCTCGGTCGCATGTTCGACGGCATCGAATATCGTGGCTTCGAACAGACTATCGTTGAAGAACTGGCTGAATATGCTGGCGTGCCAGTATGGAACGGCCTCACCAACGAATTCCACCCAACACAAATCCTTGCCGACTTCCTCACCATGCAGGAACACAGCGACAAGCCTCTCAACCAAGTCACTTTCGCTTACTGCGGCGACGCCCGTTTCAACATGGGTAACTCGCTGATGGTTGGTGGCGCCAAGATGGGCATGGATGTCCGTATCGTGGCTCCAAAGGAATTGCAACCTAGCAAGGAACTCATCGACACCTGCAAGAAGATCGCCAAGGAAACCGGTGCTAAGGTCACTGTTACCGACGACGTGAAGAAGGGTGTCAAAGGCTGCGACTTCCTCTATACCGACGTTTGGGTATCGATGGGCGAACCAGCAGAAGTGTGGAAACAACGCATCGACCTGCTCATGCCTTACCAGGTGAACAAGCAGATGATGGAAATGACGGGCAACCCGAACTGCAAGTTCATGCACTGCCTGCCAGCTTACCACAACCTCGAAACCAAGGTGGGTCGCGACGTGAACGCTCAATTCGGTCTCGATGGCATCGAAGTCACCGAAGAAGTGTTCGAATCGAAGAACAGCATCGTTTTCGACGAAGCCGAAAACCGTATGCACACCATCAAGGCTGTCATGGTTGCCACTTTGGGCGACTAATCAGTCATCGAAATGTGAAAATGAAATGCCCTGCTTCGGTAGGGCATTTTTTTAAAAACTGGAATCTTATGTTATCACTTTTCATAAGTTCTGTTGCCGCCCCAATGGTCTTCTAACTGGCAGTTTCCATTGTATTGGGTTTACTGTTGGGCAAACTAAAAGTCGCTTACGTTTTGCTGGGCATCACTTGGGTGTTTTTCATCGACATGTGCTACTATCGACCAGCCGACTTTTGCTTGCCAACACCGTTGCCGCCGAACAGCAGAAAGTCACAGGCTGCACCAGGAAAAACCAGTTGCCGAACATGGGCATGTTATGGTTTATCCTTTGACGATGTTTTTTCGTATCTTCATGGTATAGCTGTTGGTGTTTTTGACAGTATAAGGAAAACAAATCTTACATGAATAATTAACAAATCTAAATTTTTATGAAGGAATCTAATATACAATCATCAACAGAAAATGATTTAGAAAGAGATGAGATAATTAGAAGACATTATTATCAGCATTTGGAAGAATTAGAAAGAAAATATCCTAAAAGGGATGAGACTGGCAGAACTGTTGCAGATTATGAACGTGAAATAGACCGTTATACAACATTTTTAAGTGAACACAATTATCATGGAAGAAAGAGCCGTCAAAGATGTAGTGATTTAACATCTGCTAAACAAAGACTCATAGAAAGCCAAATGACAGAAGAAGAAAAATTTGATAAACAAATAATAGGTTTTTTCAAATTTTTGATTGCTATTGGCATAATAATATTAGCTGTATTATTATAATAACCAGAATAAGAAATTCAATAGCATTATGTATAGAAAGAGACAAAAACACTGTCGAATGAGAAACAATTTGTATATTTGCAACGCTAACCCGCAAACGATAACCACCTTAACCTCACCTATTTAGTGGTTCAAACTTCGGGACGCATTATACGCACCGTGTGCGTCCTTTTTTTGTTCAAGGCCTACGGTGGAACGTGGTAGAGACGCGCCATGGCACGTCTCTACAAGGTTGGATGATTATTCGTGAAAATCAGCCAAATCCGTGTTCGTATTAATTTCAGAACAATTCGCCGTTCCAAAGCATTTTCAGGAAATCGAAAACATAAAGGATATTGTTTTTCATTTCATCAAATAATTTGTAATATCGTTGAATCATAGGTAAATAACATATATTCTACTTCCGGTTTTCTTGAAATATCGGGAGCAAAAGTGTGGGTTTTTCTGAAAATGAAAAGTGTTTTTTTGTATTTCTTGACCAAATCATCTGAAAAAGTTCGTATTTTTGCCTCTTAAATTTTTTGATTTCATCAGATGAAAAGTAATTACAAAGAATACAAACAGCTGAATCTTACTGATACAGCCAACGAAATCCGCCAGTATTGGGCAGATAATGATACTTTCCAAAAGAGTTTGGATAACCGTGACAAAGACAACGCCTTCGTGTTTTTCGAAGGTCCGCCGAGTGCAAACGGTCTGCCTGGCATCCACCATGTGATGGCTCGTTCCATTAAGGACGTGGTGTGCCGCTACCAAACCCTGAAAGGCAAGTTCGTCGTCCGTAAGGCTGGTTGGGACACTCACGGTCTGCCTGTCGAGCTTGGCGTCGAGAAGAAACTGGGTATCACCAAGGAAGACATCGGCAAGAAAATCAGCGTCGATGACTACAACCGCGCTTGCCGCGAGGAAGTGTTGAAATACAAGGACAGATGGGACGACCTCACCCGTAAGATGGGCTATTGGGTCAACCTCGACGATCCTTACATCACTTTCAAGAACGAGTATATCGAGACTTTGTGGTTCCTGCTGAAGAAGCTCTACGACAAAGGTCTGCTCTATAAAGGCTACACCATTCAGCCTTATTCGCCGGCTGCGGGTACGGGTCTCAGCTCGCACGAACTGAACCTTCCAGGCTGCTATCGCGATGTGAAAGACACCACTTGCACAGCCCAGTTCAAAGTGGTTGACGATGGCAACGCCGTAGTGCGCGCCATCAAGGAAAAGGCATCGGAGCCTTTCCGCGACAACTTCTACATCCTCGCATGGACGACAACTCCTTGGACTTTGCCGAGCAACACCGCTTTGTGCGTGGGTCCAAAGATTGAGTATGTGGCTGTCGAGACCTTCAATCCTTACAACGGTTCGCCGATGACTTGCCTTATCGCCAAGCCACGTTTGGCCGCTTATTTCAAGCCCGAAGGCGAAAACGCTGACTTCGAAGCCTATAAGGCGGGCGACAAGGTTGTGCCTTATCGTATCATTGCCGAATATGTGGGCAACGACTTGTTGGGTATCAAGTACGAGCAGCTCTTCCCATGGGTCGATCCTGTCGAGATGAATCCTGAAACCAAGGCCATCGTCAACAAGAAAGACGAAGCCTTCCGCGTCATTCCTGGTGCTTACGTCACTACCGAAGATGGTACGGGTATTGTCCACATTGCTCCAACCTTTGGTGCCGACGATGCCAAGGTGGCCAAGGCCGCTGGCATTCCAAGCTTGTTCCTTGTCAACAAGAAAGACGAAACACGCCCGATGGTTGACTTCACGGGTAAATATTGGATGATGGACGAACTTCGCGACGACTTTGCCAAGGAATGTGTTCACGAAGATTATAAGAAATATGCTGGCCAGTGGGTGAAGAACGCCTACGACCCACAATATACCGTCAATGGCCGATACAACGAGGAAGAAGCCAACAAGGCCGAAAATCTCGATATCCGCCTCTGCCTCGAAATGAAGGCTGACAACAAGGTCTTCAAGATTGAGAAGCATACCCACAACTATCCTTACTGCTGGCGCACCGACAAACCTGTGCTTTACTATCCTTTGGATAGCTGGTTCATCCGTACTACTGCTGTCAAGGACCGCATGATTGAACTCAACAAGACCATCAACTGGAAGCCCGAAGCAACGGGAAGCGGCCGTTTTGGCAACTGGCTTGAAAACCTCGTCGATTGGAACCTCTCGCGCTCACGTTATTGGGGCACGCCACTTCCGATTTGGCGCACCGAAGATGGTAAGGAAGAAATCTGCATCGGCAGCGTCGAGGAGCTTCGCAACGAAATCGAAAAGTCGGTGAAGGCTGGCTTCATGACCGAAAATCCTTACGCTTCCGAAGACTACGAGAAATTCGATTTGCACCGTCCTTATATCGACGGCATCATCCTCGTCTCGGCTTCGGGCAAGAAGATGTTCCGCGAGCCTGACCTGATTGACGTTTGGTTTGATAGCGGTGCCATGCCTTACGCACAATATCACTACATGGGCAAGGAAGGCCAGTTAGGCAAGGATGTGTTCCCAGCCGACTTCATCGCCGAAGGCGTTGACCAAACTCGTGGCTGGTTCTTCACTTTGCATGCCATCGCCACCATGTGCTTCGATAGCGTTGCCTACAAGAACGTCATTTCCAACGGTTTGGTGCTCGACAAGAACGGCGACAAGATGTCGAAGCGTCTGGGCAATGCCGTTGAGCCTTTCGGCGTGATTGAGAAATATGGTGCCGATGCTGTGCGTTGGTACATGATTACCAATTCGCAACCTTGGGACAACCTGAAATTCGATGAAGCTGGCGTTGACGAAGTGCGCCGCAAGTTCTTCGGAACCTTATATAACACCTACGCATTCTTCGCCTTATATGCCAACATCGACAACTTCACTTACGCAGAGGCCGACATCCCGATGGAAGAGCGTCCTGAAATCGACCGTTGGATTCTCTCCGAACTCAATTCGTTGATAAAGAATGTTGATAACGCTTACGGCATCTTCGAACCTACCAAGGCTGGCCGTTACATCCAGGAATTCGTTGATGCTCACCTGAGCAACTGGTATGTGCGTCTGTCGCGCCGTCGTTTCTGGCGCAGCGACGATGCCAAGGACAAGCTCTCGGCTTATCAAACCCTTTATACTTGCCTTGAGACTGTGGCTCGCCTCAGCTCGCCTATCGCTCCGTTCTTCAGCGATCAGATTTTCCGTGACCTGAATAATGTCACAGGCCGTAACAAGGCCGAATCAGTCCATCTGACAGATTTTCCGGTTGCCGACGACAAACTTATCGACAAGGCTCTGGAAGAACGCATGGAAGCCGCACAACTCATCTCTTCGTTGGTGCTCTCGCTGCGTAAGAAAGCCAACATCCGTGTGCGTCAGCCATTGTCGAAGATCATGATTCCTGTGGCAAGCGACGAGATGAAACAGCAACTTGAAAAGATTTCGCATCTCATCATGAGCGAAGTCAACATCAAGGGTATCGAGTTCCTTTCGGCCGACAACAATATCTTGGTGAAGAATGTGAAGCCTAACTTCAAGACCTTGGGCAAGAAGTATGGCAAGCAGATGAAACAAATTTCTGCCTTCTTCGCCAATATGACGCAAGACGAAATTCACGCCTTCGAGCAAAACAAGGGTGCTCATCTCGATGTGGATGGCGTCTCGGTTGACCTCGTTCTCGAAGATGCCTTGATTGCAACGCAAGACATTCCAGGTTGGGCAGTCACTTCCGAAGGCAACTTCACCGTGGCCTTGGATATGACTATCACCGACGAACTGTTGCAGGAAGGTCTGGCCCGCGAAATCGTGAATCGTGTCCAAAACTTGCGCAAGACCACTGGTTTTGATGTCACCGACCGCATCATCATCACCATTGAGAAGAACGAAAAGACGGATGCTGCTGTAGCGAAGTTCAATGACTACATTTGCACCGAAACCTTGGCTACCATCGTGATGGCCGACCAAGTGGAAGCCGAACCCGACGAACTGGTGGAAGGCATCAGCGTGAAACTCGTTATCGAAAAGCAATGAACGAACGATGACCATTGACCATGACCGTTTCAATTATTACTAAAATTGGTCATAGTCATAGTCAATGGTCATAGTTAAATAATAACCTAAACAAAACACACCATGGATAAGCAAGAACCTAAATTGCGCTATTCGGATGAAGAACTTGAGGAATTCAAGGTTCTGATTCTCGAAAAGCTGGCCCAAGCTCAAGAGAGTTTGGCAATTCTGAATGAGAGATTGGCAGGTGGCGAACACAGCACCGACGACACAGCTCCTACTTTCAAGGTTTTGGAAGAAGGCTATGCCGTGGCCGAAAAAGAGGAAAACGCCAAACTCGTGGCTCGTCAGGAGAAGTACATCCAAAACCTGAAATTCGCCTTGATGCGTATCGAAAACAAGACCTACGGCATATGCTGCGAAACTGGCAAACTGATTCCTAAGGAAAGGTTGCGTTGCGTGCCTATCACCACACGTTGCCTTGAGGCAAAACTGAACAAGAAGTGAAAAATACAGCATCGCGCGACCTGACAAGGTCGTTCTTGATCATTTTCATTGTCTTGCTCATCGACCAGGTTCTCAAGATCTGGGTCAAGACGAATATGACCATCGGTGAAGAGATCCCCGTCATCGGTCATTGGTTCAATCTGTTGTTCGTCGAGAACAACGGCATGGCCTTTGGCTGGCTCGATGGCGGAGGTATGAAGCTGTTTTTGAGCCTCTTCCGTGTGGTAGCCGTGGTGGCTTTGTTTGTCGTGTTGTTCCGTTTGGCACGCAAGAATACCAAGTTTGGTGTGTTGTTTGGTATTTCGCTTATCATTGCCGGTGCCATCGGTAACATTATCGACAGTGTGTTCTACGGGGTGTGTTTCAGCGAGAGCACTTTCTCGCAAGTGGCCACATGGTTTCCTGATGGTGGCGGCTATGCGGGCTGGTTGCATGGTCGTGTGGTCGATATGCTCTATTTTCCGCTCATCGATGTGGCTCGTGCCGATGCACCGTCGTGGCTGCCCAACTTCTTCTTTGGTCCCGACGACCACTTCATCTTCTTCCGCCCCATCTTCAATTTCGCTGACTCAGCCATCACCTTTGGTGTGTTCTACATGCTGATTTTCCAATGGAAGTGGCTTAAAACCCTTTGATTTATGTCAAATTTCAATATTCGCCCAGCTCAGCCTGAAGACACGGCTTTAATTTTAGATTTCATCAAGAAACTTGCTGAATACGAAAAGTGTTCCAATGAAGTAATCGCTGATGAACCAACGCTTTACAATTCCTTGTTTGTGGAGAAGGCCGCTGAAGTCATCTTGGCTGAAGAGGATGGCGTGCCGATTGGTTTTGCCTTGTTTTTCCATAATTTCTCGACTTTTGTCGGGCGCAAGGGTTTGTATCTGGAAGACCTTTTCATCATTCCCGAAAAGCGTGGTTTGGGTTATGGCAAAGCCATCTTGAAATATTTAGCCAATATCGCCGTTGAGCGTAATTGTGGTCGTATGGAATGGATTTGCTTGGATTGGAATGCGCCATCCTTGGCCTTTTACCGCAAGATTGGAGCCTTCCCACTCGACGAATGGACGGTGCAGCGCATGACGGAAGATGTGATGAGTGGGTTTGCAAAATAGAACAGATTTTTAGTGCAAATTTTAGTTGCATTTGTCTGTTTCTAAACTCCCAGCATCATTTTAGCTCGTTCTCTGTCTTGGTTCAATTGGGCTTTCAGTTCCTCTAAACCGTTGAATTTTACTTCAGAACGGATGCGGTCGATGAAGCGCACTGTAATGTGCTGACCGTAAATGTCTTGGTCGAAATCGAAGATATTGACCTCGATGATGAAATTGTCATCATCGCGGTCACCGATGGTGGGACGTTTTCCGATGTTAGCCATGGCCTTGTAAGTCAATTCGTTGTAATCGACCAAGCAAGTATATACACCCGCATTGTTGATAAGTCTATATTCTTTTTGCAACTCAAGATTGGCGGTAGGGAAGCCTATTGTGCGTCCAATCATGTTGCCGCGCACCACTTCGGCTGTCACGGAATAGGGATAGCCCAAAAGCCGGTTAGCTGTGGCCACATCGCCGATGGCAAGTGCATGACGAATTTTGGTTGAACTGACGGCAACTTCGTCAACGTCTTGTGCTTCAACACGTTCAACCTTAAAGTTGAATTGCTGACCTAATTGGGTGAGTTGGTCGAAGTCGCCCATGCGGTTTTTGCCAAAGTGATGGTCGTAGCCAACAACGATATAATTGGGCTTGATGCGTTCGATGATGAAATTCTTGATGAAATCTTCAGAAGGCGTACGGGCAAACTCTTTGGTGAACGTGATGATGACTACATTGTCGATGCCGAACTGCTCTATGCGTTTCAGTTTTTCTTCTTCGGTGCAGATGAAGCGCAGATTGGAGCTGTCGATGTTGAGCACTTGTCTTGGATGAGGACTGAAAGTAACCACAACGGTTTGTCCGTCAATGTTTTCAGCCAACTCTCGCATCTTTCTGAAGATGGCTTGATGACCAATGTGGACACCATCGAATGTACCGATGGTGACAACGGCATTCGGAATGTTGCGAACTTGTGCTATGTCGTTGAAAACCATCATTTGTTGAAGAATTTTCTGATGATGTATTGTGCAATCTGCACGGCATTGGTGGCAGCGCCTTTGCGGATGTTGTCGCTCACTATCCAGAGATTCAGTCCATTATCAATGCTGAAATCGCGGCGGATGCGACCTACAAAGACTTCGTCCTTATCGTAGGCTGTGAGGGCCATCGGGTAAACGTTGTTTGTCGGGTCGTCTTGCACAATAATGCCAGGAAAATTGGAAAGGAGTTTGCGGATTTCATCCAATTCGAAAGGCTTGTTGAACTCCACATTGACAGTTTCGGAATGGCCGCCCGTGACGGGCACGCGACATACCGTTGCAGTGATCGCCATTTGTGGTGCACGCAAAATCTTGCACGTCTCGTTCACAAGTTTTTCTTCTTCGGTCGTGTAGCCGTTTTCGCAGAAATCGCCACCGTGAGGCAACACGTTGCGGTAAATCTGATGTGGATAGGCGGGCTTTTCAACGGCTTCACCTTCCTCTTCGCCATTGAGTTGGTTGATGCCTTTCAGTCCGCTTCCGCTAACGCTTTGATAGGTTGAAATCACGAGACGCTTGATGCTGAATGCTTTATGCAAAGGCGCAAGGGCCATTACCATCTGAATGGTGGAACAATTCGGATTGGCAATGATGTGCGTGTCGCGCGTGATGACGTCGGCATTGATTTCAGGAACGACTAAAGGAACATCTTTCTCCATGCGCCAAGCCGAACTATTATCGACAACGAAAGTGCCTTTGGCAGCAAACAACGGTGCGTATTTTTTGGAAGCCGTACCGCCAGCCGAGAAGATGGCAATGTCGGGGCAAGTCTCGATGGCATCTTCCACACTGACAAGTTTGTGCGTCTTGCCTTGGAAGACAATCTCCTTTCCAATGGAGTGTTCCGAAGCAGCCACAATCAGTTCGTCAATGTGAACTTTCTGTTCATCAAGCACTTGAAGCATCTTTGTGCCAACCAAACCCGTGGCACCAATCACAGCGATTTTCATTTGATTTTGAATTGCTTAATCGACCGCAAAAATATGAAAAATGAATCGAACAATTAGGAATTTCATTACCTTTGTCCTTTCCAAAATTGACAATTCTATGAGAAAAACCCTAGTATTCCTGTTTTTGTTGCCTTTGGCAGTTATGGCTCAAGTGAGCGATGACTTTGCTGATGGCGATTTTGCCAATGATCCTTCTTGGGTTGGAACTGATTCTATCTTTAAGATTAACAATAATTTACAATTGCAGTTGAATGCAACTGTTGGCGGAACGGCTTTTCTTTCGCTTCCAATACAAGAGTTTCAAGAAATGGAATGGCGCTTTTGGATTCGCGAGGCTTTCAGCCCTTCGGGAAACAACTACACAGATGTGTATCTTTGTGCCGACAAGCCTGATTTGACGCAAGTTAACCAAGGCTATTTCCTTCGTTTCGGCGAGGGCGGTAGCAGCGATGCCATTACGCTTTTCCGCAAGGATGTCGATGGCGAACAAAGCATCTGCCGTGGCAACGAGGCGGCTGTTGCAGCTTCTTTTTCGGTCGCAGTAAAGGTGAACTGCGATGGCGATGGCAACTGGACTATCCAGACATGTTATGACGATTCTGGTGTTTATGCAACTGAAGCTCAAGGCGTTGACGATACATATTCCAAAAACGGACATTTCGGTTTCTTGTCGGTGTTTACAAAAACGAATGCCAAGAAAATCTATTTTGATGATGTTTATGTCGGTCCGAAAATCGTTGACAATGAGCCACCTGCGTTGCTTTCAACTTCAGTTGTCGATGCGCAACATCTGCAACTGGCTTTTAGCGAGGCCTTGAGTGACGAATCCGCATTGAATGCAACTAACTATTCGGTGGATAATGGTATCGGTCATCCAGCTAATGTCGCTTTTGGCAGTAATCATTCTGTTGTTGAACTCGGTTTTTCCAACACTTTCGCCAATGCTGAAACTTATACACTGTCAGTCAGCAATTTATCAGACCTTGTCGGTAATGTAATGGAGACAACAACTTCCTCATTTGTCTTGTTTGAGGCTTCGGAATATGATGTCGTCATCAACGAAATCATGGCTGACCCTACACCTGTAGTTGGCTTACCCGAATGGGAATATGTGGAACTTTACAACACTACAGATTTTGACATCGACCTTGATGGTTGGCAAATCCAGATTGGATCAAACGACAATACTTTTGGCAACCAGATTCTTCCTGCGCATGGTTATCTTATTGTGTGCCACAACGATGCTGTCGATGAACTGAAGAATTTTGGCGATTGTGTCGGTTTCAGCACATTCTCTATCGTCAACACTTCTTCGAATATGTTCCTGGTCAGCAAACAGGGCGTGACCGTGTCGCAAGTCCATTTTTCCAATTTGTGGTATCACGATGCCGACAAGGATGATGGTGGCTGGTCGGTTGAGCAGATTGACCCTCAAAATCCTTGTGCAGGTTCCAACAACTGGACGGCTTCAGTTGACGCTTCGGGCGGTACTCCAGGTAGAATCAATTCGGTGAATGCGGTCAATGATATTGCACCTATTGTGGCTCGAATTAGCATGTTTTCCAATTATATAGTTCAGCTTTGGTTCGACCAGCAGATGGAACCTGCCACTTTGATGGAAACGCAGAATTATCTCGTTGAGAATTTGGGTGTGCATCCTCAGGAAGCCAATGTCAATCCCAACGATCCTACTTTCGTCGAGTTGGTTTTCGACCATGGTTTTGAAGAAGGGGTTGTTTATGAATTGATAATCAATAATGTAACAAATTGCATTGGGAATCCGATTCAGGCAGGAACCCATGTGCAGTTTGGCATTCCGAATGTGGTTGAAGAAGGCGATATTCTCATCAATGAGATTATGTTTAATCCTATCGCTCCAGGTGTCGATTATGTTGAACTCTATAATCCTACCGATAAGACATTCGACCTCAGCGAACTGATGCTCGGCGTCATCAAGGAAACATTTCCAAATCCTGCCGATACCACTTTGAAGGAAATCACATCAGAAAGCCGTTTGCTTTTGCCTCAGTCTTATGTCTTGCTTTCCACCAATAGCCGGATTGTCGGACAACAATACTCTTGCTCTACAGAGAATTTCGTTGATATGCCTTCGTTCCCGACTTACGCCAACAGCGGCGGCATTGCAGTCTTGATGAGCAAGTCGGGGGCTGTGGTTGACCAGATGTATTTTTCCGAAAAGATGCACTATCCACTCCTGAAAGTCACCAATGGCGTTTCGTTGGAACGTGTCTCGTTTACCCAACCTTCTATGGATGCCAACAACTGGCATTCGGCTGCCGAAAATGTGCATTTCGGTACGCCTGGCTATGCCAATTCGATGATGCAAAACGCTGAACCTTCAGAAGATGCGGTCTCAATTTCGCCCGAAGTGTTCTCGCCCGATGGCGATGGTTTTGATGACGACTGCTTCGTCAATTATCATTTTGATGAGGCGGGCTACACGATGAACGTATATATCTTCAACGTGGCTGGGCAACTTATTAAGCATTTGGCCAAGGGCGAATTGGTAGGGCAGGAGGGAAGCATGATTTGGAATGGTACCGACAACCATAACAACCGCGTTCCGGTGGGTGTTTATGTTGTTGTCACCGAAGTTTTTAGCTTCGATGGTGTGGTAAAGAAATACAAGAACGCTGTAGTTGTGGCAACCCGTTAGGCTGATTATATGTCCATATTCGACATGGCTACCAATTCTTTCGTGTCGGGATTGAAGGCTATAAGGTTGCCCATTCCTGGTTTCCCATTATCGAAAACGCCATTGTCCAAGGCAATGAAATCGTAGTTTTCGTTTTGGTTGATGACCAATTTCATGAAACTGTAATCGACAGGAATATGACCATGGATGACTTTCTTCCCGTGCGACTTCGTGAAGTCAACTCTGAAATTTCGTGTCCACATCATGCTCTTTTCGTCGGCGAAAGGGTCTTCGGCATGGAAATTCATCCCGGCATGGACGAGGATGTAGTCTTCCAACTCAATGAAAGGCACACAATGTTCCATCCATTCGATATAAAGTTTTGGGATTTCTCGTGGATGCTTCACTCCGAAGCTTTTTAGGGTTTCTCCTGCTCCAACAGCTTCCCACGATTTTTGCTCGTCGTGTTTGGCTCCCAAAAACCTACGCTTCTGGTCGGCCATGTAGGCTTTGATGCACATCTCCTCGTGGTTGCCTCTGATGAAATGGACCTCGTATTCTTCTTTTTCAAGGTTCATCAGATAGTCGAGAACGCCTTTCCCGTCAGGACCACGGTCGATGTAATCGCCAAGAAAATAGACTGGGTCGTTTTTGGTGATTTTTAACTGGTTTTCAAGAAGATATTTCAAGGTTCTTGAGCAACCGTGGATATCGGGTATGATCCATCGTTTAGTCATTTTGGTAAGGCTTTAGAAGAGTTTGTTGAGGTTTAAGTCGTTATACTGCTTGCGGAGCTTTGTCTTGAAAACCCATCGGATATCGGAAACGTATCGACGCAGAAGTTCAAGATAGTCAACGAATAGGACATACGAGAAATAGAGCAGAATGGTTCCCAAGATAGCCCAATACCAAGGTGTCAGGCAGAAGAGCAGAATGGTTCCCGTGATGAAGACCAAAGGGAAGATGATCATCTCGACGCCAAAACTTGCAGTGTTGCCAAAGGCCGGGTCTTTGAGTCGCTTGCGGATGATGAGGGTTGGAACCCAAACGATGAGGTTCGCGGCCGCTGAAGCTATGAAATAGGGTAGGCCAATGACGAGTAACAAAAACTTCCAAAGTGAGTTGATGAATGGATATTTCTTGGCCGTTGAGGTGACGGAGATACGGTTTTTGACACGGTTTTCGGCAAATTGTTTGACCCGCTCAAAGAGGTTTTTGGCTTCTTCGGGCTTCTCTTCTCTGTATTTCAGCACTTTTTCGACGGTGGCGCGGTTGCGTTTCATTTTGCGCAAAAGTCCACCAGCGCGTTTCTCGTTTTTCATCTTCACGATTTCCCAGATGGCATCATAGTCTTCATCATCAGGTATGTAGGTGAAGAGTTTGGAGATTTCGTCGTGAAGCCGCTCTTTTAGGATGTTCATTTGCACGGCTTCGTTTTCCTCGGTGGTGTTCTTGATGAAATCGGTCACGTTGATGGCTTTGCCGTAATTGACCATTGCGGTGCTGCGATAGCGGAAATAGTCACCATATTCGATAGCGGTCGGGACGATGTAAATCGGTGTGCCTTCGCCAAATTGGCTATTGGCATCGAGGGCAATGTGGAAGATGCCTTTGCTCATGCGAAGCAGCGAGTGCTTGGTGCGATGGGTGCCCTCTGGGAAAATGTAGAGTTGCACGCGGTCGCGAACTACATCGACAGCCTTGTTCATCGATTCGTCGTTGTGGCGGACAGCATCCACACCATTACGCATACGGAAAATGGGCAGGATGCGCAAGAAGGTCAAAATCTTGGCCACTATGGGGTTCTTGAAGATGTCGCCGCGGGCCACGAAGACTTTTTTCTGATGGTTCGAGGCGCACATCACCAAGGCATCCATCAGCGTGTTGCTGTGGTTGACACCAAAAATCATCGCACCATCTTTGGGGAGGTTTTTGGCTCCGTGAACCTCAAAGCGACGGTATGCCCTTCGGGTGTGAAACAGGTTGGTATAAGCCAAAAGAAGGTTGTATTTCCAGTCGGAATCTTGTATTTTCTTTGCCATTTTCTTGATTTTAGGTCGCGAAATTACGAAACTTGCAAAAACTGATAATCTTTTTTTGGTTCAAATTGTTATTTTTTATACTTTTACGGCACCAAAGAAGATAAAATGAAGATAAAACAACTGTCAATTCCCATTTTGACGATGTTGCTCTTTGTGCTTTTTTCTTGTCAACACGAGAGTGATGCCGTTGTTACGGAAACCGAAAACGAGGCCGAAATCGACACCCTTACAGCTCTCGACCATTTGCTTGACAAGGGCGTGCTCGTTGCCGTCACTAATTGCGCACCGTTTAATTACAAGATGCAAGATTCGCATCCTACTGGGTTCGAATATGAATTGTTGAACGATTTCTGCAATTCGATGAACATCAAATTGAAATTGCTGGTCAATGATAATTTGGACTCTTGTTTCCAATGGCTTGATTCTTGTCAAGTCGATTTGGTGGCTACTGGTGTCGGCCTGACAAAAGATGTCAAAAAGCGTTTCATGGTCACTCGACCGATTATTTCGCAAAGAAGTGTCTTGGTGCAACGCTTGCCCAAGGGCTGGTCTTCGATGTCAACACTTAATGAAGTTGAAAACCAGTTGCTCCGTTCGCCTTTGGACTTGGCCGGAAAGACTATCTGTGTGCCAAAAGGTAGCCATGCGGTGAAAATCCTAGAGCACCTTTCGGAAGAAATTGGCGACACGATTTTCATTGTCGAAAACGATACGCTGAGTAGTATGGACTTGGTTGCTGCCGTCCATGATGGACTCGTCGATTATACAGTGGTTGACGAATACATCGCAAAAGTGGCTACCAAAGGCATGAGTGGCATGGATATCAAACTTGACGTCAGCGTTGAGCAACCTTTGGGATGGGCATTGCGTTGCGACACCGACTCGTCGCTACTTGTTGCCGTCAACAACTGGATTGACAATGCCGAACAGAAGAATCTGCGAAGAGTGCTTAACAAGTATGTGACTTCAGCAAATAGGTCGATGCTCTCCAAATCGCCAGAACATATTTCCGAATATGATGCTGCCATAAAGAAAACCGCCAAGAATATTGGCTGGGACTGGCGCTTGCTGGCTTCCATCATCTATCAGGAATCGCGTTTCCAACTTGATTTGGAAAGCGATCGAGGTGCCTACGGACTGATGCAACTGATGCCTTCGGTGATGGAACAGTATGGAATCGATTACGACTCGTCGCCCGAAGAACAGATTGCAGCCGGTGGCAAGGTCATCAAGTTCCTCGACAATGCCTTGTCGGGAAGCGTAACTGATAGCATCGAACGGGCCAAGTTCGTTTTGGCTGGTTACAATGCCGGTTTGGGTCACGTTTTGGATGCACAACGCCTTGCTAGGAAATACGGTAAAGATCCCGGCGTGTGGGATAACAACGTAGATTTCTTCATCCTCAATAAGTCGAAGGCTCAGTATTATAACGATACTTGCTGCAAGTGTGGTCCGTTGCGTGGCACCGAAACCTATCGTTTTGTGGAAGAAGTGACCGAAAGGTTCCACCATTATGAGGCTTTGATTGTTGACTAATTGCTTTTGTTATGAAAAACGGATTTCGATTCATCGTTTTGTCGGTATTGCTTTTCATGGGTTTGGTTTCATTCGCCCAATCGTTCAATGGCGGCTTGCTTGCTGGCGGTGTCATCTCTCAGGTTGATGGCGACCGCTATTCGGGCTATCATCATCTTGGCTTCACGGCTGGTGCCTACGTCAACTTGCCTTTTGACGACAATTTCTCGCTTCAGACGGAGTTGAAATACTCGCTTTTCGGTGCGCATTCAAGCGTCGATGAGGTTGAAGCAGGTCAAAATCCTTATTCATTAAATCTGCATTATGTAGAGATGCCCGTCATGGCTCGCTATAATCTGGGATTACTCAACATCAATGGCAAACACTTGGATTTCTTGGTTTTGGAAGCAGGTGTAAGTTTCGATTTCTTGATGGACAACAGCGAATCGGCCAACAACGAGCCAGCGCTCTATACCAAGCGTTGGAACTTTTTCTCGATGACAGCCAATGTTGGTGTCCATTTCGACTTGAATGAGCGTTGGGGCGTTGGCATCAGAGGCATGTATTCATTTTTGCCTATCCGCATTTTTGTCGATAATGTGCAATCCAATCTTGTCACGCACTTCTACAACAAAGTGTGGCAGGCTACGATTACTTACAATATCATGGCTCCTGGGAGATAAACTCGATATTCCTTTTCAATCCTTCAAAACCTGCCCGTTTCATTGCCGAATGGGAAAACATTTCGTTGAAAGTGTCTCCGTTAAGTTGTTGCCATTTGGTTTTGTCCATGGTTTTCAATTGTTCGGAAGGCTGAAACAATGGTTCTTTATTGGCTGTTGAGAAACGATTGTAAGGACACGCATCTTGGCAGAGGTCGCAACCATAAATCCAATCCTTGAAATTTGCACTGTCAATGTCGTTAATGCTTCCTTTATGTTCGATGGTAAGATAGGAAATACAACGTTTGGCATCAATGTGAAACGGGCGGTCCAAAGCTCCAGTGGGACATGTATCGAGGCATTTTGTGCAAGTGCCGCAATGGTTTGGAATCAATTTGCCTACGGGTTCAATTTGAATAGGAAGAAAGATGTGCCCGATGAAGAAGAACGAGCCTTTCTTTGGATGTATTAACGAGGTGTTCTTCCCGATGAAGCCCAATCCGCATCGTGCAGCCCATGCGCGGTCGAGCACAGGTGCCGAATCAACGAAAAGTCGTGTGCCTTCAAGTTTTCCTGTCTTTGTTTCAATGAATTCGAGTAGCTCTTTCAGCCTTTTCTTTACCACTTCGTGATAGTCGGCTCCGTAGGCATATTTGGCAATGTGATAACTGTTTCCGTTGAGTTTTTCTTCTGGAAAATAGTTGTAAATCACCGAGATGATGCTCTTTGTTCCTTCAACTAAAAGTCGGGGGTCGTAGCGTTTTTCACGGTTGCGTTCGAGATACGACATCGTGCCTTGGCAGCCTTCGGCAAGCCAATGTTCAACGTGTTTCGAGTCTGTTTCAAGAAAATCTGGCAGTGATATTCCACAGCCATCGAAGCCAATGCGTTGGGCTTCGGCTACAATCGACGCTGAAAGCGAATCGGGCATTTAGAATGGTGAAATCGTGAAGCCTACCGACAAAGGCAAGAATTGTGGTGCATCGTGGCCTAATTCGAACAGTTGGTTGAATTGGAAGGCGCCAAAAAGGCTGAACCAACGATAGCCAACGCGCAAAGTGCCCGAATAGGCAAAACGTTCGGTATTAGGGATGTAGTTTTGGACAACGTCGATATGTGTGTCAGTTTCGTCATATCCAACATATCTTGTGCGGGTGCCCATACGGATACCAAACTTGAAGCCCACGCCAATCTTCCACGCATCGTGAATGCGGAACTTGAGTTCCAACGGGATGTCGAGATAGGTTGGACTGACTTTATAGCGCTTAAATCCTTCTTCGCCACGCATTTGTGTGAGGACGAGATCGCCAGAGGTGAGGTAAGGGTTGTCGATGTGGCTGTATGAGAAATAGTTGTGTGAGGTCATGCCAACGCCGAGCGAAACGGTGTGAACTTTGCTTTCAGCCAAAGGGAAGTTGTAGGTGAGGGCGCAGCTGAAGCCTTGGTTGAAACCACGTGGGTCCCAGTTTTCGCTTGGCTTGAGCTGAATGTCGGAGAAGAGGTCGAAACCAAATGTGACTTTATTGTCGGTCTTGTTGGCGATGAGTTGGGCGTATGAACCAACCGAAAGCACCAATGCGATAAGTGTGAAAAGAATCTTCTTCATATTAAAGTGTTGTATCTACGTGTTGAAACGACAAAAATAGGAATAAATTATCAAAGCTAAATGTTTTATTTGCAAAACTATGGTTTCATTTTGGCCATGATTTCTGCTCGGCGGTCAAGCAACTCGTTGATTTGGTCGTCGTTGAGTTGTGTGTTGCGCAGCTTTTTGTCGATTTCGACCAGCTGTGAAGAATAGTTTTCGTTAGTCCCGGGAATGTCTTTCAGTTCAACTTCCTTGTTGGGCGCTGTTTCAGGAGTTGTTGGCTTGGCAGGATTGCTGGTCTGGAAATCCATATTGCCGAGTTTTCCCATGAATGCCGAAACCAATTGCTTGGTGAACGGATCGAGTTTGAAAATCTCAACTTTCAGCTCGTCTTTCAGTTCATCGAATTGCGACATGAACATCTTGAGTTGTTCGAGTTGCTCAGGATCGACATTGGGCATGTTGTCAAAATCCTGATTTTCAATCATCTGTTTGATTTTGTTGAGTATGTTTTCGAGTTCGTTGTTGAAGTTTTCTTCGTCCATTTCTTGTTTTCTGTTTTATGAATTGTCAGGTTTAATAAGGTGCGATGCTCCTATCAAATATCATTCCGATTGCAAAGGAAACGCTTTTTTCTGAAAATAAGTGCCAAATTGACAAAAATTCACGAATATTGCACTACAAAAGTTTCGATTATGGATTTCAAGACGCTGAAAATACAATTGGGCGAAAGCATGGCTTGGATTAATCTCGACCGTCCCGAGGTGCGTAATGCCATGAATGCCGAAATGATTCGAGAACTGACTGAGGTTTTCGATTGGCTCAATAGCCGCGACGATATTCGTGTAATTATCCTAAAAGGCAATGGTGCCGCGTTTTGCGCTGGTGCCGACCTGAATTATATGAAGGAAATGGCTTCGTTCAGCCGTGAAGAGAATGTGGCTGACGCTGAGCGTTTGTCGAAATTGTTCCGTACTATTTTTTTCTGCAACAAGGCGGTTGTGGTTGTGGTTCATGGAGCTTGCATGGGTGGCGCTAACGGAATCGTTGCTGCCGCTGATGTGGTGATTGCCGAAACGAACACTAAATTTGCGTTTTCGGAGGTGCGGTTAGGCATTACGCCAGCCACCATTTCGCCTTTTGTGGTGCAGAAAATTGGCAATGCTGCCGCTCGTGATTTGATGCTTACGGGCAGACGTTTCTCGGCTTTGGAAGCCAAGGAGTGCAAGTTGGTGAATGCCGTTGCCGAACAGTCGGAACTGATTGATGTTGAGCGCCGTTATGTTGAGCATTTTCTGCAAGCATCGCCTGTTGCGGTGGCCGAATGCAAGAATCTGCTTCGCATGGTGAGTGGTTTCAGTAATCCATACGATGCCATTTTTGGCCGTACTTCAGAAATCATTGCCGAGCAACGCATTTCTGAAGCGGGTCAGGAAGGCATGAATGCCTTTTTCGAGAAGCGGAAGCCGAATTGGCAATGAATCAAAGCACTTCGAGCGCTTTCTGAAGTATTTCGTCCATTTCTTGGTAGATAGGATAGAAGCCTTCGTCGTCAAACAAGTCGCGACCGATGTAAGCTTTCATCAGGATGTTTGATTCGCGGCGGGCCACCTGCTTTTCTTCGTCATTTCCTTTGATGCCTTTCTTTTCGGCCAACTGAATGAGTTCGTTGAACATGGAATCGGTGATGCGGAACGACTGCTTGAATTGTTCAACGGTCTTGTATTGCTGCAATTCCTTGCGGTGTGTGTCAGAATAGTTGAAGGCATATTCGTAAAGGATGCCGAGGTTCACGATGCGGTTGAAGAAATATTCCGTGCTGTCGTTGACCAAAGGCACATAGATGTCGGGCATGATGCCGCCGCCGCCATATACGGTCTTTCCTTTAGGAGTGGTATATTTCAGTGAATCAGCGAAGTGAATGCTGTCGGCACTGTACATCTCGCCGCTTACCCAGCGGTCATACGATTCGTAAAGGTAGCTTTCGCGGTCACCGTTGAAAGGCTTTTGGATGCAGCGTCCTGTGGGTGTGTGGTATTTGGCCACTGTCAGGCGCAAGGCGGAGTTGTCGCTGAGCATGATTTGTTCTTGCACTAGTCCTTTGCCGAACGAGCGACGGCCGATGATGGTGCCGCGGTCGTTGTCCTGCAAGGCTCCGGCCACGATTTCGCTTGCGCTGGCCGATTCGTCGTCGATGAGCACTGCCACAGGAATGTCTTCAAGCATGCCGTGGCGACGGGCGTTCATGTAGTAGGCTGGACGGTTGCGGCCTTCGGTATAGACGATGAGGCTGCCCTTGGGCAGAAACTCGTCGGCAATCTCAACGGCGGCTGAGAGGTAGCCTCCGCCATTGCCACGAAGGTCGAAGATGAGCTTCTTCATGCCTGCTCGATTCAGTTTTTTGATGCTGCTCTTGAATTCATCGTAGGTGGTAGCCGAAAACTTGCTGAGTTTCAGGTAACCGATTTCATCGTTGAGCATATACGCGACATCGACACTGTAGGTGGGTATCACGTCACGGACGATGGTGTAGTCGGTGAGACCTTCCACGCCACGACGTTTGACTTTCACTTTCACTTTGGTGCCTTTCGGCCCTTTCAGCTTGCGAATTACATCCTCGTTTTTCAACTTTTGGTTTGCTACTATGGTGTCGTCAACATAGATGATGCGGTCGCCAGCCATGAGGCCGACTTTTTCGGAAGGA
Source organism: Bacteroidales bacterium (assembly GCA_024400425.1). Lineage (GTDB taxonomy): Bacteria > Bacteroidota > Bacteroidia > Bacteroidales > F082 > Limimorpha. Next base: position 187,894 of record JAKSMV010000002.1, read on the forward strand.
CCGTCTTTGATGACTTGCACAATGGCGATGGTGTCTTTCTCAAGCCTGAATTGTACGCCAATGCCTTCGAAACTGCCTAACAGCGGGTCGTTCACTTCGTTGAATTCCTCCACCGAAATGTAGTTGCTGTGTGGGTCAAGTTCGTCAATCATGGCAACGATGGCGTCGGTTTCTATCTTGTTGTAGTCAACGGAATCGACGTAGTTATCTTGGATGTAGTACATCACTTCGTCGAACTTGCTGCCGCCATCAACGTGCAATACTTTTGCTTTCTGCTCACCTTTATTAATTAATAGGACGAGCAGCATGCCCATCGCTACGGCAATGACGAAATAAATGGGATTGGTTTTGTTTTCCATGGTTAGATTGTGGCGCTTGACAAATCGAGGTTTCTGTCAACTCGTTTGAACAGGCCTTGCAATACGGTTCCTGGACCGACTTCGATTATGGTCTTGGCGCCATTGGCAAGTATGTTTTTCATGGTCTGTGTCCAAAGCACGGGTGAGGTGAGTTGGGCAACGAGGTTCTTCTTGATGATTTCTGGGTCGTTGACAGGTTGGCCGGTGACATTTTGATAGACAGGGCAAATGCCTTGGTTGAACTTGGTGCCGTTGATGGCTTCAGCCAGTTCAATGCGCGCTGGTTCCATCAGCGGGCTGTGGAAAGCGCCACCGACGCTCAACGGCAATACGCGTTTGGCGCCGGCTTCCTTGAGCAGTGGCGCGACAAGGTCGATGCCTTCTTTGGTGCCAGAGATGACGAGTTGTCCTGGACAGTTGTAATTGGCAGGAACCACAACGGTTTCTTTAACGCCGTTGCAGATGTTTTCCACGGTTTCATCTTCAAGACCTACCACAGCGGCCATGGTTCCTGGTTGTGCATCGCAGGCTTTTTGCATGGCGAGAGCACGTTTGCTTACCAAGCGTAAGCCATCTTCGAAGGTCAAAACCTTGTTGGCGACGAGGGCTGAAAACTCACCTAATGAGTGGCCGGCTACCATGCTTGGCTCGAAATCTTCCAGCATCGAAGCCAAGATGACAGAATGCAGGAAAATGGCAGGTTGAGTGACTTTGGTCTGACGCAAGTCCTCATCAGTGCCGTCAAACATGATGTCGGTAATGTTGAATTTCAAGATACTGTTGGCTTTGTGGAACATGTCTTTTGCTTTCGACGACTTGTCGAAAAGGTCTTTGCCCATTCCAACAAATTGGGCGCCTTGTCCAGGGAAAACGTATGCCTTATACATATCAAAAATATCTAAAATCTTGTATTATTGTTTTTTGTCTTGTTGTTTCAATGGAGGTTTGTATCGATGAGTTGCAGGAACTCGGCCCGTGTAGTCTCGCGTTCGAAGGCACCGATGAAGTCGCTAGTGACAGTCACGGCATCTTGCTTTTGCACACCGCGCATGGCCATGCACAAATGCTTTGCCTCGATGACGACGGCAACGCCAAGCGGATGCAAGGCTTCGTTGATGGCGTTCTTGATTTGTGTGGTCAGGCGTTCTTGCACTTGCAGCCGGCGCGAGTAGGCTTCAACGACGCGGGCAATCTTGCTGAGGCCTGTGATGTAGCCATTCGGGATGTAGGCCACATGTGCCTTGCCGATGAATGGAATCATGTGGTGCTCGCAAAGCGAATATATTTCGATGTCTTTGACGATGACCATCTGGCGGTAGTCTTCCTTGAAGCGTGCCGACAGCAGGATTTCCATCGGGTCTTGTGCATAACCTTGGGTAAGGAATTGCATCGATTTCGCTACGCGCAATGGTGTCTTGACGAGACCTTCGCGGTCGGGGTCTTCGCCTAAGATTTCGAGAATGGCAGCATAGTGTTCTTGCAGTTTTGCAAGTTTTTCTGGGTCAAACTTCTCTATTGCTTCGTAATTGAGTTGTCCTTCTAGTAATGTTTCGCTCATTTTCAAACGATTATCAACCTATTTTTTGCTTAGGCATCGACACGGTTGATTGTTGTGTCATGGTGCACTTGCCAGTGAATTGTGCTCCTACTTCGATGAGGAGTTGTTTGGTAACCAGGTCAACTTCGACTTTCGAAGTGGCTTTCAGTGCGGTGAGTTCTTCGGCTTTGATGGTGCCTTTAATGTTGCCCGAGATGTCGGCTTGTTTGCAGGTCAGGTCGCCTTCGAGCGTGCCAGTCTGTCCGATGACCACTTTGCCGTTCGATTTCAGAGAGCCAATCAGTTGGCCGTCTATGCGGATGTCGCCGCTGCATTCGATGTCGCCTTTGATGACGGTGCCATTGCCAATGAGGTTGCGTGCAGGTGATTCCATAATGTTCATATTTTATTTGTTGTCGTTAATGAATTGTATGTATTCATCCATGTCTTTCGATTGGTAGAACAATGGATAGTTCTTTATCGAGATGGGTTGGATGCTGTAGTTGTTCTTGTCGATGCCACCGAAGACATAGTCGTTGAGGAACATGGAAGTGATGTAGTTTTCTGCTTCGTTGGTTCCCTCGAAATTGCCGATGGTGATCATCATGCGGTCGTCGTCGAGGATGATGCTCTTCACGTTGAAGTTCTTCGTGCGGTGTTCTTTCTTATTGAAGTCGCTGATACGCACTTTCAATGGGTCAATACGAACCAGTTTCGAGTTGCAGACAATCATGACGAAATGCTCTGTGTCGGGTTCATACACATAAGGCGTGCTTTTTTTCACCTCTGGCTGCTCGCCGCCTTCCTTGTTGTTGATGTCGGTCAAAACAAGACCAAGGTTGTATTCCTGGTTGATGTTTTCAAGCACTTGGAATGCGTATGGCTTGATGCTGCTCGTGGGATAGTCGCGCACGAGGTTGTAGAGCGCGAAGGCCATCGTGTCAATCGATTCGAGGCGGCCTCTTGCCACGGCATTGAGGAAGACGAAGCGCGGCAACAGGGCGGTGTCGGCTTCATACATTTCCATGGCGCGTTCGGTGTTCATCTTCACGCGGTAGAATTGTCCTTGCTGGAAGGCTTCGTAGGTCTTGGCATAGAAGTCGGATGATTCCTTTTCCTGTTCTTCCAATTTCTTGTAGTAGTCAGGGTCTTTGATGAACTCTGCGTAGCTCGATTCGGGATATTTCTTTAGGATTTTTTCTTTATAGATACTTGCTTGCTCTTCGTTGGCGAGGTTATCTCTGTACATCTTGTAAAGGGCATACCACGAAGGCAGTTCGTGCTCGTTTTCGGGATAGCGTTTGTCAAGTGTTTCGTATGATTCGATGGAGCGTTCGTAGTCTGACAAGCGGTCCATATAGGTGAAACCGACTTGGTAGAGCGATTCCCTAATCAGGCTGTCGCAAACGGCTTTTTGCTCTGGCTTGAATGGAAGGTCGGTGAGGTAGTAGCCTCTTTGGTGTGGGTCGTTCGAGCTGGTTAGCGTATCGTCTTGCATCTCATCGCCTTGCTCTTCTCCTTCTTCAGCCATCATTCCCGAACTTATGCTTTTCTTGTCGGTGATGAACCAGTTGTCTTCGAGTTTACGCATGCCCCATTTCTTGGTGAATTCGGTGTAGCCTCGACTTACGGTGGCCTGGTTGTAGTAATACCACGACGATTCGCCAGGCTTCATCCCGTTTTCTTCTTGAGGTTTGGGTGCATCGCCCGTGGCGGCGCCCATCAAGGCAAGTTGTTCTTCATATTGGCGTTTCTCTTCTTCATATTTTTCTTGCTCGATGAGGTCGGCGATGATTTTGTCGATAATTTTGTTGCGTGAGTTCTCGTCCATGGCGGCTACGCGCAGAAGGCTGTCTTGGTCGCGGATGGTGGTAAGGTGGAGGACAAGCTCGTTGAGGGTTTGCGAAAGGTTGACGATGCTGTCGTAGCCTTTGTATTCCTTGTCCATGCTGGTGACGGCGGTGTCGTAGTAGGCTTGGGCGAGTTCGTAATCGTTGCGTTCAAAAAACATCGTAGCTGCTTTGAGCGACGACATTGTCCGCTGGCTCTTGTTGTCTTTGAAGGCTGCCACCGACTTGCGCAGATATTTCAGGGCTTTCGTTTCGTCGCCTTCGCGTAAGGCGAGTTCGGCCATGGCATAGTAGATGCGGTCGCGGTAGTCTTCGTTGTTGGCGTCGTCAAGCATCTTGTTCAGCATCTTGTAGAGTTCCTTGGCATTGCTGCTCGAGCCCATCTTGGCCATGTTCATCTTGGCCTCGAAGCTCATCTCGTAGGGAGGATTGCGCTTCACTACTTTCTTGAATTGTTCGGTAGCGCGGTTGGCATCGTTTTGCAGCATGTAGATTTGACCGAGGATGAACATGGCGCGGGTGCGCAAGTCTCTGTCTTTGTTGAGCAAAATGCCGTTGTGCAGATATTTGATGGCATTGCCGTAGTCCTCGGTAGCGATGTAGTAGTCGGCGATGGTGAAGTCGAAATTCTCGTTCAGTTCTTTGGGAGTTTTCTCAAGTCCCGACACTTTGGTTTGGAGCTGTTCGATGAGCGCGACGGCCTTCGAGTATTGTTCGGTCTGGATGTAGGTCTTTATGAGCCACATGTTGGCCACGTATGAAATGTCGTTGTAGTTGTATTCTGAGGCCACGAAGTCGAAAGTGCGTCGGGCGGGGATGTAGTCGTGTTTGTAGAAATGTGCCTTTGCCATGACGAGGTAGGCATCGTCGATCCAGCGCACGCGCTCGCGGCTGTTGAATTTCATGGAGTGCTTCTGCACGCAGATGGAGGTCTTCTCCAGGGCGCGGTCCATTTGCGAGTTGAGGGCCATGCCTTCGCTTTGGGTGCCGTAGTTATATACGCGCAGCACTTTGGTGTAGTCGTCTTTCACGCTTTCGCGCAGGCTTTTGTCGCCTTCTTTCAGGCTGTATTCGCCATTCCAAAATACGTTGTAGTGACTCGTCAGGTTGTGGAATGCGCGTCGGGTGAAGGTGTTCTTCTTGGTCGAGCAGCTGCCAAGCAGCAGCAGGCCAAGCACACAGCTCAAGGTTATTATGTAGGGTGTTTTCCTCACTTTGATGTTTTGTTTGATTTAGGGGATAACTGAAATCCAATTCAATTATTACGTTGTTCGAACCATTTTCCGGCTTCAATGAAAAGTGCCGAGTCGGTGGGTTCTGTCAGGGCTTCGCGCAGGCTGACGGCGATGCTGTCGTCAGCGGTCTTGAACGATTCGAGCAGCAAGGCATCGAAGTCGTGCTGGCGGCTTTGTGCGATGGTGTTGCGTTGCGTCTCAAGGGCATCGAGCACACGTGCGCGGTAGTCGTCCATGACATAGAACGACTGCAGGTCGTTGGCAAGTCGCAGGCTGTCTTCGCTCCAGTTGGGGCTGATGGGCTGGTCAATCGAAGTGAGCTTGTATTTGGCGCAGAGACCATCCGATTCGGCTTGCATGTTCTCGATGGCATGGCTGAAATCGACGGCAATGCGTTCGGCTTTTTCCTTTTCCATGTTGGCCTTAATCTTTGGTACGAACACCAAGACGAACACCAAGGCAATAGCGATGATTGCGGCAGCAATGATAAGGGTGACGATGGAATGCCCTTTGGTGATGGCCGACTTCACTTCCGAGATGTTGTCGAAACGCTGCTCCCGCGAGAATTGGGTGCAGTGTGTGGCGATGTTGTTGAATTGTGCTGAGATGTTGCGTTCATTGATGAACTCCATGATCTTGCCGATAGAGAAGATGTCGGCGCGGGCGTCGTATTCTTCGCCTTTGATGATTTCGGGAGCCACATATTCCATCTCCTTGATGAGCAGCTCGCGGTCGGCTTTGGGTTCGGTTGTCGGGACGCCGATGTCGATGATTTTGGCGCGGCAGTCGTTGGCGGTCACAAGGATGTTCTCGGGTTTCAGGTTGCAGTGCACGATGCGGTTGCGGTGCATGTAATAAAGTGCGTCGCAGACCTCCACGATGACGTTTTTCACCTGTTTGGTGGAAAGCGTGCCCACTCTGACGTGCTCAAGCAGGCTCTTGCCTTCGATGTATTCGAGCACGAGGCATTTCCCGAGACCTCCAATGGTTACGAAGTCGATGGCTTTGCGGATGTATTTGTTGTCGAGCACGCTGGTGACGTCATATTCGTTTTGGAGGGCTTCCTGGCAATCCTTGTCGTTGGCGTATTCTTCCTTTAAGGTCTTCAGTATCACCTTTTTGCCGTTGTAATTGGCAGTGAATAGGCGGCTGCATCCGTGTTGCGAGGCGTAATAGGGCTTTATCTCGGTGAATCCAGCCGAATTTGATTCAAAAAGTGTTGTTTCAGTGTCAGTCATCTTCATTAATGTATTTGGGCGCAAATATAGTCATTATTTCCGTACCTACATCAAAACATGGTTCTGAAACGAAAGTTTTGTTGAAATCCTTCTTCCGATTCTTTCTCTGCAACTTTAAATCGGCAAAAAACTCCGCCTAAATTCTTGCTTTTTCCAAAATTCACTATATTTGCCCCAAATTAAAAACATCTGAGCCATGAAACGATTTGTTGCAATTGCATTATTACTTTTTGGAAGTTTCTCTCTTTTTGCCCAGCAATGGGAGTTTGATTATATGGGTAGTCTGAATGTTGTAAGTGGATTAATTGCACCCAATGGAAATATGGTCTCTTATGGTTGGCAATTAGATGAATATCAGAGTAATCGTTATTGTTGTGCCCCTTTTGTGTTTCAGGTTTCGGAAGACGGAACTTATTCACAACATTGCTATTGGGATCTTTATCCTGGAATGTTTTATGACATGGTGCCGCTTGACGATGGCAATTTCTTTGCGGCTGGTCTAACTTGTGATACGGTCAACCTGCTTTACGACGCTTTCCTAACAGCACTTTTCGACTCGGAAATGAACCTCATTGCAGCAAATCGTTTCGACTTGAATCCGTTTTTCAACAAAATCAATAGCGTTACTGCAGAAAAGGACAGTGACGGCACCATTGTCATGCTTGGCGATTGCTACAGTCCATCAAAAACAGAATACCGTCCGTGCTTCTTCAGATTCAATCAGAATGGCGAGCTATTGGATTACCGCTGGGTCACCACCACAACAGGACCAGAACGATATTTTGGTTCATATCAAACTAGGCAATTAAAGTGTCATCCGAGCAACGGCAATCTTGCCATACTTTGCAATTGGAGAGCAGGAGGTTTGGGAATCTTTGTTTACGACCACGACTTCAATTATGTGAGTGCCGGACGCTACGAAGACAATTTTGACATAATGTATGATAACGAAACTTCTTCTGACTTATGGCTTTCCGATGAAGAATTGTTAGCTTGGACGGAAAGAAGGGGGTCGCAAGATAACGTTGGCCAAATACATTTGGCTATTGCTCAATTGAATGTTGATGCCACTTCCTCTCGTTTTGAAATCGTGTGCCATAGGCAAGATACTACAGAACAAACTTATAATGCGCCAGGTTTAGGTATGGCCTACTCAAACGACAGTACCATTTATGGAATATATCTGTCATATCGTTATTTAGGTGGCGAAGTCCAAACAGGAATATGTTTGTTTAATAGGGATATGGAAGTGCTTTCATGCCTCCTCCTCGATGGCGAGTATTATGATTATCATCCTTATATGATTTTCCATCAAGAAGACGGAGGATGCATAGTTTTCATTTCTCAACCAGGTCACTCACACCTTAAAATCCTCAAGTTTTCGCGCGAAGACTTCAACCCAATACCGTGTTCTGTAAAGGATGTGCCGAAAGAAGCAATTAATGTCTCAGCTTTCCCCAATCCGGCAAACGATGAAATCCATTTCGATATTTCGGAACTTCCTGCTGGCAAGGAACATCGCATCAGCATCAGCGATGCCATGGGGCGCACGGTCATGAGCCGCATCATCCGCGGCGAGGGCAATGTGCTCACTTTGGGTGTGTCATCTTTGCCGTCTGGCATTTATACCTATCGAATCTATAACGCTGAAAATGAGATTGTGAGTGGAAAATTCGTGAAGGAATGATTGTGCTGGCATAGCCGCTCAATTTTTCAAGCAACCGATGGGTTTCATCGAGGCACTTGGCCAATGCAATTATCCCGATTTCAATGAATTTTTCTGAACAAAAAATATTTTCGTGACATTTTGGCAGAATTTCGTATTTTTGCCATTTTGTAAACGAAATAAATTAAAACACAATCATACAATGAAAATTTCTTATAACTGGCTGAAACAGTACATCAATTGCGAATATTCGGCAGAAAAGGTCAGCGAAGTGCTGACATCAACAGGCTTGGAAGTTGAAGACCTCACCCCGTTCGAATCCGTCAAGGGTTCGCTGAAAGGCGTCGTGGTGGGCAAGGTGCTCACTTGCGTTGAGCATCCCAATTCCGACCATTTGCACATCACCACGGTAGATTGCGGTGGCGACGAACCGCTGCACATCGTTTGCGGTGCGCCTAACGTGGCTGCCGGACAGAAAGTTTTAGTGGCAACCATCGGCTGCGAACTTTGGAAAGGCGACGAGAGCTTTGTCATCAAGAAAGGCAAAATCCGTGGCGAAGTCTCCGAAGGCATGATTTGCGCCGAAGACGAACTGCAGCTTGGCAGCTCGCACGATGGCATCATGGTGCTGCCCGACGATTACGAAGTTGGCAAGCCAGCCGCTTTCTATTTCCCTGTCGAACAGGATTATACCATCGAGATTGGCCTCACCGCCAACCGTTCCGATGCCACCTCACACATTGGTTCGGCCCGCGACCTCGTGGCTGCCCTCAACCAACGCGAAAAGACTACGCAATATCACCTTGTCATCCCTTCAGTCGATGATTTCAAGGTTGAAAACAACAATAACAATATCGAAGTCGAGGTTGAAAACACGGCTGCTTGCCCGCGTTATTCAGGCCTGACCATCAGCGGCGTGAAGGTTGCCGAATCGCCGGCTTGGCTGAAAAACCGCCTCGCTGCCGTTGGCATCCGCAGCATCAACAACATTGTCGATATCACCAACTACGTTTTGATGGAAGTCGGACAGCCAATGCACGCTTTCGATGCCGACAAAGTCGCTGGCAAGAAAATCGTGGTGAAATGTATGCCGAAAGACACGCCTTTCGTCACTTTGGACGGCGTGGAACGCAAACTCACCGATACGAACCTGATGATTTGCAATGCCGAGGAACCGATGTGCATCGCTGGTGTGTTCGGCGGCGAAAAATCAGGCGTCACGATGGAGACCACCAATGTCTTCTTGGAAAGCGCTTACTTCAACCCGACATCCATCCGTAAAACGGCTAAATATCATGGACTTCAGACCGATGCATCCTTCCGTTATGAACGCGGCGCCGACCCGAACATCACCATTTTCGCCCTGAAACGCGCTGCCATGCTGATTAAGGAATTGGCTGGCGGAACCATTTCATCCGAAATCAAGGATGTGAAAAACGGTGATTTCAAGCCTGCACAAGTCGATTTGAAATTCGCTTATCTGAACAAGGTTGCCGGTCAGGAAATCGACAAGACGCAAGCCGTCAACATCTTGAAGAGCCTTGAATGTGAGGTTGTTGAGCAAAATGATGAGCACGTTGTCATCAATGTTCCTACCTGCAAGGTCGATGTGACCCGCCCCGCCGATGTAGTCGAGGAAATCCTGCGTATCTACGGTTACGACAACATCGCCATTCCGACCCGCATCAATGCCTCCATCAGCCGCACCAACAAGCCTGATGCCAACAAGTTGCAGCAGAAGATTTCAGACATGCTGGTGGCCAACGGCTTCTACGAAATCATGAACAACTCGCTGACCAAAGCCGCTTACAGCACCGCTTTCGAAGCTTTCGACGAAGACAAGAACGTGAAGATTCTGAACCCGTTGAGCAGCGACCTCAACGTGTTGCGCCAAACCCTGATGTGGGGCGGCCTCGAATCCATCGCCTTCAATCAGAACCGCAAGATGAACGATATGAAATTCTTCGAGTTCGGTAATGTCTATTTCTTTGATTCAAAGGCTGTTCAGGATATGCAGCACACGCTCACACCTTACAGCGAGCATTATTGCCTCGACCTTTTCCTCACGGGTAACAAGCAGGAGGAACTGTGGAGCAATCAGGCCAAGGCCGTCGATTTCTTCGATTTGAAACAATATGTGATGAGCGTTCTCCAGCACATGAAATTCGACCTCAACGCCATCGAGGCTAAGGAAGGCACGTTGCCTCATTTCGATTATTCAACCGTTTACATGATTGACGGTCAGGAAATTGTGACTTTCGGTAAACTCAGCAAGAAGACCTTGAAACAATTCGATGTGAAGAAAGATGTTTTCTATGCCACCTTCAACTGGACGATGATGTTGCAAAGCATTGCTAAGGCCGCTGAAATTCAGTTTGTCGCACTGCCAAAATTCCCATCAGTCCGCCGCGACCTCGCCATGATTTTCGACAAGAATGTCAATTTCGACGAAGTGAAGAAAGTCGCCATGAAGGCAGAAAACAAGATACTGCAGTCGATGAGCCTCTTCGATGTCTATGAAGGCGAAAAGATTCCGGAAGGCAAGAAACAATATGCCATGAGTTTTGTCTTGATGTCAACCACCACCACTTTGACCGACAAGGTGATTGAAAAGACCATGAGCAAGATTCAAGGCGCACTTGAACAACAATTGAATGCAGTTTTAAGATAAGAACCAACAACCAAAAACTGATATGGACGTACAATCGATTAAAAGAAACTTCGGCATCATTGGCAACGATCCGCAACTGAATCACGCCATTGAGATTGCCACGCAGGTTGCCATGACCGACCTCACCGTGCTTATTACGGGCGAGAGCGGAACGGGCAAGGATGTAATTCCGAAAATCATTCACCAGAACAGCGCCCGCAAGCATGGACAATATTTTGCCATCAACTGCGGCGCTATTCCGGAGGGCACTATCGATTCGGAACTTTTCGGTCACGAAAAAGGTTCCTTCACCGGTGCCGTTGCCGACCGCAAAGGCTACTTCGAAATTGCCGACAAGGGCACCTTGTTTTTAGATGAAGTCGGTGAACTGCCGCTTCCCACTCAGGCGCGTCTGCTTCGCGTTCTCGAAAACGGCGAGTACATCAGGGTGGGTGGCTCGAAAGTGATGAAAACCGATGTCCGTGTGGTTGCAGCCACCAATGTCAACCTGCCAGAGGCCATCGAAAAGGGAAAGTTCCGCGAGGATTTGTACTACCGCCTGAACACCATCCCGATTCATATTCCAGCGTTGCGCGAGCGCCAAGGTGACATTTACTTGTTGTTCCGGAAGTTTGCTACTGATTTTGCCGAAAAAAGTCATAGCACTGCCATATCGTTGACACCCGAGGCGGAAAAGTTATTGGAATCCTATCGTTGGGACGGCAATATCCGTCAGCTGAAAAACATCACCGACCAGATTTCCATCATCGAGAAGGAGCGTGTCATTACGGCTGAAGTCTTGGAAAAATATTTGCCCAACAGAATTTCAACTTCTTTGGTCCTGCTCCCGAGAGACGAATCGACGGAAGGCTTGTCGGAACGCGACATCCTTTATCGTGTGCTTTTCGACATGAAGAAAGACATCGCCGAATTGCGTAACACGGTCAACCATCTGATGAATGGGCAGCAGCCGGAGCAGAATTATACTGTAGCTTCGACGGTGGCGCTTGTTGGTGATACTGTCGTGTCGCGCGTCAGCGAGGACGAGCCGGAAGATATTGAACAAGGGTGCATGGAAATCCTTTCCAATGAGGAAAATGCCATGCCTAAAACCGAGAGTCTCTCCTTGATGCAAATCGAAAAAGAGATGATAATCAAGGCATTGGATAAATATAAGGGTCACCGCAAGGAAGCCGCCAAGGAATTAGGCATCAGCGAGAGGACACTTTATAGAAAGATTAAGGAATATCAATTAGAATCATAACAATAAAAAAGGAGGTCAAATGCTATACAAACATTTGAAAATTAGCGTTTTGCTGACATTGTTGCTTGTGTCGTTCGGATTGCAGGCTCAAGTCAGCGTGAATGCTGCAGGTGGCAATGCCATGGGCGATGGCGGCTCGGTGAGTTTTTCCGTCGTCCCAATGGCTTTCAGTGCCAATGTAGGACCCAATGGCTCCGTGACGGAAGGCGTGCAACAGCCTTACGAAATCTCGGTGCTGTCGGTCGCTGAACAAGCCGAAAACATCAGCTTGTCGGTCTATCCCAATCCTTCAACGGATTATCTCTGCTTGACAACATCGGACGAAATTTCCGATTTGTCATACCAATTGTTCGACATGAGCGGAAGACTTCTGAAATCAGGAAAAGTCGTTGCAAATCAGACGAGTATTGATATGCAAGATTTGGTTCCGGCCACTTATTTCGTGAAAGTCAACCAAGGAAACGAAACAGTAAAATCATTTAAAATCATTAAAAAATAAGGAGAAATCAACATGAAAAGAATACTATCAGTTTTGGCAATTGCATTGGTGGCAATGCAGGTTTTTGCCCAAGCACCTCAGAAAATGAGCTATCAGGCCGTTGTCCGCAACAGCGCCAATGAATTGGTCGTGAGTTCGCAAATTGGAATGCAAATCAGCATTCTGCAAGGTTCGGCAAGCGGTTCGGCTGTCTATGTCGAGACGCAAACTCCAACTACCAACGCAAATGGTTTGGCAAGCATCGAGATTGGCGCTGGTACGGTCGTTTCGGGCAACTTTGCAGCCATCAATTGGGCTAACGGCCCTTATTTCGTAAAGACGGAGACCGCTATTGAAGCACCTTATAATAATTACACGATTTCAGGTACTACCCAGTTGATGAGCGTTCCTTACGCCTTGTATGCTGGCAACGTCCCTGCTGGTAATCATTCAGGCGACATGCAGTATTGGAATGGTTCTCAATGGGTCGTCGTTCCTGCTGGCGACGAAGGCGCAACCTTGACAATAGTTAACGGCGTTCCTACATGGGTCGGTGGCTCGGGTGAAGTTACCACAGTCATCAATCCAATCACAGGTGCCGAATGGATGGACCGCAACCTTGGCGCTTCGCAAGTGGCAACCAGCATTGATGATTTGAATTCGTACGGCTACTTGTATCAATGGGGCCGCGGCAATGATGGCCACCAGGAGAGAAGTTCGTTCTGCACCACCACTTTGAGCGACGGCGACAACCCAGGCCACGGCAATTTCATTTTGACGACTTACAGTCCTCACGATTGGCGTAGCACACAGAACGACAACCTTTGGCAAGGCGTCAACGGCATCAACAATCCGTGCCCAGAAGGTTTCCGTGTCCCTACCGAGGCCGAATGGACCGCTGAACGCAACACTTGGAGCAGCATGGATTTGAATGGCGCTTTCGAGTCAGTCCTCAAGCTGCCTTGCGCTGGTGGCCGCCACTATTCCGAGGCTAACAATGGCGCTTTCGTCCTTCCTGGCAGCAATGGTTTCTATTGGACCAGCACCGTCGACGGCACCAAGGCTTCGCGCCTGAATTTCGATGCCGCTCACGCTGAATTCTATTCACCATATCGCGCTTACGGTTATTCTGTTCGCTGCATTAAAGATTAAGATCATAATGTTTTTCTTGTCAAGAATTTGAGAAATCGAAGATTCGACGTAGTCAATTAGAGATTGTTTTTCTTCCGTCCTACTTGAAGTTGGCACTTCGTGCAGGAAAAAGAGAATCGAGATATCACAAGGCTTTGCCCCTCAAATTCGAGAGTGCGCTTGCGCACAGAATTTCAGTAACACATTGTCCGTTTCTCTAATTCTCTAATTCTTGATAAATAAAAAGAAACTCACTTGAAAAAAGCATTGCTCATCAATATAATCGTGTTCATCACGGCGACGATGTTTGCACAAAACACCGTCACGGGCGTGTTTTCGGATTATGCCGGTCAGGAAATCAGTCTTGTCGGTTTTTCCGGTTTCGACACATATATTATTAATAGCACGACCGCTAATGCCGAAGGCACTTTCAGCCTTTCGTTCGGCGAAAAAGATTGTGGTATGGCAATGCTTGCATCAGAAAACAACCAATCGTTTTTAGTCGTCTTGGCCGAAAATGAAAACTTGCAGTTGAAAGGCAAAAACTTTGCTGATACGGAAAATGTCGAAATCGTCAACGGCCGACAAAATCAGGTTTTTGCGCAGTATGCCACCGAACATCCAGTTCGTGAAGAAGCCCTGAATGCATGGAGCTTTCTGGAACAACTCTATGAGGAGAATGCCATTTTTGCAAAGTGTAAGGACACAAAGCAAGCCATTATTTGGTCGCAAGCGGAAATAAAGGGAGAAGAAGAGAAATTCTTGATCCTCAATACCACTACCGACGATTACATTGGTTGGTATTTGCCCATGCGAAAGTTGGTCAGCTCGGTTCCCGCCATTGCGCAATACCGAACCGATGAGATTCCTGAAATCTTGACGGCCTTGCGAAATATTGATTATTGCGACAACCGTCTGCAAAAGAGTGGTTTGCTGAAATCGCTCGTCGAAAATCATTTCTGGCTCATCGAAAACAGCGGTCAGGCTTTGAGTTCGGTGTATGAAGAAATGAACATTTCCATCGACTGCATGGTGGACAATTTGATGAAAGACGAGGCAAAACTGAATGCAGTCAGCGAGTATTTGTTCAAGTTCCTGGAAAAGCGAAGCCTTTTTGGCGCATCGGAATATTTGGCCTTGAAACTGCTGAACGAGCAAGGTTGTACGCTCAACAACGACTTTGCCGCGCAGTTGGAAAGCTATCGTGCCATGAAGGTAGGCAACGTGGCTCCTGATTTCAGTTTCAAGTCGGAGGTGGTGGCTCCAGGTTATGCGAAAGCTCCGAAGAAACTTTCCGAAATCTCAAGTCAATATGTCCTTTTGGTTTTTGGTGCCAGCTGGTGCCCGCAATGCCCTCAGGAATTGTTGCAGGTGACCAATCTCTACGGAAAATGGAAATCGCAAGGCGTTGAAGTCGTTTTCGTTTCGCTCGACGAAGATGAAACCGCGTTCAGGAATTTCACGGAGATTTTCCCTTTCATCAGCCTTTGCGATTTTCGGAAATGGGACAGCCCGATAGTAGAAAAATATCATGTTTTTGCTACGCCGACATTCTATTTGCTTGATAATGAACGAAAAATTGTTTTGCGACCCAATTCTGCCAGTCAGATGGACTCATGGGTGGATTGGTATTTGGTGAAAGGGGGAAGGTGAATGGTTATTGGTGATGAGTGAATTAGCTCCCTGAGCGGTGGCTGCTGAGCGGAGCCGAAGCAAGTCGAAGGGGCGGTGTGAATGAATTAAGAAATCGAAGATACAACGAAATTAATTTAGAATTGAAATACAAGAAAACTGAAACAATGAAATCATCGAGTCTCATAGCAACGGTTTGCATCGTCTTGGCTTTCGTCTGTCAAGGTTGCGGCATTTATTCCTTTTCGGGGGCTTCCATTCCTGCTGAGGCGAAGACCATCTCTGTGCAGTATTTTCCCAATCACGCACAGCTTGTCAACCCGACATTGAGCAATGAATTCACGACGGCGTTGCGCGATGCGATGATGAACCAGACCCCGCTCGATATGGTTGAAGAAGGCGGCGACCTCGCTTTTGAAGGCGAAATCACAAACTATCAGACTACGCCAATCGCCATCACGGCGGGACAAACAGCTGCCTTGAACCGACTTACGATTACCGTGAAAGTCAGGTTTTCGAATCGTATCGACGATACAAAGGACTTTGAAAGCACATTTTCAAGATATGAGGATTACCCTAGCGACCAGGATTTGAATGCTGTGCAGGAAAGCCTTTCGGCAACCATCATCGAGGCACTTGTTGAGGATATTTTCAATAAGGCATTGGTGAATTGGTGATGGGGACTTGGGGACAATTAGACTTTGGGACAATTTGACAATTAGACATTTAGACGATTTGACAATTAGACTTTTAGAATAATTCTGAACTTCTGAAAAAAAACGAAAACTGAAAACTGATAACCATTAAGGACAATTAAGCAATTTTGAACAATATATAACACATTGGAAACGAGTACATTAATAGGATATATCAATCAACCGGAGACATTGAAGGGTGCTGCTGTCGAAGAGGTGAGGGCTTTGACGGAAAGGTATCCTTATTTTGCCATCGGTCAGGCCTTGTTGGCCATTGCCTATCAGAACGAAAACCATCCTGGATACGAGCAGCAACTACGCTTGGCGGCAAGCATTATGCCGAACCGCGACAAGCTGAGGCTGTTTTCTCTCATTGCTAAGCGCCGAATCGAAAATAACCAAAGAGAACCGCAATTGCCAGATGAGTTCAGGCCAAAAGATGAGTTTTTTACTTCTGCAGAAGTCATCGACGTGGCGGAAGAGGCCAACGATGGTGCTATCATACACGAAAAGGTATTCATCATTCCTGAAATCGACCTCAGCGGCAGCCACGAAGAACTTTCGGCCGAGATGGCTTTGCTGGAAGAAAAACGCAAGTCGCTTGACGAGCTGAAAACCATCATCGCCAATCGCCTGAAAGAGATTGAAGAAGAGAAGCAGCGCAAGGAAAATAATGAAGGTCAGCCTAAGAAACTCTCGCGTAAGGAACTCATTGATAAGTTTATAGCCGAAAATCCGAGTATCTCTCGACCCAAGGCTGAGTTCTTTAATCCTATCTCGGTAGCGCAAAATAGCATCATCGACCAAGAGAACATCGTGAGCGAAACATTGGCCAAGATTTATGAGAAACAAGGCTATTCAGAGAAGGCAATTTCAATATATGAAAAATTAATCTTGAAATATCCAGAAAAAAGTAGTAGTTTTGCAGCCCAAATTGAACGCATAAAAAGTCAAACATTAAATAATTAGTTATGTACACATTAGTAGTGATTTTAATCCTGGTTGTCAGCGTGTTGTTAGGATTGATCGTTCTGGTTCAGAACTCAAAAGGCGGTGGTCTGGTTTCCAACT
The DNA here is from genome assembly GCA_024400425.1 of Bacteroidales bacterium. Taxonomy (GTDB): domain Bacteria; phylum Bacteroidota; class Bacteroidia; order Bacteroidales; family F082; genus Limimorpha. The sequence goes on from JAKSMV010000002.1 coordinate 204,700, forward strand.
TCGGTGGTGCCAACCAAGTTATGGGTGTTCGTCAAACGACCGATTTCCTTGAAAAGGCAACATGGACAATGGCAGCTGTGTTGGTGGTTCTTTGCTTGATTTCGAGCATCACCATCCCTAAGAATGTCAAGACCAGCGATGGTTATGATTCAGAGATGCGTGAGCAAATCGAAAACGCCATGCCTTCAGCTCCAGCAATGGAAATGCCTGCTGCAGAAATGCCAGCTGAAGCACAAGCTGAGCCACAAGCAGAAGAATAAAGAGCAAATTCAGAACAACTGTAAGAAAGCCCGTGAGATTTCTCTCGGGTTTTTTTGTGTCTTTATATAATATCATGTAAAAAACATCATGCGATTTGCGTGACGTAAAAAAGATGATGAAATAGATTGATGGTAATATTCAGAGTGTCAAAACTATAAATAAAACGAAGCCCGAGAAAAATCCCGGGCTTCATTCGTTTATGCAAATCAGCAATTCTTATTTGAAAGCGTTCTCGCTCAAGCCTTTGCCGCTCAAAGCAAGGTCCTTCATGTAGCCTGGAACAGGCTTGCCAAGGTATTTATCTACATAAATCTTGGCAAGATACTGACCGAGCATGAAGCCGTGGCCACGCAAGCCTGTCAGCATACCGACTTCCGGATCGACGATGTAGCGAGGCTCCATGTAGTAGCCCGACCAAACGGCGTGGAAGCCAACGGATGCGAGGTTTGGAATCCAGTCGGCGAAGACTTCGCTCACCACCTGCAGGAATTCCTTGCTGTTGTACTTCAGGTTCTGACGTGCCTCGAAAGCATCGCAGTCAGGTGAAGCGCAACCGATGATTTGTCCGGTGTGCAGGAACTGCTGTCCATAGACGGCTGAGAAGCCTTTGTAGTGACGGCGGTCGATAATCATATCCAACGAATCGCCCTTGACGCCCATATTCGGCAAACGGCGTGTGATGAAAGCCTGGTGCTTGACAGGATACATCTGCGTATCAATGCCTAACATATCGGTGAACTTTTCAGCACCCCAGCCCATTGCATTGACGAAATGGTCGCAGCAGAATTCGATGTACTGCTTGTCGTGGGTGCGGACCAAAGCGTAATATTTGCCGCCTTGCTTGCTCACCGAAAGCAGTTCGCAGTCTTCCATCAGGCGGCCACCATTCTGAACGGCGATGCCACGGATGAAATCGATGGTGCGGCCTGGCGTTGCCTGCCAGCAGTCGTTCGAAATCAAGGCGTGCGAATAGACATTGCTATCCATGTTCCACAATGGCGAAATCTCGTTGCGGAAATCCTTCTTGTCAATCATGTAGGCATCGCTCCAGGCGCGTGAAGCATCCAAAGCCTTGTAGGTTGCATCGTCGTGAACGAGGTTTACATAGCGCGTCATCTTGAAGTTGATGTTGTGAACGGCCTGTATTTCCTTGAATATCTCAAGGTTATGGTTGGCAATATCGGAAATGTCAGGATTGGAGAAAGCAGGACGGCCACCGCCGATGCAACGCCATGACGAACCTCTGTCGTAGTTGACCAAAACAGGTTTCTTGCCTGCCTCGGCGAAATAACGGAAGGCAGCGCTACCGGCAATACCGCCACCGGCAATCAGCACTTCGACCGTTTCCTTCTTGACATCGTTGTTGGTCGGGAAAACATAGACTTCCTTGGCATTCGGATTATAGACATCGCCCAAATTCACCTGACTTGCCAAAGGAGCACGCGGTGACGAATCGCCGATGACTTCGATGCCATACGAACGCAAAATCTGCTTGGCTCTCGGCACGCAGCGCTTGCCACGGCAAGGACCCATACCCATACGGGTGATGTGTTTCAGTTCGTCAACGGAAATGTATTTGCGGTCGCCAATGACATCAAGGATGGTCTTCAAATCGATGTCTTCGCAGTGGCAGACGTAAGTTTCGCTTTCCACATCGTGAACCGGCTTGAATTCCAATGGTTTCGGGTATCTTTCCTTGAGGATGAAGCCGCGGGCAGCAACCAATTCTTCGCCGCTGATGGTGGTAGCCTTCACGCGGACGACGTTGGTCTTGTTGTCTTTCTTCATCACCTTTTCAATCACGCCCTCGCCAACTTTCTTGCCGTTGTTGTCGATGAGGAACACTTCTTTTCCTTCTTCAACTTCGTATTCGACAGGCAGGAAGAGGACGTTTTTGTTGAGGTCGTAGCCGAAGATGGCCAAACCAGGGCAGTGGTTGACGCACTGCATGCAGCCGATGCACTTGGTGTAATCGACGCATGGCGTGACGTTAGTGCTGGCCTTGGTGATAGCACCTTGCGGGCAGCTGAATGAGCATGGGTTGCAAGCGAAACCGTAGAGACAGTCGAGTTGCACGAAAGGCTTGGCAAACATGCGGTCGTGGTCGGGCAAATTCGGCTTTTCGAGGATGCGCACCGGACGCTGTTGTGAGTCGATATATTGTCTCGAAATCTCGAGATATTCATCGTAGTTGAAACGCACACCGAGGTTTTGTGCCACATCGAAAGCGGCTTGCTTACCACGGAGCACAGCGCTAGTGCCTTCGCCGATGCGGATGGCATCGCCGCAGCCGTAGGTATTGAGGCCGAACACTTGTTTTCCTTTTTCAAGCAGTTGATTGTCAGGAATCAAGCCAGTGCATATATTGATGATGTCGATGTCGTCGATGACTTTCTCGGTGCCAGGAACGGGCTTGAAGTTCTGGCATTCGGCAATGACAGCACCTTTGATTCCAGTATAGTCGTCGTTAGGAATGGCTTTCAGCAAAACATGAGAAGTCATAATCGGGATGCCCAAACGGCGCACGCGGTTGGCTTGCACAGGGAAGCCGCCTTCGTGGTCCATGCCTTCGATGATGGCTTTGATGGTAGCGCCAGCTTGCATGCCTTGGTAGGAGGTGAGGTAGCCGATGTTGCCAGCTCCTACGGTGAGGACTTTCTTACCTAATAAGGTGTGCTCTTGGTTCATCATCTTTTGGAACACGGCAGCGGTATAGACGCCAGGAACGTCATCATTTTCGAAGGTCGGCATGAAAGGCACGGCACCCGTTGCTACAACGAGGTGTTCGGCATCTACATAGCTGATTTCTTGTGTCTTGACGTTCTTCAATGCGATGCGTTTGCCTTCAAGCAAATCCCACACGGTGTTGTTGAGCAAGATGCCTTCGCGGTTGTCGCCGGCCAAAGTCTTGGCAATATCGAAACCACGCATTCCACCGAATTTCTTTTCCTTCTCAAAGAAGAAGAACTGGTGGGTCTGCATGTTGAACTGGCCGCCGATGGTGGCATTGTTGTCGATGACCATGTTTGGGATGCCGAGTTCGATGAGCTTCTCGCGGCAAGCCAAACCAGCAGGCCCAGCACCGATAATGGCCACGGTGGTCTTGTATATCTTCACTTCCTTTTGTGGATTGGCTTCCACATCGGGTTGATGGTCTTTGTGGATTTCGCGGACTTCCTTCACGCCATCGACAGGAGTGATGCAGATACGGCGGATTTTGCCATCGACGAGCATTTCGCACGCGCCGCACTTGCCGATGCCACATTCGAGGCTGCGGTTGCGACCGTCGAGGCTATGGCTGTGAACAGGGAAACCAGCTTGATGAAGGGCGGCGGCAATGGTCTTGCCACGCTGACCATGCACGGTCTGTCCTTCGTATTGGAACTCCACAAGGTCTTCTTGCGGGATGTCCAAGATAGGGTGTTTTTCGATTTTGTACATAAACTAAGAAAGATTTTAAGTCGTAAAAAGAGACGCAAAGTTATGAAACCTACGAGAATAGCAAGAGTTTTTAAGAAAAAATTTTCAACAAGACAAAAAAAATAAGGGCGACACCCTAATAGTCGCCCTTGTGAATGAATAATGTTTATTGTAGTTTGAAGTTAATTGGTAGGTTGCATGACACCCTTACGGCTCGTCCGCATTGCAGTCCGGGATTCCATTTCGGCATCGATTTCACGACACGGATGGCTTCTTCGTCGCAGCCGCTTCCGATGCCGCGAAGTATCGTAACATTGGTGATGGAGCCATCCTTCTCGACGACGAAGGAGACGAACACGCGCCCTTGTGTGCCCACCTCTTTAGCCAACTGTGGATACTTGACGTTTTTGGCCACATATTCCAGCATTTTCTTTTCGCCGCCGGGGAACGTCGGCATGTTTTCGACGATGATGAAAGGCACTTCCTCGACGATTTCCTCTTCGATAATGTCAATTGGGACAGTTGGCTCGATAGGCTCGTCTTCCTCGACGTTGACGTCAATGTCAATCTCACTCTCGATTTCCTCATTGTTATCCACTATGGTAATCATGTTGACCACCTTAGGCTTTTCAATGGGTTGGGGCTTTTCCTGAACAGTGACGGGAACTAAATCATCTGGAATGGCTTCCGTTGTTCCGTCGAAAGTTCTGATTTCTTGTTTTCCGTAGCTTTTTGTCTCGAATACCATCCACGCCAAGGCCAAGCTAACGATCAGGCCGATTTGCGTGAACATCAACCTCCTTTTTTCGAGGTCGGCTCTGTTTGATTTTTTTGTTTCCATTGTGCAAAGTATTTAGGGTTCTTGCTTTTCATACGAGAAATTGGACGGATTATTATTATGGTGCTACTCATTTTTCCGATGTTGCAACATTGCAACCCATTCTCATGTCGCGCAATCAATATATATTTGCAGCGTCAAACCAATTAAAAGAAGAAAGAAAATGAACAAGAAACTGTATCGTTCGATGATGGACAAAAAACTCTGTGGTGTGTGTGGTGGCCTCGGTGAATATTTCGACATTGACTCGACTGTAATCCGTGTGGCTTGGATTCTGTTTGCCTTGTTAGGTGGCAGCGGCCTGTTGGCTTACCTCATCTGTGCCATTGTCATTCCTCAGCAAAATCAATTGCCAAATCCATAAGGATTTTCACGAACAAAAACCTTTGAACCATAAAAACACGCCGGGCAAGTCATTGCCTGGCGTTTTTATATGGCAATTATATACTTTTTGACCCATAGTGGTTCATCTTATCTGCGTCCGGCAAGTAAGGACATTGTAATCCAATTTGTAACCACGATGTTTTTCCGACCGCGAATTTTGCGAATTTTGCGAAATCGAAGATTGCCTCAGCATAGCTCATGCGCGCATGGCTCTGCGTTCAGCTTCGCAATATTTATGGATTTTGATTTTTTAGTTATTTAAAAAAAATTGGATGTTATTGCCAAGTTTTTTGTACTTTTGCCCCCTCATATTCAAGCCT